>JAFAZE010000104.1 GCA_019239975.1 Streptosporangiaceae bacterium
GGCATACCCGCCGGTAAGCCATGCACCGACACGTACAGCCCAACACTCGAAACAACCGCCAAGTTAAAAACAGACGCGCCCATACGGCACCCACGTTTCCGGGATCGTGGAGCGTGGTGCCGATGGGGCGAACGGGGCTGGCGCACCCCCCGGCGGGCCGGGGCTGGCGTTGCCGTCGCGGCTGGCGTTGCTGGGTGAAAGCGGCCGGGCGGCCCCGGGGCCTGGGGGGCGCCCGAAGGCGACCCCCAGGAGACACGGCCCGGGGAGACGCCGCAATGTCTCCCCGGGCCTGGAGGCTGAACCTGCCGGGGGCTAGTGGAGCAGGTCCAGCGTGTTGGTCGCGTCGTCGACGAAGTAGACGCCGGTGCCGTACGGGGCCACGGCGAGGCCGAACAGCGCGCCCGCACCAGGCGGGCTGCCGGACGTGTCCAGCGTCTTCACGGCGATCTGGGCGCCCCCAGGGGTCGTCTCGACGATGTTGCCGTCACCGGAGTTGACGGTCAGGATGTCGTCATTGGGCGCGATCGCGAGCCCGAGCGGGCCGTTGAGCGCGCCGCCCTCGCTCACCGTCTCACCGGTCCCGGCGCTGTCGTCACGGAACACGGCGTCATTGATCACGGTGATCCTGTTGCTGAGGGTGTCAGCGACGTAGAGCTTCCCGTCGTCGCCGAGACCGACGCCGGTCGGCCCGATCACCAGAGCGGCGGGATCGGTTCGCTCGGCGAAGCCGGAACCGATCTTCGTGGTGTTGACGAGCTGCGGGATGCCGTAGTCGGGGATCGCCAGCAGCAGGCGCAGGACCGTGCCGCCGTGCACCACCTTGGGGCTGTGCTCGACGGTGCCGTTGAGAACGTTGGTGACGAACAGTTCAGCGGCGTCGCCCGCGTCGAGAGCGGTCATGTCCCAGGGCCCGTTGATGCCGTGCCCGGAGAACGTCTCCACGACGTTGCCCTGGCTGTTGAGCACCAGGAGGCATCCCGCCTTGGCGGTCGCCGAGGTGCCGTCCGTGGTGGGCAGGCTGCCGACGATGACAAACCCGCTGCGCAGCGCGACGAGCGCGGTCGTCAGGCCGATCCCCCCGGGGCAGCTGCTGCCCTTGGGCAGGCCCGCCACGGTGATCTGTGCGAACTGGGTCACGGCACCGTTCGGGGCGACCTCGACGATCGTCGTGCCCGTGCCCTGCTGGTTGGCTGAGTTGTTGAAGTTGCTGACAAGAACATCGCCCTTGACGAGCTTGCCCTGGCTGTGCTTCACGACAGCGACGCCATACGGATTGACGTCCCCGTTCTGCGGTACCGTGGAGGCCACCGTCGTCGGCGGGGTGTGAAAACCGCCGATGAAAGAGGTCTGCGTCCCCGCCTGAGCCATCGGCGCGGCCGCCACTCCCGCCACAACGACGGCACTCGCCGCCGCCGAAGCTGCTGCCAGGGCGATCCGGTGGATCACCCGCATGGTCCCTCTGCTCCCTTCCCGGCATTTCCGGAGTTACCAACGAAAGGTCCCGATACAGCAGCGCATGCGGACGGGGATGTGAGGCACATCCGGCTGCCGGCGGTAGGTCCGCCGGCGTGCGCGCGAATGGCGCTCATCTACGCCACCAACCAGGAATACGGGAAGAAGCGCCGGGCGGTTCACGGTCGCCGTAAGCAATTCGAAATAACTGGGCGCGCCCTCGCGGCTCGGGCCCCGGGCGGCCGCGATCCCCCAGCGGCGCGGCTCCGGCTGGGTGAGCGGCCAAGCCGTCCCAGGGAGCCGCGCCGCGGTCAGGACCGGTGCACCGGTCTCTCCACCGGCGTAGGCGCCCCGGGCGCTCGCGCGCCCCGGCGGAGCGTCCGGCCGTTCACGCCTGCGCCCCCGCTGCGGGCGCCTCTCCGGCCTCGCCACCGCCCTGACACCAGACGCCGGGACCAGGCTCTACCCGTTCCCGCCTCCACCCGGGAAAACGCTCAACCGTCGGCCAAGGTTCAACCCCAAACGACCGCTTTTACCGGAATGTGACCTTTCCGGACTTGTGAGAGCGGTACGCCGTGGCCTACGGCCGCTGCTCGGTGGTGCCGTGGAGGCGCGCGAGGTAGGCGTTGTAGGCGGCGAGATGCTCATCGTCGTCGACGCTGGCGTCCTGCCGCGTCCGGGCCCGCGCCGGCGCCGGCCCGGACCCGCTGACCATCGTGGCGAGATTGGCCCGGCGCGCGGACTCCAGCCAGCCCATGCCGCCCGCGGGCCGCGTGTCCCTGCTCCACGCGAAGAAGATCACCATGATCATCACGAACATGATCCCGGCTCCGCCGATCCACATCACCGCGCCGCCCGCGTGCACGTCGGTGAGCGTGCTGGGGCCCCGGCCGGGCGGTTCCATCGGGGCGAACGGGTCGCTGCTGGCCGAGCCGAGCACGACGCCGGTGAAGGCGTCCACGGGCATGGCGAGAAAGAGCAGGAAGAGCTTTACCGGATAGGAGACTCGCCAGCGAATTGGCTCCCGGCCGATCAGCGGCAGGAAGTACAGGTACCCGACGACGAGGTAGAGCAGATGCTCGGCTCCCTGGACCGCGCCGTTGCTCATCACGACGTTCATGAAGCTGGTGAGGTGTGTCCCGACGATCGTGGCGGTGTACGCGGCGATGCCGAACGGCGGCCAGGTCAGCCAGCCGGCGACCCGGGACCGGACGACACGCTTGACGCGGGTGTGCAGCGGGTTGCGGCTCGCGTGCAGCAGCAGCGTGATCGGCTGGCCCAGCACCAGCATCGGCGGCGCGATCATGATCAGCATGAGGTGCTGGATCATGTGGTCCCAGAACAGGACGTCGTCGTAGGTGCCCACACCGCTCTGCGTGGCGATCACGATGACCAGCAGCCCGCCGAGGAACATCGCCGTGCGCCACAACGGCCACGGCCGGGCCGGGTGGCGCTGTCTCACCCGCCAGACGCCCAGCAGGTACAGCGCCGCCGCCGCCACGGTCAGCTCGGTGGCGATCGCGGCGAACTGCCACCGCGTCACGGCCTCCATCCAGCCGAACGGGGGCAGCGTATGGCTTCCCATGCCCATGCAGCCGAGACTACTCGGCGCCGCGGGCGGGTGGATCAGGCGATCGGCGTGGGCCAGGATAGCCGTCATGAACACTCCAGGGCCAGCGCGAGTGCCGCTGCTGACACAACCGTTCGAGGGAGGGCTTACCGGGTGGATCGTCGTCTTCGCCGCCGTGATCGCTGAAGTGGCAGGCGGCGCGGTCACCAACCGGATGTCCACCGCTGTAACGGTGCCCGTGCTGGCGCTTCCGGTCGCGGTGGCGTTTGGTTTCGCCGCCGTGCAGTGGTGGCAGGTGCGCTCGTCGGCGGCCGGCCCGGCGAGCTGGTGGCACTTCGGAGGCATCGCGGCCGCCGTTCTCGTCTGGCTTCTGTGGCCAATGGCCCCCGGAATCCTCAACGGGGCTGACGGTAGCGCGAGGGCCGCGTGTGCTGTTCTTCCCACCACCCAGACAGCCGACTGCCTGCACCGTGCCGCGCAGGCGCTCGACAGCCGCAACATCGTCTGGTGGTCCACGGCTGCCCTGATTCTGGTGGCAGCGTTGCTCGCCCGCAGGTCACGGATCGCGGCCTGGGCGGCGATCCCCCTGGCCCTGGCTGGCTGCCAACTCGCCACCCATTTCCTCGAGCAATTGCTGCTCTACTATCACGCCAGCTGACCGCGACTCCTAGAGATGATTGAGTGCGATTTCGTTCGGATTTCCGACCAGAACAACACGCAATGATGGACTCAGCGAGTGAGGATGCGGGTGAGCGCGGGGAATGGCCAGGTCGGCGCCGCCCAGCGCGGTGGTCGCACCGAAGTACGGATCCACTGTCTTCACCTTCCTGCGCCCGTTTCCACGGCTGCGGGGCAGCCCGCGGGAACGCTCCGGCAGGTATTGCCAGGTCAGGCGGAGGGCGTGGGATTCGAACCCACGAAGACTGTCACCAGTCTTAGCGGTTTTCAAGACCGCCGCCATCGGCCGCTAGGCGAGCCCTCCTTGTCGGCACCAACCTTATGCGAGCCGCCGCGCTCAGACCGGGCGGGGCGCCGCGCGGCGTGGCGTGGCGAAGCCGTCGGCGACGAGCGCGGCGAGCGCCAGGTACGCGTCGGTGGTCTCGGCGTTGAGCAGTTCCAGCTCGACTTCGGCGCCCTCCTCCAGGTGTGAGTCGTACGGGACCCTGACCACCGCCCTGCAGCGCGCGGCGAAGTGCGCCTCCAGGCGGTCCAGGTCCACGGCGCTCTTGCTCCTCTGCCGGATGGCGGAGAGCACGACCACCCCGCTGCGCACCAGGTCGCCGTAGTTGTGGGCGTCGAGCCAGTCGAGGGTCGCGCTGGCGCTGCGCGCGCCGTCCACGGAGGCGGAGCTCACCAGCACGATCTGGTCCGCCATCTCCAGGATGCCGGACATCGCCGAGTGCAGCAGGCCGGTGCCGCAGTCGGTGATGCAGATCGAGTAGTAATGCTCGAGCACCCGCGCCACGTCACGGTAGTCGTCCGCGCTGAACGCCACGGAGACCGCCGGGTCCCGGTCGGAGGCCAGGACCTCCAGGCGGCTGGACGCCTGCGAGGTGAACGCGCGGACGTCGGCGTAGCGCATGACCTGGGCGCGCTCGTTCAGCAGGTCCCGCACGGTCGCCGCCGTCTCGAGGCGGACCTTGTCCGACAGCGTGCCGCGGTCGGGGTTACCGTCCACCGCGATGACGCGGTCGCCGCGCAGCGTCGCCAGCGTGGCGCCCAGGCCGACGGTCGTCGTCGTCTTGCCGACGCCGCCCTTGAGGCTCATCACCGCGACCCGGTGATGGCCGCCGGCGACTGGTGTCCGCACCCTGTTGACCAGATCCCGCCTGCGCAGGTCGGCGGCGGACTCGCCGACGCGGATGAGCCCTCCGGTTGCCCGGTAGATCGTCCGCCGCCATCCTCCGCCGGGCGCCGGCCGCTTGCCGTGCAGGAGCGACTCGGCGGTCAGGCTGTCCGCGGTCTCCCTCGGGTGCGGGGACTCGGTCTCAGCGGGCGGCAGCAGCCCGGCGGCGCCCGTCTGGTACCGCTCCTGCTGCGCTCCCGGCGCGGGCTGCGGGTAGCCGTACTGCTGGTTTCCCTGCGCCTGGTTGCCGGGGGCCTGCCCGCCAGGCACCGGGCCTCCCGGGACCGGGCCGCGCGACGGGCCGCCTGGCGGCATGGGGGCAGGGACGGGACCGCCGGGGACGGGACCGCCGGGGACGCCCGGCACGCCGGGGCTCTGTCCTCCGGGCTGCGCCGGATACGGGGAAGGAAGCGGCGGCGCGGCCTCGGGTAGCCGCCCGGAATACGCCTCGGCGGTCCCGGGGTACGCCTGGCGCCCGGCGCGATGCGCCTCCGGCGCGGCCGGGTACACCTCCGGCGCGTGGTAAGTCTCCGGCGCGGAGTAAGCCTCCGGCGCGGCCGGGTATGCCTCCGGAGTCTGCGGATACGCTCCGGGCGCGGGCGGGGCATACGCCTGCGGCGCTCGAGGGTACCCCTCTGCCGGGGCCGGGGGCTCCGGGTAGGGGGCCGGCATGGGCGGGTAGCCCTCTTCCGGCAGCGGCTCCATGTCCGGCAGCGGCTCCATCAGCGGCACGTCCCCAAACGGGGCGCCCTCCTGCGGGGTGACGCCATGGGGCGCGGCCGGCGTACCGCCGTGGGGGCCGGCCGGCATGGCAGCGTGCGGCGCGTCCGGGTGCGGCGCGGCCGGAGGCGAGCCGGCCGGAGCCGAATCCGGCGGAACGGAAGCTGCCGGAATGGAGCCCTCCAGCTCCGGGTCAGCCGCCCCGGGTTCCTGGTCCCCGGGTTCCCGGTCCCCCGGCTGAGCGTCCGCGGGCACGGAGGCGGCCAGCCCGTATTCCGGCCCGTACTGATGCCCCGGATGCGGGCCCGGCTGGTCCGGATAGGGGTTCGCCTGGTCCGGATAGGGGCCCGGCTGGTAAAGCTGACCGGGATAAGACCCGGCCGCATGGGGCTGTGCCGGATAGGGCTGTGCCCGATAAGGCTGTGCCGGATAAGGCCGGTCCGGGTGGGGCTGTGCCTGGTGGGGCTGTGCCTGGTGGGGCTGTGCCTGGTGGCCGCCCTGCTGCGCGGGCTGCACCCACGGGTGCCCGGCCGGGTTCGCGTACGGCGACGGCTGGGGCCCGTGCTCCCCGGAGGGCGGCGCGGACGACTGCGGGACGAAGGCCCGGGGAAGCAGTCGCGGGAACGGGCCGGTGCCCTGCGGGTGAACCGACGAGAACGGGTTGGGTCCCGAGGTCAGATAGGAATCCATGTCGTCGTCATCGAGACCGGCCTCTGAGGCGGCGTCCGGGCCTGGGGCGTCCGGGCCCGCGCCGTTCGGGGCGGCTTGGTTCGCGGCGGAGGCGGCGGAGGCGGCGCCGTTCTGGTCCGCCGGCTGGCCGGTGCCGTTCTGGGCGGCATGGCCGGCTCCGTTAACGGCGACCGCGTCCTGGGCGCCCGCGTCCTGGGCGCCCGCGTCACCGGCGGTCGCGTCACCGGCGGTCGCGTCCTGGGTGCCCGCGTCACCGGCGGGCGCCGGGCGGCCGACCCCGCCGAGCGCTGGCGGGATCGGGCCGGGCACCGCCGCGGGCGGAAACTGGCTGGCTGAGGACCCGTGCTCGGCGCCGGCGTCGCCGGGGGCGGCGTCGCCCGCCGCGCCGGGGTCATCATGCTCGTTCGGTATCACGGATAATCTCCCTGGTCCTCACGAGTTCGGGAATGCGGGGAGGGTTCGCACGTAAGCCCGAGCCTAAGCTACCTGCCAGCCCTTGCCATACTGTTGACCGCGCACGGTCAGCCCCAAACAAGATCAGCCGTCCCGCTAACCTCGACCAGCACCTGGAGATAACGGCATTTTCCGGGTGAGGAGACTGCTATGCACGCGGTGGTGATCAGCGAGCCCGGCCGCCCCGAGGTCCTGCGCTGGACCGAGGTGCCGGACCCGGTACCCGCCGAAGGCGAGGTGCTCATCGACGTGACCGCGGCCGGCGTCAACCGGGCGGACCTGCTGCAGCGCCTTGGTTTCTACCCGCCGCCGCCGGGCGCCCCGCCGTATCTGGGGCTGGAGTGCTCCGGGCGGATCGCCGCCACCGGCCCGGGAGTGACCGGCTGGAGCACGGGGGAAGAGGTGTGCGCGCTGCTGGCCGGAGGCGGGTACGCGGAACGGGTGGTGGTTCCCGCGGGGCAGATCCTGCCCCTTCCCGGCGGGGTTGGCCCGGCCGCCGCGGCCGCGCTTCCCGAGGCGGCGTGCACGGTCTACTCGAACGTGTTCCAGATCGCGCGGCTCGCGGCGGGCGAGACACTGCTCGTGCACGGCGGGTCCGGCGGGATCGGCACGATGGCGGTCCAGCTCGGGAAGGCCTTCGGCGCGCGCGTCGTCTGCACGGCCGGCTCGGCGGAGAAGGTGGCGCGCTGCCGTGCCCTCGGGGCCGACCTGGCCATCAACTACCGGGAGCAGGATTTCGTGGAGGTGCTCGGTGAGCGCGGCGCCGACGTCATCCTGGACATCATGGGCGCCAGCTACCTGGCACGGAATCTGGCGGTACTGGGGACCAACGGCCGGCTGGTGGTCATCGGCATGCAGGGCGGCAGCCGGGCCGAGATCGACCTCGGCATGCTGCTGCCGCGCCGGGCGGCGATCTACGCGACGACGCTGCGCGCGCGTCCGGTCGCGGAGAAGGCGGCGGTCGTCGCGGCGGTGCTCGGGAAAGTGTGGCCGCTGGTCAGCGCGGGGAAGGTGGTCCCGGTCATCGACAGGGAGCTGCCCATGGCCGACGCCGCCGAGGCGCACCGGGTCATGGATACCGGCGCCCACGTCGGGAAGATCCTGCTCCGCACCTGATGCGCCCGGTAGCGTGCCCCGTGTGACGCGGCATCCCGGCGATCGGACAGACTAGAAAGATGAGCGACGGAATGAGTCCCGAGCAAGCAGACAGCCCGCAGGTCGTGGTGGTCGGCCCCGACGGAATGGCGATCGGCGAGGAAGACAACTCCAGCGGCGGCGAGCGTTCCGTGACCGAGATGGTGGAACAGCCCGCCAAGGTCATGCGGATAGGCAGCATGATCCGGCAGCTGCTCGAAGAGGTCAGGGCGGCTCCGCTGGACGAGAAGAGCCGGGCCAGGCTCAAGGAGATACACGAGAGCTCCATCAAGGAACTCGAGGACGGGCTCGCCCCCGAGCTGGTGAGCGAGCTCGAGCGGCTGTCACTTCCCTTCACCGAGAACGAGGTGCCGAGCGAGGCGGAACTGCGGGTCGCGCAGGCGCAGCTTGTCGGCTGGCTGGAGGGCCTGTTCCACGGAATACAGACCACGCTGTTCGCGCAGCAGATGGCGGCCCGCGCCCAGCTGGAGCAGATGCGCCGCGCCCTGCCGCCGGGCCTGGTCCCGCCGGGCGACGCCGAACACCAGCAGCAGCCGTACCGCGCATCGGGCCCCTACCTGTAACGCGGTGACCCGCGGCGGCGGGCTACGCCCGGCCGTAGCGAAGGCGGGCGAGCCACGCCGCCGCCTCGGCGAACTCGGTGTCCGAGGTGCCGCGGCGCACCTGGGTACGGCCGCCGTCGCTGCGCGGGTAACTGCCGAGGAACCTGACGTCAGCACACACCCGGCGCAGGCCCATCACCGCCTCGCCGACCCGGGCGTCGTCCACGTGCCCTTCGCAGTCGACGAAGAAGTAGTAACTGCCGAGCCCGTCACCGGTGGGGCGTGACTGGATGGTGGTCAGGTTGATCCCGCGCACCGCGAACTCGGTGAGGATCTCCATCAGCGCGCCGGGACGGTCCTGGGCCAGGAAAGCGGCGAGCGACGTGCGGTCGGCGCCGGTCGGCGCGGGCAACTGGCCCTCCGGCGCGACGACCACGAACCGGGTCACGGCGTTGGAGCGGTCGTGGACGTCGCGCGCGACGATCTGGAGGTTGTACCTCGCCGCGGCGAACTCCCCGGCCAGCGCCGCGTCGAGCTGCCCTTCGGCGGCCTGCCTGGCGGCCTCCGCGTTGGACGCGGCCGGTACCCATTCGTATCCGGGCAGGTTCGCGGCGAGCCAGCCGCGGCACTGCGGCTGAGCCTGCGGGTGTCCGCCCACCGTCTTGATGTCCCGCAGCGCCGTCCCTGGCTTCGCGAGCAGTGCGAACTCGATGGGGATCTGCAGCTCGGCGCGGATCAGCAGGTCATTTCCCCGCGTCAGGTCGTCGACCGTGGCGGTCACGATGCCCTCGACCGAGCTCTCCATCGGTACGACGCCCCGCTCGGCCCCGCCGCCGCGGACGGCCGCGAGAGCGGACTGGATGGTCGGGCACGGCACGGGCTGCACATCGCCGGCGGCCGGGAGGGTCCGCAGGGCGGCCTCGGTAAACGTGCCCTCCGGTCCCAGGTACGCATAACGCATAGGCACATGATGGCAGCCGGCGTGAAAACGCCGTCACCCCGCCGGGGTGCCGCGCCGCAGCAGCCGTGTGCTCAGCGCCCGGGAGACATCCGCGAGCTGGCGTGCCCGGTGAAGCTGCGCACGCAGATCGGTGCCGGTGGCGCGGTGCGCGAGATCCACCTCCACCTCCCTGACACGCATCCCCTTGCGCACCAGGTCGATCGTGAGCGCCGTCTCCACACCGAAGCCGCGGGCGAGCGGCCGGGCAGCCTCGAACGCCGCCCGGGTGAGGCAGCGCTGGCCGTTCAGCGGCTGCGCGGGCTGCCACCCGGTGGCCCGGCGGATTCCCGAACCGGAGACCCGGACGACGATCCCGTGGCCGCCGAGCTTCACCCTCGTCGTGAAGACCGCGATCGTCATGTCCGCCTCGCCGTCGAGGACCGGCCCCGTCAGCGGGCCCGCGTGGGCGGCCGTCGCGCCCAGGTCGGCGTCCAGGAACAGCAGATGCCGCGGCGGGCCGTCCCGTTCGTCCAGCAGCCGGACCCCTTCCGCGCCCGTTTCCATCGCCGAGGCCTTGCCCCGGTTCCGCGCGTGCCGCAGCACCGCCGCGCCCGCGCGCTCCGCGACGGCAGCGGTGCCGTCCTTCGAGCCGTCGTCCACGACGAGCACCAGGTCCACCGCGGGCAACCCGGCGGCGGCCGTCACGGTGGCGGCTATCCGGTCGGCTTCGTTGTATGCCGGGACGACGGCGGCGATGCTCTGCACGGGCAGATAGTAGCCGGGCGGCAACGTGGTGCCGCGCGGCGGCGGGAGTCGCGCGCGGCAGCGCCGCGCGGAATCTAGCCGCGCGGAATCTACTGGCCGCGGCGGGCGGGCGGGTCGTTCGCGATCGTGAACACCGAATCCAGGCCGGTCACCTGGAGGATCTTCAGGACCGCCGGGCGGGGCGCGGCGAGCTCCAGCTCACCGCCCCGCTCGCGTGCCTGGCGCAGGCAGGAAAGCAGGACGTTCATGCCGGTGGAGTCGCAGAACTCGACCCCGGACATGTCCACGATGACGCGGGTGGGACCGCCGTTGCCGATGACTGCGGCGAGCTCGCTGTGCAGCCGCGGAGCGGTATAGAGGTCGATTTCGCCGGACGCGGTCACGATCGCGTGATCGCCGTGAGACCGGCTCGAGACACTGAGCTCCACGTGGGGAACCCTACCGTCATACGCTGCCGGAATCTAGGTGAAGGCGCTGGCCCGGGGAACAACCCCCGCAGCGCCCCACCCCCGCGCCAGCCGCCGCAGGCGGCCTGGCTTGCGTGGGCGCGCTAATGCGTCGCTGGCAGCGCCCTGCAGCGCCGCCGCGTCGTCCAGGCCGGCCCGGCCCGGGCGTGCCCGTCCCCCGTGCGGCGCGGGCAGCTCCGCCCAGACCGTCATCTCGCCGTCACCGGAGCGGACGCCCCAGTGCCTGGACAGCCGGGCGACGATCCCCAGGCCGCGCCCGCCGACCGAGGAGGCCGTGGGCTGGGCCAGTTCGGGCACCGTCCGCCCGCCGCCGTCGCTGACCGCGACCTCGACGCTGTCCCGGCGCAGGATCCATGCCACCTTGACCTTGGCGCCAGGCAACGGCGAAGCGTGCCGCAGCGCGTTACTGATCAGCTCGCTGAGCACAAGCGCCGCGTCGCGCGCCGACCCCTCGAAAATGCCGGCCGAAATGAGTTCCGCGATGAGGCGGCGGCGAGCGACGCCGACGCTGGATGCTGTAAACGGGAGCAGCAGCACGCCCGACCTAGCCACCTCCAAAACACCTCGCCCCGACCGTGAACTGAAACGAACCCGGTACGAGCGGAATGCCCAGTGTGAACGGCGTGAAACCGTGAACGTCATTTTTCGCCGCAAGTATCTGTGAGAGACGACATACTCGCACGTCACAAGCCGACAGTTACTGTCCTGCAAGGCGGATCCGGTGAACGTCATACAACCGGCCGGCACGAGGTAACGTATGCCCGTGGCTGAGCCGACCGTGATCGTTGACGACCTGCACGTGGTCTACCGCGTGTACGGCGCCGGCGGCGACAAGGGCACCGCGGCGACCGCGCTGATGCGCGTGGTGCGGCGCCAGCGGCGCCAGTCCATCCGTGAGGTGCACGCGATCAAGGGCATATCGTTTGTCGTCAACCACGGGGACGTGGTGGGCGTCATCGGGCGCAACGGCTCGGGCAAGTCGACCCTGCTGCGGGCGATCGCCGGCCTGCTGCCCCCAGAACAGGGCTGCGTCTACTCGACGGGCCAGGCCGCGCTGCTCGGCGTGAACGCCGCACTCCTCGATGACCTGACCGGCGAGCGGAACGTCGTGCTCGGCTGCCTGGCGATGGGCATGCCCCCGCAGGAGGTCAAGGCGCGTTACCAGGACATCGTGGACTTCTCCGGCGTCGGCAGGTTCATCGACCTTCCGATGCGGGCCTACTCCACCGGAATGGCCCAGCGGCTCCGGTTCGCGATCGCGTCGGCCAAGAGCCACGAGATCCTGATGATCGACGAGGCCCTGGCCACCGGCGACGCGCCGTTCCGGACGAAAAGCCACAACCGCATCAGGGAGCTGCGCGACGAGGCCGGCACGGTATTCCTGGTGGCGCACAACCTGGGCGAGATCGAGCAGAGCTGCAACCGGGTGCTCTGGATGGAAGCGGGCAAGGTCCTGCGGGACAGCGAGGACGTGCCCGGAGTGATCGACGAGTACCTCGAAGCCACCGGCGGTGAGCCGCGGCACCGGGAGCAGGCGCGCCTGTAGGAGGCTAAGCCCGTGCTCGCGCGGCGCAGCCGGAGCCGCATCACGGTGCCGCCGCCGGCCCGCGATTGCGCCACCACCGAGGCGTCCTGCGCCGCGGCGAGGCGCCGCACGATATAGAGGCCTATCCCCACGCCGCCGAAACGCCGCCGGTCACCGGTCTCGCCCTGGACGAACCGCTCGAAGATCCGCTCGTGGTCGCCGGGCGTGATGCCGATCCCCCGGTCCTCGACGGTCACCTCGATCCACGGGCCCGCGGCGCGCGCCCGCACGTGCACGGAGCCGCCCGCCGGGGAGTACTTGAACGCGTTCTCCAGGAGCTGGCCGACGATGATGTCGGTCGCCATCGAGTCCCCGTAGGCCGCGGGCAGGTCGGCTGGCACGTCCGCGGCCACCTCGTGCTTGTCCGACAGCGGGCGGAACGACACGACCGCCGCCCGCAGCAGCCCCGCCAGGTCGAACGGCCCGTTGCTGACCGGGAGCTGGTCGGCGCCCGCCCGCGCGCCGAGCAGCAGCTGCTCCACCAGCCGCCCGAGCGAGCCCGCCCGCTCCGCGATCGTGCGCACCGCCGACCTGCGGTCGGCGTCCGAGAGCTGGTCCCAGCGGCTCGCCAGCGTGCTCGCGAAGCCCTGCACGATCGTGATCGGGGTGCGGAGCTCATGGCTGGTGGTGGCGAGGAACAGGTCCTTGGCCTCCTCGAGTTCCTTGGCCGCGGTGACGTCACGGAAGTCGACCACCCGCTCGTCACCATCGCCGAGCGCCGTGCAGAGCACGTCGAGCCACCGGCCGCTCTCCAGCTTGTGCGTCCGGCGCTCCCCGGCGTCCGGTAGCGGGAACGGGGGCGCCTTGCCCATCACCTCGCTGGCCGGCATGCCGGTGATGTGGTGCGCGGCCGGGTTCCACTGCCTGACCATGCCCTCGCCGTCGAGCACCGCGATGCCGTCGGCGCTGCCGTCGATGACCGCGCGCTCGTGCGCCCGCTGCCGTACCACTTCCTCGAACGCCATCGCGTTCGTCAGCGCGACCCCGGCGTGCCCGGCCAGCAGCTCGAGCAGCTCGAGCTCGACATGGCTCAGCGTGCGCCGGCTGTACAGCGCGTACAGCGCGCCGTAGGGCCTGCCGCCGACGTGCGACAGGCTGAGCGCGATCGTGTGCAGCCCGGGGAGCGCGGACCAGATCAGGTCGTCGAAGTTGCCCGACTCGCCGGTCGCCATCATCACCGTCTTACCGGATCGCAGCAGCTCGCCGACGAGGCTGGTGGACAGCGTGGCGGTCTTGCCGCGCAGCCTGGCGGGCAGTCCCGCCGTGCTGACCAGGCGGAGCACGTCGTCCTCGATGAGGACGAAGCCGCCGGCGTCCGCGCCGGTCAGCTCGCGCAGGCTGGCGGCGATCCGGTCGAGGACGGCCTCCAGATCCCGCTGCGCGTTCATGTCGGCGACCACGTCGCCGAGCCTGCGCACCACGCGTGCCCGCTCCGCCATGTAGTGTCGGGCCACGTCGTCCTCGCCGGTCTGATGGCAGACGTTGACCCACCCGGTCACGTCGCCGCCGCTGCCGGTGAGCGCGCTGGTGTCGATGCGCACGTCCAGCACCGAGCCGTCCTTGCGGATCCGCCGGGTGGCGAACGAGATCTGGCCGCCGCCGCGCACCCGCTCGAGCACGGCGTTGTGCTCGGCCTTCAGTTCCTCGGGGATGATCGGCGGCTCGACGCCGATGATCTCGCTCGCGCTCCAGCCGAACATGCGCTCCGCGGCCGGGTTCCAGAGCAGCACCGTGCGGTCGGTGCCGAACGCGACGATCGCGTCGGCCGCGCTCTCGATGACGGCGCGCGCGGTCGCGGCGGCCCGGTCCCGCCGGCCAACCGTCTCCGCTTGCCCTGCCACCACACCAACATCGTGCCACCAGAAAGACCGCTGGTCAGCGAAAGAACATTAGTTATCTGCCAAACGGGCCGTGGTGTTACCGGCGGCGTTCCGGTCGCCTCCGGGGTGGCCGGCCAGACATGATCGTCACACCGCCAGCAGGACGCCGGGGTTGAGCAGCCCGGCCGGGTCCAGGGCGGACTTTACGGCGCGCATCGCGGCGATCTCCGCGCGGCTGCGGCTGAGGTGCAGCAGCGCGGCCTTCGCGTGGCCGATGCCGTGTTCCGCGGAGATCGTCCCGCCGTGCGCGGCCGCGAGCCCGAGCACGGCCTCGTCCACGGAGTTGTCGCCGGGCTCGGGCCCCAGCACGTTGACGTGCACGTTGCCGACACCGATGTGGCCGAACACGATCGCCTTCGCGTCCCCGGTGACCGCGTCGAGCGCCGCGCGGAACGCCGGGAGCTGGGTCACCGGCAGCGCCACGTCGAGCTTGTGCGGGATGCCGGCGGCGCCGATCGCCTCGGTGTGCCGCTCACGGTAAGCCCACAGCGCGGCGCGCCCCGGCGGGTCCAGCGCCACCGACGCCTCGTCCAGCGCGGGAATGGCCACCATTCGTTCGGTGAAAATTTCGGCATTATGATCCCGGCCGCCCGCCTCCGTGAGCAGGTAAGCCGGGTATTCCCTGGCCAGCGGCCGCGGCAGGCCGGCGTGCGCGCGGACCAGGGCAACGCCGGGCGCCTCGAAGTACTCGGCGGCGCGGATTCCGGGGACGCGGGCCCGGATCTCGGCCTGCAGCGCGGCGGCCGCCTCGATGCCGCTGACGCCGGCGAGGACGGTGACCGCGGGCGGCTCGGCCGGCCACAGCCGCAGCCGTGCCGCGGTGATCACGCCGAGCGTGCCCTCGCTGCCGGCCAGCAGCTGGCCGAGCTCGTAGCCGCTGTTGTCGGTCTGGACGCCGCCCAGCCGGCTGATGACGCTGCCGTCCGCCAGGACCGCCTCGACGCCGAGCAGCTGCGCCCTCGTCCCGCCGTACCTGACCGTGCGGATGCCGCCGGCGTTCGTCGCGATCGTGCCGCCCACGGTCGCCGAGTCCCGTGCCGCGAGGTCCACGCCATACTCCAGGCCCGCGCGGGCGACGTGCTCGTGGAGACCGCCGATCGTCACCCCGGCGCCGGCCGTGACCTGCGCGGCCAGCGTGTCGACGGGATCCAGCCTGAGCAGCCGCCGGCAGGACAGGACGACGGGCGCTACGCCGTCGCGGGCGGGGACGCCCCCGCCGACCAGGCCGGTGTTGCCGCCCTGCGGCACCACCGGCGTGCGGTGCCGCGCGGCGGCCCGGATCACCCCGGCGACCTCGTCCGTCCCGGCGGGACGCACCACGCACCGCGCCGGGCCGTGGTACCGGCGCGTCCAGTCCGTGGTGTACCCGGCGGTCACGCCCGGGTCCGTGAGCACGTGCTCCGCGCCGGCGACCGCGGCGAGGTCGGCGAGCAGCGTGTCCACGCGTGCCACCCTAGCTGCTGCAACCTCCCTTCCCTAACGGGGCTCGCGGCTCTATAGTGTTGCGTGTTTCCGCTGGCTATAGTGCGGGCACAGCGGGGCGCAGCGCGACCGTCACCCGCTGCGGACGGTACGAGTAACCCGGCCCGCCCAGGGCATTACTTTCCGGTAAGCGGGTAAATTAGTTGCTTAGACCAAACTAATGTTGGCGGTGGCCCAGGAGACCACAACCAGGCAAGCGGCTCCGCAAGGACGCGGAAAATGGACCAGGCAGAGCCCTATAACGACCAAGGCCAGCCCGAGCGGCAGCGCCAGCCGGAACGCCCACGCCAGCCCGAGCGGCAGGACCGGCCGGAACGGCGGGCCCAGCACGGCCCGGGGCTGCCCGCGCTGATCCATCCGGTGATCGCCGGGTACGACGGCTCAACCTCCGCGCGCAACGCCCTCGCCTACGCGGCGGGGATGGCGAAGCGGCTCGGGCGCTCGCTGCTCGTCGTCTACGTCGCATCGTCCGGCGTCTACTGCGAGCCGCTGACCGGGCAGGTGGTCGGCCTGCCGCGGGACACCGAGGCGCTGGAGCGCTGGCTGCTCACCGAGCTTGACCAGGTGACCGACCCGGCCGGCCTCGAAGTGCACGTGCGCACCCGGCGCGGGAGCCCGGCCAGGGAGCTCGCCGCCATGGCGGCCGAGCTCAGCGCGGACGCCCTGGTGATCGGGGCGCCCCAGCATTTCTGGCACCATGTTGCGGGCTCGGTGTCGGGCTGGCTGGCCCGGCATGCCCGCTGCCCCGTGATCGTCGTCCCCTGACGCCGCGCCGAGACCCGCCGGCGGTGGCCGAGGCTCGCCGGCGGTGCCGGGCCGATCGCGGGCCGCCTCGTCCCCACTTGCCTGTTCGCACGGGTAACGCAAACACCATGAGACACGCGCCGGGGCCGCGGGCGGCACGCGAGATTACGCGTCGTGGAATCGCGGGGTCGTATACGGCACCCAAACTTCCGCGATCACGGTGCGCTGAACAGGTGCCTCAGCTGTGGGCGAGGAGGGATTTGAACCCTCACATCCTTTCGGACACACGGACCTGAACCGTGCGCGTCTGCCGTTCCGCCACCCGCCCGGGCAAGCAGTTAGGTTAGCACGACCTCAGATGCACGTGTACCCCGGATACCATCTGGTACAGAGTTGGGGAAGGGAGGCTCGCCAGTGGGAGTTCTGCAGCGCTTCGAGCGGCGGCTCGAGGGCATGGTGGAGGGGGCCTTCGCGCGCGCCTTCAAGTCGGAACTGCAGCCCGTCGAGGTCGCCAGCGCGGTCCAGCGCGAGATGGATGACCGGGCGGCCATCGTCGCGCAGGGACGCACCCTGGTGCCGAACGACTTCGTCGTAGAGGTTGCGGGAAGCGACTACCAGCGCCTGGACGTGTACGCGGAAAGCCTGGGGGTGGAGCTGGCCAACCTGGCCCGGGACTACGCCAAGGAGCAGGGCTACTCGTTCGTCGGCCCGGTGCGGATGCGGTTCGAGGGCGTACCGGACCTGACAACGGGCACGTTCCGTATCCGGTCCGGGGTGATCCGCGGCTCCACGATCGAGGGCGGCGAGGTCCGGCAGCCGGCCAGCGACCTGCCGCGGCCGCAGCCCGGCGTCTTCCCCGGCAGGCCACGGCTGATCGTCGCCGGCTCCGGGGCCGGCGCGGAGGCCGCGGGCCAGCGCACCTACGATCTGCAGACCCCGATGACGCTGCTGGGCAGGGGGACGGACTGCGACCTGCGGCTGGTGGATCCCGGCGTCTCCCGCCACCACGCGGAACTGCGTGTCGAGGACGGCCAGGTGGTCCTGGTCGACCTGGGCTCCACGAACGGTACCTTCGTCAACGGGCAGCCGGTGCGGCGCGTCGCGCTCACCGACGGCACGCACGTCACGCTCGGCCGCACCACGCTGGTTTTCCGCCAGGACGCCGGGTACTAAGGCTTACTGGCTAACCTAAAGGCCACCTACCGCAAGCGACGTAAGAAGCCGAGGAAATCGCACCCAATGAGCGCCCTCACCCTCACCCTCATAAGGGTGGCCTTCCTGGCCGTGTTGTGGCTGTTCGTCATCGCGGCCATCGGCGTGGTGCGCACCGACCTGTTCGGCAGCTCGGGGTCTCCGTCGCGGCGGGCACGGGCACGCGCACGCGCGCAGCAGGCACCCCGCCAGCCGCAGCGCCCGCCGCGCCAGCCGCGGCCCGGCCGCAGCACCCCGCGCGTACTCCTGGTGACCGACGGCGCTCTGAAGGGAACGAGCGTCGACCTCGCTGAGCAGCAAATTACGCTCGGGCGGTCCAATGATGCCACGTTGGTACTCAATGACGACTACGCTTCAAGCCGACATGCCCGGATTTTTCCACAGGACGGACAGTGGATCGTTGAAGATCTCGGTTCGACCAACGGCACTTACCTGGACCGCCAGAAGGTGACCCGGCCTATGCCGGTGCCGGTAGGAGTGCCGATCCGCATTGGCAAGACCGTTCTGGAACTGCGCAGATGACACTTGCACTCCGCTACTCGGTACGCTCCGACGTCGGCCTCCTCCGCGAGGGGAACGAGGACTCGGCATATGCCGGCCCGCACCTGCTCGCCGTCGCCGACGGAATGGGCGGCCATGCGGCGGGCGAGGTCGCGAGCGCCGCCGCGATCGCCACACTGGCCGCGCTCGACACCGATCGGCCGGAGGCTGATCTGGTCAAGGCGCTGGCCGCAGCCGTCGCGAGCGCGAACATGCGGCTGCAGGAGCTGATCATCTCAGATCCGGCCGTCGAGGGCATGGGCACCACGCTGACGGCGCTGCTGTGGTCCGGCGGCCACGCCGCGCTCTGCCATATCGGCGACTCGCGCGCGTACCTGCTCAGGAACGGCGAGCTCTACCAGATCACCCACGATCACACGCTGGTCCAGTCGCTGGTCGACGAGGGACGCATCAGCGAGGATGACGTCGCCACCCACCCGCAGCGGTCCCTGCTGCTCCGGGCGCTGGACGGCAGAACGCTCGCCGACCCGGACCTGTCCACGCACGAGACCGTGGCGGGCGACCGGTACCTGCTGTGCTCGGACGGCCTTTCCGGTGTCGTGACCGAGGAGACCCTGCAGCACACCCTGAGCACGGTCGGCGACCTGGACAAAGTCGCCCTGCAGCTCGTCGAGCTCGCGATCAGGGGCGGTGGGCCGGACAACATCACCTGCATAGTGGCCGATGTCGTGGACACCGACACCACGACGCTGCCGCCGACCAGCACCCCGGTCATGGCGGGCGCGGCATCGAACGGCTCGGCAGCCGAGTTCCGCTCGCTGGCGCGCCAGAACTCGCCCGCGGGCCGGGCCAGGCGGCTCGCCCAGACCGCCCCGCAGCAGACGCTCCCCGACGATGACCGTGACCTGCGGTCGGGCTGGGCCAGCCGCAACGGCACGGGCACGGCCGTACGGCCGGAGCGCGACGACGGCGGCAGGCACAGCCACCGGGTGCGCCGCGGCCGCGCCGGGGACGAGGACGATGATCAGTACGATGACGGCGCGCACGACGGCCGGCGGCGCTGGCCGATCGTCACGACCGCTCTCGTCGTGCTCATCGCCGTCGTGCTCGGCGGCGGGTACATAGCCTGGCGCTACGTTCAGGGCCAGTACTACGTCGCCGAGGACAACGGCAACATCGCGATCTTCCGCGGTGTCAACCAGAGCGTTCTCGGCATCAACCTGTCCAGCCTCTACCAGCGCACGAACGTCCCGGTCACTCAGGTGCCCAGCAGCACCAGGTCGATGGTCAGCCAGACCATCTCCGCCACCAACCTGACCGCCGCCGAGGCGATCGTCGGCCAGGTGCGGCGCAGCGTCAGCCAGTGCCGCATCCAGTGGGCCGCCGTGGCGACCTGGCAGGCCAAGAACGAGGCGTACCAGACGGCGGCCAGCGCGGCCGCCGCGCAGCGGCGGGCGAAGAAGAAGGTGACGGTCACGGTACCGCCACCGCCAGGTCAGCAGCCCCCGGCCCCGAACCTGGCCGACTGCGCGCCGGCCGCCGCTTTCGGGATCTCGACGGCCGCGTCAGCCAGCAGTTCGCCGCCCGCGACGACGCCCTCCGGGGGGCCTTCCCCGTCTCCGTCCAAGTCCCCGGCGCCACGGAGATCCGCGTGAGCAGCATCACAGCCCCGACGCCCGCGGTCAGCAGCGAGCCGCCCCGGCCCGTGTCCGCGAGCCGGCGGCGAACGGAGCTCATGATGCTGATCTTCGCGGTCGCGGTGGTCGGCTTCGCCTACGCCAGCGTCGGCTTTGGCCTCAAGGGCCGGCTGCCGTCGGGCATGTTCACCTATCTGCTCGCCTTCATCGTGATCATGGCGCTCGCTCACCTCGCGGTGCGCCGGTTCGCCCCGTATGCCGACCCGCTGCTGGTGCCGGTCGCGGCGATGCTCAACGGCCTCGGCGTCGTGATGACCTACCGGCTGCAGGAAGCCGGGAGGGACGGAAACCCAGGCGCCAACGTGAACGGCCACGGCCTGTTCGTGCCCATGAACTCGTCGGCGACGCTGATACAGATCTTCTACACCGCGATCGGCGTCGCCTGCTTCGTGGCCGTCCTCGTGATGTTCCGTGAGGCCCGCACGCTGCAGCGGTACACCTACACGCTGGGCGCCGCCGGGCTTTTCCTGATCGCGCTGCCCGCCTTGCTGCCGTCGAGCATCAGCGGGGTCCCGGGCACCGGCGCCAAGATCCAGATAAGCCTCGGCGGGTTCACCCTCCAGCCCGAAGAGTTCGCCAAGCTGGCGCTCGCCGTCTCCTTCGCCGGCTACCTCGTCGCCAAGCGTGACGCGCTCGCCCTGGCCGGCCGGCGCGTGCTCGGCATCGACCTGCCGCGCGGCCGAGATCTCGGCCCGATCCTGGTCGTGTGGGGGTTGAGCCTGCTGCTGCTCGTCTTCGAGAGCGACATCGGCACCAGCGCCGTGTTCATGGGCATGTTCGTCGCGATGCTCTACATCGCCACGTCGCGGACATCCTGGCTGCTGATCGGGTTCCTCCTGTTCGTCGCCGGCGCCTTCACCGCCAGCAAACTGTTCTCCCACGTCGGTGCGCGCTTCAGCGCCTGGCTGCACCCGTTCACCGCCGTCAACATCCAGAACAGCGCGTTCCAGCTGGTCAAGGGCCTGGAAGGCATGGGCAGCGGCGGACTCCTCGGCAAGGGCCTCGGCAGCGGCCAGCCGTATCTCACCCCGCTGGTGCAGAGCGACCTGGTGTTCACCGGGTTCGGCGAGGAACTCGGCCTGACCGGGCTGATGGCCCTCCTGCTGCTGTACGCCCTGATCGCGCAGCGCGGGCTGAGCACGGCGCTGATGGTGAAGGACCCGTTTTCGAAGCTGCTGGCCGGCGGCCTGTCGTTCATGTTCGCGCTTCAGGTCTTCGTGATCGTGGGCGGCGTGACCAGGCTGATCCCGCTCACCGGCATCACCACGCCGTTCCTGTCGCAGGGCGGCTCCTCGCTGGTGGCGAGCTGGGTCATGATCGCCGTGCTGGCCAGGCTCAGCGACACCGCGCGGCGGCCGCCGCCGCAGCCGATCCAGGAAGAGGGACTGACACAGGTGGTGAGCCTGCAGTGAACCGCGCGCTGAAGAGGATTTCGCTCGCCGTTCTGGCCATGTTCCTGCTGCTCCTGATCAACGTGAACTACCTGCAGGGCTTCGACACGTCCAGCTTGGCGGCGGAACCGTTCAACACTCGCACGCTGACCAATCAGGTGCAGTACCAGCGCGGTCCCATCGTGACGTCCGACGGGGTGACGATCGCGGAGTCCAAACCGAGCGGCGACATCTTCAAGTACCAGCGCGCCTACTCCAACGGCCCGGTCTACTCGCCGGTCACCGGCTACGACACCCTCTACAGCCAGACCGGGATCGAGTTCGCGGAGAACAACCTGCTGGCCGGCAACGACAACGCGCTCGCCATCCGCAACTTCATCGACATGATCACGAACAAGCCGCGGAAGGGCGCGACCGTCCAGACCACGATCAACTCCAAGGCGCAGAACGCCGCGTACAACGGCCTGGTGCAGAAGCTGCAGGGCACCGGCCGTTCCGGCGGCGTGGTGGCGGTCAACCCGCGAACCGGGGCGATCCTGGCGATGGCCTCCTACCCGAGCTACGACCCCAACCAGCTCGCCACGCACGACGGCACTCTGCTCAACACGCGCGACAAGGCCCTGCTGGCGGACCCGCAGAACCCGCTGCTGGACCGGGCGACCCACGTGACGTTCCCGCCCGGCTCGACCTTCAAGATCATCACCAGTTCCACGCTGTTGAGCCAGCAGCCCGGCACCAACCCGAACACCCAGGTCGCCTCCCCGACGACCCTGACGCTGCCGCAGACGAGCCACATCCTGCACAACGACAACAACACGGTGTGCGGCAACGGCGGCGGCCAGGCGCCGCTGATCACCGCGTTCGCCCAGTCCTGCGACACGACGTTCGCCAAGATCGGCATGGACGTCGGCGGCCAGGCCCTGAACAACATGGCCACCGCATTCGGGATGAACAGCTCCAGCCTGAAGATCCCGTTCTCGGTGACCCCGAGCAACTACGTCATCCCGCCGAGCCTGGCGCTGACCGCGTTCTCGGCGATCGGCCAGTTCAGCGACACGGTGACGCCGCTGCAGGAGGCGATGTTCGCCGCGGCCATCGCGAACAACGGGACGCTGATGAAGCCGTACCTGGTGCAGCAGGTGACCGCGTCCGACCTGTCGGTCGTGCAGCAGGCCACGCCGTCGGTCTTGAGCCAGCCGGTCAGCGCATCCGTTGCTAATGAAGTGAAGCAGATGATGACGGCCGTCGTGCAGCAGCCCGACGGCACCGCCAGCGCGTTCAACCAGGCCAGCGTCGGCGTGGAGATCGCGGGCAAGACGGGCACCGCGCAGAACGGGATCAACAACACCGGACTCAACGACGCGGTGTTCACCGCCTTCGCCCCGGTCGCCAACCCGCAGATCGCCGTCGGCGTCATAGTCGGCGGCGGAGGCTACGGCGCTTCCGCGGCCGCGCCGATCGCGGTCCAGGTCATCAAGGCGTACCTGGGGATCAAGTGAGCGACTACCTGCTGGACGGCCGGTACCGGCTGACCGAGCTGATCGCGTCCGGCGGCATGGGCGAGGTCTGGCGCGGGGTCGACGTCGCGCTGCACCGGCAGGTGGCCGTCAAGCTGCTGTCCGGCACCCACGCGGGCGACGAGTCGTTCCGCGCCCGGTTCCACGCCGAGGCGCGGTACGCGGCGTCGCTGTCGCACCCGGGCATCGCGCGGGTCTTCGACTACGGCGAGTCCCGCCAACTCGGCAGCGCCTACCTGATCATGGAGCTGGTGAACGGCGAGCCGCTGTCGGCCATCCTGGACCGCGCCGGCCGGCTGTCCCCCGGCGTGACGCTGGACATCGTCGCCCAGGCGGCGCGCGCGCTGCACGCCGCGCACCAGGCGGGCATCGTGCACCGCGACATCAAGCCGGGGAACCTGCTGGTCACCGCCGACGGCACCACGAAGATCACGGACTTCGGCATCGCCACCGCGATGCAGGCCTCGCAGGCGGCGCACCTGACCGCGACCGGCATCGTGATGGGCACCGCCATGTACGTGTCGCCCGAGCAGGCGACAGGCGCCACGGTGACCGCGGCCTCCGACATCTACTCGCTGGGAATCGTCGCCTACGAGTGCCTGGCGGGCACGCCGCCGTTCGTCGCGGATGAGCCGCTCGCGATCGCGATAGCGCACAAGCACGATCCGGTGCCGCCGCTGCCCGATGACGTGCCGCCCTCCGTCGCGGACCTGGTCATGTCGATGCTGGAGAAGACCCCGGAGGCCAGGCCGGAGACCGCGCGGCACGTCGCGGACCGCGCCGGTGTGCTCCGCGACGGCATGACGATGTCCGGTCACAGCGGCTATTCACCGGCCGCCGCCACTGCCGGCCCGCGCACGGCTGGCATGCCCGCGCTCCCTTCAGGGGATACGGAACGAACGGTGGCTCCCCTGGGGGGAAGGCGCCGCCTCGCGGCCGCGGGAATGAGCCTCGCGCTCTGCGGCGCGGGGGCGATCGTGGCCGTGGTGCTGGCTTCCGGACACCACCCGGCGATGAGCAGCGTGAAGCCTCCTGGCCAGGAGGCGCGGCAGGCCGCCCCTCCCGCCACGGCGTCGATCGGCGAGATTCCCGGCGCCGCCAGCCACGGCGGAGGCCGTAGTCTGGAGGCGGTAACGCAGACTACAGCCGGACCAGCCGTACGGTCGGGTCACAGCCACAAGTCTCCGGCCCCGACCGTGGGCGCCACACCGCCGGTGAGGACACCGACGGCGAGGCCGTCCCCGACGGCATCCGCCAGCAGTTCGGCCTCGAAGTCACCGAAACCGACGGCGTCGGCAACGGGGACGACGTCAACGAATTCACCGAAGGCATCGGTGAATCAGGGATGACACCTACGATGCAGGGTGGTTTGGCAGAGTGCGAGACATGACACAGCCGCGGCTGCTCGGTGACCGCTACGAACTCGAGGGCGTAGTGGGCCGGGGCGGCATGGCAGAGGTGTACCGCGCCCGCGACATCCGGCTGGACCGGATCGTCGCCATCAAGACGCTCCGCGCCGACCTCGCCAGGGACCAGACCTTCCAGGCCAGGTTCCGCAGGGAGGCACAGTCGGCGGCCTCGCTGAACCACCCGTCCATCGTCGCCGTCTACGACACCGGCGAGGACATGGCGACCGGCGTGCCGGTGCCGTACATCGTGATGGAGTACGTCGACGGCCGCACGGTCAGGGACCTGCTCATCGAGGGCCACCGGCTGCTGCCCGAGCGCTCGCTGGAGATCATCAGCGGCGTGCTGCGCGCCCTGGAGTACAGCCACCAGGCGGGCATCGTGCACCGTGACATCAAGCCGGGCAACGTGATGGTCACCCGCAACGGCGACATCAAGGTGATGGACTTCGGCATCGCCCGCGCGATGAGCGACGCGCAGGCCACGATGACGCAGACCGCGCAGGTCATCGGGACCGCGCAGTACCTGTCACCGGAACAGGCACGTGGCGAGCGCGTCGACGCCCGCAGCGACCTGTACTCCACCGGCTGCCTGATGTACGAGCTGCTCACCGGGCGGCCGCCGTTCACCGGCGACTCCCCGGTCGCGATCGCCTACCAGCACGTACGGGAGAACCCCATCCCGCCGTCCAGGCTTGACCCGGACATCCCGCCGTGGGCGGACGCGATCGTGCTGAAGGCGATGGCGAAGCCGCCGGCCGACCGGTACCAGAGCGCGGCGGAGATGCAGGCCGACATCCAGCGCGCCGCCTCCGGCATGCAGGTCGCGGCGATGTCCGTCGCGCCGCCAACCCGCGCCGACTACTACGCGCCCCGCACCCAGCAGATGGGCCAGTCCACGATGCTGGCCGGGCCGACGACCGCGATCCCGCCGTACCAGGACGACTACGGCGGCTACGACGACGGCGACATGGGCCGCGGGGGCGGCAGGGCACGGCGCTGGCTGCCGTGGATCCTCGGCCTGCTGCTGGTCCTCGGCGCCGTCATCGCGGTCGCCTACATGCTGCTCGGCGGCGGCAAGCAGGACTTCGTCCCGCAGGTCGACGGCCTGCCGCTGGCCAGGGCCGAGGCGCAGATCAAGGCCAGCCACCTGCAGTACAAGGTGGACTACCAGAACAGCTCCACCGTCGCCAAGAACGACGTGATCAGCACCAACCCGCCCAACGGGAACGGCGTCCCGCAGAATTCCACGGTGACGCTCTTCGTCTCCTCGGGCACGGCGAAGGTCGCGGTGCCGAACGTGAAGGGCGAGAACCAGACCCAGGCCGAATCCCAGATCTCGGCCGCCGGCCTCACCTACACGCTGCAGTCCGACCCGCAGTCCACCCAGCCGCAGGGCACCGTGGTGCGGACGAACCCCCCGGGCGGCACGAAGGTTCCCGCCAACTCCCAGGTGACGCTGTACGTCTCCGGCGGCGGAACCGCGGTGCCCGACGTGCGGAACATCCCCTTCAACAGCGCCTACTCTGAGCTGACCAACGCCGGTTTCACGGTGAAGGAAGACTTCACCGCCGGCCCCGCGGGCACCAACCCGGGCATCGTCTGGTCGGAGCAGCCCGGCCCGAACACCCCCGAGCCCAAGGGTTTCCAGGTCATCATCTACATCCAGCCGAACGTCCAGCCCAGCCAGTCGTCGTCGGCCACGCCATCTCCGTCCCCCTCGTCGAGCGGATCGCCGAGCCCCGGCGGTGGCGGTAGCCCCAGTCCCGGCGGTGGCTCGCCCAGCAGCCAGTTACCGCTCCCGTTCCCGTTTTCCGGCCTGGGGTGAGAGCAGCCTTCGGGTAGCCTCCTGACCGGTTACGCTTACCCCAGGAAGGCAGTCCCGGTCAGGAGGTGCGCGGTGCCGAAGTCCCGCGTCCGGAAGAAGGCGGTCTACACGCCGCCGCCCACGCGGTCGCCCAAGCGCAAGGTCAGCCCGCCCTGGGTCGCGCCGACGATGCTGGCCTGCCTGGTGATCGGGCTGGCGTGGATCGCCCTGTACTACGTCACTCAGGCGAACATGCCGGGTCTTTCCACACTGGGCGCCTGGAACCTGGTCGGCGGGTTCAGCCTGATCATCGCCGGCGTCGTCCTGTCCACCAGATGGCGTTAACCCGTCCCACTGGCCCCAACCCCAGGCCCCCGGACCACCTACGCCCCGCCTGCCACGTCAGCACCGCAGCCCAATCGCACCGACGGCGCGCCGGGTCACGGTCCCGCTCGCCACATCAGCACCGCCAGCCACAACCACGCCGTCCCACCTGGCACGTCAGCACCACCGGCCATGATCGTGGAAACGTAGGTGTCGTATTAGACCCCCAGTTTCCGCGATCATGCCCTCTGTCCGTTTGTTCCCCTTGACGTTTGGGGCCGAATCGGACTAATGGGGACTTCGCGACCGCGTTGAGGCGCGACGCGCCGTCGCTACCGCAGCGGGACGGGGCACGCGGGACGCGAATGGATGAATGGACGGATGATGCGTCCGGGGGTGTCAGCTCGACGGGAGCTGGTGATTCCTTATCAGGACGATCACCGCGAGGATGACGATCACCGCGATCGTGGCGAGTACCTGGATGAGCACGCGGTTCTTGCGGGGTGCGTACGCGTAGGCGGCGGTGATCGCGGCACCGGTGATGAGGCCGCCGATGTGGTCCTGCCACGCGATGATGTGGTTGTAGACGAAGCTGAAGACGAGGTTGATGGCTATCAGCATGGCGATGCCGCGCGAGTCGAGCCGCAGCCGCCTGGACACGACGAACCATGCGCCGAACAGGCCGAAGATCGCGCCGGAGGCGCCCAGCGCCAGCTCGTACGGCGGCGCGATCAGGTAGAACAGCACGGCGCCGCCGATCGCGCTCAGCAGATAGACCGCCAGGAAGCGGATCCCGCCGAGCATGCGCTCCAGCGACGGTCCGACGAAGATCAGCGCCCACAGGTTGAACACGATGTCCAGGAACCCCAGGCCCCCCAGGCCGGTGGCCGGCGGCAGGAAGGCGGAGGTGACAAGGCGGTAGTACTCGCCCGCCGCTATTCCGTGGGCGGGGCCGCCCACCGTGTAGGTCGCCTGCCCGAGCAGGCCGAGGTCCGTGGCGATGCCGGGACGGGCCAGCTCGATGACGAAGAGAACCACGTTGATCGCGACCAGCGCCCAGGTGACCCGGGCGGTCAGCGACGGGCGCCCGCCGAACGTGGTTCTCGCCTGGCGGACGTCCCGGCCGCCTTCCCGCACGCACTCGACGCACTGCTGGCCGACGGCCGCCGACCGCAGGCAGTCCGGGCAGGCGTGCCGCCCGCACCGGACGCAGGACACGTAGGTCTCCCTGCCCGGATGCCGGAAGCAGGTGGGGACGGCCGCGTTCTCGGTTGCCTGCCCGTCCGACGGCCCTGGAGCTGACATGAATTCCTTTTCAGCCGCGATCTATCGTGACCGACTCGATGACGACGTCCTCCACCGGACGGTCGCCAACGCCGGTCTTCATCTTGCTGATCTTCGCAACGACATCAGCGCCGTCGATGACCTCGCCGAAGATCGTGTGTTTCCCGTTCAGCCACGGAGTCGGCGCGACCGTGATGAAGAACTGGGAGCCGTTCGTGCCAGGTCCCGCGTTCGCCATGGCGAGCAGGTAAGGCCTGTCGAACCGGAGATCGGGGTGGATCTCATCGGCGAACTTGTAGCCGGGACCGCCGGTCCCGGTGCCCAGCGGGTCGCCGCCCTGGATCATGAAGTTCGGGATCACCCGGTGAAATATCGTGTGGTCGTAGAGCCTGTCCGTGGTCCGCGACCCGGTGCTCGGGTTCACCCATTCCCGGCCGCCCTCGGCGAGCTCGGCGAAGTTACGCACCGTCTTCGGCGCGTGGTCGGGGAACAGCCGGAGGGTGACCGTTCCCTGGTTCGTCCTCAGCGTCGCGGTCAGCGTTTCCGTCATGGGATGACTCCTCGCGTGGCCAGCCAGCCGGCCATCGTATAGTTCCTCGAGCTCGCATCGTCCGCCGCCGAAACCATGCACCGGCCGCTGGCACGGGCACACGGCCCGTGGTCGCTGGCCGCTGGCGGGCGATGCTCGCTCTGCCGATGATTCTGCAACCTTCACCGTACCGGTAACCGCGAATGGTTGAACGTCCGGCCGCTGGGAAGTTCTGGGTAGCGGGATCAGGATCGGGAGGTTAACTGTGTCCCTTATGAAGACGAAGCGGAAGGTCACCGACCCGGGCGCGATCAGTGCACGCGCCCGTGACGCCAGTGCCCGCGCGCGCGACGTCGCGGCGCGGGCCGTGCCGGCCGGCAAGCAGGCTGGCGCGACCGCGGCGCAGGGCGTCGCGACCGCGGCGCAGGGCGTCAGGCAAGGGGCCGAGGGCGTCCGGAAGGGCGTGTACAGCGCCCGGCGCTGGTCGGCGCCGAGGCTGGAAAGCGCCGCTGACACGGTCGACACGTCGGTGGCGCCCGCGGTCTCCGGTGCGCTGCGGGCAACCGCCCGCCAGGTCGACCCCGGGCCGGTGGCCAAGGGCAGGCGCGGCATAGGCGCGCTGCTGAGCTGGCGCGGCCTGTTCGCGATGGCGGCCGTCATGGCCGCCGCGGGCGCCGCCGCGGCCGTGGCCATGCGGCGCCGGTACCAGACCGCCACGGCCGAGGCTGAGGAAGACGGTGCCGAGCAGGCCGCCGCCGAGCCGGGGGCCGAGGCCGGGGCACCCGACGCGGCGGACGTGAACGGAAGGGTTCCCACCTCCGGGCGCTAGCCGAAACCCAGGCTGAGCGCGCCGGACCGCAGCGAGCCCGCGAGGACGAAGGGCTGGTCCGTGGTCACGTTGGTGAGCGTGACCGGGACCAGCCCGGTCAGCAGGCCGGTGACCTTACTGGCCAGCTGGAGCAGCACGCTGAGGGCGTTGCCCGGCGTCAGGGTGACGCACAGCGGGCCCAGGCAGCCGGAAAGCTTCGTGGCGTACAGCACGACGCTGCCGTCGAAGGCGAACGACGGGCTGGTCGTGAGCGTGTTCACGCCGCCGGAGGTGACGGAGGCGGTGACGCCGCCGGCCAGCTCCATCGAACTGGCGGTGAACTCCATCATCCGCACCGGGCGCGCGCTGCCGCCCACCGGCATGCTCACCACGCCCTCGTAGGCGAAGCCGTGCAGCGTCGCCGAGCCGGCCGTGATCACCGAGGTCGCCGGCGAGGCGACCAGGCCCGCCGCGGCGGCGGCGTACCGCTGCGGAGGACGCTTCGGTGACCGCTTGCGGGATGCCCGGTGACCTGGCGGCGTGGCGGAGGGGGCCGCTCCCGGGCTCCGCCGCGCCGGCCCGCTCGCCGAAGGCTCTGGCGAGGCGCCGGGGGAGGCCGGCGGCGTCGCGGTGGGCGGCGGCGTGGCCGCCGTGGGCGCGGGGCTCGCCGTGGACGGCTCCGGGCCGGGGCTCGGTGACGGGTCACGCCAGCAGATGATGAGCAGGATGCAGTCCTGCGGCGCCGCCGGCGCCGCGTGAGCTGCCGCCCGGCCGGCCGGGCCCAGCAGCCCGGCGAGCAGGACCAGCGGCATGGCACTGACCGCCAGCATGCGGTGCCCGCGGTCGCCGCTCGCTGACGTCCCTCTGCCGCTGGCGGGCGCCGCGCCGGTGCCGCCCAGGCCGTTGCCGTCTGAGCTGTCCGTGCTGTCCCGGCTGTCCGGGCTGGATGCCGGCCCGAGCGGGGTCCAGGCGAAGGCGAGCGAGCCGCCGGTGATCGCGAGCAGCATCCCGATGAAGAAACCGCCGAGGTTGGACGCCGGGAAGGAAAGAACCCCCAGCACGACGCCCGCGATGTCATAGAAGACCCGGTTCCCGGGGTTGGTCCAGGTGAGCACGCCACTGGCGATCAGCAGCGCGCCGATGAGGACGCCGAACACGCCGCCGATCCCGATGTAGATGACGAGCTTGACAGCCCCGTGGCCAAGCACGCCGCTGAGCGGGATGGTTACCAGCTCGAGGCCGGCCAGGACGAGGAGAACGCCGCCCCAGAACGGGCGGGTCCGCCGCCAGCGCCGCCAGCTCCCGAGCGCTCGGTGGCCGCGCGGCGCGTGCACCATGCGTGAACTACGGACAGCTGCCTCCGAAGCCGAGGCTGAGACCGGGGAGGGTAAAGGTGCCCGCGGTCGTCAGCCACGTGTGCTGCACGAGGTTTTCGATCGTGACCGAGGAGGCCTGCTCGCCGAAGCCGCCCGTCGTGCCGGCGGTGCCCGGGTCCTGGGTGAGCGTTCCGGCGTCCTGGCCGATGACGATGTTGTGGAAGGTCGCCGAACTGCCCGCCAACGAGCTGGCATCGACGATGAGGTTGCTCGCGGACACCGGCGTGGTGCCGCCGCCCGCGGTGAGGCGCAGGCTGAGCGGTCCCACGGTCACCTGCTGGCACAGGCTGGCCAGCGTCGCGGACCTGATGGCGGACACGATGACGGGCTGCGTGCCGGCGGTGCTGCTGGTGACCTGGCCGCCGAACTGCTCGAAACCGGTCCCGTTGAGCGAGCTCGCGGTGACCAGGAACTGCTGCCCGGAGACGGAGATGTTGGCGGCGATCGCTCCCTCGGCTGTCAGCCCGATGAGGATCGCGGCGATCGCGGCGGCAGGCAAGATGATCACGGCGAACCGCTTCCACCTCACGCGGCCCTGTGCGAACAGTCTCTTCTCGGCGGACATCGCGCTCCCCTGTCAGGAGGGTCCATGGCGTTACGGGCGGCCGCGGCGGACTTCGGCACACCAGCACCATTGGCGGAGGGCCGCCCCGGTGTGAACTTCCGCACACCCGGGCAGTGGTGGAAAGTTACCGAGCGGTAAAGTCTGCCGTCAAGAGATTTCCTGATAACGAAATACTCACGTCTGGCGAAATCCGGCGAGATCCGCCTATAGCGATTTGCCGCAGAGCGGGCCCGGATGCATGCCCGTAAATGGCTCAAATCGCTGCGTACGCGGCTGATCACTCAGGCTAGTCTGGATCGCGAGGTCCGTGAGAATGGCGTGCCCCGATCCGGTACCGTCTATCTGCGGACACGAGGGCTATGGGAGGGTCCCCGACAGGAACGGCACCACCATCCGGGCGGAGTGAACACGTGAGTGACGGGAGAGTACGAGCGGCCGCGAAGAACCGGGCCCTCGTCTGGACCGCGACGGCCTGCATCACAGTCTCGCTGCTCATCATGGTCGTCATGGCGGCGGCCGGGCCGTCGGTGAGCGTTCCGGATATGGCTCACCCGCTCGCCGGGCCGCCATACTGGTTCACCTGGAACCCGAGCCCGGCGCTCACTTTGCTGATCTTGTGGGCCGCCGGCCTCACCGCTGCCGCCGGTGTCGCGGCCGGGCTGGTCGCGGTGACGCGCGGATGGCGGCCGCCCGTCAAGCGGCTGCTTGGCGCCTCGTTCCTGGTGATCGCGGCGTTCACCGTGCTGCCGCCGGCCGGCTCCACGGACGCCCTCTCCTATGCCATCGACGGCAACATGGTGGTGCTGAGGCACAGCCCCTACGTGATGACGCCCGGTGAACTGCTCCGGGCCTACCCGAACGACCCGATCGCCCAGAACAGCCCGCCCACGTGGCTGCACAGCCTGTCCGACTACGGGCCGCTCGCGACCGCGGAGGAATGGATCTCCGCCGAGCTCGGCGGCACCTCCAAGGCGCGGATCACGTTCTGGCTGAAGCTGTGGACAGCGGTGTCCTACGGCTTCGTCGTGCTCCTCCTCGACCGGCTGCTGCGCTCCGACCCGGCCATGCGATTGCGTGCGCACCTGCTCTGGTCGCTGAACCCGCTGCTGCTGTGGGAGATAGTCGCCGCCGGGCACATCGATGGCCTGGCCGTGGCGTTCGGCCTGGCAGGGATCGCGGTGCTCAGGGTCAGGGAGCCTGGCGCGGATCCAGGGCTGCGGAGATCCCTCGCCGCGGGCATGCTGATCGGCGCCGCGATGGCGGTGAAGGCCCCGTTCATCCTGTTCGCGCTCGGCGCCGTGTGGGCGCTGCGCCGCAGGCTGTCCTCGCTCGGGGCGCTCGTCGCGGGGATGCTGGCCGTGGTGATCCCGTCCTACGCGATCGCGGGCACGGCGGCGGTCACGGCGCTGACCAACCGGAGCAGCCAGGTCACCTGGGACAACCTGTACCAGCTTTTCTGGCGGCCGTTCGGGTACACCAGGTTCTACGGCGGCACGGCGCCGCCGCACCTGGACACGCTGGCCACGGTGGCGTTCGTCGCGGTCGCGCTGCTCGCCTTCTTCCGGCTGCCGTCGCGCACTCCCGAACTGCCGGCCCTGGCGCCGTCGCTGGCGCTCAGCCTGGGCTGGATCTTCCTGTGGCCTTTCATGCGGCCCTGGTACGACGTGATGATCATCGCCCTGCTGGCGCTTTACCCGGCGTCGCGCCTCGACTGGGTGGTGCTGACCCGGCTGTGCTTCGCGGCGGTCACCTACATGGAGGCCACCTCGGCGAGTGGGTGGCTGCAACGGCTGCAGATATACGACGGCCAATGGGTGACCTCGAGCGTCCGGCTGCTCGCCGTGGTGGCACTGGTCTGGCTGTGTGTCACGGGCAGATGGGGCTGGCGCTCCACACCGGGCGAATCGCCGGCTGCCGCTCCAGAGCTGCAGCCGATCATCGACACGGCGTTATCCACAGTCCGTATCCACAGTCCGCCCGTCAGGGCGGAGTGGCAGCGCCCGCCAGCGGCCAGCGAGCACGGCCCGTTCCGCCGTGGCAAGCGGCCGCCACCCGTCTCATGGCGGACGATGTGCGGCTGAAGAGAGCAAGGCTGTGCGCACGGGTGTGGAAAGCTCTGTGGACAACGTGCGCATTTGAACGACTTCCACGGCTGGCGTTCAGGTTCCCCTCAACTAGCGGCCCTATGCTTGGCCCATGAATGACGGTGTGGATCCCGGGGGGGCACAGGCGCCGGAGTCTCCGGATACGCCGGACCTGATCACCATGGGCCACGGCCGTAAGAGCCGTCGCCGCCTGCCGAACCCCGCGGCACTCGCCAGCGTGGCGGTCTTCGCGCTGGCGGGCGGAGCCGGAGCCGGCTACGCCGCCACGCACTCGTTCGGCCAGAAACCCGCGGGCACGGCGGTAGCCGGGCTTTCCGGAGCGGCCGCGGCCGCTTCCACGCCGACCGCGGGCCCCTCCGCCCCCTCCGCCGGGCCGGCGCCGTTCTGGCGGGATGCGCCGGCCAAGCGCTGGTTCGCCTACGGCGGGTTCCTGGCCGGCCTCGGCCCGGTGACGGGCGGGATGGTGCACGGCCAGATCGTGGTGCCGAAGTCCGGGGGCGGATACCAGACGCTGGACCTGCAGCGCGGCACGGTGACCGCCGTGAGCTCGGCCTCGGTCACGGTCAGGAGCTCCGACGGGTACACCGCGAGCTACGCGGTGACCGGCTCCACGGTCGTCGGCGCGAAGGCCGCGGGCATCGGCTCGGTCAAGACCGGCGACACCGTGGTCGTCATCGCCACCGTGAGCGGGTCCAGGGCGACGGCCGCCCGCATCATCGACCCGACCGCGATCAGGGCCGGCCGCGCGTCGTTCGGCTTCCCGGCGGAGCCCAGCGCGCCCGCCGCCCCGCCCAGCTAGCGCACATAGCGGGGCTAGCTGAGGTACCGCAGCGGCCAGCGGCAGTCGATGAACTGCTCGAGCTGGACCGCCAGCCGCGCCGCCAGCCCGGCCCCGTCGGCCCCCGCGCCGGCCGCCAGCTCGACGGCCGACGGGCTCGCCACCCCGAACGCCACCGCACGCGCCGGGTTGCCGGGCACCAGCCACTCGGGCTCGTCCGGCTGGCAGAGCCACATGCCGCTGCCCGCCCGGGCCCGGATCGCGGCGCAGGCATGCGCGGCGAGCGCGGACGGGTTCAGCCGTCCCGCGAACGCCGGCGCGCGGGCAGAAACAGCCGCGTCGACGCCGTGCGAGACCGCGCACTCGCGCAGCCGCGGCGGCAGCGCGCGGATCTGGGCGAGCAGCGCCGGCCTGGGCACCGGCATCGGCCAGCCGGTCAGGTGAGCGAGCACGGTGAGCTCCGCCCAGAGCCTGAGGCCGGGAGATCCGCCGAGGACGCGCTGTGCCGCCCGCATGTCCCGCAGGGTGCACGGCTGGGCGGCGCATTCCGCGCCGCAGGTGGCGGACCGTCGTGCGACCACGGCCGTGGCGCCGAGGGTGGCTGGGGGAGCCGCCACCTCTCGTTCGGTACCATCTTTGATCTTCACCAACAGCGGATGATCCATACCGTCCGTGAACGCGGCCGCCTCGCCTGGTGCCAGCGTCACCAGGTAGCGGGACTGCGGCGCGGTCATGTTCATCGTCGCGCCCACGGCCTCGCGGTCATCGGCGGCGGGCAGCCGGTGGGCGATCTTCACCGCGGTGTTCTTGATCACGTCGGGGATGAGGCGTGCCGGGATCTGCTCGGCGATGACGAGGCCCTCGCCGTAGGCGCGGATCTCGGCCAGCAGCCCGGCGAACATCTCGACCGCGTGCGCGGCGGCGCGCGCGGCATCCGGCCGCCGGAGCAGGCGGTGCGCCTCCTCGAACACCGTCAGGTGCCGCAGCGTGCCCGTGCCACCGGGCGTTTCGGTCCCGCCGCGACGCGACATCCGCAGGTGCTCGGCCAGCCTTATCAGGACCGTGCCCATGAGGAACGCCTTGTCCCTGTCGTCTCCGACATCCTCGATCTCCAGCACGACGTTGCGCCGCAGCAGCGCGCCGAAGTCGATCCGGTGGCCGCCCTCGAGGAACCGGCCGGTCGTGCCGGCCCGCAGGCTCGACAGCCGGACCTTGATGAAACCCAGCACGTCATCGGTGATCCGCTGGCTGTAGCCGATCTCGCTGACCACGGTCTCCGCCGTGCGCTGCAGGTCCGAGAGACCCGGGAAGGCGGCGCCCGCGGCCTCGCCGACCGGCTCGCCGAGGGCGAGATCCCAGCCCGCCTCCTCGTACGCGCGGGTGAGAGCCGCGCTGAGCACCTGCGGGAACGGCTCCTCGGAGCGGAACGACGCGATGAACAGCGCCCGGACGAGATCGGCGTGCGTCTGCAGCGGGAAGCCGGCCGCCGGCTCGAGCGGGTTCAGCCCGGCGGCGATCGCGTCCGCCTCGCCCGGCCGGATCCGTACCACGTCGCCGGCGCCCCGGTTCGCCATCAGCCGGTATTCGGCCTTGGCCGGCTCGATGACGAGCCACGGCACGTTCTGCCCGGCCGCCTCCTCGAGCAGCGCGCGCACGGTTTGCGACTTTCCGGCGCCGGTCGCGCCGCAGACGAACACGTGCCGGTTGAGCGACTCCAGCGGCATCCGGAGGGCGCCCGCCGGCAGCAGATTGCGGTCCAGGATCTCGCCCAGCCTGATACCGGCGCCGGCCCCGGCGCCGCCCGCGGCGCTCTCCGGTGTGACGTCGAACTCCGGCCGCAGCGCCAGCCGGATGCCCGGCACCTCGGCCTCCGGCGGCCGCGCGAGCGCCGCGACGAGTTCCGTCGACGCGTAGAACGGCGCCGCCGCGACGGTGTCGCCGTCCGGGCCCTGTGGTTCCGGGCTCCGTGCTTCCGGGGTCCGTGGTTCCAGGCTCCGTGCTTCCGGGGTCCGTGCTTCCGGGCGCTGCGCCTGCGTGCCGGGCGTCGCCTGGCAGCAGCCGTCGAGCGCCTCGCGCACGCTCGCCGCCATCTCCGCGGCCGGGGCGAGCGCGTACGGCAGCCCGGCCAGATCGGCCGAGGCGCAGTACAGCCCCGCCACCCGCGCGGCCGCCGCGGGGTCCATGGCCCCGGCCAGCACCCGGAGCCGCCACAGACCGGCGGACAGCCCGCGCCGGAGCTCCTCATGCCGGGCACGCAGCCGGCGCGCCTCGACGGCACGCTCCGGGAACCGGTCGGCCATGCCCTCGGCGAGGTGCTGGCGGCGCGCCACCTCGCCGGCCAGGGTCCGCAGCGCCGCTGGCGGCAGGGGTTCGGCGATAATAAGCCAGCCGAACGGGCCCGTCCAGCTCGCCAGCAGGCAGTCGTCGAGTGACGGGGTGCCCGTACGCGACCGCGCGGCGTCGTCTTTCCGCTCCGTGAGCAGCCCGTCGCTGATGCCGCCGATCGCGCGCCAGCACGGCAGTTTGTCCAGCAGGCTGGGCAGCGCTCCCCGCTGGAGCGCCCGCGCCCGCGCGCCGCCGGGGAGCGCCAGCATGACCTCCGCGGTCTCGCCGCTCAGGTCGCCGCCCCGCGCGCTGCCGGCAAGCGTCGTCCCGGCCGCTATCACGGACACCCGGCCTCCCGCCGCGGTCCTTATCCAGCCGAACGCGACCGGCTCGGGCGCCCCGGCCGTGAGCGACTCGTTCGGTTGCGGCTGCCTCCCGGGCGGCTGACCCACGGGCGGCTGCCTCCCCGGCGGCTGGTCCACGGGCGGCTGCCTCCCGGGTGACTGACCCACGGCCGGCTGACCCACGCGCGGCTGACCCTCGCCCGGCTGGCCCTCGCCCGGCTGACCCACGGCCGGCTGACCCACGCGCGGCTGACCCACGCCCGGCTGGCCCTCCATCGGTTGCGCGGCCACGGCGGCGTGGTAAGCGGCGACAAGCGCCGCGACCCGCTGCGGCCTGCCCTCGTCGCACCCGCGCCGCTGCTCAGGGACGGTGTCCTCGCGCCGCGGTATCTCCGTGATCTGGTATGCGGCAAGCCCCTGCACCCGCTGCCAGAGCGAGGTCACGTATCCCGGGCCCACTTCTCCCCCGAACCTCTCGGGAGCGCTCGCGGCACGTCACCGTGGCCGCTCGATCGCTACATCTCGGCGATTACTGTCAGCTCTATAATAAGCACTTAAAGTGACTAGGATCGGCCTAAATCGCTGGATTTCCCTCATGCGAGGCGCCCGGATATGGGGCCGCTGGCGCATATGGCCCCGTCCAGTGGGGCCGATTACGCCAACGGCCCCGCTCCGCGACGCTGCTCGCGTGCCCGGCGCCGCTCACCGGCGCGGTGGGAAGCCCACGGCGCTGACACGGACTTGCGCGGGCGGGGGCGCGGCTCAGGGCGGCCCGAGAACGCGGTCGAGGTAGGGGTTGGTGAACCGGCCCTCGGGGTCCGTTTCGCGGCGGACCCGGAGGAAGTCATCGAAGCGGGGGTAGCGCGCGCGAAGCCGCGCGGCGTCCAGTGAGTGCAGCTTCCCCCAGTGCGGCCGCCCGCCGACGGCGGCCGCAGCGGACTCGAACGCGTCGAAATATCCCTGGTAGGGCAGCCCTGCGTACTGGTGGATCGCGATGTAGGCGGTGTCGCGGCCGTAGGCCGTGGACAGCCAGATGTCGTCCGCGGCGGCGACCCGGACCTCCACCGGGAACATCACGGGATCGGCCAGCCGGGGCACCGCGCGGCGCAGCTCGGCGAGCACGTCCAGCACGGACTCCCGTGGTACGGCGTACTCGGACTCGACGAACCGGACCCGGCGCGGCGTCACGAACACCCGGTGTGACACGTCCGAGTAGGAGCGCCGGGACAGCGCGGCCGAGGAGAACCGGTTCAGCGGCCCGATCAGCCGCGGCATCGCGCGGCCGGCCCGGCACAGCGCGCCGAACGCGGCGTTCTCCATCACCTCGAACTCCCAGAACCGCCGCCACGCGGGCATCGGGCGCGGGACCGGACCGCCGGGCACCCGGTTGTTGCGCTTCACGAGCGCGTTGCGGCCGTAGGGGAACCAGTAGAACTCGAAGTGGTCGTTTTCCCCGGCGAACTCGCCGAACCTGGCGAGCACCTCGTCGAGTGGCATCGGCCGCTCGTCGGCGGCCAGCGTGAAGGCCGGAACGCAGCGCAGCGTCACGGCCGAGATGACGCCCAGCGCGCCGAGTCCCACCCGCGCCGCGGCGAACAGCTCCGGGCGCTCAGCGGCGGAACAGGACACCACGGAGCCGTCGGCGAGCACCAGCTCCATCGCCTCAGCCTGGGTGGCGAGGCCGCCGAGACGTGACCCAGTGCCGTGCGTTCCGGTGGACAGGGCGCCGGCGATCGTCTGCGCGTCGATGTCGCCGAGGTTCGCCATGGCGAGCCCGAGGCCGTCGAGCGCGGCGTTGAGGGCCCGTATCGTGGTGCCGGAGCGCACCGTGACCAGCCCGGTCGTGGTATCGGCGGCCACGATCCCGGTCCATCCGGACAGGTCCATCGCCACGCCGGACGTCGCGGCGACCGCGGTGAACGAGTGGCCGCTGCCGACCGCGCGCGCGGTCAGGCCCGCGGACGCGGCGGCCTTGACCGCACCGGAGATCTCGGTAACGCTCGCCGGGCGGTACCACCGGGATGGGGCCGCGGTGACCGTGCCGGCCCAGTTCTGCCATTTCATTACCGATGAGTATTCAGATTTCCGCGTCTTCCGTCTACTGTTCGATCATGTCTCGCACGCTAGCGGCGACGCCGGGTGTGTCAGCCGCCGCCGGCCCTCGCGCGCGTTACGACCGCGCCACCGGGCACCTGGACCCGCCGCTGGCGGTCGTCGACCTCGACGCGTTCGACGAAAACGCCGCCGACCTCGCGCGCCGCGCCGGCGGCCACCCCATCCGGGTGGCCAGCAAGTCGCTGCGCTGCCGGTACCTGATCGAGCGGGTCCTCGCGCGGCCGGGATACCGGGGCGTCATGTGTTACTCGCTGGCCGAGGCGCTGTGGCTGCACACCGCCGGCACCAGCGAGGACCTGCTGGTCGCCTACCCGGTGACCGGCCGGAAGGCGCTGCGGGCGCTGGCCGGTGACGAGGCTGCGCGGCGGCACATCGCGATCACCATCGACTCGCCCGACCATCTCGACCTCATCGACAGGGTGCTCGGCGACGGCCATCCCGAGCTTCGCGTCTGCCTGGAACTCGATGTCTCCTGGCGCCCGCTGGCACACCGGCCGGTGCTGCACATCGGAACCTGGCGCTCCCCGCTGCACACTCCGGAGCAGGCGGCGGAGTTCGCGGAGGCGATCGTGCGCCGCCCGGGGTTCCGGCTGGCCGGGCTGATGGGATACGAAGGGCAGATCGCCGGGCTCGGCGACGCGCCGCCCGGACAGCCGGTGAGAGCGCGGCTGCTGCGGCTGATCCAGGATCGTTCCGCGCGAGAGCTACGGCGGCGCCGCGCCGAGGCTGTCCGCCGGATTCGCGCCCTCACCGGCCTGGACTTCGTGAACGGCGGCGGCACCGGGTCGCTGGAGAGCACGGCGGCCGACGAATCCGTCACCGAGCTCGCCGCCGGCTCGGGCCTGGCCGGGCCGACGCTCTTCGACGCCTACCGGAGGTTCCGGCCCAGGCCGGCGCTGCTGTACGCGCTCCCCGTGGCGCGGCGTCCGCGCCGGAACGTCGCCACCTTGTTCACCGGCGGCTACGTCGCCTCGGGAACCGGGACACCCGACCGGCTGCCGGCCCCGTTTCTGCCGGCCGGGCTGCGGCTGACCGGCACCGAGGGAGCGGGTGAGGTGCAGACGCCGGTGCGCGGCGCGGCGGCCGACGGGCTGCGCCCCGGCGACCGGGTCTGGCTGCGGCACGCCAAGGCGGGCGAGCTGGCCGAGCGGTTCACCGAGTATCACCTGGTCCGCGGCGATGAGCTGGTGCTGAGCGTGCCGACCTACCGCGGGGAGGGCCAGTGCTTCGGATAGCCGTGGCCGCGGCGGCACCGCCCGCGCGAACCGGCCCGCCGGCGCTTCGGGCCGGGAGCCGCCGTGGATAGCCAGGAGGCGGCCGCCGTGGACAGCCAGCAGACGGTGGCCGCCGCGGCCGGCGGGACGGCGGCCCCGGCGGCGCTCGCGGAGCCCACAGATCCCGTGCGGGCGGGCTGGATCTCGCTGCTCTTTCTCGCCAACATCGGCCTGTGGCTGGCCATATACGCGCCGATTCAGGTCCTGCTGCCGGAACAGGTCCAATCGCTGCACGCGGCCAGCAAGTACGCGGGCGAAAACGCCGTCCTGCTGTCCGTGGTGATGGGCTTCGGCGCCGTAGCGTCCCTGATCGCGAACCCGGTGGCCGGCGCGCTGTCGGACCGTACGACGTCGCGCCGGGGCCGCCGGCATCCGTGGACGGTGGCGGGCGCGCTCACCGGCGCCGCCGGGATAGTCATTGTCGCCGCGGCGCCCGCGATCCCGGTCATGGTCATCGGCTGGTGCATCGCGCAGGCGGGGCTCGGCGGCATGCTCGCCACGCTCACGGCCGCGCTGCCCGACCGGGTGCCCGAGAAGCAGCGCGGAACGCTCGGCGCCCTGATCGGAATCAGCCAGATGCTCGGCACGGTCCTCGGCGCGCTGATCGTCACGGTGCTGGTGACGCGGCTTTCCGCCGGCTACCTGACCTGCGCCGCGATCGTCGTCGCGGGCGCACTCCTGTTCGCTGCGCGAACCCCGGACGAGCCGCTGCCGCCCGAGTTCAAGCCCGCGGCGCCGGTCGGCGCCACACTGCGCCGCCTGTGGGTGTCGCCGCGGCAGCACCCGAACTTCGGCTGGGGGTGGCTGACCCATTTCCTCATCAACCTCGGCAACGCCCTCGGCACCCTGTACCTGCTGTACTTCCTCGCCGACAGCGCCCACTACCACGACCCGCAAACCGGGCTGCTGATGCTGATGGCACTCTACGCGGTCGCGCTGGCGGCCGCGGGCGTGGTGTGCGGGAACGCGTCGGACAAGTCGGGGCGGCGTAAGCCCTTCATCATCGCCTCGTCCGCGATCATGGCGCTCGCCGCCCTGCTGCTCGTCATCTCGCCGACCTTTACCGTGGCGCTCGTCGCGGCGCCCCTGCTCGGCGCCGGGTTCGGCACCTACTGGGCCGCGGCGCCCGCGCTGCTGACGCATGTGCTGCCGGCCGCCACGGACCGCGCCAAGGACCTCGGCGTCATCAACGTCGCGTACAGCCTGCCGCTGGTGGTCGCGCCGCTCATGGCCGGTGTGGTGCTCGGCCTGCTGAACAGCTACCCGGCGCTGTTCGCGCTTTCCGGGGTCGCAACTGTGCTCGCGTCGGTAACGGTGTCCCACGTGCGTTCTGTGCGCTGATGTCTATACCAAATCGAGATCAAGCGGCATACTGATGCTAGGGATAATCGTGGAGGTCACCTTTTGGCGAGCAAGGCCTTCCGCTTCACAAAAGGCCTCGTCGGGGGGTGTGTGCTCCTCCTCGCGGCCACCCTTGGCGTGGCTGTCCTGACCTCCTGCGGTGCACCGGAGTTCACGTACGTCGCGGACAGCTCGCAGAACACGTACTTCAAGGTGCCGCACAGCTGGCATCAGATCTCCGCGCCGGACCTGGCGGCCGCCCTCAGGGCCATCGGCGAATCGGGATCCGGGGCGTGGTCGTCGGCGTACGACGCGGCCTCCGCACCGGCCGCGACCCACTTCCTCATCCGGGACGCTCCCAAGCCGTTCGTGTTCGCCGAAGTCGGCCAGCTCACCCAGTCCGCGAGCAACTCGCTGTCCTACAACGGCCTCGAGGACTCCTTCCTGCCGGTGACGCCGACCGCCAGGACGAACGCCGCGCAGAGCGGCTTCCCGCTCACCGGTTTCAGGCTGATCAGCGAGGAAACGGTCACTCCAGGCCAGGGAGTTCACGGGGTGCAGGAGGTCTACCAGTACACGTTCCCGGACGGTGTCGCCGAGACGTTCAACCAGGTCGCGCTCACGAACGCCGACCAGACGATCGTCTACCTGCTGATCGTCCACTGCACCTCGAGCTGCTACAGCCAGAACCAGACCAACATTGACGCCGTGGCGTCCTCGTTCACCGTCAGGAGCCCGTGATGAAGAAGGCAGCAGCGGAACCGCGGCCTCCCGGCGGGCGGCCCCGGGACGAGGACCGGCCGACGCGGAAGCCGCTGGCGCTCTGGGACCGGATCAAGTTCCTGCTCCTGCTCACCCTGATCTGGTTCATCCTGGTCTGGTCCGTAATGGCGAACGACCCGCTCGTCGGGTTCTCCGACGCGCTGCGGATCCAGGTCCAGGCCGGCTGGTGGGTGTTCGTGCTGGCGGGCCTCGAGGTGCTGCGCCAGGTGCACTTCCTGATCAGTGAGCACTGGGCGTCCTACCACCAGTTCTGGACGCGGAAGTTCTTCGGCGGCCTCGAGCGGGTCGCCCGCCGGCGAGTGTCCGACTGGACCAGGTTCCGCGTCTGGAGGCTGCTGACCTGGATCCTCTGGATCGCGATCATCGCCGTGGTGATCGGCAAGATCATCCACACCACGCCGATCCTGGCGCTGCTTCGCGCACCGCAACTGCTCTGGCGCGCGCTTCCCTTCGTGCTGCAGCTGGCGTTCGCGTTCTTCTTCATCGCCTTCCAGTTCATCGGGCTGTTCTGGCTGCTGTCCCGGGGCGGGGTCGACGTCTACTTCCCGGACGACATCAAGACCAGGTTCGCCGACGTCTGGGGTCAGGACCACGTCCTCGAGCGGGTCAAGGAGAACATCATCTTCCTGGAGAACCCCGAGCTGGTCGAGGAACGGGGGGGCTACGTGCCCGGCGGGCTCCTGCTATGGGGGCCACCGGGAACCGGCAAGACGCTGATGGCGGAGGCAGTCGCCGGGGAGACCGGCAAACCGTACGTGTTCGTCGACCCGGGCGCCTTCATCAACATGTTCATGGGCGTCGGCATCCTCAAGGTGAAGTCGCTGTTCCGCAAGCTGCGGCGGCTCGCGCTCCGCTACGGCGGCGTGATCGTCTTCTTCGACGAGGCGGACTCGCTCGGCAACCGTGGGCAGCTGGCTCAGGGCGGAGCGGGCGGCGGCCGGGGAACCGCGGCCCCCGCACCGTTCGCGCACGCAAGCTGCCACGGGTTCTCCTACCTGTCGGGGGACACGCAGCTCATGCTCATGCGCGGTGCCATGGGCTCCGGGGCGGACACCCCGTACGCGGAGCAGGGCACGCGGCGGAACCGGCAGATGATCGGCGGGATGATGAACGGCGGCAACGGCGGCGGCATGGGGACGCTGCAGGCGCTGCTGACCGAGCTGTCCGGGTTGAAGAAGCCGCGCGGCTTCTTCAACCGCCACGTCCGGCGGATCTTCGGCATGCGCCCGAAGCCGCCACCGCATTACCGGATCCTCGTCATGATGGCGACCAACATGCCGTCGGCCCTGGACGAGGCCCTGCTGCGGCCCGGCCGCATCGACCGCATCTACAAGGTCGGCTACCCGTCGAAGGCGGGCCGGATCCGCACCTACGAGGGGTACCTGGCGAAGGTGCGGCACGAGCTGACCGCGGAGCAGATCGACAAGCTGGCAACGATCACCCCCTACGCCACCGGCGCGACCATCAAGGACCTGGTCAACGAGGCGCTGATCACCGCGATCAGGAACGGCCGCGACGTCATCACCTGGCCCGACGTCATCAAGGCCAAGCAGCTCAAGGAGCTCGGGCCGCCGGAGGACGTGGAGTACATCGAGCGCGAGCGGCACGCCGTCGCGGTGCACGAGGCCTGCCACGCGCTGGTCGCCTACCGCACCCGGCAGCACATGGAGATCGACATCGCGACGATCGAGAAGGGCAGCGACTACCTCGGCATGGTCGCCAGCATCCCGCCCGAGGACCAGTTCACCCGGTGGCGCAGCGAGTACGAGACCGACATCCTGGTGTCGCTGGCCTCGCTGGCCGGGGAGCGGATGTTCTTCGACGCCGACAGCTCCTCCGGCGTATCCGGCGACCTGGAGTCCGCGACCACGGTGGCCTCGTTCATGGAGGGCTTCTGGGGTATGGGCAACACGGTGTCGTCGTACTCCACGGCCAAGCGGCTGGAGGTCGGCTCGCCGGGCGGCGGCCGCGGCGGCGCACTGAAGAAGGGGCAGGACCCCGAGGCCATGGCCCGCCGCGCGCTGGCCGACCGGATCGAGGACAACCTGACCACGCTGCTGGACCGGACCGCGGAAATCCTGCAGGACAACCGCAGGCACGTGCTGGCCCTGGCGCACGCCCTGGAGACGCACAAGACGCTGAGCGGCGAGGACGTCGTGGCCGTGCTCGAGTACTCGCAGGGCCCGCTGGTCGACGGCCGGCCGTACGGCGACGACGCGTTCATCTCCCGGCTCGAGGACTATCACCTGTCGGCGGCCCGGGCCCACCGTGAGCACAGCCATGAGCAGCTGAGCATGCCCGCGCCGGTGGCGGCCCCGGCTCCGTGGGCGGCGGGCGTGCTGATGACCGACCCCGACTCCACCGGACCGAACGGGCATCACCCCGAGCAGCCGTAACCGCGATGCGCTCCGGGCTGCGCGCGCGCCAGCTGGTGAACCTGGTCAACGGCTCGACGCTGGCCGGCCTGGCGGTGGCCGCGGCCGGCCGGGCCCGGCTGGCCCGCGGCACCGGCGGCCTGATCACCGGGACGGGTTACCGGCTGCCGGTGCCGCCCGCCCCGGCGTTCTGCGTCGGCAACGTGATCGTCACCCGGCGGGCGGCGATCGACCCGGACTCGGCCCTGTTCCGGCACGAGGCGCGGCACGCCACCCAGTACGCCT
>JAFAZE010000025.1 GCA_019239975.1 Streptosporangiaceae bacterium
CGGGCGGGGCGTGATGCCCAGGCTCTTCTCGATGCCGGTGACCGTGGACACGTCACCCGCGATCTTTCCCGAGCTTTCCAGCTCGTGCCAGGAGATGATGTCCGGGACGGTGTTCGTCGCCACCGCGTTCGCCAGGAAGCTCTGCATCCCGCTGATGTTGTCGGAGAAGCTCGGCCCCTGGATCGTGGCGCCCGGGTCCAGCGACCGCACCTGGTTGTAGGTCTTCACCCAGAAGTCGTTGAAGGTGCCGTTGGCGGACAGCCAGGTGTTGTCCGGCTCGTTCCACAGCTCGAAGGCGGCGATGTTCGCGTCCCCGGACGCCTTGACGTCCTGGACCTGCTGCTGCACCACGCCCGGCCAGGTGCTCCAGCTGAACTGGTAGGGCCAGCCCGCGTAGTAGTCCGACATGCGGTCGATGACCTTCGCGCCCGCCTTCGCCGCCTCCGGCGCCACCGCCAGCACGTCGCCTTCCGCTTGCTGGTGGCCGCCCGCGGCCATCTGCACGAACGTGTTCGGATGCAGCGGCTCGACGAGATTGTCGGCGGGGACCGTGGCGGTCGCCAGGCCGTACAGGCTCCCGCTCGCGACATGGGTGACAGGACGGAACGGCTGGCTGGCATTCACCACGAGCGTGGTCGCGGCATTCGCCGCATGAACGGGGACCGCGGTCACACCGGCCGTGGCGGCCGCGCCCGCCGTGGTGACGCCCAGGGCCAGCGCGGCGATCCTCCGGCCTGGCGGCCGCAAGCCACGGATGATCAAGGAAAACCTTTTCATGACTGTAAATAACGGCACCGGCACCGGCGGCGTCAAGACGCCGGCCGCGGACCGGCTGGCTCGCGCCGGTGATGTGGTTTCGGCGCCTGCCGCGATTCGCCGGCCGAACCGGGCCTGACCTCGCCCGATGGCGCCGCCGCGACACCGGAGCGGATCCGCGGCGACCCGGCGATGGGTAACCGGCTTCGCGCAACTTTCATCCACAGGCTGGCTTACCGGCGGCCGGCGGGCAGGATCGTCCGCGACGTCAGTGCATCTGCTGGCCGCCGCTGACGTTGAGCGCCTCCCCGGTGATGTTGGCGGCCGCGTCGGAGGCCAGGTAGGCGCAGGCGTGACCGATGTCCTCAGCGGATTGCGGGCGGCCGAGCGGGATGCCGGACACGAACGCCCGCCAGCCTTTCTCCCCGTCCAGCTGGCGCAGGATCCCGGTATCCGGGTCGTCCCACAGCGGCGTGCGGACCACGCCGGGGCAGACCGCGTTGACCGTCACGTTGTCCGCCGCCACCTCCCTGGCGAGCGACTGGGTCAGGCCGATCACCCCGAACTTTGTGGCACAGTAGTGGGCCAGGTTCGGCAGGCCTTCCTTTCCGGCCATGGACGAGATGTTGATGATCCGGCCGGAGCGCCGCCGCAGCATCGGCGGCAGCACGCGCTGCGTCACCACGAGCACGCCGCGCAGGTTCACCCCCATGAGGCGCTCCCAGTCGGCGTCGGAGATGTCCAGGAACGGCGCGATGCTGGAGATGCCGGCGTTGTTGACCAGCACGTCGATGGAACCAAGTTCCCGCTCGACCGAGGTGACTGCCTGGTCCGTGCTGTCCCGGTCGGTGACGTCGAGCCGGACACCGAGCCTGGCCCCGGTTCCGGGCAGCTCGCCGGCCACGGCGACCGCGGCGCCGCCGTCCAGGTCGCCGATCGCGACGCGGGCACCCGCCGCGGCCAGCACCCGGGCGATCCCGGCTCCGATCCCCGAGGCGCCGCCGGTGACCAGGGCGATCTTCCCGGCGAGCCAGGCTGTCTGCGTCACCGTACCCCCCTGTGCCGTCACGAGGCTGTCTGCTGGAGAGCCGGGAGCACGTGCCGTGCGATCAGCTCCAGCGAGGCCGTGCTGTGCTCGATCGGCATGCCCGGGGGCCTGGCCCAGAAGACCAGTTCCTCGTACCCGAGCCGCTGCTGGCTTTCCTTGACGGCCGTCAGGATGTCGTCGGGCGTGCCGACGAAATAGTGCTCAGGTGACAGGACCGCCGGGTCGGTCAGTTCCGCGCCATGCGCGTCGTCGTCGCCCGCCGCGGAGAACCATTTCCGGTAGGCGTTGAACTGGTACAGCAGATGGTCGCCGCAGATTTCCCAGGCCTTGTCCCGGCTGTCCGCCGCGAACAGCACACGGTTGGTGGCCAGCCGCGGCGGCCCGGACGTCTGCGTCCTGTAGGCCTCGTAGACGTCCGGCCCGGCGCCGGAGTCGGGCATGAAGCACGTGCCGTACCGGGCCGCGCGACGGGCCGCGGCCAGGCTGCTGCCCCCTACCCAGATCGGCGGCCCTGACTGCTGCGCCGGCGGGGGGGCCACCACCACGTCCTCGAAATGGAAGTGCCGTCCCGTGTAGGAGAACTGCTGGCCCCGCCAGGCCAGCCGCAGGATCTCGATGGTCTCGTCGGTGCGCGTGCCGCGCTCGTTCCTGGGCACGCCGAGCACGGCGAACTCATCCGGCTTGTAGCCGGGCGCGAGCCCCACATCGAGCCGGCCCGCGGACAGCTGGTCAACCACTGCCAGGTCCTCGGCCAGCCGCAGCGGGTGGTGCAGCGGGGCCAGCAGCACCGCGGTCCCGAGCCGGGCTCGCGAGGTGCGCTGGGCGAGCGCGCCCAGCATGGCCGGCAGCGACGGCAGGTAGCCTTCCTCGCTGAAATGGTGCTCGGACAGCCAGATCGAGGCGAAGCCGAGTTGCTCGGCGTGGGCGGCCTGGTTCAGGGTCTCCCGGTAGAGCTGCTGCCAGGGCAGCCGCCACCGGGCGGGGTTGCGGAAGTCGTACCATACGCCCAGGCGTGTCATGCGCCCACCTCGATCAGCACCTTGACCTCTCCGGTTCCGCGGGTGACCAGCCGCTCGAAGCCCTCGGACACGGCGGATTCCAGCGGAACCACCGAGCTGATCACCCGCTCGACGGGCAGCCTGCCGCTCGCCACCAGCCCCGCGATGCGGGGGAAGTCCTGCACCGGGTAGCACCAGGTGCCGATCAGGGCGAGGTCCTTGAGGGCCAGCGTCTCGGCCCTGATCGAAGCCGGCCTGATGTGCAGCGCCGTCTGCACCACGGTGCCCGCGGGGCACACCGCGTCGATGCACAGGTTCAGCGCGCTCTCGTGGCCCGCGCACTCCACCGCGAGGTCGGCACCGGTCCCGCCGGTCAGGTCGCCGATGATCTCGGCGACCGGTTCGGCAGACGGATCGGCGGTGATCACCTCGCCCAGGCCGTCGCCCAGCGCGGCGGCCCGGGCCCGCCGCGCCGGATCGGGCTCGGACAGCACAACCCTCCGGGCTCCGGCGGCCAGCGCGTAGAGCGTGGCCAGCGAGCCGATCGGCCCGGCCCCGGTGATCAGCACGGTCTGCCCGGGCTGCAGCCGGCCTCGGTCTATCCCGTACGCGGCGACCGCGGCGGGCTCGATGAGCGCGGCCTGCCGCGGCGTGATCGCCTCCCCGACCGGGACCACCTGACGGGCCGACACGATCGCGACATCGGCCAGGCCACCCCAGGCGCTGCTCAGTCCGGTGCAGGCCATCGTCCGGCACAGGTGCCCCCGGCCGAGCAGGCATTCGTGACAGTGGCCGCAACTGATGAGGGGCATGACCGTGCACAGGTCGCCGGCCCGGACGTGGGTGACGCCCGGCCCTGTCGCGGCGACCACGGCGGAGAACTCGTGCCCGAGAATCTGCGGCAGCTCGGCACCGGTCAGCGGGTGCGGGCTGGCCGGTGTCACGATCGGCCCGTCGGTGTATTCATGCAGGTCGGTGCCGCAGATCCCGCACATCACCGGGCGCAGCAGAACCTCGCCGGAGCCCGGTGGGCCGGGCTCGGCCACGTTCTCGACGCACAGCTCGCGGGCGCGGTGGAACCGCAGGGCGCGCATGTCTCACCTCCTCAGCGTGTGCCCGGCCCGGGCCGGGTCTCCAGGTACCGGGCGATGCCGCCGGCGTGACCGCCGGGCCGTTCGTAGGCGTTCTCGACCAGCTCCAGCGGGTAGCCGTCGGGATCGGCAAAATACACCCAGCGCCAGCCCGCCAGAACCCCCTCGTCCACCACGTTGACGCCGGAGAAGAACTCGACGCCCTTGCCCTCGAGTTCCGCCTTGGCGGCCTGGATGTCATCGACCTGGAAGGCGATGTGGCTCGCGCCCACGCAGTGCGACAGCAGCGGCCGCTGGGTATCCGAGGGCGGCGTCCGGTACTCGAGCAGTTCCAGCATGGTGTCGCCGAGCCGGAGGCAGACCTGGCGCAGCGCGGCGCCGGGAACGCCGACACCGCGGCCGAGTTCGGGCCCGTCGAACCAGGGGCTCGGCTCGGTGCTGATCGGAAGGCCGAGCAGGTCGTGGTAGAAGTAGACGGACGCGTCGAGGTCGCGCACCGTGATCCCGACATGACTTTGCGCCTTCATCCGGATCATTTCAGGCACTCCCTTGCACGTCCACGACGATCTTGCCGTTCGCCTTCCGTTCCGCGAGCGGGCGCAGGCCACGTTCGACCAGGTCCGCGAGCGGTATGACATCGCCGAGAACGGTGCGGGCCAGGGACGTTCGGGCCAGGAGCGACACCGCCTCGCCCAGGTCATCGGCGCAAACGTGGGCGAGCGTGCCGTGCAGGCCCACCTCGCGGCTGGACACCGAGAACAGGTCGATCTGGGAGGGCCTGGGCTGCAGCCCGACGATGACGACGTCGCCGCCGCGGCGGACCATCGTCAGTGTCACCGCCGGGCTCGCTGGCGCGCCGGACGCCTCGATCACCACGTGCGCGCCCTCATGGCCCGTAATGGCCTGTACGGTGCGGGCGGCGTCCTGACGCTCCGCGTTCACCGTGTGGGTCGCGCCGAGCGCCGCCGCGGTGCCGAGCCTGCCCTCCGCGATGTCGACGGCGATCAATGGGGTCGCGCCGAGCGCCGCCGCGGCGGCCACGATGAAGGCCCCGATGCCGCCCGCGCCGATGACGGCGCAGGAGCGCCCGGGACCGACGCGGCCGCGGCGGGCGGCGTGCAAGGCCACGGCCAGCGGCTGGGCCATGGCCGCGCCGACGTCGTCGAGACCGTCCGGCACCGCCCGGCAGATGGATGCCGGTGAGAGAACGAGTTCGGCCAGCCCGCCGTCCCGGTGCAGGCCGAGCGTCTGGTAGCTGGCGCACAGGTTGGTCCGGCCCGCGGCGCACCATTCACATCTGCCGCAGGAGATCCCGGCCCCGCTGACCACCCTGGCGCCCGCCGGGAACCCGCTGTTCTCCGGGCCGGCGGCGACCACCTCCCCGGTGAATTCGTGGCCGAGCACCACCGGCGGCCGGGCCAGCAGCGGGCCGTGGTCCCACTCGGCGCTGTCGGTGCCGCACACCGCCGCCTTCGTGACCTTGATGAGCAGGTCACCGGGTCCGGGCGGCGACGGCTCGGCCACCGTCTCGATCCTGACGTCTCCGGGGGCGTGGAAGACGGCGGCCTTCATGAGAAGGCCTCGATGTGCACCTTGATGTTGCCGGAGCCCAGGGCGGCCGCCGTGAGCGCCGCGGGGGCGTCGCGCAGCGGGTAGCGCGCGGTCACGATCGGGGTGGGGTCCACGACGCCGCTGGCCAGGAACCTGATCGCCTGCGGCCAGACGCCCGCCGAGCCGACGATGCCCTGGATGCGCAGCGACCGGGCCTGGATGAGCCCGAGCTCGGCCGGGACCTTGCTGCCAACATCGATGCCCACGTAGACGACCCGGCCGCGGTGGCCGGCGAGCGTGAGCGCCTGCGCCATCGCCTCCGGGTGCCCGGCGGACTCGATGACAACGTCGAACAGCTCGCCACGAGTCAGCTCGCGGGCCTGCCCGGCCAGGTCCCCCGCGGCCGGGTCGAGAGCGGCATGGATACCCAGTTCGGCGCCCTTGGCCCTGCGGTCGGGGCGTGGCTCGACAAGCGTCACGGCCGCGTTGCGGCCGACCGCGGCCATGGCCGACAGCAGGCCGATCGGGCCGCCGCCCAGCACCACGACCCGGTCGCTCGGGTCGATGGCGCCGGCCCGGACCGCGGCGTAGGCGACGCTGAACGGCTCCACCAGCGCTCCCTGGGTGAAGGTCAGCTGCGCGGGGAGCTTGTGCAGCCATTCCGCCCGGGCGGTGAACTGCTCGGCCGCGGCGCCGGGGATGGAGAACCCGAAGTGATCGCGCCCACCGGGGCCGACAACGCACTCCCCGACCACTGGATCACCCGGCTCGAAGTCATCGACGCCCGGGCCGACGTCGGCGACCTCCCCGGCCCACTCATGGCCGGGCGTCACCGGGTATCGGACTGGGATTATGTACCGCCCCGCCAGCAGTTCCAGGTCGGAGTGGCACACCCCGACCACCCGGGACCTCACGACGACCTCGCCGGGGCCGGCCGTCGGTGACTCGGCCTCGACGATCTCCGCCTTGCCCGGCGCGGGGTAGACCAGCGCACGCATTCGATGCTCCTTTGGTCACGGCATTACCTGGGCCACACTGCCGCCGGTCCGGGTCCGCGCCTGGGTGTAGATTCCTACCGCCACCATCACCAGTACCCCCTGGAACCAGTACTGCCAGGCCTGGGACAGCTGCAGAAACGTCGTCACGTTGAGCAACTGCTCGACCAGTACGGCACCGAACAACGCTCCGATGAAGGAGCCACGGCCGCCGAATATGCTGGTGCCGCCGAGCACCACGGCGGTCACCGAGGCCAGCGTGTAGTTCACGCCCTGGGTCGGGTCGCCGACTCCCACCTGGGCCATCAGCAGGACGCCGCCGACGCATGCGAACAGGGCCGAGGCCACGTAGGCGCCGATAACCGTGACGCCCGGCCGGACTCCCAGCCGGAACGCGGCGGCGGAATCCGAGCCGACCGCCCGGATGCTCCGCCCCCACCGCGTCCGGCGGAGCGCCCATTCCATCGCGGCCGCGGCGGCGGCCGCCGCGAGAAAGGCGATGGCAACCGGCCCGAGGCTGTGGTTGATGGCGTTGAGGATGGAGAAGGAGATGTACCCGCCCTGAAAGGGGCGCAGCACGAGGGACACGCCCTGCAAGGCGATGTAGGTGACCAGTGTCGCCACGATGGGCGTGAACCGGGCGAATCTGACCATGCTTCCGTTCAGCAGCCCGACCGCGACGGCGGCGGCGATCATGACCAGGAATCCGGCCGCGAGGACGGGGACGCCGTGGCCGTTGTTCTCGAAAAACGAGCCGATGACCACGACGAGGCCGGCCAGCGGCCCCACGGAAAGATCGATCCCCCCGGTCAGGATCACGCATTCCTGCCCGAACGAGATGAAGGCGGTCGCCGCTATCAGGACGGTCAGCGAACTCAGGTTGAACGTTGACAGGAAGCGCGAATTGTGGGCCTGGGTGTACAGAGCCAGGGCGATGATGGCGATGGCGAGCACGCCGGAGGCGGCGTAGTCGCCGCGTGCCACCCGGCGCAGCCAGGCCAGTGCCCGGGCCGGCCGGCCGCCGCGGGCCTCGGCTGCCCTCTCGGCCTGCTGCCGGGTGGCCTGCTCGCGCCGGCGCGTCGAGGTCAGCATGGCGTGGGCGATGGCGTCCTCGCTGACCTGTTCGCCGCGCAGTTCGGCGACGACGTGGCCGGAGGAGAAGACCACCACCCGGTCACAGAGCCCCTCCAGCTCCCGGATATCGGAGGACACGATGACCACTCCGGCACCTGAGCCGGCCACCTGGCGGAGGATGCGGTAGATCTCGGCCCGGGCGCCGACGTCGACTCCCTGGGTCGGCTCCTCGGCGAGCAGGAGCGCGGCGCGCTTGTTCAGCAGCGCCCTGGCCAGGAGCACTTTCTGCTGGTTGCCGCCGGACAGGCTGAGCACGTTGGCGTCGATGGACGGCGCCCTGATGGACAGATCCCGCCGTTGCGCCTCCACGGCGCGGGCCTCGGCGCGCTGCCGCACCACACCCCAGTGGCTGAGCTGCCCGAGCGCGGAAACCGTGGCGTTCTCCCGGACCGACAGGGTTCCGAACAAGCCTTCGCTCAGCCGGTCGGCCGACAGGTACACCACCCCCGCCTCCAGCGCGGCGGCGGGGCGTCCCAGCCGGAGAGGAGCGCCGCGCAGCTCGGCCCGGCCGGTCGCGTGCCCGAGCCCGGCCAGCGCGCGGAGAAACTCGCTCTGCCCGTTGCCCACGATGCCGGCCAGCCCGATGATCTCCCCGGCGGAAGCGGTCAGCGATACGTCATGGAAAGCCCGGTCAGACAGATGCTCGACGGCCAGCACGGGCGGCTCCGCCGGATCCCCCGCCTCGGCGCCGGCCTTGGCCGGAAATTCCGTGGTCACCGCCCGCCCGACGATCAGCTCGAGAAGCCGGCCGTCGGAGACGTCCCGCACCCGGAAGCTGCCGCGGACCGTCCCGTCGCGCAGCACCGTGACTTGCTGGCACAGCTCGCGCACCTCTGGCAGCCGGTGGGTGATGTACACCACAGCCACCCCGTCGGCGGCCAGCCTGCGCAGCTCGGCGAACAAGGTGGCGGTCTCCTCAGCGCCGAGCGAGGCGGTGGGCTCGTCGAGGATCAGCACAGCCGGGCCGGCGGCCAGTGACTTGGCCACCTCGAGCAGCTGGCGCTGGACCACGCTGAGGCTGCCCACCCGCTGGCCCAGCTCGGCGGTGCAGCCGACTCGGGCGAGCTGCGCCTTCGCCCACCCCGCGGCGTTGCGTCCTTCGGCGTGCAGCTGATCGGGCAGCCACATGGCGATGTTCTCGGCCACGGTCAGGTCGGGGACCAGGGCGGGATGCTGATAGGCGATGGACAGCCCGCGCTGGCGCACCGCCAGCGGCGACGCTCCGCCGGCCGGCTCGCCGTTGAGCTCGATAAGGCCCCGGTCCGGCGCGAGCGAGCCGGCCGCGATCGCCATCAGCGTCGACTTGCCCGCGCCGTTCTCCCCGAGCAGGGCATGTATCTCTCCCGCCTGGGCCTCGAAGGTGACCCCCTTGAGGGCGTCCACCCCCTCAAAGCTCTTCCATACGTCAGCGAGCCTGAGCACCTGCACGCGCTGCGCTGTCACTGCCATGCGGACTCCTTCGCCTGACGGCCTAGCGCAGCGAGGTGAGGCTGGGGATGGCGCCGTTCAGCGCGGCCTGCTGCTGGGCCGCCGTCAGGCCGCTGGACATGATGGCGGTCGCTGGCAGCGACTGGTCGCAGACCGGCTTGTTCGGGCTGCCGGTGACCGAGTTTTCGAAGTTCTGCTGCGGAACCACGGTCGACGACGGCACTTTCCCCTTGGTGGCCAGGGCGATGGCGTACCGCATGGCGTACTCCACCATCCAGGTCTGCGAGGACACCGTGAACAGCTCAAAGCCGGGGTCCGTCTGGTGCATCGACGCCCAGTCGCAGCCGAGTGAGTTGCCGTCCTCGGTGGCGATGACCGGGATCTTCCGGCCAGCCTTCTGGAACTGCGGGAAGGAGGCGGCCAGCGCGGTGCCGAAGTCGCTGACGACCGCGTCGATCTTCGGGTACTTGGACAGCAGGGACGCCACGACCTGCTGCGTCAGCGCCGGGTCCCAGTTGGTGACGTTGTAGGGCTTCTGGCCGATGACATGAATGCCTGGGTAGCTCTTGAAGACGCTCTGCAGCCCCTGATATTCGGCGAGGCTCTGGGAGTTGGCCGGCGGGCCGCCGAGGAATACCACGTTCCCCTGCCCGTGCAGGGCGGTGGCCACGTCATGCCCCCACAACACGCCGGCCGAGGTGAAGTCGGTGGATATATAGGTGTTGTAGTTCTGCCCGGCCGTGCCGCCAGGAAAGACCCGGTACGGGACCACGATCGCGCCCGCCTGGTAGGCCTTGGTCAGCGCCGGGAGCATGGCCTCACCGGCATCCGGGAAGTCGACGATCGCGGTGGTTCCCTGGGCGGCCAGGGAGTTGATATCACCGATCGCCTTCTGGGTGTTTCCCTCGCCGTTGGTGTAGACGTACCTGGTCACGCTGGGGCACTGCGCGGCGACCGTGACGGCGGAGTACCGGGTCAGCTCCCGCCAGGTGTTGTCGCCGAACCCGTCGGCCAGCGCTATCGACGCTTGCCGGGGGCCGCACCACGGGTATTTGCTGGAGACCGCGCTGGTCTGGCCGCCCGCTGAGCTGCCGCCGCCGCTGTTGTTGCTGTTGCCGCTGCTGCTGCTGCATGCGGCCACGGCGATCGACAGGGCAGCTGCGGTCGCGACCCCGAGCGTCAGGCGCGGCCACCGCGAACCACATCTGGCTCCGCTAATTTTATTTTCTCTCATCTGTCACTCCCAAGGGTGGGGCCGTGCTTTGCTGCCGGGTAACGGACTGGTTCGTTCGTAGCTGCGTGATGGGGGCGATGGAACAGGAAGGCCCCGCGTGTCAGGCGCTGCGTGTCAGGCCCTGTGCGTCAGAGCGCTATGTCACGGGCGCCCGGTGGTCGTTGTAGGGGCCGGGTCTCGAGGCGGCGGTACCGTCGCGGGCCTGGGGATCTGCCGGCGGCCGCGCCCGCGACCGGGCCAGCAGCCGGCCAGGTCGCAGCCCGTAAACGGTGACCGCGAGGGCCAGGGCGCCCGCCTGGGCGAGGTTCTGCACCGCGGCACTGGCGCCGGTGGCCAGCACGAATTGCTGCAACTGGCTGAGGAACAGGGCACCCATGGCGCTGGCAATGACGCTGCCGACACCGCCGAGCAACGACGTGCCGCCCAGCGCGACGGCGGCCACCGACGGAAGCAGGTAGCTGTTCCCCTGGAATGGGTCAGGCTGGGAGACGATCCCGGCCAGCAGCACGCCAGCGGTGCAGTACAGCAGCGCCGCACCCACGTAGGCGGAGAACTGGTACCGGTTCCCGCGCAGGCCGGCCGCCCGCCCCGCGGCCGCGTTGGCCCCCGACGCCTCGAACCGGCGGCCGAAGGCGGTGCGCTTGATGGTGAACTCGAGGAGAATCACGATGACCACGGTGATCACCAAAGGCAGCGGGATCCCCGCCGGCGAGGCGCTGGTGAATGACTGCATGGCGCCCGTCGTCTGGGTCGGCGTGCCCTGGGAGATGCCGAGGTCTATCCCGTACAGGACCGCGTTCATGCCCAGGGTCTGAACGATCGGGGTGATCCCGACCCGGGTCACCAGCAGCCCGTTCATCAATCCAGCGGCCAGGCAAATCCCGTACGCGCCCGCGATCGCCGGGCCGAGTTTCGCCGGGTTCCCGTTGGGGATGTGGGTGACCAGGACGACGGTGAGCGAGATGAACCCCGGCACCGAGAGGTCGATGCCGCGCTGCTGGACCACCAGCGTCTGGCCCACCGCGGCCAGCATCAGCACCGCGGCGAACGGCCACAGCGCGGCCTGCGCGCTGCCGCCCAGGCTCTTCGGCTGGAAGATCGCGCTCAGCGCGAACAGCAGGCCGGTCGCCGCCCAGATGCCCGCCGACCGGCGCCAGCGCGCCATCCCGAAGCCGCTCACCGCGGCAACCCCGGCACGGTCCGCGGCCCGCTGCCGCCCCGGTACCCAGCCGCCATCTCAGCCAGCGCGCGCATCCGTCACTCCGGCGGGTAGCGCAGTTCGTAGCCGGCCTCGTCACGCGAGGCGGCTCCGGCCCAGCCCCAGATCATTTCCGCCTCCTCCGAGCTGGAGGTGTTGCGGAAGCCATGCCAGGCCCCCTTGCGGTGGAAAACGACGTCGCCGGCGGACACCGGGATCTGGTTGTCGCCATCGAGGACAATCCCCTGCCCGCGCACGATCAGCGCGAACTCTTCGGCACCCGGGTGACGGTGCCACTGGTGCTCCGCGTGCCCGGGCGCGAATACGGCGCGCCCGAAGACCACGTGCTCGGCTCCCGCCCCGGCGGAGTCGACGAGAAACTGGACGGTCATCCCCACCCAGCCCTGGCTGGGGCCGAGGCCCGGCACGGGGGGCACGTCACCAAGTCCGACACGAAACGAATCCGCCATGGGTCTCCTCATCGAGCTTGCCGACGTCAGGGCCGCCGACGTTTACTGTTCAGTAATGGCGTACGCGGTGTTTAGTGAGAGTAACTCGGCAAGCACTCCTGCACAAGGGTGCAGCAACGGCACGGTTCAGCAACGCTCGGGTAACGAAGCAGGTACCGCCTCACGGCGGCCCCGTCCCGCTCGCCGCCCGCGGCGAGCGGGACGGGCCAGACCAGGAAGGGCGCGTCAGGGCTGGTCGTGAGCTGCGTCATCCCGCGCGGGGAGGTGCGGCCCGCCACGGTGCAGAACCCGTATGGGGCGGTCGCCCGGCATCGTGACGCGGGCCGCGTGCGATTCGGGCGTTAGCCTGCGGCCGAGCACGAACCAGATCCCCTCGGCAGGCTCGGTGCCCTCGTTCACGAGCAGATGCGGCTCGGAGGAGTCGAAAGCCAGCGCATCACCCGGCTGCAGCGCGTACTCATCGAAGCCGACCTGGATCTTCAGCTTGCCGCGCAGCAGGTAGGCGAACTCGGTCCCGGTGTGCCGCATCAGCTTGCCGGAGGCGCTGGACCGCCCGCCCGGCTCGTAGCTGACAAACATGAAGTCCACCAAGTGCGGCAGCAGGTCGCTGAGAAGCTCCCAGGTGACCCCGGACTCCAGCTCCAGCTTGCGGCGGTCTTCGGGGTGGACGAGCTGGCTGCCCAGTTCGTCCGGCCCGGGCACGCCGAGGGCCGGCCCGCGGCGGGCCGCGGCGGGG
>JAFAZE010000032.1 GCA_019239975.1 Streptosporangiaceae bacterium
GAGGCGGGGGCGGCGCGGGCGGCGGGACGCACACCAGCGCGACCGGGTGCGCGGGCGCGGGCGCGGCGACGACGGTCACCGTGTACCGGGTTACGAGCGTGAAGCAGGCGGCCCCCGGGGTCCCGGTCACGCAGCACGACGCGGCCAGGGTGCGGGCGCTGTTCCGCGACCTCTGCCAGGTCATCACCCATCGCTGGGATTCCCGGTACGCGGTGGCCTGCCCGATGGACATCGGGGCCTTCTACAACGGCACGTTCTACGGCGGCACCCGGCCGCTGGCGACGTTCGTCTACCGCTCCAGCGGATGCCCGAGCGTGACGGTCGGGGCGTCGGGAAAGGAGCGGTCGTCGCTGGTGCTCGGGACGGCCGCGGCGGCCGCGCCGCATCTCGCGGCGGACATGGCCGCGGTCATGCGGACCGCCCGGTTCAGCCGGTTAGTTCGCGGGCGGCAGCGGGGGAAGGTTCCCCGCCTCGTCCAGGTCGAACTCGCCGTCCTTGACACCCAGGACGAACGCCTCCCATTCGGCCTCGGTGAAATAGAGCTTGCCGGCCTCCGGGTCGGCCGCGTCGAACATCACGTACAGCTTGCTTTCGGCTGCCTTGTGCGGCGCGCCGGACGTGTCCGTGGTGACGATAACCTCGACCCGGCTCTCCCCGGCCTCGTCATTCTGCATAGGGCAGAGGCTACTCGTGCGAGCACGCTCCGTGCACGCATTAGGGTCTGGAACATATGGCTTTCCTGGACCCCGCGGCGTGGTTCGCCACGCTGCCCACGATGTACGGGACGGCGGCGGCGCTGATCACCGACCCGGCCGGCCGGGTGCTGCTGGTCAAGCCGAACTACCGTGAGCACTGGTCGCTGCCCGGCGGCATCCTCGAGGAGGGCGAGCCGCCGCACGTCGGCTGCGCCCGTGAGGTGACCGAAGAACTCGGCCTCACCCTCCCGCTCGGCCGGCTGCTCGCCATCGACTGGGCGGGACCCGAGGGCGAGCGGCCGCGGCCGGTGGTGGCCTTCGTGTTCGACGGCGGCGCGCTGATAGACGGCTCGGATATCGTGCTGCAGGAATCGGAGCTCGACGCCTTCCGGTTCGTCCCTCCGGACGAGGCGGCGGAGTACCTGCCGGCGCACATGGCACGGCGCGTGGCGGGAGCGCTGCGCGGCCGCGCGTCCGGGGCGGCGGTCTACCTGCCGGAGGCGCTCGGCGGCGACGGGCGGGGGCCGGCGAGTAAGGAGTAACGCGAGCCAGCGCGGTAGCCCGGATAGGGCTGGCCGGACCGGACGACGCGAACCCCCAGCGGCAGCAGCGAGATCGGGATCATCTTGAAGTTCGCCAGCCCGAGCGGGATGCCGATGATCGTCAGGCACAGCGCGATGCCGCTCACCAGGTGGCCGATCGCCAGCTCCCAGCCGAGGAGGATGACCCAGATGATGTTGCCGATCAGGGAAGCGAAGCCGGCGCTGCGCCGCATCTCGATCGTACGGCCGAACGGCCACAGCACGTAGCCGGCGATTCGGAACGCCGCGATCCCGAACGGGATGGTGATGATCAGGATGAAGCAGATGACGCCCGCCAGAGCGTAGAGGATCGCCATCCACCATCCGCACAGAACCAGCCAGATGATGTTCAGGATCAGCCTCATGATCGTCATGTCCGGTGTCGTACCCCGCGTCCCCTTTACCGACGCGCCGGCGCATACGTCTACCCACCGGTAGTAACCGGCGGCGCCTGGCTCACCCGGCGGGCTGCTTCGCGCCGGAGCGCACCTGGAGTTCGTCCAGCAGGCGGCCGGTCGCGGCGGCGATGTCGTCGACGGCCTGCCCGAACGCGGCGGCGTTGTGGCCGGCCGGGGCGCGGAAGCCGCTGATCTTCCGCACGTACTGGAGCGCGGCGGCGCGGATGTCCTCGTCGGTCACCCGCTCGGCGTACGGCGGGCGCAGGGTCTTGATGCTGCGGCACATACTGCGAGCGTAACGCCGCGGCCGCCGGGACGCTGCCCCGCCGCCGGGACGCTGCCCGCCGTCAGTCCAGGCCGAGCAGGGGCTCGATGCCGACGGTGAGGCCGGGCGGCAGGGTCGGCAGGCCGCGGATGGCGAGCAGCACGCCGGGCATGAACGAGGCGCGGTCCAGCGAGTCGTGCCGGATCGTCAGCGCCTCGCCGTGCCCGCCGAAGAGCACCTCCTGGTGCGCCACCAGCCCGGCGAGCCGCACCGCGTGCACGTGGACGTCGCCGCTGACCGTGCCGCGCGCCCCGGGCAGCTCCTGCCGCGTGGCGTCCGGCGGCGCGCCGAGCCCCGCCTTCGCGCGGGCCTCGCTGATCAGCGAGGCGGTGCGCAGCGCCGTGCCGGACGGGGCGTCCACCTTGCCGGCGTGGTGCAGCTCGATGACCTCGGCGGAGTCGAAGAACCGCGCCGCCTGGGCGGCGAAGCGCATCATCAGGACCGCGCCGACCGAGAAGTTCGGCGCGATCAGCACGCGGACATCGGCCGCCGCCAGCCAGCGGCTCACCTCGGCGAGGCGGTCCTCGCCGAACCCGGAGGTGCCGACGGCGGTGTTCAGCCCGTGCTCGACGCACCAGCGCAGGTTGTCCATGACCGCGCCGGGGTGGGTGAAGTCGACCACCACGTCGCAGCCGGTCAGCACGTCCCGGCCGTCGCCCTCGTCCACCTGGGCGGCGAGGTTCAGGTCCGGGGCGCCCTCGACGGCCTGGCACACCTCGCGCCCCATCCGTCCCCGCGCGCCCAGCACTCCGACGTTGATCATCACGCCTCCCTCGCTCCCCACCCTCCTGCGCCCAGGATCCTACGCCGCGGCGGCTGGGCGCCCATGCCGGCGGGGCCAAATGCGCCAGCGGCCCCGTCTGACGGGGCCATCTGCGCCAACGGCCCCACGGTGAAGCCGCGGACGCGCGGCCATGCCGGGGACGAAGCCGCGGGCGGTCAGCTTACGGACGAGGTGAAGGCGCCGGGGTCGTCGAACGGGCCGACCACCGCGAGGGCCTTCGGGCGGGTGAGGACCTCGGCGGCGATGGCGCGCACGTCATCGTGGGTCACCGCGTCGATGCCGGCGAGCACCTCGTCGACCGGCTCGAGGCGCGGATAGACGAGCTCCGACTTGCCCAGGCGGCTCATCCGCGACGACGGGTCTTCGAGGCCGAGCACGATGGAGCCGCGGAGCTGCCCCTTGCCGCGCTCGAGCTCGGCGTCGGAGAGCCCGGCTGACACGACCTTGGCCACCTCGTCGGCGCAGATGGACAGCACCTCATCGGCCTTGGACGGCAGGCAGCCGACGTAGATGCCCCACAGACCGGTGTCGGCGTGCTGGGCGGAGAAGCTGTAGACGGAGTACGCGAGGCCGCGCTTCTCCCGCACCTCCTGGAACAGCCGGGACGACATGCCGCCGCCGAGCGCGGCGTTCAGCACGCCGAGCGCGAACCGGCGGTCATCGGTCCTGGCCAGCCCCTCGCAGCCGAGCACCAGGTTGGCCTGCTCGATGCCGCGCGACACGAGCTTGACCCCGGTGCCGGCGGCCGGGCCGTACCCTTCCCACAGGCCGCCGTCGCCGCGCAGCCGCGGCCGCGCGGGCACGGCCTGGCCGCCGTCGAGCGCCTCGCCGAAGGCGCCCTGGACTCCGGACACGACCATGTCGTGATCCAGGTTGCCCGCCGCCGCGACCACCAGGTGCGGCGGTGTGTACCTCGCGACGTAGTGCTCGTTGATCTGGTCCCTGGTGATCGCGTTGATGGAGTCCACCGTGCCGAGGATCGGCCGGCCGAGCGGCGTGTCGCCGAACAGCTGGGTGGTGAACGCCTCGTGCACCGAATCCGCCGGGTCGTCGTCGTTCATGGCGATCTCTTCGAGGACGACGTTGCGCTCGGCGTCGACGTCACGCGGCGCGATCAGCGAACCGGTCACCATGTCGGACAGGATGTCGATCGCCAGCGGCAGATCGGCGTCGAGCACCCGCGCGTAATAGCACGTGTACTCCTTGGCGGTGAACGCGTTCATCTCGCCGCCGACCGCGTCCATCGCCGAGGAGATTTCCAGCGCGGTGCGCCGCCTGGTGCCCTTGAACAGGAGGTGCTCCAGGTAGTGCGTCGCACCCGCGTGCTCGGTGTCCTCATCCCGCGATCCGACGCCGACCCAGATGCCGAGCGCCACCGACCGTACCGACGGCAGGTACTCGGTGACCACGCGCAGGCCGCCCGGCAGGACGGACCGGCGCACGGCTGCGTCGTCTGTGGAGCGGGAACCAGCTACTCGTTCGGTAGTCATTTACTCGCGGTGCCCCCGGGTACGGTGCCGGGTCCGGCGCGAGCCCTCATGCCCGTCGCGCTCCCCGCGGTCGCGGTCGCCGCCACGGTCCCCGCGGTCATGGTCGCCACGGTCACCGCGGTCCCGGTCCCCTCGGTCCCGGTCACCCCGGTGCGGCCGGTCGCCGCGGTCGCCGTGCTGCTCGCCGCCGCCCAGGTCCTCGCCGGCCGCCTCACGCTCGATGACCTCGACGGGGACCAGCGACAGCTTGCCGCGGTCGTCCACCTCGCGGATCTCGACCTGGATCTTGTCGCCGATGTGGATCACGTCGTCGATGTTCTCGATCCGCTTCCCGCCGTGCAGCTTGCGGATCTGGGTGACGTGCAGCAGGCCGTCCTTGCCGGGCAGCAGCGACACGAACGCGCCGAACGTCGTGGTCTTCACGACCGTGCCGAGGAACCGCTCCCCCACCTCGGGGACGTGCGGGTTGGCGATCGCGTTGATCGCGGAACGCGCCGCCTCGGCGGACGGCCCGTCGGTCGCGCCGACATAGATCGTGCCGTCGTCCTCGATCGTGATCTCGGCGCCCGTGTCGTCCTGGATCGAGTTGATCATCTTGCCCTTCGGGCCGATGACCTCGCCGATCTTGTCAACAGGGACCTTGAGCGTGATGATCCGCGGGGCGAACGGGGACATCTCGCTCGGCTGGCTGATCGCGTCGCGCATCACGCCCAGGATGGTCATCCGGGCGGCACGCGCCTGCTTCAGCGCGGCGCCGAGCACCGAGGCGGGGATGCCGTCGAGCTTGGTGTCAAGCTGCAGCGCCGTGATCACCTGCTCGGTGCCGGCCACCTTGAAGTCCATGTCGCCGAACGCGTCCTCGGCGCCGAGGATGTCGGTCAGCGTCACGTACTGGCCGCCCTCGTGGATCAGGCCCATCGCGATGCCGGACACCATGTCCTTCAGCGGAACGCCGGCGTCCAGCAGCGCCATCGTAGAGGCGCAGACCGAGCCCATCGACGTGGAGCCGTTCGAGCCGATCGCCTCGGACACCTGCCGGATCGCGTACGGGAATTCCTCCCTGGTGGGCAGCACCGGGATGAGCGCGCGCTCGGCCAGCGCGCCGTGCCCGATCTCGCGCCGCTTGGGCGACCCGACCCGGCCGGTCTCACCGGTCGAGTACGGCGGCATGTTGTAGTTGTGCATGTAGCGCTTGGTGCGCTCCGGGTTGAGCGTGTCGATCATCTGCTCCATGCGGAGCATGTTCAGCGTGGTCACGCCGAGGATCTGGGTTTCGCCGCGCTCGAACAGCGCGGACCCGTGCACCCGCGGCAGCACGTGCGTCTCGGCGGACAGCGGCCGGATGTCGGTCAGGCCGCGACCGTCGATGCGGAGGCCGTCGCGAATGATCCGCTCCCGGACCAGCTTCTTGGTCAGCGAGCGGAACGCGGCACCGATCTCCTTCTCACGGCCCTCGAACCGGTCGGCCAGCCGCTCGATGGCGAGCGCCTTCACCCGGTCGGTCTCGGCCTCCCGCTCGTGCTTGCCCGCGATCGTCAGCGCCTTCGCCAGCTCGTCGGACACCTCGCCCGCCACGGCTTCGTGGACATCGTCGGTGTAGTCGATGAAGACCGGGTACTCGACACCCGGGGTGCCGCTGATCCCGGCCTCGGCCGCCTCGGCGGCGAGCATCTTCTGCGCCTCGCACAGCGCCTTGATGAACGGCTTGGCCGACTCGAGACCCTCGGCGACCGTCTCCTCGGTCGGCGCGACAGCCTGCGTGCTGCCGGCGTCCGCCAACAGCTTCAGCGTCTCCGGCGTGGACTCGGCCTCCACCATCATGATGGCGACGTCGCCGTCCTCAAGTACCCGGCCCGCGACGACCATGTCGAACGTCGCCTGCGAGAGCTGCTCGTGGGTCGGGAACGCCACCCACTGGTCCTTGATCAGCGCGATCCTGACGCCGCCGATCGGGCCGGAGAACGGCAGCCCGGCCAGCTGGGTCGACATCGACGCGGCGTTGATCGCCACCACGTCGTACAGGTGCTGCGGGTCGAGCGCGAGAATCGTCTCGACGATCTGGATCTCGTTCCGCAGCCCCTTCACGAAGCTCGGCCGCAGCGGCCGGTCGATGAGCCGGCAGGTGAGGATCGCGTCCTCGGACGGGCGGCCCTCCCTGCGGAAGAACGAGCCGGGGATCCGGCCCGCCGCGTACATCCGCTCCTCCACGTCCACGGTGAGCGGGAAGAAGTCCAGGCCTTCCTTCGGCTGCTTCGAGGCGGTCGTCGCCGACAGCACGACGGTTTCGTCGTCGAGGATGGCGGTGGCGGAACCGGTGGCCTGACGGGCCAGCCTGCCCGTCTCAAATCTGATCTTGTGTACGCCGAACTCACCGTTGTCGATGACGGCTTCGGCGCTTCGCACACCCTTCACGGGTGAGACCTCCTTGCGGTAGATCCCGCACCCACCCGCCGCCGTGCCTACTCGGCTGTGGCTTGCCTGTCGTGGCCCTTGCGGGCCTGCCGCAGGCCGCCGGCCGGTCTTCGATCGAAGCCCTCGGCTCGGTACCGGCTACGTTCAGTACCTGATCCGGGGACCACTACCGAGGACCGGCCCTTGGCGCTCGGGGCCGGGGGCTACGGGATGTAGTTGTCGCTTCTCTTCAGTTATCTCGCGGACCGTGCCCTGTGTTACGCGCGCGGCAACCGCGCGGCGCGGGACGCGCGGGCACGGCTCACGCCGCTACCTGCGCAGGCCGAGACGCTCGATCAGCGCGCGGTACCGGGTGATGTCCGTCTTGGCCACGTACTTCAGCAGCCTACGGCGGCGGCCAACCAGCAGCAGCAGCCCACGCCGGCTGTGGTGGTCGTGCTTGTGCACCTTCAGGTGCTCGGTCAGGTCATTGATCCTGCGGGTCAGAAGCGCGACCTGGACCTCCGGCGAACCGGTGTCACCCTCACTGGTCGCGTACTCCGCGAAGATCTGCTTCTTGACGGCGGTGTCGAGCGGCACGTGGCTCCTTAGACTAAAAATGCGTATCGCTTCTGTTGGGTGCGTATCGCTGCCGGGGCTCAGGGTGCCGCGAACGGGCGGTGCCTGACGGCGGCTGATCCCCGCGAGATCGCCGCATGAGGGTGCAGCAGATCTCAGCCGGTACTGTACCGGCAGCGTTTCAGGGTACCACGGACCGAAACGGAACTGATCCTTCCAGCTAGAACAGCCCCCGGGGCTAACTCATTCCGCTCGGCGGGTTCCTGGCCGGTGAGGTCGCGGGCGGCGTCCACGTCGCGGCGCATCTGGTCGACCAGGGCTTCCACCGAGCCGAACCGGACGGTGCCGCGCAGCCTGGCGGCGAACTCGATCGCCGCGTGAACGCCGTAGAGGTCCAGGTCGTCGCGGTCGAGCGCGTAGGCCTCGACGGTCCGGTCCCCCTCGCCGAACGTCGGGTTCGTGCCCACGGATATCGCGGCGGGCCAGCGCTGCGCGTCACGGCCGTGGGCGTCCAGGCTCGCCAGCCACCCCGCGTACACGCCGTCGGCGGGGATCGCCGTGTGCGGCGGGGTCTCCAGGTTCGCGGTCGGGAAACCCAGCGCCCGGCCGCGCTGACGGCCGCGGACCACGACTCCCTCGACGCGGTGCGGGCGGCCGAGCGCCTGCGCCGCCCCCGCCACGTCCCCGCGGGCGAGGCATTCCCTGATGTGCGTCGACGAGATCGTCACGCCGTCCGCGACCAGGAGCGGCACGCCCTCGGCGGTGAACTCGTACTTCTCCCCCAGCGTCGCCAGGAGCTGCACGTCGCCCGCCGCCTTGTGGCCGAACCGGAAGTCCTCGCCGACCACGACGGCCCTCGCGTGCAGCCGCTCGGCGAGCACGACCCGGACGAACTCGTCGGGACTGAGCCGGGAGAAGCCGACGGTGAACGGGAGCACGCAGACGGCTTCGGTGCCCAGGCCCGCGAGCAGCTCCGCGCGGCGCCTCGACGAGCACAGGAACGGCGGGTGCGAGCCCGGCCGGATCACCTCGTCCGGATGCGGGTCGAACGTGATCACAACCACCGGCAGGCCGCGCTCGCGGGCGATCTCGGCGGCCCGGCCGACAACGCGCTGATGACCGCGGTGCACGCCGTCGAACACGCCGATCGTCGCGACGCACTCACCCCAGTCCGCGGGTATGTCGTCCAGGCCGTACCAGCGGTACACGCTGCGATCTCCTTCCGGTGCTCCGCCCCTGCCGCGTCCCCGCGGCGCAGTGCCCTGGGCTCGCCCTAAACGCACCTCCAAGCCTGCCATGCGCCACACCCCGCCCGCGCCACGGGGCTCGGCGTGCGGGCTTTCATGATCATGGGTCAAAATGCACCTCTGTCGGTGCCCTTTGACCCATGATCATGGAACGGCGGCGGCGAAGACCGCGAGGGGGCGGGCTTGGCCGCCTTCTTCGGTGACTAGGGCGACGAGGGTGCCGTCTGGGGCGAAAGCGGCTATTGG
>JAFAZE010000146.1 GCA_019239975.1 Streptosporangiaceae bacterium
CGGACCACCGCGATGTCGTTGAACGCCGTGACCGGCTGTCCCTCGACGGTGGTGTCGATCGCCAGCCGCGGCTCGATGGTGTACTCGTGAGCGTCGATGGCGGACAGCGCGGCGGGCACATCGGGCACGTCGACCTCGGCGAGGAAGCCGAGCTTGCCGAGGTTGACCCCGAGCACCGGCGCCGGCGGCTCCGGTCCCGACTGGCCGTCGGACAGCCGCATCGCACGCAGCATGGTGCCGTCACCGCCGAGGCTCACCAGCAGGTCGGCGTGTTTCCCGATCTCCTCCGCCGCCACCCCGATCGCCGCGCAGTTCAGCCGCTCGATCTCGTCCTCGATGCCGTAGACGGTGACGTTTCTGCGCGCCGCCCAGCCGAGGATGGCGTCCACGGCCTCCGCCGAGTCGCGCTGCGGGTGCAGTACAAGGCCAACCGAATGCATCTCACAACCCGTATGTCTCTAGCAGCCTAAGCCACACTTCGCTGACCGTCGGAAAGGAGGGGACGGCGTGCCACAGCCGTTCCAGCGGTACCTCACCGGCGATGGCCACGGTGGCGGCGTGGATCATCTCGCCGACGCCCGGCCCGGCGAGCGTCGCGCCGACGAGCACCCGGCGGTCCTCGTCGACCACGATCCGCGCCCGCCCCGTGTACCCGTCAGCGAGAAGCGCGGCGCCGCCGACGTTGCCGAGATCGTAGTCCACCACGCGCACCCGGTACCCGGCCTGCTCCGCCCGCGCGGCCGAAAGCCCCACCGAGGCCACCTCCGGCATCGTGAAAATCACCTGCGGCACGCACGCGTGATCCGCCCAGTCGGTCACCGCGGGCTCGCGCCCGCTCGCCCGGGCGGCTATCGCGTCCCCGCAGATCCGCCCCTGGTATTTGCCCATGTGGGTGAGCAGCGCCCGGTGGTTGACGTCGCCGGCCGCGTACAGCCAGCCCCCGGCCTCCTCCCCTTCCCCCCGCACCCCGCGCACTCGCAGGGTGTCGTCGACGTCAAGCCACGACCCCGGCGTGAGGCCGACGGCCTCGAGCCCGATGTCATCGGTGCGCGGCGCCCGCCCGGTCGCCGCCAGCACCTCGTCGGCGACCACCGTCGTCCCGCCGGACAGCCTGAGAGTCACGGTGCCGTCCGCCTCCCGGGCCGCCTCGGTGACGCTCACCCCGAGCCGGACGTCGGCCCCGGCGGCGCGCAGCCCGTCGGCAACCAGGTCGCCGGCGAACTCGTCCACCCGCTCCAGCAGCCGCCCGTGGGACAGCATCGTCACCTGCGAGCCGAGCGCCTGCCACGCGGCGGCCATCTCGCAGCCGACCACCCCGCCGCCGACGATCGCCAGCCGCCGCGGCACCGACCGCGCGCTCGTCGCCTCCCGGCTGGTCCACGGCCGCGCCGCGGTGAGCCCGGGCGGAACGACCGCACGGGTGCCCGTGCACACAACGACCGCATGATTGGCGTGCAGCTCGGCGTCCCCGACTTTTACCGAACGAACGCCGGTGATACGTGCCACGCCACGGAAGAAGTCAACCCCGACTCCGCGTATCCACTCGGCCTGGCCGTCGTCCTTCCAGTTCTTCGTGAAGCGGTCACGGCGGTCCAGTACCGCTTCCGGCTCCAGGCGCGTGCCGGTCACGCCCTCGACGCGGGCCGCCTCGTCCGCGACGGCGGCCGGCCGCAGCAGGGCCTTGCTCGGCACGCACGCCCAGTAGGAACATTCCCCGCCGGCGAGCTCGGACTCCGCGATGGCCGCTGACAGGCCGCCCCGGACCGCGCGCGCCGCGACATTCTCCCCGGTCGGCCCGGCGCCAAGGACGATCACGTCATACGTCTCCATGAACCCAAGGCTGCCACATCGCCCGCGAGGTCCGGCGGCAGGGGAGGAGGTCCGGGCGAGGGGGAGGAGCTCCGGCGGCAGGGAGGAGGTCCGGGGGGAGGAGGTCCAGGGAGGGAGGAGCCCGGGATGACAGCGGATCACACGGGGTCGCCCCCTGCGGCAGGCGCCCCTATGGGAGGCTTGCCTCACCCGCGGTTGATGCCGGTGTTACCCGAGGCGAAGGAGGGCATATCGTGTCCGTGGTATCGCAGCCGGGGCAGCCGTTGCCGCAGCCGGTGGTGACCCCGCTGACCGCCGCGGCGATCTTCCTGGTCGTGACCATCGACCCTGGTGGCGAGGAGGCCGTCGTCGGCCTGCTCGGGGACATGGCGGGACTGCAGCGGTCCGTCGGCTTCCGGGTTCCGGACGCGGGGCTCGCCGCCGTGGCCGCGATCGGATCGGCAGCCTGGGACCGGCTGTTCGGCTGGCCGCGCCCGGCGGAGCTGCACCCGTTCCGCGAGCTGGCCGGATCACGGCACGTCGCGGTTTCGACACCCGGGGACCTGCTGTTCCACGTCCGGGCCGACGGGATGGACATGTGCTTCGAGTTCGCGGCCCAGGTCATGCGCCGCCTCGCGGGCGCGGTCACCGTCGCCGACGAGGTGCACGGCTTCCGGTATTTCGACGAGCGTGACCTGATCGGTTTCGTCGACGGCACCGAGTCGCCCGGCGGTGCCGTGGGCGAGCGAGCCGCGCTCGTCGGCGACGCCGACCCCCGGTTCTCCGGCGGCAGCTACGTCATCGTCCAGAAGTACCTGCACGACATGCGGGCGTGGAACGCGCTGCCCGTCGAGGAGCAGGAGCGTGTGATCGGCCGCGGCAAGCTGGACGACATCGAGATGCCCGACGACGTCAAGCCCGCCAACTCGCACGTCGCCCTGAACACGATCACCGCCGCCAACGGCGAGCAGCAGCAGATCGTGCGGGCCAACATGCCGTTCGGCGACGTGGGACGCGGTGAGTTCGGCACGTACTACATCGCCTACGCGGCGACGCCCTCGGTAACGGAGCAGATGCTCGTCAACATGTTCATCGGGCGCCCGCCGGGAAACACAGACCGGATACTCGATTTCTCCACCGCGGTCACCGGCGGCCTGTTCTTCGCGCCGTCGGCGGACTTCCTCGACAACCTGCCCGGCCCGCCCGGCTCCGCCGGTTCGCTCGGGATCGGCTCGCTGAAGGGATAGCGATGAACAACCTGTACCGGGAGCTCGCCCCCGTCTCCGGCGCGGCCTGGGCCAGCATCGAAGAAGAGGCGAAGCGCACGTTCGCGCTGCACGTCGCCGGGCGGCGGGTGGTGGACGTGACCGGGCCCGGCGGCGCGGCGCTGGCGGCGGTCGGGACCGGCCACCGCGCGGAGATCACCGCGCCCGCCGACGGGATCGTCGCCAGCCTGCGCGGCGCCGTGCAGCTCGTCGAGCTTCGCGTGCCGTTCACGCTGGACAGGATCGCGATCGACGACGTCGAGAGGGGCGCACAGGACTCCGACTGGCAGCCGGTGAAGGACGCCGCCAAGAAGATCGCCTTCGCCGAGGACCGGGCGGTCTTCGAGGGCTACCAGGCGGCGGGGATCACGGGCATCCGGCGGAGCTCGTCGAATTCCGCGCTCACGCTTCCCGAGGCGGTTCCTGACTACCCGGACCTGGTGAGCCAGGCGGTCAGCGCGCTGCGGCTGGCCGGCGTCGGCGGCCCGTACTCGCTGCTGCTGAGCGCCGACGCGTACACGGCGGTGAGCGAGACCCGCGACCACGGGTACCCGATCCGCGAGCATCTGGCCCGCGTCCTGGACGGCGACATCATCTGGGCACCGGCGATCGACGGCGCGTTCGTCCTGTCCGGGCGCGGCGGCGACTACGAGCTGCGGCTCGGCCAGGACCTGTCCATCGGCTACCTGTCCCACGACGCGGAGCAGGTGCGGCTCTACTTCACCGAGTCGTTCACGTTCTCCGTCTACACCGAGGAGGCGAGCGTCGCCATCGGCGCCTGAGCGGCCGCCGTGAGCTCAGGCGGACTCGCGGACGATCACCTGGG
>JAFAZE010000160.1 GCA_019239975.1 Streptosporangiaceae bacterium
ACCCGCATCTCCACCCTCGATCAGCTGCGCGCGCACGCAACCGCCCACCACATCACCCTCACCGGCATACCCGCCGGTAAGCCATGCACCGACACGTACAGCCCAACACTCGAAACAACCGCCAAGTTAAAAACAGACGCGCCCATAGGACACCCGCGTTTCCGCGATCATGAGGTGCGGTGCTGATGTGACGGGTGGGGCCGACACCGGGCCGCCGTCGGCGGGGCGGGTGTTGCCGCCGCTGCTGGTGTTGCGAAGTGTGGCTGATGTTGCGGGCGTGGCTGTGTTGCCGCCGCTGCCGATGTTGCGGGCGTGGCTGTGTTGCCGTAGCGGCAAGTGTTGCGGAGGTAACTGCTGTTGCCGTCACGGCTGTTGTTGCCCTCGCGGCTGTTGTTGCCCTCGCGGCTGTCGTTGCCGTCACGGCTGGTGTTGCGGTCGTGACGGGACGGCGGAAGCACCCAGGCGTTAGCTGACTTCCCAGGTGTCGCCGCCGGCCAGCAGCGCGGCGAGGTCGCCGTCGCCGCCCCGGGCCCGCGCGTCATCGATCTGCGCGGCCATCAGGCTGTCGTAGGAAGGCCGGTCCACCGACCGGAACACGCCGATCGGTGTGCGGGCGAAGTCAGCGGAGTCCAGCCGGGACAGCGCGAACGCGTACGACGGGTCGGCCAGCGAGGTGTCGTGCGTGATCAGCGAGCCGGGGGTTGCCTCGGCGACCGGGACGGGCTCGAGCGCGCCGAACGGGCCGAACCGCAGCCCCGTCTCACCGCCGGGGCCGAACCGGACCGGCGCGCCGTGCTCCAGCCTGATCAGCTGGCCGCTGCCCGCGGAGTCCTTGACCGGCGCGAACGCGTCGTCATTGAAGATCGGGCAGTTCTGGAAGACCTCGATGAACGCCGCGCCCTGGTGATCGGCGGCGGCACGCAGAACCGAGGTGAGATGCTTGCGGTCGGAGTCGACGGACCTCGCGACGAACGAGGCCTCCGCGCCGAGCGCCAGCGAGACCGGGTTGAACGGGTGGTCCAGCGAGCCGAACGGGGTGGACTTCGTCACCTTGCCCTGCTCGGACGTGGGGGAGTACTGGCCCTTGGTCAGCCCGTAGATCCGGTTGTTGAACAGCAGGATCTTGATGTTGACGTTGCGGCGCAGCGCGTGGATCAGGTGGTTGCCGCCGATCGACAGCGCGTCGCCGTCACCCGTGATCACCCAGACCGACAGGTCGGGCCGTGAGGTGGCCAGCCCGGTGGCGATCGCCGGCGCGCGGCCGTGGATGGAGTGCATCCCGTACGTGTTCACGTAGTACGGGAGGCGGGACGAGCAGCCGATGCCGGAGACGACCACCACGTTCTCCCGCGGCACCTCGAGCCCGGGCAGGAAGGCCTGGAACGCGGCGAGGATCGCGTAGTCACCGCACCCCGGGCACCAGCGGACCTCCTGGTCGGACTTGAAGTCCTTGGTGGCCAGGCCGGCCGCCCGGGGAACGAGGGCCAGCGAGGCTAGCCGGTGCCCGTTCTGTTCCTTGATCCCGTCATGCATGACCGATCACATCCTCGATGACCTCAGCCAGCTCAGCCGCGCGGAACGGCAGGCCGCGAACCTGGTTGTAGGAGATCACGTCGACCAGGAAGCGGCCGCGCAGCAGCAGGGCGAGCTGGCCGAGGTTGATCTCCGGGACCAGCACCTTGTCGTAGCGGTGCAGCACCTCACCCAGGTTGGACGGGAACGGGTTGAGATGCCGCAGGTGCGCCTGCGCCACGGAGTGACCGGCGTTGCGTACCCGCCGGACGGCCGCCCCGATCGAGCCGAACGTGGATCCCCAGCCGAGCACGAGCACCCTGGCGTCGCCGTCGGGGTCGTCCACCTCGAGCGGGCCGATCCCGGCCGCGATACCGTCGATCTTGGCCTGGCGCAGCCGCACCATCCGGTCGTGGTTGTCCGGGTCGTAGGAGATCGTCCCGCTGCCGTCGGCCTTCTCGATGCCGCCGATCCGGTGCTCGAGCCCCGGCGTGCCGGGGACCGCCCACGGCCGGGCGAGCGTCGCCGGGTCCCGGCGGAACGGCTGGAACTCCCCGTCTCCATTCGCGGCCGCTTCGCCGCCGGCCGCCTCGCCGAGGGATGGGGCGAACGAGAACGCGGAGCTCAGGTCCGGAAGCGACGCGATGTCCGGGATACGCCACGGCTCCGACCCGTTGGCGAGGTACCCGTCGGACAGCAGGACCACCGGAGTGCGGTAGGTGACCGCGATCCGCGCCGCCTCGATCGCCGCGTGGAAACAGTCCGACGGGCTGGCGGCCGCGATGACCGGCACGGGCGACTCGCCGTTGCGGCCGAACAGCGCCATCAGCAGGTCCGCCTGCTCGGTCTTGGTCGGCATGCCGGTGGAGGGCCCCGCCCGCTGGATGTCGCAGACGATCAGCGGCAGCTCCACGGAGACCGCCAGGCCGACGGTCTCGGCCTTGAGCGCCATGCCCGGCCCGCTCGTCGTGGTGACGCTCAGCGACCCGCCGAACGCGGCGCCCAGCGCCGCGCCCACGCTGGCGATCTCGTCCTCCGCCTGGAACGTGCGGACGCCGAACCGCTTGTGCTTGGCCAGCTCGTGCAGCACGTCGGAGGCGGGGGTGATCGGGTAGGAGCCGAGGAACAACGGCAGCCCGGCCAGCCTGGACGCGGCGATCAGCCCGTAGGCCAGCGCGGTGTTCCCGGTGATGTTGCGGTACGTGCCGGGCGCCAGCGAGGCCGGCCTGACCTCGTACCGGACCGAGAAAGCCTCGGTCGTCTCGCCGAAGTTCCAGCCGGCGCCGAACGCGGCCAGGTTCGCCTTCATGATCTCGGGCTTCCTGGCGAACTTGGCCTGCAGGAAGTTCCGCGTGGACTCGGCGGGCCGGCCGTAAAGCCAGGACAGCATGCCGAGCGCGAACATGTTCTTCGCGCGCTCGGCGTCCTTCCTGGTGATGTCGAAATCCTCGAGCGCTTTGACCGTCAGCGAGGTGATCGGCACCGCGTGCAGGTTGTACCGCTCGAGTGAGCCGTCCTCCAGCGGGCTGATGTCGTAGCCGACCTTGGCGAGGTTGCGCTTGGTGAACTCGTCGGTGTTGACGATCAGGTCGGCGCCCCTCGGCAGGTCCTTGAGGTTCGCCTTCAGCGCCGCCGGGTTCATGGCGACGAGCACGTCCGGCGCGTCGCCGGGCGTGAGTATGTCGTGGTCGGCAAAGTGCAGCTGGAAGCTGGACACGCCTGGCAGCGTCCCCGCGGGCGCGCGGATCTCGGCCGGGAAGTTTGGCAGGGTCGACAGGTCATTGCCGAAGACGGCCGTCTCCTGGGTGAACCTGTCCCCCGCGAGCTGCATGCCGTCGCCGGAGTCACCAGCGAACCTGATGATGACGTGATCAAGCTTCTGGACCTGTTTGGTCACAGTGCTAAGACCTCCTCCGCACGCCGCGGCCGGGCGCTTCTCGAGGCGCCTCCCCACGGCCGGGGGCGTGAGTGTAGGACGCGTTTAATTTTACGCCGCAACGGGTACTGGCAATCACTCGTGTCCGGTGTGGCGTACTTCCGGGATCCTGCCAGCTTCCTCGCCACATCGGCGGTTCCCCCTTGTTTGCCGTAAGAACTTCGTCTCCCGGCATTTCGGTGTGACGGATGTCACGTAGCGGATAGTCCGGGGAACGCGCGGGCGGTAGCTTTCCGTTAGACGGACTGGACCGCTGCCAGCGGCTCGTTAGCCTGCGGCTCGCTTTCGCCGCGGACGGTGACCGGTCCGCCGCTCCGCCGGGTGAGGGAGGTTGACGGCCGTGCACGGTAACGGGCTGCGGGGCGCGGTCCTGGCCGGCGGCCTCACCTGCCTCGCCCTCCTGGGCGGCGCGGCGGCCGGCGGGGATGCTGGGCTCGCGGCTGCCTGCGGCATCGTAGCCGGGCTGGGGTGGATCATTTATTTTTCTGCCGAACGGATCGTGCTTTCAGCCTTGCGAGCGCGTCCCGTTGGAGAGGTGGAACGGCCCGAGCTGTACCGGATCGTGCGGGAACTGTGCACCGACGCGCGGCTGCCGGTTCCCCGCCTGTTCGTATCCCCCGCGATGCAGCCCAACGCCCTGACCGTCGGCACCACGGCCCGGTCCGCCGCGGTCTGCTGCACCGAAGGCCTGCTGCGCGCGCTCTCCCCCGAGGAGCTGCGCGGTGTTCTCGGCCATGAGCTCGCGCACGTGTCGCGGCGGGACATCCTGGTCTCGTCGGCGTCCGCCGGGCTGGCCGCGGTCATCACGTCCGCCGCGAGCGTCGGCTGGCTGCTGCGTGGCCGCGGCGGCGACACGCGGGATCCGGGCCTGGTCGAGGAGTTGTTGCTGCTGGTGTTCGGCCCGCTCGCAGCGCTCGTCATCCAGCTCGCGGTGCCCTCGTCGCGGGAGTACCGCGCCGACACGACGGGAGCGCTGCTGGCGGGTGACCCGCTGGCGCTGGCCAGCGCGCTGCGGAAGATCGACTCCGGCGCCGCCATGCTGCCGCTGGCCCCGAGCGGGCCGCTCGCCTCCGTGGGCCACCTGATGATCGCGCACCCGTTCCCGTGCGACGGCCTGTCCCGCCTGTTCATCACGCATCCCCCTACCGGCGAGCGCGTCCGCCGCCTGGAGGCCCTGGCCGGCTACCCGCGCTGACCCTAGCCTGGTGCGCGGTGCTGGGTCCTGGCGCGGCGCTTCGCGTGGTGTGGTGGCTTCGCGTGGTGCGGTGGCTTCGCGTGGTGCGGCGCTTCGCTTCGTACGGCGCTGGGCCTGGCGCGGCGCTTCGCCGTTGTCGCCCCTCCGCAAAAGGATAAAACGGACACCCAACATGATCGCGGAAACCAGGGTGTCGTATGCGACCCGAAAGCTCCATGAAGAGCATGTCCGGGCGCTGGGAGCCCTAACGGTAGTTGACGAACTGCAGGGCGAAGTCGAAGTCCTTGCCCTTAAGGAGGCTGATGACTGCCTGCAAGTCGTCCTTCTTCTTGGACGACACCCGGAGCTCTTCCCCCTGGACCTGGGCCCGGACACCGCTCGGTCCCTCGTCCCGGATGATCTTTGAAATCTTTTTCGCGTTCTCCTGAGTGATGCCCTCCTTCAGGTTTACCGTCATGCGGTACTCCTTGCCGGAAGGCTTCGGGTCGGACGTATCGAGGGTCTTGAGCGAGACGCCGCGCTTGACCAGTTTGTCCTTGAGGACGTCGAGGACAGCCTTGGCGCGCTCCTCGCTGTTTGCGCTGATGCTGATGGCGTGGTCGCCCGACCACGCGACGGACGCGCCCACGCCGCGGAAATCGAAGCGTGTGCTGATCTCCTTCGCCGCCTGGTTGAGCGCGTTGTCGACCTCCTGGCGGTCGATCTTGCTCACAATGTCGAAACTGGACTCACTGGGCATGGCTACAGGCTAGACGGCACGGCTCTCGCCGTCATACCGGACGTGCTCTTCCCCGCCCGGCGTGCTGACGGTTGCTCATGGCGGGCCGGCCCGGTGCTACGGGCGAGCGGGGTTGCGCTTGCGGCCGGCGTCGCATCGCACGCGGGTTGTCCGCTATCCTTCTCTCTGCCGTCCCGAACGACGGCGTCCGGCAGGTTGCCCGAGTGGCCAAAGGGAGCGGTCTGTAAAACCGTCGGCTCAGCCTACG
>JAFAZE010000078.1 GCA_019239975.1 Streptosporangiaceae bacterium
TAGCCGCCAACGACGTCCGGGTGCTGATAGATTCCCGCGGCGGGTACACCCCGACCCCGGCGGTATCCCGCGCGATCCTGGCGCATAACGGGCCCGGGCACGGACCCCAGGCCGACGGGATCGTGGTCACGCCTTCGCACAACCCGCCATCTGACGGCGGGTTCAAGTACAACCCGCCTGACGGCGGGCCGGCCGGCACCGACGTCACCCGGGAGATACAGGACCGGGCCAACGAGCTCCTCGGCAGCGGGCTGAAGGCGGTACGCCAGATACCCTATGCGCAGGCCGTCGCGGCCGGCACGACGAGGAAGTTCGACTTCCTCGACGGCTACGTGTCGGCTCTGGCACGCGTGGTGGATCTGGCCGCCATCAAGAACGCAGGGGTGCGCGTCGGCGCCGATCCGCTTGGCGGCGCCAGCGTGGCGTACTGGGGCGAGATCGGCGAGCGCTACGGCCTGGATCTGGCCGTGGTCAACCCGGAGGTAGACCCGACGTTCCGGTTCATGACCCTGGACTGGGACGGCAAGATCCGGATGGACTGCTCATCCCCGTACGCCATGGCCGGCCTGATCCGTCGCCAGCACGAGTTCACGATCGCGACCGGGAACGATACCGACGCGGACCGGCATGGCATCGTCACGCCCGACGCGGGACTGCTCAACCCCAACCACTACCTGGCGGTCGCTATCAGCTACCTGTACCAGCACCGTGACGGCTGGCCGCGGCAAGCCGCCGTCGGCAAGACGCTGGTCAGCTCGTCGATGATCGACCGGGTGGCTGAGGGCCTGGAGCGCACGCTGCTTGAGGTGCCGGTCGGGTTCAAGTGGTTCGTGCCCGGCCTGCTGGACGGCTCGGTGGCCTTCGGCGGGGAGGAGAGTGCCGGGGCATCGTTCTTGCAGCGCGATGGGTCGGTGTGGACGACCGACAAGGACGGGATCATCCTCGCGCTGCTCGCATCGGAGATCACGGCGGTCACCGGGCAGTCGCCGTCACAGCTCTATCGTGACCTCACCGGCCGCTACGGGGATCCCGCCTACGCCCGTATCGACAGCCCAGCCAACCGCGAGCAGAAGGAAGCGCTCGCCAGGCTCTCCCCCGAACAGGTGCGGGCCAGTGAGCTCGCGGGCGAGAAGATCATCGCGGCGCTGACGACGGCCCCGGGCAATGGCGCGCCGATCGGCGGCCTCAAGGTGATCGCCGAGTCTGGATGGTTCGCCGCCCGCCCGTCCGGCACCGAGGACGTCTACAAGCTCTACGCGGAATCCTTCCGCGGCCCGGACCACCTCGCCGCCATCCAGGAACAAGCCAAGGCCATCATCGCCACGGCCATCGGCGGCTGAGCCTACGCTCCCTGTCCAGCGCGGGGCGGCAGGGGCAGCGGGAGTGCGGCCGGGTATCTGCGACACTCGGGGGATGCAGAAGATCTCCCTGGACGCCCTGGCTCGTGAGCATCTCGAGCGGGCCCGGTCGGCGCCGAGCGGTCGCAGCGCCGAAACTGTCTACGGCGGACATGAGCACGTGCTCCGCCAGGCGCTGGTGACGCTGGTCAAAGGCAGGTCACTGGCCGAGCACGAGAACCCGGGCGAGGCCACCGTCGTCGTGCTGCGCGGGCGGGTGCGGATCACGGCTGGAGCCGACGCGTGGGAGGCACGCGAAGGCGACCTGCTGATCGTGCCCGCCGCCCGGCATAACCTCGAGGCGGTCGAGGACTCCGCCGTGCTGCTCACTGTCGCGAAAGAACGAGCGCCGGCCCAGGCCTGACGTCGCGACAGCGCGTACCGGTCTTATCCGGCTATCGTGATCTGCCGCCTGTCGAAGGCGACATAGCCGCTGTAGTCCTTGCCGACGCGGTCGAAGGAAGCGGGGTAGGGATCCGGGTAGCTCCACGCCGCGTCGTGATGGGTGGAACCATTCACCGAGATGTCGTGGTACTGGCAGACGCCCTTCCACGGGCAGGTGTACGGCGTCGGGCTGTCACTGAATGCCCCGGCGGTGAGCGAGGACGGCGGGAAGTAGTAGTTGCCCTCGATGGCGATCAGGTCGGAATCCGGGGCGTCGGCAACGACCGTGCCGTCGATGGTGGCCTTCATGTGCAGTTCCTTCCGCTGACAGTTTCTATTGGTCAACCCCCGAGCCGACCGTATCCCTTCCCGGCTGCCGTCCTGACAAGATGGCGGCATGGAACGTGTGCTTGGGATCGGCGGGTACTTCCTGCGGGCCGCCGACCTGGCGGCCCTGAGCGCCTGGTATCGCGATTGCCTGGGCCTGGACGCCGACGAGAACGGCCTGTGGGCTCAGGAAGCCGGCCCGACGGTGTTCGCGGCGTTCGAGTCCGGGACCGACTACTTCGGGTCCCGCGACCAGCAGGCCATGCTCAACTTCCGGGTCCGGGACCTGGATGCGATGCTCACGCAACTGCGGGCCAAGGGAGCGGACGTCGCCGGGGAACCCCAGGACATGGAGGGTGTCGGCCGGTTCGGCTGGGTCACCGATCCCGACGGCAACCGGATCGAGCTGTGGCAGCCCGCCTGACCCGCTAGCGGAAGACCGGCGCCCGCGAGAAGACCTCCTCGACCGCCGGGGCGAAGTGCTCGAGGGGCAGCCAGTCGTACCCGGGGTCGAAGCAGTTCTCATCGTAGCGCTCGCAGAACTCGACCGTGGCGTCGAACCACGGGTGGTCGCGGTAGGCATCCCTGGCGTCGGGGTCGTCGCCGGTGTGGGCGCCGTAATAGTGCAGCTGGAACAGCGGATGGTGAGAGACGATCCAGCACAGCTCTTCGGAGACGAACGGGCGCAGCACCGATGCGGCGTAGCTGCCGTGCGAGTACGGGGCCAGTCCGTCGCCGATGTCGTGAACCAGCGCGGCCACCACGTAGTCGACAGGCCGGCCGTCGCGCTCGGCCCGGGTCGCGGACTGCAGGCTGTGCGCGAGGCGGCTGACCGCGTACCCGGGATCCGGCTCCGCCGTCCCCAGTGCCCGCACCGCGTCCAGCACGCGCAGGTGCAGGGTGCGGTTGTACGCGGCCTCCCGCTCGCTGATGAGGGCGTACTCCTCAGCAGTCCCATCCCGCATCCGGGTGAAGGTGGCCTTGGTCATGCTGCTGCTCATGACAGCATCGTAAGCTTGCGAGCTCCGACGAGCCGGAGGCTGCCGGGGGTCACGCTGGCGCCGCGGCGGCGGTGTGTTCGGCGAGCCAGGTGAGCAAGGGCCGGAGCCGCTCGCACGCCTGGTAGACCGGCCGCACGTCGCGGACGCTCTCGGCTTCGATGACGCGGGCGGCCACGAGCGAGCGGTGCCTGAGCAAGGCGGCTCGCGGGTGAGCGGCAGGGTAGCCGCGCGGGACCCGGCTCATGACATCACCGAGGACCTCGTGTCCGTCGGCGGCCAGTGACGCCACCAGATCCTGCAACGCCCGCCCGCTTGCGTCCGCGGCGACCGCCGCACGGAACAGCGCGATGCGCTCCGAGCTGGCGTACCGCCAGGAGGCGGCGACCCGCAGGCCGTCGAGGCTGAACCGGAACCCGATCTCGACCGCGGGGGCTACCCGCACGATCGCGCACTGGTTCTGCCACCAGAACGCGGTGCTGGCGTAGCGCCACACGGCGAAGTCCTCGTACCAGGAGTCCACGTCGGCGAGGTCGCTGAGCAGGCCGATCATCGGCTGCCGTACCTGCGCCTCGCGGTCCCGCCGGACCCGTTCCCGTGTCTGCTGTGACGGGTCGCCGTCCAGCTCGAGCAGCACCGCGTAGGCCTGTTCGGTCCAGCCGCGGAAACGGGTCTCCATGTCCGCATGCTACGTACCTGCGCTGGTTCGGCGCCTCCCGTGCGGTGCGATGCGCTTGCGGGGAATCAGCGAACGCCGGGCACGTACGGTCCGGCGGACGACGGGCACGCGCTGGCCTTCGGCGTGGCGGCGCGTCCCGGCTGTCCCCACGACAGGCGAAGCGGATGTGCGCCGTACCAGGCGTGTCCGGTGTCACCGGGGCTGATCTCGAGGAGGTAGCGCGGGTTGTAACTGTCACCAGGCGCCCGGCGGATGCGGACCCATTCCTGGCGGAATTCCGGGTTCTCCGAGATGACGCCGAATTCGTGAATGGACGGGATCCCGTACGCCGTGCACGTGGCGGGGAAGGTCCCCGGCAACACGGAGGGCGGCAGGGCCGTTCAGATACATGCGGTCACTGTGTGGTGGCGTTGCGAAAGACGAGCAGGTCGAGAACGTCGGTCACGGGCCCGGTTTCGGTGGCGGCGGCGCGCAGCCGGGCCAGGCCGGCCTGGTAGGCGTCGTCGCTGATGAGCGTCAGAGGCGTGTGCGCCGCACGCCGCAGGCTGGCGGCCACCGTGGCCAGCGAACTGGCGGTCACCTGGCTGACCGGCTCGAGGGCCAGGTAGCCGAACCCGGCGGCGCCGAACGCCGCGCACACGTCGGCCGCGCTGGGGTAGGTGTCCAGGACCGCGACGGTCTCGGGCCAGAACCGGGTCAGCCCGATGTGCTGGCAGCGGCCGGCGAAAGCCGAACGGATCAGGACCGGGGCGCCGGGGCGCAGCACCCGGGCCAGCTCGCGGGCTGCGGCGGCCAGGTCAGGCACGTGGTGGATCACGGTGGACAGCCACGCGCCGTCCGCGGTCGCGGCGCCGAGCGGCAGCGCCCGGGCGTCGCCGCCGATCACGGCAGGGCAGGTTGCGCGGGCGCGCATGGCGGCAGCGGGCTCGATCGCCACCACGGTGATGCCGAACCAGCCGGCCAGGGCGGTGGCCCACATCCCGGTGCCCGCGCCGACGTCCAGCACCCGCATGCCCGGCTGCGGCGCCAGGTAGCGGGCGATCGCGTCCCGCCACTGCGCCAGCCCGTCGGACGGCAGCTGCCGGGCCGCCTCGAATGCGGCCGCGGCGCGCTCGTCGTAGTCGATCCGGGCCATCAGGCCTGGCCGGCCAGGAACCGGCTGATGCCGTGATCACGGGCGAAGGGGTACAGCCGCGGCATCTCGGCGGCCAGGAACTGAGCCGGCACGTCGTGGAAGGTGCCGTGTCTTCTGAGGTAGCGCATCGTGGCGCCGGCGGGATCGAAGGACTGCAGCAGGGCGTCGTGCTCGCCGTCGAACTCCAGCGGCGGGACGCCGGCGCGACGGCAGGTGCCCGGGTCGAAGGTGGGGCTGACGCTGACCCAGCGGCCGCCGAGAAACAGCTGGCTGTAGCCGTGCCAGGCGAAGGTGTCGGTGCCCATGGCCGCGAGCAGCCGGGGCGAGGCCAGGTGGTTGCGCACGTCCGCGAAGGCAAGCCGGGCCGGGATGCCGGCCGCGCGGGCCAGCGCGGTGCACAGCGCGGCCTTGCCCACGCAGTAGCCGTGCCCGGCAGCCAGCACGCTGCTGGCCCGGTAGATTTCCAGGTCCTCGAAGTCACCACCCTCGTACCGCAGGTCGCGGACGAAAGCGAAGATCGCACGGGCCGCATCGCGACGGCCCCGGGCGCCGGCGCACAGCTCGCCTGCCCGGGTCGCCACCAGCGGGTGGGCGCTGTCGGCGTAGTCCGCCGGTGCCCGGTACACCGCCATCGTCGTCGCCATACGCGTCAGCTTCGGGCCGGCCAGCGGGCGGTGTCTTGCACAAACCGGCCACGCCGCGCGCTCGCCGGCCAGGCGATACTGGGCTTATGGCGGTCCCGCTCCGGCCGGTGGCAATCCGGCATGGCCCGGTGCCAGTCGTCTCCGCCTACCGTGAGTACGGCCCGGCCCCGGCGATCGCACGGGCGGCGGCGTGCACCTGGCAGGGCGTTCCCGGCTGGTCCCGGCGCATGCGCCTGCTCCCCGACGGGTGCCTGGACCTGGTCTGGGACGGGCGGCACGCCCGCCTGATCCGGCCCGCGGACCGGCTGGCGCGCTGCCCGGTGGGCGAGGTCGCGCTCGTCACCGGGATCCGGATCCGCCCCGGCTGGGCCGCGGTGATCGCGGGCACCCCCGTGCGCCACCTGCCCGACGTCGCCGACCTGGCCGACGTGTGGGGCCCGGCCGCCGCGCGGCGGCTTACGGCCGCGCTGACGGACGCCGCCAGCCCGGCCGCGCGCCGCGCCGTCCTCACCGGTGCGGTCGCGGAACGACTGGCCGGCTCCGGCCCGCCGGACTCGCGGGTCCTCGCCGCGGTCGGCGTCCTGGCTGATCCGCGCGCCACCGTGGGCGCCGCCGCCCGCCGGGCCGGGCTGAGCAGCCGGCAGCTCCGCCGGCTGTGCGACGAGCATGTCGGCCTGCCGCCCAAGACCCTGCACGGCATCCTGCGGTTCCAGCGGCTCCGCGGCTGGCTCGCGGGCG
>JAFAZE010000114.1 GCA_019239975.1 Streptosporangiaceae bacterium
GTCCCAGCGCGCGGCGCGGCGCATCGGCGCCTTGTTCGGCCAGTAGCCGCCGACCCACACCGGCACCCGGGGACGCTGCACCGGCACCGGGCGGAACGTCACGCCGTCGACGACCACGTGCTCGCCGCGGAAGCTGACCGGCTCACCCGACCACAGCAGGTCCAGCGCCGTGAGGCCCTCGTCCAGCCGGGCGGCGACCACCCGCGGCTCGGACGGCTCCCCGAACGTGGCGTACTCGTCCTCCAGCGGCGCCCCGAGCCCGGCGCCGAGGACCATCCGGCCGCCGCTGAGCCGGTCCAGCGTGGTCACCTCGCGGGCCAGCTTGGAGACCCGCCGCCGCGCGACCGGCGTGATCATCGTGCCCAGGCGGATCCTGCTGGTCGCGAGCGCGGCGGCCGTCAGCAGGATCCACGGGTCCGCGATATCCCGCCTGACGTCCTTGTGGTGCACGACGTGATCCCAGACGAACAGGCCGTCCCAGCCGGACGCCTCGGTGCGCCGCGCGAGCTCGGCGAACGTCCCCGGATCCGCGAAGTCGCCGAAGTTCGGCACGTTGATCGCGAAGCGCATGATCATCCCATCGTGGCATCAGGGGCGGCGCGGGTGAGCGTGAACAGACACCACCGCCCGTTCCGTATCTCCTGATTTTTAACCGGGTGCCATGTCGACGAAGCGGCTGTAGTGCCCCTGGAAGGCCACCGTGACGGTCGCGGTCGGGCCGTTGCGGTGTTTCGCGATGATCAGGTCGGCCTCCCCGGCCCGCGGCGACTCCCGCTCGTACGCATCCTCACGGTGCAGAAGGATCACAACATCCGCATCCTGCTCGATAGATCCAGATTCGCGCAGATCGGACAGCATGGGCTTCTTGTCGGTGCGCTGCTCGGGGCCGCGGTTGAGCTGCGAGAGGGCGACGACCGGAACCTCCAGTTCCTTGGCGAGCAGCTTGAGGGAGCGCGACATCTCGGAGACCTCCTGCTGCCGGTTCTCGACGCGGCGCGGCGAGGACATGAGCTGCAGGTAGTCGATGATCACCAGCTTCAGGTCGTGCCGCTGCTTGAGCCGCCGGCACTTGGCCCTGATCTCCATCAGCGACATGTTGGGGGAGTCATCGATGAACAGCGGCGCGTCGGCGACCTCGCTCATCCGCCTGGCCAGCCGGGCCCAGTCGTCGTCGCTCATCTGGCCCGTGCGCATCACCTGCATCGGCACCCGCGCCTCGGCCGCCAGCAGCCGCATCGTGATCTCGTTGCGCCCCATCTCCAGGCTGAACACCACCGTCGGCAGCCGGTGCCTGATCGTCGCCGAGCGGGCGAAATCCAGGGCCAGACTGCTTTTCCCGACGGCCGGCCTCGCGGCGACCACGACCATCTGCCCCGGGTGCAGGCCGTTGGTGAGGGAGTCCAGGTCCGCGAAGCCGGTGGGGACACCGGTCAGCGCGCCGCCGTGCGAGCCGATCGCCTCGATCTCGTCCAGCGCGCCCGGCATGATCTCCGAAAGGGAGTGGTAGTCCTCGCTGATCCGCCGGTCGGTGACCGCGTACACCTCGGCCTGCGCCCTGTCCACGAGCTCGTCGGCGTCCGCGTCGCCCGCGTACCCGAACTGCACGATCCTCGTGCCCGCCTCGACCAGGCGGCGCAGGATGGCCCGCTCGCGGACGATACGCGCGTAGTAGCCGGCGTTGGCGGCGGTGGGCACCGACGCGATGAGCGTGTGGAGGTACGGGCCGCCGCCGATCCGCATGAGCTCGCCGCGCCGGTTCAGCTCGTTGGCGACGGTGATCGCGTCGGCCGGCTCGCCGCGCGCGTACAGGTCGAGGATGGCCTCATGGATCAGCTGGTGCGCCGGCCGGTAGTGGTCGGCCGCGCGGATGACCTCGATCACGTCCGAGATGGCGTCCTTGGACAGGAGCATGCCGCCGAGGACGCACTGCTCGGCGGCGACGTCGTGCGGCGGGGTCCGTTCGAACTCACCGCCGGGCGGCGCGACCTCGGCCACGCTCACAGACGCCACCTCCCCCTGCGATGATCGGCCCGCCATGGACACCGTCTTATCCGAAGGCTCTGACATTCTGGCGGGGCGCCGCGCCGGCCGCCAACCGCGGCCGTGGACAGCCTGTGGACAAACTGGGGAGACACGCCGGCCACGTTGTGCGCAGCCTGGGGAGATCACTGTGGAATCGCCCGCGCCTCGCCCCGAAACACCGCATCTGCCTGGGGTAACGCCGTCCACGGGGTGTGCGGGATAAATTCCCCGAGGACTTTTCGCCGCCCAATCTACACCTGTTGTCCACAACGGGCGGGCGATCCATTGTGGATTCTCTTGTGCATAACCCGGTGCCCGCAACTGGTGACAGTTTTTTGCTTTCCAAACGGGACGCGGCACCTCTGGTGGGCCGCGGGAATACCTTCACGGCGTGATGCGGAAAGAGCATGCGCGGCGGCCAGCGGCCGGCTATCCTTCGACTGTGTGTTCGATCCCGGGGGATGCGATCGAAGAGATTGTGGCCGCGATTGACCAGCTGGCAAACGATGCCAGGGTAAAGACGGAACCGGATCTGACGGCGCGGGTGGCCGAGATCTGGTCAATGGTCACCGCGCTCGACCCCGAACTCGCGCGCCGGCAGCGCGGTTATGCGGCACCGGCCGACGGCGCGCCGCCGCTGTGAGGGCAGGCCGAAGCCAGGGCGGTGCGAGCGCATGTTCAGCCGCGTATGTGGATACGGCTGTGGATGACGTCCCGGGGTGGCTGTGGATCACCGCCCCGCGGCCGGCGCCAGCGCGGGCCGACGCCGGCCCAGCGGCTCAGCTCGCCGTGATCTCGATCTCGACGGAGGCGCTGACCTCGGGGTGCAGCCGGACCCGGACCTGGTGTGATCCGACCGTCTTGATCGGGTCGGGCACCTCGATCCGGCGCCTGTCCAGCTCCGGTCCGCCGGCCGCGCGGACGGCGGCGGCGATATCGGCCGGGCCGACCGAGCCGAACAGCCGGCCGTTGGCGCCGGCGCGCCGGCGCATCCGTACCGACAGCGACTCCAGCTGGCCCGCGGCGGCCTTCGCATCCTCGAGGCCGCGGATCTCGCGGACGGACCGCGCGCGCTTGATGAGATCGATCTGCTTCTCGGCGCCGCGTGTCCACTGCATGGCGAACCCGCGCGGGATCAGGTAGTTGCGGCCGTAGCCCCTGGCCACGTCCACAACGTCGCCGGGCGCGCCGAGGCCGCCGACCTCCTGGGTGAGGATGAGCTTCATCGGTGTGCGAGACATCTGCCTGCCCTCCCCTTCCTCAGCGAGCCGTGCTCGTGTACGGGAGCAGCGCCATCTCGCGCGCGTTCTTGATCGCCGTGGCGACGTCCCGCTGGTGCCGGGTGCAGTTTCCGGTCACCCGGCGAGCCCGGATCTTGCCGCGGTCGGAGATGTACTTCCGGAGCAGCCCCGTGTCCTTGTAGTCCACGTAGGCGATCCGCTCCTGGCAGAACACGCACACCTTCTTCTTGGGCTTGCGTATTGGTGGCTTGGCCATCATGGTGCTCCTTGGCAGAGCCCCGCGCTGCGGCGGGGATGGTCGGTTCGTTCCCGCCGGCAGGCGGGGATCTGGTTCTTCTAGAAGGGAGGCTCGTCCGAGTAACCGCCCGGAGCGTCCGATGCCCAGGGATCGGATTCCGCGCGGCCGCCCTGCGATCCCTGGCCACCGCCGCCCTGGCCGGTACCCTGGCCACCGCCCTGGCCGCCACCGAACCCGCCGCCGCTGCGGCTGGCCCTGTTGACCTTGGCCGAGGCGTTACGCAGAGAGGGGCCGACGTCGTCGACCTCGACCTCGTAGACGGTCCGCTTCTCGCCTTCCTTCGTCTCGTAGCTGCGCTGCCGCAGCCGCCCAGAGACGATGACCCGCATGCCGCGCTGCAGGCTCTCGGCCACGTTCTCGGCCGCCTGCCGCCAGACATTGCACGTCAGGAACAGGCTGTCGCCGTCCTTCCATTCGCCGCTGGCGTTGTCGCGGTACCGCGGCGTTGACGCGATCCGGAACCGGGCCACTGGCTGCCCGGCCGGGGTGAATCGTAGTTCGGGATCGTCGACAAGGTTGCCGACGATCGTGATTTGGGTGTCGCCTGCCGCCATCGGGGCTGCTCCCGGTCACTAACGAGATCTTCATTGGGTCAGGTGCGGCTCATGCCGCGATCCTTGATGCCATCTTCTCAGGTGGCACCGACATTTCGGGTGGCGCTCGGTCAGCGGTGCTCCGGCCGGAGGACCTTGGTGCGCAGCACGGCCTCGTTGAGGTTCAGCTGGCGGTCCAGCTCCCGGACCGTGTCCGGCTCGGCCGTCAGGTCGGCGACGGCGTAGATGCCTTCCGCCTTCTTCTCGATCTGGTACGCGAGCCGACGCTTGCCCCAGATGTCGAGCTTGGCGACCTTGCCACCGCTGCCCGTCACCACCTTGAGGAACCCCTCGAGCGACGGCTGGACGGCCCGCTCCTCGATGTTCGGATCGAGGATGATCATGATTTCGTAATGGCGCATGAACGTCCCTTGCCTCCTCTGGACTGATGCGGTCACGGCCTTTCCGTGACAGGAGGGTGCGGCCGGCCGTGGCGGGCAGGCGCGCCGCCCCGGGATTCCCGGTTTCCGGTGCCGCAGCGTCTCAGCCTACCAAGGCCCCGGGGCGGACTGGACCGAACGCCGTGGCGGCGGCCGCCGGCCGATGATTCCCGGGCCGGGCAGGAGGGAACACTTCCCGCAAAGCCACTGACGAAGGAGTAACTTCTGGAGGCTACCGTGACAGGTACCGCCCGGACCAACGCCAGGCGCCACGTGCCGCATGTGTCGCTCAACTCCGACGGGAACCCGCATCCGGTCGAGAACGTTCTCGCATTCTTCACGCTGGCCGCCGGCCTTGCTTCGTTCGTTCTCGGCTTGATCGTGCGGAACGCCCCGTCGGCGGGTGCTGTCACGGCGATCGTGGCGACCGCGGCCGGGCTCGCCGCGATGGCCGTGGGGCTGTACGCGCAGATGGTCTCGGCCACCCGCGAGCAGCGGGTGCTCATCGTGGCCGGCATCATCGCCGGTTTCGTCGGCCTCGCCCTCGGCCTCTCCCACGGCGGCTTCACCGCCTGAGCAGACCAGCAGGCGGTGCCCAGCAGTTCAGCGCCCAGCAGGTCAAGTGCCCAGCAGGTCAAGTGCCCAGCAGGCCGGCACGCCAGCGGGTCAGCGCCCGAGGGGGCTCACGCCCGGTGACACCGGTCCGCATTAGGCTGGGTGCCCATGATGCGGATCGGTGGCCACTTCCACGTTGACAACCCGCTCGCCGAGGCGGCCAGGGCCAAGGCGGACGCCGTCCAGTTCTTCCTCGGTGATCCGCAGGGGTGGAAGGCCCCGGTGATCCCCGGCGGCGATCCGGCCGCGGTGACCGATGCCTACGCCCGGGCGGGCGTCGACATCTACATTCACGCGCCCTATGTCGTCAACGTCGCCACGGCGAACAACAGGATCCGGATCCCCAGCCGGAAGATCCTCGGCCAGCAGCTCGGGGCCGCCGCCTCCATCGGCGCCAAGGGCCTGATCGTGCACGGCGGCCACGTGACCGCCGGAACGAGCCAGGCCGACGGGCTGGAGAACTGGCGCAAGGCCGTCGAGCGGATCGAGCGGCCGCTGCCGATGCTGATCGAGAACACGGCCGGCGGCAACGGCGCCATGGCCAGGTCGCTCGATTCCATCGCCAGGCTCTGGGAGACGGTGACCGCGGCGGCCGGGGACGCGGGCGACGTCGGGTTCTGTCTCGACACCTGCCACGCCAACTCCGCGGGCATCGGCCTCGCCGACGTGGTGGACCGGATCAAGGCCATCACCGGCCGTATCGACCTGGTGCACTGCAACAACTCACGCGACGAGTTCGGCTCCGGAGCGGACCGGCATGCCAGCCTCGACTCCGGGACGATCGACCCGGCGGTGATCCTCGACGTCGTGCGGGCCGCGGGCGCTCCGGTGATCTGCGAGACGCCCGACGAGCGTCTGGCCGCCGACATCGCCTACCTCAAGGCGAACCTGCCTGGGTCCTGACCGGGCGATTCCGCCGGCCGCGCCGCCTGCTCAGCCGCGTCCAGAGCAAGGTACCGGGCAGCAGGACGAGGACGCCGCCCGCCGCGGCGGTGCCGGTCACGTTCACGCCAAGCGCTCCGGGTGCCGTGGCCGCCGCGCCGGTCACCGGGAGTGAGGGCTTGCCGCCCGGAGGCGTGGGAACCGAGCCGGGGTGGTGGTGGCGATGATGCGGCGGCGGTGGCGGCGGCGGTGGCTGCTGCTGGTGCTGCTGCTTCTTGTGATGCTTCTGCTGCGGCTTGGGCAGGAAGCCGACCTGGTTCCACGCCGCGCCGGTGAAGATCGGCGACAGGAACTGCTGGACCGGGAGCCGCGCGAACTCCTCCTCGGCGAACGTGTGCCAGATCCTCGCCGGCCAGTAGCCACCGAACCCGCCGCCGACGGTGTTGCCCCCAAGGCCGTTCAGTGTCTCGGTATTCGGCTTGTAACCATGGCCCGGTACCAGGACCTTGTCACCCTGCTCCTGAGTGAAGATGCCCACGGTAAGCGAGTACTGCGGGATCGCGCCGATGAAGAAAGCCGAATGGAAGTTGTCGGTGGTCCCGGTCTTCGCGATGATCGGGCGCCCGTCGCTCATCGCCGCGGCGGTGCCGGTGCCGTTATTCACGGTGTCGAAGGACATCGCGTACTGCACCTGCGAATCCTGGGCCGGAGTCAGCGCCTGGGCGGAGGAAAACTTGGCAGCGGTCATGCCGCCGGACGGGAAACCGGAGATCTCCTTGACCACGTGCGCCTGGTGATACATGCCGCCGTTGGCGATCGCCGACAACATGGTGTCCTGCTCGTTCACCGTGAGTGAGTCCTGGCCGAGCGCCATGCCGACGTGGCCGATGTCGGTCTGCAGGCCGGAACTGGCCGTGTCGACGCCCATCTGCGCCGCCAGGTTCACCACGTTCTGCGTGCCGACACGATGAATCAGGTCGGTGAAGGCGGTGTTGGACGACTGCGCTTCCGCGTTCGCGACGGTCAGCGGGCCGAGGCTGACATGGTTGTCGTTGGTCTCGCGAAACCAGCCCTGTTGCGCGGTGGCCTGGCTGCGGGCGGCCAGCATCGCCGGCTGTGAGTCCAGCGGTATCCACAGCGGGCTGAACCCGTTGAGGATGCTGGTCTTGACGTTCATACCCTCCTTGACGGCCTGCATCAGCACCCAGGGCTTGAACGAGGAGCCGACCTGCTCCCTGGAGTACGCGGCGGTGTTGTTGTCGCAGTCATATTTCGCGCACTGCTTCGGCGACATGTTCTGGCCCTGACCCGGGTACTCGGCGACGATCGCGCCGGTCTGCGGGTTCTGCAGCTCGGCGCCGATCAGCGCGTACCAGGGCAGCGCGCCGCCATCCTGGCGCATCAGCATCTTGTTGTAGTTCACCGCGTGATAGAGCGCGGCGCTCATCGAGTTGCTTATCGTGGTGACGATCTTCAGGCCGCCGTTGTCGATCTTGGACTCCGGCACGTGATAGACGTCGAGCAGCTCGTTCTTCACCTGGTTCAGGATGTACGGGTCCCACGGCGCCGAGCCGACGGTCTGCGCCGGGGTGTCGGAGAACTTCGGGAACTTCATCGTCGCGGCCTGCGCGGCGGTCAGGTCGCCCATCTTCACCAGGCCGCTGAGCACGTAGTGCCAGCGGACCTCGAGATTGGTCCGGTACTGCGGCTGCGGGAAGAAGGTCGGCGACTGAATGATCGCCGCGATCACCGCCGCCTGGGCCACGCCGACCTGCTGAACCGGGATGCCGAAGTACGTCTGCGCCGCGGCGTCGACTCCGTAGGCGCCGTCACCGAGGTAGATCGTGTTCAGGTACTGCTGGAGAATCCACTGCTTGGACTTCTCCTTGGCGATCTTCATCGACACGAAGATCTCCTTGATCTTCCGGCTCATCGTCTGCTGCGTGCCGATGCCGGTGTAGTACTGCCTGACGAACTGCTGGGTGATCGTCGAGCCACCCTGGAGCGAGTTGCCGCCGCCGAAGATGTCCGCGTAGGCCGCGCGCACCACGCCGGTCGGGGAGACCCCGCCCTCGGTCCAGAAGCTGCGGTCCTCCGCGGCGAGCACCGCGTCCTGCATGATCTGCGGTATCTGGTTCAGCGGTACCAGGTGCCGGTTGTAGCCGCCGAACTTGCCGATGACGGTCTTGCCGTCGCTGGCGTACACCACCGACTGCTGGTACTGGTTGGCGGCCAGTTCCTCGGTCGGCACCGGGGTCCTGGTGTACGTGTAGTAGACCACGCCGGCCAGCAGCAGGAAGAAGCTTCCCATGGTCGCCGCCAGCACGCCGGCCACCTTTTTCAGCGACCAGTGCCGCCACCAGCTGCCCTTGACCTTGACGCGGGGGACGGCGTTGCGGCCGGCGCGCCGCGAGCCGCGGCCGGGTCCCCTGTCATACCCACGGGGACCGCGCGGGCCTCCCGGGCCGCCGCCAGGACCGCCAGGACCGCCGCCGGGGGCTCTGCCGCCGGGGCCGCCGCCGTGCCTGCCGCGCCCCGGAGCACCTACCTGCCCCGGGGTGATCACCTGCGTGGGAGAGCCCTTCGGCGTCGGAACGCCGGCGAGCCCGGTGTCGCCATGCCCGCCGTCCGGCTCGCGCCAGTACCCGTCGTCTCCCCAGCCGCCGGGGTCGGCGTACCCGCTGGCGGAGCGCCCGGGTCCGCTGGCACCGCCGCGCGCATAGCTGACGCGGTGACCAATCTCCTGCCGGGCGGCGCTCCAGGCGCCACCGGCGTGACCGTCAGCCCCCCGCCCCCCTGCGGGCCCGTACTGCCCGTTGAAGTCTCTGCTACTCACGCGTCCTCGCTATGGCTGTGAGCGAGCCCGGCGGCCCGTTTCCGGCTGGTAACCGTCGGTAGAACTCGCACCTGCGCACCCAGGGCGGCGGGCAGCCTCGCCCCTCCGACCCCACACGTTACATGGCTGACCCGTCCTGCGGCCTGTTCTGTCGTGTCTCCTCGTGACCTAGCGGGAACGCCCGCGCCACGTCACTGGCCGCTCCGGGCACGACGTCCGCGTCGTGCCGGCGGTTCACCGGTGCCAAGAACGTACGACGTAGCGAGGTGGTTCCAGCCACAACTTTGGCAGACCTCGACCACATACACCCTGAATTCGCCGTATTCCGTGGCCATCTCGGCCAGCTCAGGCCCCCGCTTCACCCGTCCCGCGTACTGTCCGAGTTCGTCCCCGTACACATACGTGACGTGGGTCAGGTTGCTCTTCCGGCAGATCGGGCAGCGGGAATCGGTTGGCTCGCCGTGAAACTTGGCGGCCCGGAGCAGGTAGGGATGCGCGTCGCAGACATCGGCGACCGTGGTGTGGCCCGAGTGCACGGACGCGAGCGTGGCCCGCCGCGCAAGCCCGTAGTCCACCACAGATCGACGTGACGCCATGTCCCACAGGGTATGCGGTGCTGGCCCGGGGGGGCGACCCCCCGGAACCCCCCGATTGCCCGCTGTGGTGCTCGCCGTAGCATCGCGCGGCCGGGGGGCCGTGGGCCCCCACAGCCGCGCGATCGTGGCATAAGCCGCTGATCGCGGCCTATGCCACGCCACTCGCCGTAGGCCGATCCAGGTGCTCGCCGTAGCAGCGCGCTACGCGCGCTCGCCGCCGCGGCACTCGCCGTAGGCGATCCAGGTGCTCGCCGTAGGCCGATCCAGGTCCTTAGGCCGATCCAGGTGCTCGCCGTAGCAGCGCGCTACGCGCGCTCGCCGCCGCGGCACTCGCCGTAGGCGATCCAGGTGCTCGCCGTAGCAGCGCGCGTACGCGCGCTCGCCGCAGCTCCACTTGCGGCGGGGGGAACGTTTGCGTACGCTGTGGGTGTCGCGCTGATATATCGGCCAGATACATCAGAAAGAGACATCGGCTGGATACATCACGGAACCAGAGCTGGGGGATGGTGTGGGCCGCAACCGATCCGGTGTACTCGAGCTGGCGATACTTGGGCTGCTGCACGGGACACCCATGCACGGCTATGAGTTGCGCAAGCAGTTGTACGCCGTCCTGGGCGCGTTCCGCGCGTTCTCCTACGGCTCGCTCTACCCGTGCCTGAAACAGCTGCTCGCCGACGGGCTGATCGCGGAGGAGACCGAGGAACCGGAGGACGGCGCCCGGGCTGCCCGGGCGGGCCGCCGGTCACGGATCGTCTACCGGCTGACCGCCGAGGGCAAGGAGCGGCTGCAGGAGCTGCTGTCCGAGACCGGGCCCGCGGCATGGGAGGACGACGGATTCGGCGTCCACTTCGCGTTTTTCGGGCAGACCAGGGCAGATGTACGGCTGCGGATCCTGGAGGGCAGGCGCAGCCGGCTCGAGGAACGGCGCAGCCGGCTCGAGGAACGGATGGAGGGCGTGCGAGCCGCGTTCGCCCGCACAAGGGAGCGGGTGGACAGCTACACCCTCGAACTGCACCGGCACGGACTGGAGTCGGTGGAGCGTGAGGTCCGGTGGCTCAACGAGCTGATCGCCTCCGAACGGCAGTCGGAATCAACCAGCGCCGCGGGCGGACCCTACCCGCCGGCGGACCGAACGGACATACATCGCGTGAGCGAGAAGGAGTCATCCTGATGGGTAAGGTGCGCGTCGCCATCGTGGGGGTAGGCAACTGCGCGAGTTCGCTCGTCCAGGGGCTGGAGTACTACAGGGACGCCGACGAGACGTCCCGTGTCCCCGGCCTCATGCACGTGCGGTTCGGCGAGTACCACGTCCGCGACGTCGAGGTGGTGGCCGCCTTCGACGTCGACGCGAAGAAGGTCGGCTGCGACCTGGCCGAGGCCATCACCGCGAGCGAGAACAACACGATCCAGATCGCCGAGGTCCCGCCGACCGGCGTGACGGTCCAGCGCGGCCCGACCCTGGACGGCCTCGGCGAGTACTACCGGGAAATGATCACCGAGTCGGATGAGCCGGTGGCCGACGTGGTGCACGTGCTCCGTGAGAGCGGCGCCGATGTTCTCGTGTCCTACCTGCCGGTGGGCTCGGAGGAGGCGGACCGGTTCTACGCGCAGTGCGCGATCGACGCCGGCGTGGCGTTCGTGAACGCGCTGCCGGTGTTCATCGCCTCCGACCCGCTATGGGCGGCGAAGTTCACCGAGGCCGGCGTGCCCATCGTCGGCGACGACATCAAGTCCCAGGTTGGCGCCACCATCACCCACCGGGTGCTGGCCAAGCTGTTCGAGGACCGCGGGGTCGAGCTGCTGCGTACCTACCAGCTGAACTTCGGCGGCAACATGGACTTCATGAACATGCTGGAGCGCACCCGGCTCCAGTCCAAGAAGATCTCCAAGACCCGCGCCGTGACCTCGCAGGTGCCGCACGAGATGGAGCGCGCCGCGGTGCACATCGGCCCGTCGGACCACGTGCCCTGGCTGGATGACCGGAAGATGGCCTACGTCCGGCTCGAGGGCCGCGCCTTCGGCGACGTGCCGCTCAACCTCGAGTACAAGCTGGAGGTGTGGGACTCGCCGAACTCGGCCGGCGTGATCATCGACGCGATCCGCGCGGCCAAGATCGCCAAGGACCGTGGCATCGGCGGCCCGGTGATCTCGGCCAGCTCCTACTTCATGAAGTCACCGCCGGAGCAGTTCGGCGACGACGTGTGCCGGGATCTCGTGGAGAAGTTCATCCGCGGTGAAGTCGACCGGTGACGCCCGGGCCCTAAGCTGAACGGGTGGCCGAACAGGCGCCTGATGGCCCGCGCGGGCAGCGCAGGTCGTCGTTCCTCAGCGACCTGCGTGTCGTGCTCGCCGAGCGCGACTTCCGCCGCCTGTTCATCACCCGCCTCGTGTCCCAGGGCGGCGACGGCGTGTTCAACGCGGGCTTCGCCGCGTACGCCTTCTTCAGCGCGCAGACGTTCCCGGATCCCGTCGCGGCGGTGGACGCGTTCGCGGTGCTCTACCTGCCGTACTCGCTGATCGGCCCGTTCGCCGGCGTGTTCATCGACCGCTGGTCGCGCCGCCAGATCCTGGTCTGGTCCGCGCTGATCCGCGCCTGTATGGTGGCGGTCGCCGCGTTCGTGGTCCTGGGCGGCGAGACCGGCATCCCGCTGTACGTGAGCGCCCTGGCGGTGCTCGGCATGAACAGGTTCTTCCTGTCCGCGGTGTCCGCCGGGGTGCCGCACGTCGTCCGGCCGGACAAGCTGGTGATGGCGAACGCGGTGGCGCCGACGTCGGGCACGATCATCGGGTTCGCCGGCGGCGTCGCCGGGCTCGGCGTGCACTTCATCAGCGGCGGCGGGCACGTGGGTTCGGCGGCGACACTGCTGTTCGGCGGCGCCTGCTACGTCGTGGCGGGGCTGCTGGCGCTGCGCATGGGACGCGGCCTGCTCGGCCCGGACCGCGAGGAGAGGCGGCAGCGGAGCGGCGCCCTCCTTGCGGACCTCACGGAGGTGGCCCGCGGCCTCGTCGCCGGCCTGCGGCACCTGCGCGAGCGCAGGAAGGCCGCCTACGCGCTCGGCGCGGTCTTCGCGCACCGGATGCTGTACGGGATCCTGCTGGTCCTCGCGGTGCTCCTGTACCGGAACTACTTCTATCCGAGCAACAACGGGAACACCGCGCTCGGGCACGTCACGCTGCTCGTCGTCACCTCGGCGATCGGCTTCGGCGGCGCCGCGCTGATCACGCCGCCGGCGGTGCAGCGGCTGACCAAGGACGCCTGGATCGTCATCTGGCTGGCCGCGGGCGGGATCGTCACGGGCGTGCTCGGCCCGGCGTTCGATCAGGTCGCTTTCCTCGTCGTCGGCTTCGCGCTCGGGCTGTCCGCCCAGTGCGTGAAGATCTGCGTCGACACCACCGTGCAGCAGGAGGTGGACGACGCCTACATGGGCCGGGTCTTCTCGGTTTACGACATGCTGTACAACGTCGCCTACGTGGTCGGGCCGGCGATCGCGGCGCCGTTCCTGCCCGCCAGCGGCAAGTCCTACGTGATGGTGCTGGCGGTCGCGGCCGGGTATCTGCTCGCGGCCGTGATCTACGCGGCGCTCACCCGCCGGACCCCCCGGGCGGGCGAAGCCCCTCTCCTTCAGCCCACCGCAGCAGCTCCTGAGTGACACGCTCGCGCCCGAGCTCGCCTTCCTCGATGCGCAGCTCGAGCAGGAACCCCCGCGCCTTGCCCACGGCTCGCCCCGGCGGGATCCCGAGGATGCGCTGGATGTCGTTCCCGTCGAGCTCGGGCCGGATCTTGTCCAGCTCCTCCTTCGCGCTCAGCTCGGCGATCCGTTTCTCCAGGCTGTCGTAGGCGCGGGCCAGCCTTTCCGCCTTCACCCTGTTCCGCGTGGTGCAGTCCGCCCTGGTCAGCGCGTGCAGCCGGGTGAGCAGCGGTCCCGCGTCGCGCACATAACGGCGGACCGCCGAGTCGGTCCACTCCCCCTCGCCGTAGCCGTGGAACCTCAGATGCAGCTCGACCAGCTGCGACACGTCGTCGACCACGTCGTTGGGAAAACGCAGCTCGGTGAGCCTGCGCTTGGCCATCTTCGCGCCCTTGACCTCGTGGTGATGGAAGGCCACCCGGCCGCCGGGCAGGTTGGACCGGGTCTTGGGCTTGCCGATGTCGTGCAGCAGCGCGGCGAGCCGCAGGACCAGGTCCCCGTCATCCCCGTCGAGGCCGTACGCCGGCTCCAGGTCGATCGCCTGCCGCAGCACGGTCAGGCTGTGCTGGTAGACGTCCTTGTGCCGGTGATGCTCGTCGACCTCCATCCGCAGCTTCGACACCTCGGGCAGCACCTGGTCCGCCACCCCGGTCTGCACCAGGATGTCGATTCCGCAGGCGGGATCGGGGGTCAGCATGAGCTTGGTCAGCTCGCCGGTGATCCGCTCGGCGGAGACGATCTCGAGCCGGTCCGCCTGCGCTGTCATCGCGGCGAGCACCTCCCCGGCGATGCCGAACCCGAGCTTGGCGGCGAACCGGGCGGCACGCAGCATGCGCAGCGGATCGTCCGCGAAGGAGTCCTCCGGCCTGCCCGGCGTGCGGATCACCCGGTCCCGCAGCGCGGTCAGGCCGCCGAACGGGTCCACGATCTCGTAGCCGGGAAGCCGCGCGGCCATCGCGTTGATGGTGAAGTCGCGGCGGCTGAGGTCTTCCTCCAGCGACCTCCCGTAGCGCACGTCCGGCTTGCGGGACCGCGGCGAGTACTGCTCGCTGCGGTAGGTCGTGATCTCGAAGACGTTGCCGCCCTTGCGCAGCCCGACGGTGCCGAACTCGATTCCCACCGTCCACACCTTGTCCGCCCATGCCCGGGCGATTCGCAGCACCCCGTCCGGCGTCGCGTCGGTGGTCAGGTCGAGATCGCCCGGCGGACGGCCGAGGAACACGTCCCTGACCGGGCCGCCCACCAGCGCAAGCTCATGTCCCGCACTGGCGAAGAGCTCCCCGAGGTCGGCGGCGGCCGGGGTCACGGTACGCAGCAGTGCGGCGGCGGCCTTACGCTGATCGTCGCTCATCACGCCGGTGGAGGTGGAATCTGGCACGGGCATCGAGGGTATCCAGCACATTCCTTTCCAGCGAACGGCAATAGCATGCCAAGAGTGCGCACTCTGCTCACCGCGGCGGAAAATCCGGCGCGCGCCGCGGCTCGCGTCGTGCTCGCCTGCTTCATGGCCGCCGCCGGTCCCGCCGTGGCAGGAGCGCCCGCCGCACAGGCAAAAACAGTGTCATACCGAACGGGCGGTGGCATCTCCCGCGAGCTATCCGTAGCCATCGACTCGGTCAGCCCCCGGTACGCGCATCCCGGCTCCACCGTGCGTGTCTCCGGCACGCTGACCAACGGGACCGGGACGCCGCTGCAGGGATTGCAGGTACAGCTGCTGTCATCGGGGGCTGTGTTCACCACCCCGTCGGCCATGCAGGCCTTCGCCACCGGTGGCCTGTTCTCGGTGGGGCAGTTCTACGCCGTCCCGGAGACTGTGGCCAGCGGCGCGACCGTGCGGTGGACGGCCTCGTTCCAGGTGGACGCGGCGGGCATCTCGCAGTTCGGCGTCTACCCGCTCGAGGCGCAGGCGGTGTCCGTGATCACCGGGCAATCCGCGGCGGCACGCACGTACCTGCCGTACTGGCCGGGAAAGGGAGCGGCGCTGCGGCTGAGGATCTCCTGGGTCTGGCCCCTGATCGGCCAGCCGCAGCAGGCGGGATGCCCGGGCACGCTCACCAGCAACGCGCTCGCCTCCAGCCTGGGCAGCGGCGGCCGGCTGGAAACGCTGCTGTCGGCCGGCCTCAGGTACGCCTCCTCCACGGGCCTGACGTGGGCGCTGGACCCGGCATTGCTCAGCGACGTGTCGGTGATGACTCAGCGTTACAAGGCCGGCGGAAGCGGCGACTGCTCCGGCCGGACCGCCGAGCCCGCCAGCACCGCGGCAGACCGGTGGCTGTCGCAGCTGCACGGCTCCGCGGGCGAGCCGATGTTCGTCACGCCCTACGCCGACGTGGACGTGGCTGCGCTGAGCCACAACGGCCTCGACGCCGACCTCCGCGCCGCCTACGCCCTGGGAGGCTCGGTGGCCGGCCAGATACTCCACGGATCGTTCGGTACTTCCCCGAACACGGTGTGGCCGGCTGACGGCCTCGCGGACCAGAGCGTGCTCAACATCCTCGCCGGCCAGGCGTCCACGGTGATACTCGACAACGGCGAGATGCCGCTGACGAGCACGCCCTATGCCGATGACGCGGTCGCCAGGGTGACCACCGGAATCGGCACCACCATGCACGTCCTGCTCGCCAACCACTCCATCACCAGCCTGCTCGGGACGGCCACGGCGACCTCGTCGCCGAGCACGAAGTTCGCCGTCGAGCAGGACTTCCTCGCCCAGACGGCGATGATCGCGGCCGAACGGCCGTTCACGGCGCGCTCCGTCGTGATCGCGCCGCCGCGCCGGTGGGACCCATCGCCGGACGTGGCCGGCACGCTGCTGGCGGAGACCGTGCACGCTCCCTGGCTGCGGCCGGCCATCCTCGGCAGCCTGGCGCGCGGCAAGCCGGCGGTCGCGAAGTCGCCGCCGGACTCGCAGGTCACCCCCGCCGAGCTCAGCCGAGGCTATCTCGGCCAGGTCAAGGCGCTCGCCGTGAACCTGCATGTGTACAAGGACATGCTGTACCAGCCGGACCAGCCCTACCTGCAGTCACTCGACGGCGCGATCGCGGCGGCGGAGTCGTCCGCCTGGCGCGGCGGCGCCGCGGCGGGCGGTCAGCAGGCGCTGGCCAGGCTGTCGGAGTACCTGGCCGCGTCCGAGCAGAAGGTAAAGATCCTCAACGGGTCGACGAAGGTCACTCTCGCCGGGTCATCCGGGCGGGTGCCGGTGTCGATCTTCAACGGGGGAAACCAGGCGATCCAGGTCAAGCTCGTGGCCACATCGCCCGGCGGCAGGCTCACGGTCGGCAAGTCCAGCTCGCTGGTCACGGTCCTGGCCAGGAGGATCCAGTCCGTCCGGCTCTCGGTTCAGTCGGCGGCGATCGGCAACAGCACTGTGCAGCTACAGTTGGTGACGGAGGATGGCTCGCCGCTGGCCTGGACGACGGAGTCAATCAGCATCCAGTCGACGCGGTACGGCCGGGCGCTGCTCGTGGTCATCGTCGCGGCGCTCGGCGTCGTGGTGCTCACGTCCGCGACGCGGTGGATCCGCCGGTGGCTGGCCGACGGCAGACCTGGAGGCAGCGGATGACGAGGCCGACGCGGCCCGCCGGGCCGCCGTCCCGCGGGGACGGTGGCGACGGGGGCACCCGGCATGGCCGCCACGGCCGTCCCGACCCCGCTGACCGTCCCGTGCCGGAGGATCCGGGCGATCTTCCGATGGACCCGCCACCGCCGCGGCCGACGTTCACGCCGCATCCGAACCCCCAGCCGCCGTATCCGAACCCCCAGCCGCCGCACCCCAGCCCACACCCGCCGGAGCCGCAGTCCAAGCCGCAGCCGACGTTCACGCCCCGCGACCCAGAACTGCTCCAGAGCCAGCAGCCACGCCACGGCCAGCAAGCATTCCCCGATCCGCCGCCGCCCCGCGACCGTGTGCCCACCCGTGACCCTGCGCCCCCCCGCGACCTCGTGCCGCCCCGCGACCCGCAGGCACTCCGGGACGCGCAGGCGCCGCGCCCGACGTTCACCCCGCACCCGCAGCCCAAACCGCAGCCGGCCGCCCAGCCCAAGCCGCAGCCGACGTTCACCCCCCGCGAGGGGTACCTCCCCCCGCCGGACCGCTCCCAGCGCGCCGCGTACCCCCCGCCGCCCGGCTATCCCCCGCCGCCCGGCTACCCGACGCTGGTGTTCCCGCCGGTGGGCGGCTACCCCGAAGCGCCGGCCCGCCGCCCGGATGCCGACCGCGGCGAACCGGGCGCCCGGCGTCCCGGCGGGTCGCGGGGCGCCCGCGGCATCCTCACCCGCCCGGCACCACGCCCGGCACGGCCCGGCGAGGACACGCAGCCCAACCTGGCCCGGTCCAGCCAGGTGATGGCGCTCGGCACGCTCGTATCACGGATCACCGGCTTCCTGCGCACGTTCGTGTTCGTCTACGCCCTCGGCGCCGGGAAGCTCGCGGACGCGTACAACAACTCCAACACGCTGCCGAACACGGTGTACTACCTGATGCTGGGCGGCATCTTCACCAGCGTCGTGGTGCCGCTGCTGGTCAAGGCGGCCAAGAACGACCCCGACCGGGGTGACGCGTACGCGGAGCGGATCTTCACGCTCGGCGCCCTCGCGTTGCTGACCGTCACGCTGGTGGCCACGCTCGCGGCGGCCCCGCTCGTCGACCTGTACGCCGGGAACATCAGCGGCCCGCCAGGCAGCCAGCTGGCGGCCGAGCACCACCTCATGGTGATCTTCGCCTACTTCTTCATCCCGCAGATCTTCTTCTACGGAATGGACTCGCTGCTCGGCGCGATCCTGAACACCCGCGGCAGGTTCGGCGCCAACATGTGGACGCCGGTCATCAACAACGTCGTGGTCATCACGGTCGGCGGCCTCTTCGTTGTCACCCAGGGGCTGGGCAGGACCCCGCAGACGATCTCCCCGGGCGCCGTCCGGTTGCTGGGGATCGGCACCACGCTCGGCATCGTGATCCAGTCCATCGCCCTGTTCCCGGTGCTGCGGCGCGCCGGCTTCAGCATGCGCCCGCGGTTCGACTTCAGGGGCGCTGAGATCCGTGAGATCGGCCGGATGGCCGGGTGGATGACGGGATATGTGATCTCCCAGTGGGCGGGCTACCTGGTCGTGCAGCGGGTCGCGAACGCGGCCGCGAAGCACGTGAACACGGGCGCCGGGTACTCCGCCTACTCCTACGGATGGTCGCTGTTCCAGCTTCCGTACGCGGTCGTCGGCATCTCGGTGATCAGCGCGCTGCTGCCCCGGATGAGCGGGCACGCGACCGACAGGAGGTACTCGCTGGTCAGGGACGACTTCTCGACCGGCGTCCGGCTCGCCTCCGTGATCGTGGTGCCGGCGGCGATCTTCCTCGCCGTGCTCGGCCCGCCGCTCTGCGAGTTCCTGTTCTCCTACGGCAGCTCCTCGGTCGATACCGCCCGGTACATCGGGGAAGTCTTCGGGATGTTCTCCCTGGGCCTCGTCCCGTTCATGCTCACCCAGCTTCAGCTCCGGGTGTTCTACTCGTTCCACGACAACCGGACTCCGGCCATCATCGGCCTGATCATGTTCGCCGTCGGCGTCGCCGGCGACCTGATCGCGCTCAGCGTGCTGCCGGCGAGGGAGGTGGTGATCGGTCTGGCCGGCGTGTACGGGCTGGTCACGCTCACCGGTGCCGTGCTGGCGTGGCCGCTGCTGCTGCGCCGCGTGGGCAGCCTGGACGGCTGGCGCATCGCGCGCAGCCTCATCCGGATGCTCCTGGCCACGCTGCCGGGCCTGGTCTTCGCCTTCGTGGTGATGGCTGCCATCGGCTCCGTGCTGCACCAGGGCGCCGCATACGGCCTGCTGAGCACCCTGGTGGGCGGCGGCGGCGCCCTCATCCTCTACGCGCTGTGTGCGCGCGCGCTCGGGATCGAGGAGTACCGCATCCTGCTTCGCTCGGTGCTCGGGCGGTTCGGCCGGTAAGCTCTGTTCCTCCGCCTCGGGCACGGCGTGCTACCAGATCGGTCACACTTGTGCCGCGGGTCGGTGACGGGAGGGTGTCCGGTTTGGGAACTCCTGCGACACGCCAGGGAACGGCTGTGGCCCGGTCCCAGGGCGGATATGAGACATTGGCCGTATTCGCGTATAACGGTGAGACAAGTCGCACCGGGGCGGTGATTCCCATGGGCCGCCGCGAGCCCGGCGCGGAGATTAGCATGGAGGGGTACCCGCGGTGCTCTTCGCACGGTGGTCGTGAACATCCGGGGCTGGAAGGAGGCCGAGAGCCGGCCCCGCTCTCGGCGCTGACGAATGAGTACGTACACCTCTGAACCCGGGACCAGGCTTGCCGGACGGTACCGGCTCGTCGATCAGGTCAGCGCGGGAAGCGGCTGGACCAAGTGGAAAGCCATCGACGAGACGCTCGCGCGCCCCGTCACCGTGCTGACGTTCGCCGACGGGTTCCCCCGGGTTCCGGAGGTGATCACCGCGGCGCGGGCTGTGAGCAGACTCACCGACCCCCGGCTTGCGCAGGTATTTGACGTGGAGGACGCCGACGACCAGGCGTATGTCGTCATGGAGTGGGTGGTCGGCGACTCGCTCAGCGATCTCCTCGCGGACGGCCCGCTGGAGCCCGCGCGGGCGGTCGCTCTCATGGCCGAGGCGTCGCGGGCAATGGCGGGCGCGCACGCCGCGGGCCAGGCCCACCTGCGGCTCGGCCCGCGTTCACTGCGCTGGACCCGGAGCGGCGGTATCAAGATCACCGGGCTGGGCATCGACGCTGCGCTCGCGGGCGCGACACTTACCGGAATGGCGGCCGACGACCCGGCGCTCACCGACACCAGGGATCTCGCCAGGCTTCTCTACGCGGCGCTCACCGGCTACTGGCCCGGTGACGACCCGGGCCCGCTGCCGCCCGCGCCGCTGTCGGACGGCACGTACTGCACGCCGCGGCAGGTGTCGGCGGATGTGCCCGTCGCGGTCGACGTGGTGACGTCCCAGGCGCTGCTGCAGCGCCCCAGCAGGCACGGCCCGGCAATCACCACGCCCGCGGCGTTCGCCGACGCACTGGCCAGCGTGGCGCCGCCCGTGCCGCTGCCCGAGCCGGCACCGGTGCCGAGAGGCGGCCGCTCAGCCGACCGGGGTAAGGGGTACGGCCAGCCGGACGCGGGCTATCCTCCCGCTGCCGGTGGCACGTGGGGGGGACCCGGGATGCCGGGCGGTGCCCACCAGCGGCGTTATCCGGCGACCGAACGCAGCGTCGCCACCCGCGCCGTGGTCAGCCTGGTGGCCGTGCTGGTGCTTGCCGCGGTGGCCACGACCGCCTGGGTCATCAGCAGCGGTAACCATGGGCCCGCCGCCTCCCTCCAGGGAGGTCATCACCCGGCGGGGCACCAGGTCTCGTCGACCGCGGCGACGGTGGTGCTGAAGCCGGTCAGCGCGCACAGCTTCGATCCCTACGGCAACGACGGCACCAACGAGAACGACGCGCGGGCACCGCTGACCATCGACAATGACCCCGATACGTTCTGGCACACCGATTATTACCTGAACTATCCGAACTTCGGGAACCTGAAGCCCGGCACCGGGCTCATCCTCGACATGGGACGGCAGGTACGGCTCAGTCAGGTGCAGGTGACGTTCGGGTCGATCTGCTGCACGGCCGCGCAGATCAGGATCGGCAACGACAGCGATCAGGCGCGGTCGACCCTGAAGTCCTTCACCACCGTCGCGAGTTCGTCCAGGGCGGCCGGCGGTTACACGTTCACGGTGAGCAGCAAGGCGACAGGTCAGTACGTGCTGATCTGGCTGACCAGCTTGCCGCCGATGCAGGGCGCGCCGGACAAGTACATGGCGCGGGTCTACAACATCGTCGTCCGGGGCACCGCTGTTACCGGGTCCGGTTGACGGAGCCTGGCGAGCGGATGATCGGGCGACGCAAGGCGGAGCCCACCGGGACGGACACACCGACAGGCGCGGCGGGCGCCGGCCCCGGTGCGGACGGCCTATCCGACCATGAGCTGCTTCGCCGCCATCTGGCCGGCGACAGCGAGGCGTTCGGTGTGCTGTTCACGCGGCACCGGGACCGGCTGTGGGCGGTCGCGCTGCGCACGGTCTGCGATCCCGAGGACGCGGCCGACGCCCTGCAGGAGGCGATGATCTCCGCGTTCCGCCGCGCCGCCGACTTCCGCGGCGACTCGGCGGTCACCACCTGGCTGCACCGGATCGTGGTCAACGCGTCCCTGGACCGGCTGCGCCGCAGGCCGGCCCGCACGGTGACGTGGGCGGGGGACGAGAACGTACCGGAGTCAGTCGCGGGCCAGGGCATGCCAGCTCAGGTCACCGACCCGGCCGGCGCCGCGGATATCCGGCTCGACGTGGACGCCGCGCTGCGCATGCTGCCCGATCATCAGCGCGCCGCGCTGGTGCTCGTCGACATGCTGGGGTATCCGGTGGCGGATGCGGCGGAGATCCTGGGCGTCTCGGCGGGCACGGTGAAGAGCCGGTGTGCCCGCGGCCGCGCGCGGCTGCTGCCCTATCTGGAGCATCTTCGCGCGAACCAGCCCGGTACAGGGAACCGGCCCGGCGCCGGCAGCGTCTCACCTCAGCGGGAAGGAGGCGCATGAGGGGCCAGGCAGCCCATCCGGATGCGGAGGTTCTTGCCGAGTTCCGCGCAGGACTCATCGGTGGCATGCGCGGAAGGCGGCTTGCCGCCCATGTGGCTGGGTGCTCGCAGTGTGCTGCGACGGATGCGAGGCTCGCCGAGGTCAGTACGGCCCTGGCTTCGGTACCCGCGCCGTCGCTGCCGGACCCGGTGGCGGCCCGGATCAGCATGGCGCTGGCGGCCGAGGCGTCCGCGCGGGCGCCGGCCGGATCGCCCATCGCCGCCACGGACCACGCGGCCAGCGCGGGCGCCGGGAACAGCCAGCGCGTCGTGACGCGCCGCGACCGCAGGCATGGCAGCCCCATCCGCGGGCGTGGCGCCCCCGGCGGCAGGTGGCCGCGGCCGGTTCGCCCGGCGATGCTGGTGCCTGCCGCCGCCGTCTTCCTGCTGCTGGCTGTGGGCGGTGGCCTGCTGCTCAGCCGTCCGGGCGCTCCTTCCCGGCAGTCGGCGCCCAGCGCCGCGCGCGCCCCGGCCATCGGGATGAGCCCCCACGGCGGGCTCGTCCAGCCGGGCCCAGACCACATGAGCCCGACCACACCTGCGAACGGTAGCCCCTCCATAGCGGCGAGCGGCGCCAGCGGCGCTGCCAACCTGGTCGTCGTCATCGCGAGCGGCGCCGACTACCGGCGCGGCACGCTGCGGAGTCAGGTGGAGACACAGCTCCGGAAGCCGAGACGGGCCACCTCCATCGCCTCTCCCTCGCTCAGCGCCTGCGCACTCGAGGTAACCGGCGGCACGCCGCCGGTGTTCGTCGACGCTGCCCGGTACCAGTCCAGGCCCGTCTACGTGATCGTCACCCATCTCCGGGCATGGGTCGTGGGCACCGGGTGCACGGCCGCCAGTCCCGATGTGATCACGTCGGTACCGCTTCGCCTCGTCAGCACGGGAGCGGGAATCTCCGCGCCGTAGTATCGGTTGAGCGGGGTGCGGGTCTTGAGAGGGGCGACGTGAAGTGACCGACGTGCGTGACGTCATCATCATCGGGTCGGGGCCGGCCGGCTACACGGCAGCCGTGTACGCGGCCAGGGCCAAGCTGCGGCCGCTCGTGCTCGAGGGGTCGGTAACGGCGGGCGGCGCGCTGATGCAGACCACCGATGTGGAGAACTTCCCCGGCTTTCCCGACGGCGTTCTCGGGCCCGAGCTGATGGATTCCCTGCGCAAGCAGGCCGAGCGCTTCGGTGCTGAGCTCGTCTCCGACGACGTTACCGAGGTGAACCTGTCGGCGAGGCCGAAGGTGGTGAAGACCGACAGCGAGACGTACTTCGCGAAGGCCGTGATCATCGCGACCGGCTCCAGGTACCGCGAGCTCGGCGTCTCCGGCGAGAAGCGGCTCGCCGGGCACGGCGTGTCCTGGTGTGCGACGTGCGACGGTTTCTTCTTCCGCGAGCAGGACATCGCCGTCGTCGGCGGCGGTGACTCGGCGCTGGAGGAAGCCACGTTCCTGACCAGGTTCGCCCGGTCGGTGACCGTCATCCACCGGCGCCGGGCACTGCGCGCGTCCAAGATCATGCAGGATCGCGCGCTGGCAAACCCGAAGATCACCTTTCTCTGGGACAGTGAGGTCGCCGAGATGCTCGGCGACAACCGGCTGACCGGACTGCGGATACGGGACACCCAGACGGGCGCCGAGCATGTCCTCCCGGTGACCGGGGTGTTCGTGGCGATCGGGCACTCACCGCGCAGCGAGTTGTTCTGCGAGGAACTCGCCATGGATCCCGACGGCTACCTGCTCGTCGAGCAGCCGTCGACCCGGACGGCGATCGAGGGCGTGTTCGCCTGTGGCGACGTGGTGGACCGCACCTACCGGCAGGCCGTTACCGCTGCGGGCACTGGATGCGCCGCGGCGATCGACGCCGAGCGCTGGCTGGCGGCAGAGGAGTCCTGAGCCGGGCGTTGAACCATCACAGCGACAAAGTCCAAAGGGAAGGTGTGATCTACAGTGGGTGCGACCAAGGTCGTAACGGACGAGACCTTTGAGGAGCAGGTCCTCAAGAACTCCAAGCCGGTCATCGTCGACTACTGGGCGGAGTGGTGCGGTCCATGCCGCATGGTCGCGCCGGTCCTCGAAGAAATCGCGGCCGAGCATGGCGACAAGATCGACGTCGTAAAGCTCAACATCGATGAGAACCCGGCGGTCTCCCGGCGCTACGAGATCATGGCCATTCCGACCATGAGCGTATTTTCCGGTGGCGAGGTAGTGAAGCAGATCGTCGGCGCCAAGCCGAAGTCAGCGCTTCTCCGCGAGCTCGCCGAGTTCATCTGATAATCGGGGGTCACCCAGAGGGCGGCCCCCGGACCCCCGCCGGCTCGCCGCTTCCCGCCATAGAATCACGCGACCGGAGGGGCGGTGCCGGCCCGGGGCACACCCCCCGCCCCCCGGCCTGCTAACCGGACAAAAGGGGCAATCGCCATGATCGTGGAAACGGCGGGCCGAATAGGACGCGTCGGGTTTTTACTTGACGTGAGGGGGGCCCAGGATTGTGTTATGAGTGCGGATCCGGGGGTGGTGGCGGGGCTGGCGGCGAAGTTCGCGGTGATGCGGCCGCATTTGGGTGAGCGTCAGTGGCGGCTGTACCTGGGGTCGGAGGCGCGGGCGCGGGCGGAAGCGGCTGGCTGCGGGCTGGCTGCGGCGGTGGCGGTGGTGGCGGGGGCGGCTGGGGTGTCGCGGGCGACGGTGATGGCCGGGGTGCAGGAGCTGGCGGCGGGG
>JAFAZE010000150.1 GCA_019239975.1 Streptosporangiaceae bacterium
CTTCCCCCTTCCCCCTTCCCCCTTCCCCTCCCTCCTCTATCGTGGAATCGCGCGGGCGGAGGGGGCGATGGCCCCTCGCGAGCCGCGGGGGCGGCTGGCGCACTACATTGGAACTGCGCAGGCGTCGTGAGGTTGGGGGTTGGAGTGGCCGCAGAGTTTCCGCCCGGTACCGGCGGGGCCGCGCTTGGTGAGCGCAGGCTCTACGGTCGCGACGGGATGCGCTCCCCGGTCGTCTGGGACGTGCTGCGGGAGGTGGTGGCCGCCCGGGTCGCGCAGACCGGCCGGGAGGCGCTGGATATCGTCGACGCCGGCGGCGGCACGGGCGGCTTCGCCGTGCCGTTCGCGGCGCTGGGGCACCGTGTCACGGTGGTCGACCCGAGCCCTGACGCCCTCGCCGCGGCGCAGCGGCGGGCGGCGGAGGTGCACGTGCGGCTGACCGCCGTCCAGGGTGACGCGGACGGGCTGGACGGCCTGGTCGGCGAGTCAGCGGCCGACCTTGTGCTCTGCCACAGCGTGCTCGAGTACGTCGATGCGCCGGCCGCCTCGATGGCGGCCATCGCCCGCGTGCTGCGGCCTGGCGCCACGGTCAGCGTGCTCGCCGCCAACGCCGTCGCCGCGGTGCTGCACCGGGCGCTGGCCGGACGGTACACGGAGGCGCGGGAACTGCTGCTCGGCATCGGCCCAGGTGGCGTCGCGCAGCGGGAAGCGCCGGGCACCGACGTCCCGCGCCGGTTCACGCTGGCCGGGCTCACCGCGCTGATCGAGAGCCCTGGGCTCCGTACGGGCGACGCGCACGGCATCCGGGTCTTCGCCGGCCTGCTGCCCGCGGGCGCCGCCGACGCCGACGCGGCCGCCGCGGACGCGCTGCGGGCGCTCGAGGACGCCGCCGCGGTGTACCCGGCGCTGCGCGATATCGCCGCCCGGCTGCACGTCCTCGGCCACCGCTGAAACCATGCCTGCCCCGGATGAAACCATGCCCGACCCAGATGACTCGGCCCTGGATGACTCCGGCTGCGGCATCCTGCACGTGGACATGGACGCGTTCTACGCGAGCGTAGAGCTGCGGGACCGGCCCGAGCTGGCCGGCCGGCCCGTCGTCGTGGGCGGCATGGGCAGTCGCGGCGTCGTGCTGTCCGCGACCTACGAGGCCCGCGCGTTCGGCGTGCACTCGGCGATGCCGGTGGGCCAGGCGAGACGCCTGTGCCCGCGGGCGGTGTTCATCCCGCCCCGCCACGCGCTGTACGCCCAGGTGTCCAGGGAGGTCATGGCGATCTTCCGCGCGGTCACCCCGGAGGTCGAGCCGCTGGCGCTTGACGAGGCGTTCCTTGACGTGTCTGGCGCGGTGCGGCGGCTGGGTACGCCGGCCCGAATCGGGCAGATGATCCGGGCGCAGGTGCACGAGCAACAGGGCATCACCTGCTCGGTCGGCGTGGCATCGTGCAAGTTCGTGGCCAAGATCGCGTCCGCCCGGTGCAAGCCGGACGGGCTGCTCGTGGTTCCCGCCGCCGGCGTGCTCGACTTCCTGCACCCGCTGCCGGCCGACGTCCTGTGGGGGGTGGGGGAGCGGGCGGGGCAGCTTCTCGCCCGGCTCGGCCTGAGGACGGTGGGTGATATCGCTCACACCCCGCTGGCGACGCTGCGGCACGAGTTCGGCGCGGCGGTCGGCGGCCACCTGTGGGCGCTGGCCTGGGGCCGGGACGAGCGGCGGGTGGTACCGCGGCGCGAAGAGAAAAGCGTGGGCGCCGAGGAGACGTTCCCGGCGGACGTCAGCGACCCGGAACTGATCCGCAGGGAGCTGCTGCGGCTGTCCGGCCGGACCGCGCACGCACTGCGCTCGGCGGGCTGCGTCGGCCGGACCGTGGTCGTCAAGCTGCGGCTGGCCAGCTTCAAGACGATCACGCGGTCCCGGACGCTGGCCGAGCCGACCGACGTGGCGAGGGAGATCTACGGCACAGCATGCTTGCTCTACGAGGGCGCGGGCCTGGACAGCGGGGCGCGGCTTCGCCTGGTCGGAGTCCGCGTGTCCGGCCTGCGGCCCGCGGCCGGAGCATCGCTCCAGCCGGCCCTGGATGATCGGCCGTCCGGCTGGCGCGAGGCGGAGCGGGCCGTGGACGAGATCACCCGGCGGTTCGGCACCGGCGCCGTGCGGCCCGCTGCCCTGGTCGGGGAGCCGGGAGGCGTTCCGGCTCCCGAAGGACCACCGCCCCCTTCCAAGACGCATGGAGAGGCTCGTATTCTGGGAAATGAACCACGTATGTGAGGTGAAGGTCACCGCACCCCCAGGGGTCCATGGGAGGCGTCGTGCCGCTCTCTGAGCATGAGCAGCGCCAGCTCGAGCAGATCGAGCAAGCGCTCTACAGGGAGGACCGGAGGCTTGGGCGCCTCGTGCGCGCAAGCGATCCCCGCGTGCACTACAAGCGCCGGGTCGTGCAGGCGGTCTCCGGATTCGTTCTCGGCGCCGGGATGGTCGTGGCCGGCGTGCTCGTGCCCTACGTCTGGCTCGCGGTGGCCGGATTCATCGTGATGCTTCTGTGCGGCATGTGGGCGCTCAGCAGCTGGCGGCACATGGCCGGGATCGTGCTGGTCGGCCGCGACGGCGCTGCTCGCTCGCGCCGGAGACGGACTGCCCGGCGGCGGGGACGCGGCCAGGTGCCCAGGTCCGGGATGATGGAACGTCTCGACGAACGCTGGCGCCGGAGGCAGGAGGGAGACCGCTAGCCGATGGCCGCCCGCTGCCGGCGCGGCAGCGCCCGGCGGATCCCGGCCGGGTTCACCCGGCTGAACACGTCGACGACCTGGCTCACCCCGACGAACACGGGCGTGAGAACCGACGCCGGGAAGATCCGCGCCCGCCAGCGCGCCCGGCGCGGTACGGCCGCCGCGATCGCGTGCCGGAGGACGGCGCAGTCGCGGCGCAGCGCGGCAGACGGGCACGGCCGCGCTGAGTACTGGGCGCGTTCCGCGGCCAGGGCGACGCGGTTCAGTGCGCCGGACACCTCCAGCGCGAAGTGCAGGTCCGCGGCGATCCTGCTGGCGAGCGCGCGCGGTGATTCACTGGGCAGGTAGCCGACCCGGAAATCGGTGAGATCGTCACACAGTTCGCGCCACGCGGCACGCGCCGCCGCCACGTCGGTGGACTCGGAGGTGTACGCGACGCCGACGATCCCGGCTGAGTGTGCCGCCGTCGCGAGCCGCCAGCGGTGCCGCCGAATGAGCCGGCGGGCCGCCGCGGGGACGGTGACCGCGAGCGCGAGCAGCGCGAGCAGTGCGAACGAGGCGTCGATCCACGGCAGCGCCTGATCCGGCCTGGCGAGGCTGGCCGGCGGCTTTCCCGCGGAGCTGTCCGGAGGGACGTACAGGCGGCCGCCTCCTGGCAGGCCGTGCGCGCTGTTCACAGGGGGGCTGACCGTCCCGCCGTTCCCGGCCTGGGTGCTGCCGGGCGGCCCGGAAGGCGACGCCGGGATCGTGTATGTCGGCGGGGTCGCGGTGCCCTGGCCGTCGACACCGGCCGGCGTCGGCTCGAAGCGGATCCAGCCTGCTCCCTGGAAGTACAGTTCCGGCCACGCGTGCGCGTCGCTCGTCTTGACCACCCAGGTGCTGCCGCTGGTGTGTGTTCCCTGTGTGTAGCCGATGGCGACCGTGGACGGGATGCCCACGAGCCGGGCGAGTACCGCCATCGCGTAGGAGAACTGCTGGCAGTAGCCGTGCTTGGTGACCTCGAGGAACTGGGCGAGCCCGCTGGCGCTGGTTATCTCCGGTGCGTTGAGGGTGTAGCCGAACCGGCTGTCGGTGCCGTCGAGCCAGTTCTGCAGGGCGACCGCCTTCCGGAAGGGCGTCTTCGCCGAGCCGGTGATCTGCTGCGCCAGCGCCCGCAGCGAGTCGTAGGCCGGCGGGACCTTCAGGTAGTAGCCCGCGATGCTCGCCGGCGGCGCGGGGGCGTCGTCGAGAATCTGCGTCGGCGGATCCACACTGAGGCTGTTCACCCTGTAGCTGAGGCCAGCCAGCGACGTGCTTCCGGACAGGATCATCATGTCGGCGGGGTCAACCTGCCAGGAGCCGCCCACCGAGATCTTCGTGGGCGGGTAGGGGACCGGCAGGAATGTGGCCGCCTTTCCGCCTGGTTGCGCGGCTGAGCTGACGTTCCTGCCGATCGTCACCGCCGTGGTGTCGGGCGCGGTCCACTGCGTGTCCGTCAGGCCCCTGGCCATCGGCAGCTTCGTTCCGAGCGGGACGTTCGCCGTCGACGCGCCGAACATCTGCCAGCCCGAGCTGGTAAGGGTGTCGAGGACGTAGACCTGCAGGTATCCCGGGTCCACATTGGACGTGACGTATCTCAGCACCGGCTGCGGCTGGCTTTCCTTCAGCTGCGCCTGCAGCTGCGCTTCAGGGTCAGGGAGCTGGACGGATCCGCCGCCGCCTTCGCCGCTCCCCCCGATGCCGAGGCCGCCGGAGAACAGCCTGGTGGCGTGCAGCCCCGGAACGAACAACGGCACACACAGCGCGACCACGACGGAGGCGAGTCCCACCCGCCGCCCCGCGGCGGCCAGGGCGCTCGTGTCGGGTGCGTCGTCCGGCTTGGGCCGCGACCGCCCCCAGGCACGGATCCGCTCGCGGCCGTCGGCGCTCAGCAGGGCCAGGTAACCGGCGGCGCCGAGGCAGAAGACCACCGTCGTGCCGTAAGCGCCGCGGGTGACGCTCACCGTGAATGGCTCGGTGAACAGCATGAGCAGCGGCAGGCCGGCCAGCGCGGAGCTTCGCAGCCGGGCCGCCAGCAGGTCGGTGAGCGTGGCGGTCAGCCCGATCCCGCCGGCCGCCAGCAGGAGCATGCCGCGCACGCCCGGTACCGGGGGCGCGTACCGGCTGGACTCGGTGAGACCGTCCCCGGCCAGGTGCAACAGGCCGCGGATCGATTCGGGCGTCGGAATGATCCCCAGCAGCGAGCGCGACGGCTCGAACGCGACGTTCAGGTACAGCAGCAGCCCCAGCACCCCGCCGGCCAGGCATACGACGGGCGGGAGCTGGCGCAGCCGGGTCAGCGTGCCGGCGCCCGCGACGGCGATGACCGCGCCGGCCCCTGCCCAGAACCAGACGGATCCGGTGAAGATGGGATACAGCGACAGCGACGCGAGAATGGTCGCGATGGCAGCGGCCGCGGTTACCCGGTGATTCGTCATGGTCATCACCCCTGCGCCTGGCCGGCCGCTGCGACCCGGTCGTCATCCGGGCCGCCAGGATGGAGAACTCCCGTCTCTCCGTCGCTGGCCGGGCGGTTCAGCCGGTCCCACGCCGCGATGAGTGACGCTGCCGAGTTCACCGTGGCCACCCGCCAGCCGGCCGACGCGAGGATGTCCACGGCGCCGTCGGCGCGGTCGGCGCGGTCGCCCGCGATCGCCCGGCTGCGATCCGGCCGCGAGGCGCCGGCCGCCAGCAGCAGCGCCATCGCCGGGGCGCCGCCACGCCGCGCTGCCGCGAGCTGTCTCGCCTGCTCCGCCGACAGCGTCCCGAGTATCGCGACGATCTGGCCGCTGCCGACGGCGAGCGCGGCGACTCCGTCCCGGATGCTCGTTCCGCGCGAGGTGCCGATGACGGCGAGCGTATCGAGCAGCATGTCCTGGAACGTGTCCTGGCGGGGGATCTCGCCGGCGTCCGTCACCAGCCGCGCGTCGAACCCCTCGCCGGTCAGGTGCATCCCGATCGAGGCGGCGGCGCTGACCGCGAGCTCGAACGATGACGACGGGCCGGTTCCGGTGTGCGCGCCGCGCCGGGTGTCGAGAAAGAGCGAGGCGGTGTTCCGCCAGTGCTGCTCCTCGCGCCGGACCATCAGCTCGCCGTACCGCGCGGTCGACCGCCAGTGGACCCTGCGCAGGCCGTCGCCGTCCCGGTAGGCGCGGGGCGCGACGTCGTCCTCGCCGCTGGCCGCTATGGTCCGTTTCCCGCGGTCGCCGTCGCCGAGCCAGCTGCCGGCCAGCGACGGGCGCGCCAGCGGGATGATTCGCGGCGTGACGGTCAGCGTGCTGACCGATGAGAAGGAGCGGCCGATCTCCACCAGCCCGAACGTGTCGGCGACCCGTACCTGCAGCGGGCCGATGGTGAACCTGCCTCGCGTGTCGGAACGGATCTGGTAGCTGAGCTCGCGGCTGCCGCCTGCCTCTATGCCGTCAAGCACGAAGCGCGGGCGGCTGCCGAGAGAATAAGGCAGCGCGTCTTCGGCCAGCAGCAGGCCGGTTCTCAGCCGGGAGACGTTCGCCAGCCGCACGGTCAGCTGAGCGGGGTGGTCGGTGGGCACCCGCGCCGGGAGAATCCGGCGGGTGCACGAGAGCCGGTACCGGGCGCGGCTCGCGGCCAGGGCGGACAGCAGCGGCAGAACGATCAGAAGCGCGCCGACGCGCAGCAGGTCGGGTTCTGGTATCAGGAGCCCGCAGGCGGCCGCGGCGACGCCCGCCGCAACGAACGACCTGCCGCGGGTGGTCAGCGCCCCGAACAACGCCCGCATCGCGCTCCTCCGGGTCAGGGACGGGGCAGCGGGAGCTCCGACACGAGCTTCGCCACCACTTGCTCGGGCAGCCGGCGTTCCACCATCGCCTCGGCGGTGGGCAGCAGCCGGTGGGCGAGAACGGGGACCGCCAGCGCCTGGATGTCGTCGGGTATGACGTAGTCCCGGCCATCCAGCGCGGCCCACGCCCGGCTGGCACGCAGCAGATGCAGCGCGGACCGGGGAGAGGCGCCGAGGCGAAGCTCCGGCGAGTTCCTCGTCGCGCGGGCCAGAGCGATGATGTACTCCTTGACCGGAGGCGACACAAGCACTCCGCGCACCGCCAGCACCAGGTCGTGCACGTCGCTGGCGGTGGCGACCGGCTTGAGCTGGTCAAGCGGCGACGATGACCCGTGGGTGTCCAGCATCTCCCGCTCCGCGATCGCGGTCGGGTAACCGATCGAGATGCGAGCGGTGAACCGGTCGCGCTGTGCCTCCGGCAGCGGGTACGTGCCCTCCATCTCCACCGGGTTCTGGGTGGCGATGACGATGAACGGCTGTTCCAGTGGGTAGGTCGTGCCATCCACCGTGACCTGCCGCTCCTCCATGCATTCCAGCAGCGCCGACTGCGTCTTCGGCGAGGCGCGGTTGATCTCGTCGCCGACCACGATGTTGGCGAAGACAGGGCCGGGCTTGAACTCGAAGTCGCCGCGCTCCTGGTTATACGCGCTCACCCCGGTGATGTCGCTGGGCAGCAGGTCCGGAGTGAACTGGATCCGGCGTACCGAGCAGTCGATCGACCTGGCCAGCGCCTTGGAGAGCATTGTTTTGCCGACCCCAGGCACGTCCTCGATGAGCAGGTGCCCCTCCGCGAGGAGGACGGTGAGCGCCAGCCTGATCGCGTCCGCCTTGCCGTCTATCACCGACTCGACGGCGGTACCGACGTTCTGCGCCATCGCGACAAGGTCGTCAAGGGCCCGGCCTCGTTCGCGCCCCGTGTCCAGTACCAAATGGCCTCCTCGGTAGGCCTGGACCTGACTCCTGTACCGACAGTACGTCCTCCTCTGACCTGTGTGCACGCTGCGGGGCGCGTTCGCGGAGGCCGGACAGCTCTGCCGTATGCCGGAATTTACCTCACCTATCCAGGTTCCCTGTATTCAGTCTCTCGCCCGCGGGCGTCGTGGTATCTGGCGATCGCCGCACCAGGTTACGGCGAGCCCCAGTGTGCGGGGCCGCGCCGCCGCTCGCCGGTGCGCAGGCCGCCTTGCGGCGGCCACCCTTGATCGCGGAAACGGCAGGCCGCCCACGGCACCTTAACTCCCACCATCCTGTTCGCCAACCACGTTCACGGAAACGAAAGGGCCGAATACGGGGGCTGGCGCATATCTCGGGATGGTAACGGGGGCTGCGGCGCCCCCCGGCGGCCGTTTGCCGACCGAGCTGACCGCTGGGACCGCCCGGCCGCTTTCACCACAGCAACGCCAACCGTGACGGCAACCCCAGCCGTGCCGGTGACGCCAGCCGTGCCGGTGACGCCAGCCGGCGGCAACGCCAGCCGTGACGGCAACTCCAGCCCCGAAGACAACGCCAGCCCCGCACGCCCGGGGATGCGCCAGCCCCGTCCGTCCCATCAGCACCGCGCTCCATGATCCCGGAATTGTGGGTGCCGTATTCGACCCGCCGTTTCCGCGATCATGACGGCCGCCCCTTTTGTCCGGTTAGCAGGAGGCCCGATGAGGAGCGCTGACCCCTTCGGGGACAGGCGACCAAGGACAATTCGTCGGCGGGGGCGGCGGTGCTCGTGCGGCGGTGCTCGTGCGGCGCTGCTCGTGCGCGGTGCTCATGCGGCGAGCGATGACGGGGCGGCGCTGAGCCGGGTCCTGTGGGGCCGCCACCCGCCACTCCGCCACCCCCGCCACCTCGCCACCCCCACCACTCCGCCACCCCCGGCTCGCTCTGCTCCGGGCCCGCTGTGCTCCGGTGCCTGCACGGCCCGGGTACAGCGGGAAGCGCAGGTCCCCGCGGTCGAATGGCAGGGGAGCAGCGCCGCCTTCCTTTGCCTCGTGGCACACGCCCGCGGATACGCTTCCTCCCCGCCCGGGCCAAGCCGGCCATAGGGGGCCCACGCTTCCCCCACTTTGCCCCACCTCTCTGACCTGGGCATTCGCAGGAGCCCGCCGCACAAAAGCCGCGATTTCACGGTTGACGGTGGAGGAATGTGGGGTACAGTGGAGCGCAATGGAGTGAGCTGGCGCCCGCTGGGGGGTGGGAGGTGAGAACCGGTTGTTTCTCGGGACTCACGCGCCCCGCCTTGACGAGAAGGGCCGCCTGTTCCTGCCGGCCAAGTACCGTGACGAGCTCGCCGGGGGAGTGGTGATCACCAAGGGACAGGAACGCTGCCTGTACGTCTTCCCGCGCGCCGAGTTCGGCCGGATCACCGAGGCGCTGCGCACGGCGCCGGTCACGGCCAAGGCGGTCAGGGACTACAGCCGGGTCTTCTTCGCCAGCGCCTCCGACGAGCTTCCCGACAAGCAGGGCAGGATCACCCTCCCGCCGGCGCTGCGCAGCTATGCGGGTCTGCAGCGGGACTGCGTCGTGATCGGCGCGAACACGCGGCTCGAGATCTGGGACGCCCAGGCATGGGAGACCTATCTGGCCGAGCAGGAGGACTCGTTCTCCGCGGCCGCGGAGGAGGTGCTGCCAGGGATTCTGTGAGCCGGCCACCCAGGTGGCCAAGGCTGTCCGGCGAGGTCTCCACCCGCGCCTGGGCCGCTTCAGCTGGCACCACTTCCCCGGTGCCAGACGGCGGCTCGCCGGCGCGGACGGAGACCTGGCCGGGCCGCGCCGGTGAGTACGGGACGTCGGTGTCCCGGGAAGAGGGAGAGCCAAGAGCCGAGGGGGTCACGTGGGCAGTCCAGCCTACGGTCATGTGCCGGTGATGGCCGGCCGTGTCGTCACCCTCCTCACGCCCGCCCTCAGTGGCCCGGGGGCGGTTCTCGTGGACGCCACACTCGGCCGCGCCGGGCACGCGCGCGTCCTGCTGGACGCCTGTCCGGGGCTGACGCTGATCGGGATCGACGCCGACTCCACCGCCATCGAGCGCGGGAACGAGCTGGCCGGCGCCTACCCCGGCCGGGTGATGCTCGCGCACGCCTTCTACGACCAGATCGCGGCGATCGTCGCGGACGCCGGTTATTCGCGGATCCAGGGAGTCCTCTTCGACCTTGGCGTGTCGTCTCCCCAGCTGGACGATCCCGGCCGCGGCTTCGCGTATTCCCGCGACGCCCCCCTCGACATGCGGATGGACCCGTCGGGGGAGCGGACCGCCTCGGACATCGTCAACGACTATCCCGCCGCCGAGCTGGCCAGGGTGCTGCGCGAGTACGGCGAGGAGCGGTTCGCCAGACGGATCGCGGAAGCCGTGGTCCGCGAGCGGGCCAGGCAGCCGGTCACCTCGACGGCAAGGCTGAGCGCCATCGTCAGGGACGCGATACCGGCGGCCGCGCGGCGCACCGGCGGAAACCCGGCCAAGCGCACGTTCCAGGCGCTGCGCATCGAGGTGAACGACGAGCTCGGCACGCTGCGGCGGGCGCTGCCCGCCGCGCTTGACCTGCTCGCCCGCGGCGGCCGGGTCGTCGCGCTCGCCTATCACTCGCTTGAGGACCGCCTGGTCAAGCGGGAGCTCGCGGCCAGATCAGCCGATCCGGCCCCGCCCGGGCTGCCCGTGCGGGCCCGGCCCGCGGAGGCGGGAGCCGGCCCGGTCGCGGCTGGACCGCAGTTCCGCCTTCTGACCAGGGGCGCGGAGCGCCCGGACAGCGAGGAAGTGACCAGTAATCCGCGGGCGGCCTCCGCGCGGCTGCGGGCAGCGGAACGAATCCGGGAGGCACCATGAACGTGGTGGAGATCAGCTCCGGGAAGACCAGCGGAGCCGAAGAGCGAGCGGGCGGCACCGGCACGATCACCCGCCCGCCCGGGCCCCTCGGCGAACGCCCGCGCCGCGCCCCGCACCGGCAGGCGCAGAACCGGCAGGCGCCGCAGCGGGAGACGCCGCAGCAGGCACCGCACCGGCAGGCACCGCAGCGGCAGGCGCCGCAGCGCAGGCAACGGGGCGGAACGGCACGGCCACATGTCGCCGCTCCGCGACGGGCGCGGGCCGCGGCGCCGCTGACCAGGTCGCCGCTGACCAGGTCAGGGCCCAGCGCGGCGCAGCGAATGCCGTTCATCCTGCTATTGTTCGGCCTGCTCGGCGGCGCCCTCATCTGCGCGCTGGTGATCAGCACCACGCTGGCCGAAGGGTCGTTCCGCATCACCAGCCTGCAGTCACAGAACAGCGCGCTTGCCAGGCAGCGCCAGGAACTCCAGGAGCAGGTCGCCTCCGCGCAGTCCGCCGGCGTCATCGAGCAGCGCGCCTACCAGCTGGGCATGCGGCCGGCCGGTGAGCTGCGGTTCCTCAACCTGAAGACAGGGAAGACCGAAACCGACGCGGGATCCGGGGCGACGGCGCTCATCCACGTCCCCGGGTACACCCCGTGACGCAGCGGGGCCGCGAACCTGGACGGCCGGGCTCGGTCACCGGGGCCCGCAGGCCCGGCGACCGGCGCCCCGGTGAGCGGCGCCCCGGCGACCGGCGCTCCGGCGACCGGCCCCGCGGCATGCGGGAGGTCCGCCGCGGCGCCCCCCAGGACACCCGCGGCGCCCCCCGGGACACCCGCGGCGCCCCCCGGGACGCCCGCGGCGCCCCACGGGACGCGCCGCCGCCGGTCCGCGGCGTTCGCCGCATCACGGCCCCTCGCGGCGAGCCGTCCCGCCGCCTGGGCATCTCGCTGCTGTGCATCATCTTCGTGCTCTCGCTGTTCGCCGGCCGCCTCGTCCAGTTGCAGGGCATGGAGTCGGGCCGGTACCGCACGCTTGCCGAGCAGCAGCGTCTCCACCCCATGCCGCTGCCCGCCGTACGGGGCTCGATCACCGGCGCGGACGGGCAGATCCTCGCGATGACCGTGCAGACCTACACGGTCTTCGCCGACCCGCCCATGATGATGACCACTCCGCTGATGACGGCGGCTCAGCTGCAGCAGGTGCAACAGCGGGTGGCCACCCGGCTGGCCGGACCGCTCGGCATGCCGGCCGCCGCCATCCTGGCGAAGATCCAGCATCCGACCTCACGCGACTACGTGATCCTCGAGCAGAACGTGCCCGCGCAGGCCGGCGACGAGATCAGCGCGCTCAACCTCCCGGGCATCAACATGACCGGCAGTTACGCCCGCGCCTACCCGGACGGCAACGCCACGGCCGACGTGGTCGGGTTCACCAGCACCGACCCGGGCACCGGCGCGATCAGCGGCAGGGCCGGGGTCGAGCAGGCCTACAACTCGCTGCTTGCCGGGCGGCCCGGCAGCGAGCAAGTGGAGATCGGCACCGCGGGGGAGCCGATCCCGCTCGCCGGGATGCGGAACAGCCCGGCGGTCAACGGCAGCTCGGTCCGGCTGACGATCGTCCCGGCGCTGCAGTTCGCCGCGCAGCAGGCGTGTAAGCAGCGGGTACAGCAGACACGCGCGCGCGACTGCACGGTCGTGGTCATCCAGCCGAAGACCGGGCACATCCTGGCGATGGCGCAATGGCCCACCTACAGCCAGGCCAACCCCGCCAGCGCCGTCAACTACGCGGTGCAGGACGTCTTCGAGCCGGGCTCCACGGCCAAGGTGATCACCGCGGGGGCGGCGTTCGAGCGCGGCGGCCAGACGCCGATGAGCGCGTACGACATCCCGTACCAGATCCACGAGGGCGGCCAGCTCATCCACGACGCGGAATGGGCACCGGGGGAGCGGTACACGATCGCCGGCATCATCGCGCACTCGAGCAACATCGGGATGTCGCAGGTGGCCAGCCACATATCACCGCAGGTCCAGTACGACTACCTGCGGGCGTTCGGGCTCGGCCGGCCAACCGGCGTCGGCCTGCCCGGCGAGAGCCCGGGCATCCTGCGCCCGCTTTCCCAGTACTGGGCGTCGCTGCCGTACACGCTGTCCTTCGGGCAGGGCGTGGACGTGACCGCGCTGCAGATGGCGAGCGTCTACGCGACGATCGCGAACGGCGGGGTGCGCGTCCAGCCGAATCTCGTCGAGGGCATCACCAGCGCCTCCGGCCACTACACGCCCGCGGCTCCCGCGCCAGCCCGGCGGGTGATCAAGCCGAAGACCGCGCGCGAGCTGATCCAGATCATGCAGCAGGTGCCCGGGGTCGACGCGGCGGGCGACCAGCCGTGGGGCGTCATCCCCGGGTACGCGGTCGCGGCGAAGACGGGCACATCACAGGAGGCGGGACCGAAATGCCCCAGGTCGCTGTGCGAGTACGGGTCGAGCTGGATCGGCATGGCGCCGGGGAACAACCCGCAAGTGGTTGTCGCGGTGAACGTGCAGGACCCGCGCAGGGGCGCCTACTTCGGCGCCGTGGTCGCGGGCCCGGTCTTCTACAAGGTCATGGAGTTCGCGCTGCAGACGCTGCTGATTCCGCCGGACGATCACGTTGTCCCGTACCTGCGCCTCAACGCGCCGTAATTGGAGGTAACCTCTGGGCGTGATCCGTCCAGCCCGCACCCAGGCGCGGCCGCTCTCAGGGCTCGGCGAGCTGCTCATCGGGAAGGTACCGAACGCCCGCGGCGAGCTCTACGGGGTCACGCACGACTCACGGCGGGTGCAACCGGGAGACCTGTACGTCGCGCTGCCCGGCGGCCGGGCGCACGGCGCCGCGTTCTGCGCGGACGCCGTCGCCGCCGGCGCGGCGGCGATCGTCACCGACCCCGAGGGGCGCGGCCGTGCGGCGCGGTTCGGGGTGCCGGTGTTCGTGGTCGCCTCGCCGCGGGACCGGCTGGGCGACGTCGCGTGCTGGATATACGGCGACCCCAGCACGCGCATGACGCTGATCGGGGTGACCGGGACCAGCGGCAAGACCACGACCAGCTACCTGGTGGAGGCCGGGCTGCGCGCGGCCGGGCACGTCACCGGGCTGGTCGGCGGGGTGGAGACGCGGATCGGGCCGGACTGCTTCGGCAGCGAGCTGACCACGCCGGAGGCCACCGACCTGCAGGCCCTGTTCGCCGCGATGGTGGAGCGCGGCGTGACCGCCGCCGCGATGGAGGTGTCCAGCCACGCGCTGGCACTCGGCCGCGTGGCCGGCACCCGTTATGACGTCGCCGTCTTCACCAACCTCTCGCAGGACCACCTGGACTTCCACTCCGACATGGAGGCGTATTTCGCCGCCAAGGCGCAGCTGTTCACCCCCAGGTACGCGGGTGTGGGCGTGGTGAACGCGGACGACCCCTACGGGCGCAGGCTCGCGGCCACCGCCCAGATCCCGGTCACCACGTTCTCCACCTCGCCCGGCGCGGGAGCCGGAGCCGGGGGCGAGGCCGCGGCCGGGAACGCGGACTGGCGGGCGGAGGACGTGCGCTCCGGCTCCGACGGCTCCACGTTCCGCGTCATCGGGCCGGGTGGCGTGGAGGCGGACGTCTCGGTGACGCTGGCGGGGCCGTTCAACGTCAGCAACGCGCTGGGCGCCATCGTCGCCCTGGTCGAGGCCGGCGTCCGGCTCGAGGACGCGGTGGCGGGCGTGGCCTCCTGCACCGGCGTGCCGGGACGCCTGGAGCGGGTCGACGGCGGCCTGCCCGACGCCTTCGTGGACTACTCGCACAAGCCGGGCGCGGTGGAGGCGGTGCTGCGCGCGCTGCGCCCGGTCACCCAGGGAAACCTGGTCATCGTGCTGGGCTGCGGCGGTGACCGGGACCGCGCGAAGCGGCCGCTGATGGGCGCCGCCGCGGCCGCCCTCGCCGACGTGGCGATACTCACCAGCGACAATCCGCGGTCCGAAGACCCGCTGGCGATCCTGGCCGAGATGCTGCAGGGCGCGCTCAGCGTCCCGCAGCGTGAGCGGGCCCGCGTGATCATCGAGCCGGACCGGGCGGACGCGATCGACCGCGCCGCCGGCCTGGCGGGGAAGGGGGATGTCGTGCTGGTGGCCGGCAAGGGGCACGAGCGCGGGCAGTACGTCGGCGGCGCCGTGCTGCCGTTCGACGACAGGGAAGTCACCGCCGCCGCGCTGCGCCGGTGGACGGAGCGGGACCGATGATCCCGCTGTCACTCACGGAGATCGCGGCCATCACCGGCGGCGAGGCGTGCGGCGAGGCGCGCGGTGACGCCCTGGTCACCGGCCCGGCGGTCATCGACTCGCGCAGGGCAGGCCCTGGCGGCCTGTTCGTGGCGATCAAAGGGGAGCACGCCGACGGCCATGACTTCGCGGCGGCGGCGATGGCGGCCGGCGCGGCCGCCGTGCTCGCGACCCGTCCCGTCGACGCGCCGCACGTCCTCGTCCCGGACATTCCCGCCGCCCTCGCCGCGCTGGCCAGGGCCGTGGTGGACCGGCTGCCCGGGCTGACGATCGCCGGCATCACCGGGTCGTCCGGCAAGACGTCGACGAAGGACCTCACCGCGCAGGTCGTGGAGCGGCTCGGCCCCACCGTCGCGCCGGAGGGCTCCTTCAACAACGAGCTCGGCCACCCGCTGACCGTGCTGCGCGCCGACGAAAGGACCAGGTATCTGGTGCTCGAGCTGTCCGCGCGCGGCGCCGGGCACATCGCGGCGCTGTGCGCGATCGCGCCGCCGCGGATCGGCGCGGTGCTGAACGTGGGGCGCGCGCACGCCGGGGAGTTCGGCTCGCTGGAGGGGGTGGCGAAGGCCAAGGGCGAGCTGCCCGAGGCGCTGCCCGCGGACGGCGTGGCGATCCTGAACGCGGCCGACCCCCGGGTCCTCGCCATGGCGGAACGCACCCGCGCCCGCGTCGTGACGTTCAGCGCCGCCGACGGCAGGAACGCCGCCGACGGCAGGAACGCAGCGGACGTGCGCGCCGTCGGCGTCCGGCTCGACGAGCTCGCCCGCGCGTCGTTCACGCTGATCATGCCCGGCGGCTCCGCCCCGGTCCGGATGCGGCTGCACGGCGCGCACCACGTGCCGAACGCGCTGGCCGCCGCCGCCATCGCCGCCGAGCTCGGCATGCCCGCAGACGACATCGCCGCCGCGCTCTCCGAAGCGAACCCGCGCAGCAAGTGGCGGATGGAGACCACGCGCCGGGCCGACGGCGTACTGGTCATCAACGATGCGTACAACGCGAATCCAGAGTCCGTTCGGGCAGCCATCGATGCACTCCGTCACCTGGCGCGGGACGGGCGCGGGTTCGCGGTCCTCGGCCACATGGCCGAGCTCGGCGACATATCCGTGGCCAGCCACGAAGAAGCCGGGCGGCTGGCCGCGCGCGCCGGGCTGGCCGGCGTGATCGCGGTGGGAGACGAGGCACGGCCGATCCTCGACGGCGCGCGGGGCGAGCCTGGCTGGCGCGGCGAGGCGATCGCGGTTCCCGACGCCGCCGCGGCGGTCGCCGAGCTGGGGGACCGGCTGCGGCCGGGGGACGTGATACTGGTGAAGGCGTCACGTGTGGCCGCGCTCTGGGAAGTCGCGGCCGGTCTGCTCTCGGAGGTAGCCGGGTGAAGACCATTCTGCTGTCCGCCGCCGTCTCGCTGGTGGTCGCGCTGCTCGGCACCCCCGTCGCCATCCGGGTGTTCAGTCGGCGCGGGTACGGCCAGGAGATCAGGGCGGACGGCCCGGCCGGGCACGCGAGCAAGCGCGGCACGCCGACCATGGGCGGCACGGTGATCATCATCGCGTCGCTGGTCGGGTACCTGGTCGGCCACCTGATCACCGGCGACCCGCCGTCCGCGTCCGGGCTGCTCGTGCTGTTCCTGATGACCGGCCTGGGCCTGGTCGGCTTCGCAGACGACTTCATCAAGCTGTACATGCAGCGCAGCCTGGGCCTGCGCAGCGGCGCCAAGCTGATGGGGCAGGCCATCGTCGGCGTGATATTCGCGGTGCTCGCGCTGCACTTCCCGGACGGCTACGACCTCACTCCCGCGTCGACGCACCTGTCGTTCCTGGAGGACTTCGGGATATCGGTCGGCCCGGTCTTCTTCGTGGTCTGGGTCATCCTCATGGTCGCCGCGACGTCCAACGGGGTGAACCTCACCGACGGCCTGGACGGGCTCGCCACCGGCGCCACGACCCTCGTGCTGGCCGCCTACGTGATCATCGGCACCTGGCAGTACCGCGAGGACTGCACACTCGCGCTGGCCTCCAACTGCTACAACGTGCGCGACCCGCTGGACATCGCGATCGTCGCCGCGGTCGTGATGGCCGCGTGCTTCGGCTTCCTGTGGTGGAACGCGCCGCCGGCGAAGATCTTCATGGGCGACACCGGGTCCCTCGCGCTCGGCGGCGTGCTGGCCGGCCTGGCGATCGTGTCGCGGACCGAGCTCCTGCTGGCGCTGCTCGGCGGGCTGTTCGCGATCATCACGATGTCCGTGGTGATCCAGGTGGGCTCGTTCAAGCTGACCGGCAAGCGGGTGTTCCGCATGGCGCCGCTGCAGCACCATTTCGAGCTGGCGGGCTGGGCGGAGACCACGATCGTGGTGCGGTTCTGGCTGATCGCCGGGATGTTCGTCGCGCTCGGCCTGGGCGTCTTCTACGTCGGCTGGTTCCCCAAGTAGGTGCCGCACGGCCCTCGGCGCGGCCGCTAGGCGAAGGCGCTGAGCTGCTCGTCCACCGGTGCGCCGGTCATCCGGTTGGCCAGCGTGGACATCGTGTAGGTGCCGATGCCGAGCACCACCTCCAGAGCGTTCTGGCTGCTGTAGCCGGCCCTGAGGAATCCGCGCAGCGCGTCGTCCCCGACGTCGCCCGCCGTGTCGAGCACCCGCAGCGTGAACACCCGGACCGCCTCGAGCCGCTCCTCGCCGAGCGGCGCCGCGGCGCGCAGCGCGGTGATCACGGCGGGATCCGCGCCGAGCGCGGTCAGCCGGGCGGTGTGCATCGCGACGCAGATGCGGCAGCCGTTCCTTGTGGCGACCGTCATCACGACCACCTCGCGCGCCAGCGGATCAAGCGACGTGCCCTCGAAGATCCCGGACAGCCGCAGGAACCCGTCGAGGAGCTCCGGCGACGCCGCTATCCGCGCCACGGCGGCGGGCACGTAGCCCAGCTCCCCCGCGACCCGGGTCATGGACCTGCGGGCGGCGGGTGGCGCGGACTCGGGGGTGTGATCGGTGAACATGGTCATGCCCGGCTCCCATAAGATAGGCAACGAGGTTGTCCAAACGGTAAACGAGGTTGTCTATCGTGTCAATTGACGGGTACGGGTTCGAGCTTCCGCTGCTGCTGTTCGCCGGGTTCCGGTCGGTCATCGACGAGCTGCACGCCGAGCTGGCCCGCCGCGGGCACCCGGACCTGCGCCCGGCGCACGGCTTCGCGCTGCAGGCCATCGGCGTGGGCGGCGCCACCGCGAGCGACGCCGGCAGGCGGCTCGGTGTCTCCAAGCAGGCGGCCGGGAAGACCGTGGACCGCCTGGCCGAACTCGGCTACGTGCAGCGCGCCGGCGACGCCGCCGACCGCCGGCGGAAGCTGGTCCGCCTCACCCCACGCGGCATCGAGGCGCTGACGCTGTCCGCGATGATCTTCAGCCGCATCCGGGCCAGGTGGGCGGCGGAACTCGGCGCGGCCCAGCTGGCCGACCTGGAGGCGAGCCTGCGCACCATGGCGCCCGGCGAGACGTTCCGCCTGGACGTCCCCGGCTGGTTCGGCGCGTAACGGTCCCCCGTACCGTTGCGACGCAGCAACCCCCTCAGCTCCGGCAGCACCACCAGTCACGCCCATAGTCGGCCCCATCAGCCCCGCTAACCGCTGCAGCACCACGTCTCATGATCGCGGAAGTCTAGGTGTCACCCACGACCCGCCGTTTCCGCGATCATGATGGCTGTCCGGTTTGTCCGGCCGGTGTCGTGGCCGCGCTGGCGCGCGAAGGGGGCGCCGACCGTTCCGAATCAGGACAAATTGGGGGCATTATGGTCATGCCGACGCCCGATCGAGCGCCTCCCAGCCGGGTTCCCTCGCGCCCGCAACCGCGCCCCGCCGGCTCACCCCACGACGCGTACGCGCTGGCCGGCGCCAGCGGCGGCTGAGAGGAACCAGCCGCCCGTTCGGTACCGGTATGAACAAGGGCTCACCCGGGCAATTGGTGCATAAGACATTAATTGTTCCAAACGGGCGGTGGTCACTCTGCTGGCCGGACACTCCGCCCTCGCCACGCTGGTCCGGCGGAGGCCAGTCGCCGGGAAGGGAGGCCAGCCGTCTGACGTAGTCCGCGCGGTCGAATGGCTCGCGCGTTTGCTGGATTCGCCGCACGTTCCCGCCCTCTGGGCGACCACCCAGAGAAACACCGCGACACGCGGCGGATGTTCCGGGTATGCGCGCGCTCAGCGCCGAAACTGGGAAGATGCATGGCCGTGCGCTGGGGACGGACGCGGGTGAGGCGTCCGGCGAGGACGAGCCGTACTGGCCGCGGGACGGCGGCCCCGAACTGGAGGCCGCCGAGGGCGGCGACGGGGCGGCGGCCGTCCCGGCGGTGGCCGGGCTGCGGGACCGGATCGGCGCCTGGCGCGCGCTACTCGACCGGCCGCTCACGTCCTATTACCTGATTCTCGGCATCACCACGCTGCTGCTCGGGCTTGGCCTGGTCATGGTGCTGTCCACCGCGTCGGTGTTCGACCTGACCAAGGGAGTGTCGCCGTACTCGGACTTCAAGAAGCAGCTGCTCGGCGTCGCCGTCGGCCTCCCGCTCATGTGGGTCGCGGCGCGGTCGTCGCCCCGGCTGTTCCGCGCCGTCGCCTACCCGCTGCTCGCGGTCGCGGCCCTCGGGCTCGGGCTCACGCTGATCCACGGCGTCGGTATCTCGCAGAACGGCGCCGCCCGGTGGATCTCCATCGGGGGGTTTCTGTTCCAGCCGTCCGAGGCGGCCAAGCTGGCGCTGGTGCTGTGGGGCGCCGACCTGCTCGCCCGCAAGGAGAAGCTGGGCATGCTTGCCGACTGGCGGCACATGCTCGTCCCGCTGATGCCCGGAACGGGCATGCTGGCCTTGCTCGTGATGATGGGGGATGACCTCGGTACGACGTTCATCCTGCTCATCATCTTCCTCGCGCTGCTCTGGGTCGCGGGCACGCCAGGGCGGATATTCGGCCTCATGCTGATCATGATGGGCCTGGTCATGCTGCTGCTCATCGTGAGCGCGCCCTACCGGATGGAGCGCCTGACCAGTTTTGTGAACCCCCAGGGCGGCCCGACCGGGAAGAACATGCAGGAGATCCAGGGCAGGTATGCGCTCGGCTCCGGCGGGCTCTTCGGCGTGGGCCTGGGCGGGAGCAGAGAGAAGTGGGGATGGGTATCGGAATCCACCTCCGACTTCATCTTCGCGATCATCGGGGAGGAACTCGGGCTCGTCGGCACGCTCTGCGTCATGGCCATGTACGGCGGGCTCGCCTTCGCCGGGCTGCGGGTGGCGCGCCGCGCGCCGGACACGTTCAGCAGGCTCGCGGCCGCATCCGCGACGGGCTGGATCGTCATGCAGGCGGTCGTGAACATCGGCGCGGTGATCGGCGTCCTGCCGATCACCGGCGTCCCGCTGCCGCTCGTCTCGGCGGGCCTGTCCTCTCTTCTGGTGACCATGGTCGCGCTGGGTATGCTCATGTCTTTCGCCCGCCGGGAACCCGGTGCGCGGGAGGCTTTGGCCGCACGCGGCCCCGGTCCCTTGTCCCGCGTTCTAAGCTGGCTTGGCCTGGCGGCGCGACGTCACGCCGACGGGCCATGACGACAGGGCGATAGGCGAGGAGCATGGGATGCGCAAGCTATCACGGGTCGTGCTAGCTGGCGGGGGGTCTGCCGGTCATATTGAGCCCGCTCTCGCGCTCGCCGACGCGCTGCGGCGAGCCGATCCGTCGATCCAGGTGATCTGCCTGGGCACCGAGCGGGGCCTGGAGACGAGGCTCGTCCCGATGCGCGGTTACGAGCTGGCGCTGATTCCTGCCGTCCCGCTGCCCCGCTCGGTCACGCCGAAGCTGCTCACCGTCCCGGGGCGGCTGGCGGGAGCGGTGAACGCCGCCGCCAAGGTGCTCGACCGGGTCCGCGCGGACGTGCTCGTCGGGTTCGGCGGTTACGTCGCGACGCCGGGTTACCTCGCGGCCAGGCGGCGCAGGGTGCCGATCGTCGTGCACGAGGCGAACCCGCATCCCGGCATCGCCAACCGGCTCGGCGCCAGGCTCACCCCGCACGTGTTCACCGGCCATCCCGATACCCGCCTCAGGAACGGCCGCTACATCGGGATCCCGATCAGGCGTGAGATAGCCGACCTGGACAGGTTCGCGCTCGGCGACAAGGCCCGGGCGCACTTCGGCCTGCGGCCCGACCTGCCGGTGCTGCTCGTCACGGGCGGGTCGCAGGGAGCCCGCTCGCTGAACCAGGCGCTGTCCGGGGCGGTGAACTCGATCCGTTCGGCGGGCGTCCAGGTGCTGCACGTGACCGGCCCGAAGAACGCCGCGCAGCCCGCGCCCGCCCAGGGTACGGTGCCCTACGTGGCGGTGCCGTACGTCGACCGGATGGACCTCGCCTACGCGGCCGCGGACTTCGCGCTCTGCCGCGCCGGGGCCATGACCTGCGCCGAGCTCACGGCGGTGGGCATGCCGGCGGCCTATGTTCCGCTGCCGATCGGCAACGGCGAGCAGCGGCTCAACGCGTTGCCGATCGTCGCGAAGGGCGGCGGGATGCTGGTCGACGACGCCGAACTGTCCCCCGAATGGATCCGCGACACCCTGCTGCCGGTGCTGGTCAACATCGACCAGGTGGCGGCGATGTCGGAGGCGGCGGCGACGCTCGGCCGCCGGGACGCCGACCGCTCGCTGGCCGAGGCGGTGCTGGGGATCGCCGCCAGCCTCGGGGGCGAGGAGGGGGAGGCGCAGAGCGGCCAGGGCCCGGGGACGCACCATCCGGCGGCTCAGTACCCCGCGGCCCCGTACCCGGGCGCCCAGCAGTATCCCGGAGGGCAGCACTATCCCGGAGGTCAGCAGTACCCCGGCGGAGGGCAGCAGTATCCCGGAGGGCAGCAGTATCCGGGCGCCCAGAGCCAGGTCCCGCCGCCGGACCGCAGGCGCCAGGCACCGCCGAGGGGAGGCGGCAGGGGCCAGACTCCGCCGTCGCCGGGCAGGCACGCGCGGCCATGAGGGACCTTGCTGACATGCCAAAGGACCGGCGTTACGACTGGATGGACGGCATGCCGGCGGCGCTGGTTACACCGGAGGAGACGGTGCCGCCGGAAAAGCTCGGCCGCGTCCATTTCACCGGCATCGGCGGCGCGGGGATGTCGGGCGTCGCGCGGATCATGCTGTCCCGCGGCGTCGCCGTATCCGGTAGCGACGCCGCGCCGTCGCCGCAGCTCAGCGAGCTCAGCGGCCTGGGGGCCGAGGTGCACGTGGGGCACTCCGCGGCCTACCTCGGTGCCGCCGACACCCTCGTCGCGACCAGCGCGGTCCGGGAGAGCAACCCCGAACTCGCCGAGGCAAGGCTGCGCGGGCTGCGCGTGCTGCACCGGGCCGCCGCGCTCGCCTCGGTCATGCTCGGCCGCCGCGTCGTCACGGTCGCGGGCACGCACGGGAAGACGACCACGACCTCGATGATCACCACGGTGCTTCGTGACTGCGGCGCGGACCCGGGTTACATGATCGGCGGCGTTCTCGCGGAGACCGGGCTCGGCGCGGCCGACGGCTCTGGCCGGGACTTCGTCGCCGAGGCCGATGAGAGCGACGGGTCCTTCCTGCTGCTGGCGCCGGACGCCGCGGTGATCACCAACATCGAGGCCGATCACCTCGACTTCTACGGGACCCTGGAGCAGTACCGCGCCGCTTTCGCGGCGTTCGCCCGCCGGGTGACCCCTGGGGGACTCCTGGTGCTGTGCGCCGACGACCCGGGCACCCGCGCGCTCGCCGCCGACGCGCGCCGGCTGCCCGTGCGCGTCCGCACCTACGGCGAGTCGCCCGACGCGGATTACCAGGTGACGGATGTGCGGCAGAACGGGATGGCGGTGAGCCTCGCGGTGGGCGCGCCCGCGACCCCGTTCGGCGCGATTCACGCGGCCATGACCGCCGGCGTCCCCGGCGGGCACAACGCGCTGAACGCGGCGGCGGCGTTCACAGCGGCCGTCGAGCTCGGCATCCCGCCGCAGCGGGCCGCGACCGCGATCGGCCGGTACCGCGGCGCGGCGCGGCGGATGGAGCCGAAGGGCGAGGCGGGCGGCATCCGGGTGTTCGACAGCTACGCGCACCATCCGACGGAACTCGCCGCGGATCTCCGGGCCGCACGCGGCATCGCGGACGGGGGCCGTGTCATCGCCGTCTTCCAGCCACACCTGTACAGCCGCACGAGAATGTTCGCGCGCGACTTCGGCGAGGCGCTCGGCCTCGCGGACGTGGTTCTCGTCCTGGACGTGTACGCCTCGCGCGAGGATCCCGAGCCGGGCGTCACGGGCCAGCTCGTCGCGGACGCGGTGCCCGGCGGCGCGGCGCGCTACCTCCCCGCGGCACAGGTCCCGCGGGTTATCGCCGGCACCGCGAGACCGGGGGACATCGTGCTCACCATGGGTGCGGGCGACGTCACCACGCTCGGCCCGCTCGTGCTCAATGAGCTCGCCGCCGGAGCGTCCCGCCCGTGACCAGCGAGGTCAATACCGAGGCTGCCGAACGAGAGGTGGCATCCCCCGCGCGTACCCGCACCCCCTGGCGGGCGGCGTTCTTCGCGCTCGCCGTTCTCGGCCTCATCGGCGGTGTCGCCTGGGCGCTGCTGGGCTCCAAACTGCTCGTCGTCCGGTCGGTCGTGGTCTCCGGGACCCACATGGTTCCCCGCTCCGAGGTCCTCGCCGCGGCGGACGTGCCGCTCGGCACGCCGCTGATCCGGGTCAACACCGCGCTCGTGGCGCGGCGTGTCGACGCCATCAGGCAGGTGGAATCCGCGCAGGTCAGCAAGGCGTGGCCGGACCGGTTGGTGATCACTGTCCATGAGCGCACGGCCGCGGTGGCGCTGCGGGCGCCCGGCGGCTACTACCTGCTCGACCGTTCCGGCGTCGTCGTCCGGTGGACGGCGGCACGGCCGGCGCTGCCGCTCTACCTGACGCGGCTGCCGGTGACCTCGCTGCGCGGCGACCCGGCGGTGGCCGGCGCGTCCGCCGTGCTGGCCGGGCTGCCGCCCTGGCTGTCACGCTTGGTAGCGGGAGTCGCCGTGCCAAGCCAAGGCGAGGTGACGCTGCACCTCCGCGGCGCGGCCACGGTCGTCTGGGGCGACACCGACCGGGCCGGGGCGAAGGCGAAGGAGCTTGCTATCCTGATGCGCGAGCACGCGCGCTACTACGACGTGAGCGCGCCAGGAACCGTGGTGACCAGGTGATGCTTCCCGCTGTCTATCGCGCGCCCGCCACGTTGTGTACCCGCGGTTTCCGGTTCCCATCGTCATCCTCTTCACCGCGGCTTCCGGGTGGCCCCTCGCAGCGCCCCAGCCAAGGAACATGCCGCGACACGCTGCTGTCGTTCTCGCGTGGTTAGTTGACCCCGGTGCCTTCCGACCCTACTGTCCGTATCAATCAGCAGGATGACATAACTCTAAATCTCAACCTGAAGGTGAAACCTTATGGTCTGACGGCGGTGCGCCGCAGCGCCGAATTTCGCGGGCGGCGGGCTGCCAATGCCTTTGGCGGTGAATTCCGCCTCGCCCTCTGGGCAGGGTTTCTCCAGTTCAGGCCAGCCAGGGTCAGGGTCATGTTCGCCGGCGCAGTGTCGCGAAAAACCTTTGGCGTTGGACATGGAAGAGGTAAAACGAGCGGAAAGGTACCCTCCTCGTGGCAGCACCGCAGAACTATCTGGCGGTCATCAAGGTCGTCGGAATCGGCGGGG
>JAFAZE010000073.1 GCA_019239975.1 Streptosporangiaceae bacterium
GTTCCGCCCCGGCCCCCCGCGCCCCGGCCCCCGCTCGCCGACCCCTCGTTCCGCCCCGGCCCCCCGCGTCCCCTCGGACTCGTGAGTCTGCACCGTCACATCAGTCGCAACCTCCTGCGCTTCATGCACCACAGCCTCACCACACCGGCTTTTCGTGGAAACGGGGGTGTCGTATACGGCCCCTAAGTGCCGTGATCATGCTGCGTGCCGGAAATGCGGCATTTGTTCGCGGTGGCCGGAGGCGCGCCGGCCCGTTCCCGCGTGCCTGTGGGCATCGCGCGCAGCCTCACCGCGTGCGAGCCGTTTCAGTTGTGACTGCTGCGACCACTGTGCGCACGAAGGAGTTGGCCGGCAGGTCTTCGAGGAGCACCGGGGCGCCGTCGGGCCCGCAGAGGGGGAGGCGCCAGTTGGGGTATTCGTGCGTTGTGCCCGGCACGTTCTGCGCGCGGCGCTCGCCGACCGCCTCGGCTAGGGAGACGCCGATCAGCACGGCGGGGGTCCTGGCGAGGTAGCCGTACAGCGCGGCGGTGAACTGTTCCGCGTCCGGCCGCTCGCCCTCGGTGATGAGGCCTTCCCGGGCGAGTGCGGCGAGCAGCGCGCTGAGCGCCTTCTCCGCGTCGGCGCGCTCGGCGGCCTCGGGCCTGGTGAGGACGCCGAGCCGGGCGCGTTCGGTCACCTGCTCACCGGTGAGGAACGCCGCGGCCGGCGGCATGTCGTGCGTGGACACCGTGGCCAGGCAGGCGTTGCGCCATTCGGCCGGGGGGAGCGGCGCGCCGTCGGTGCCGCGCTCGAACCAGAGCACGGACATGCCGAGCACGCGGCGGGCCGCCAGGTAGTCGCGCAGCGACGGTTCCACCGTGCCCAGGTCCTCGCCGATAGCGACGGCTTGCGCGCGATCCGCCTCCGCCGCGAGCGTGCCGAGCGCCATCTCGTGGTCGTACCGCACATAGGCGCCGCGATCCGGGCTCATTCCCGCGGGGATCCACCACAGCCGGGCGAGCCCCATCACGTGATCGATCCGCAGGCCGCCGGCCCCGTCGGCCGCCGCGGCGATAAGGGCGGCGAGCGGCCGGTATCCCTGCCCGGCGAGGTGCCCGGGATGCGACGGCGGCAGCGTCCAGTCCTGGCCGCGCGGGTTGAACTCGTCGGGTGGCGCTCCAACGCTCACGCCACGCACGAAGATGTCCTGGTCCGCCCAGGCGTCGGCGCCACCGGGGTGGGAGCCGACCGCCAGGTCGTGCACGACGCCGATGTCCATCCCGGCCAAGCGCGCTGCCCGCTGCGCTTCGGCGGCCTGGTCCGCGGCCAGCCACTGCAGCCACACGTGAAAAGCGATCCGGTCGGCCAGGTCGCCGCGCAGCACGGAGACCGCCGCGGAGCGGGGATCCGCGAGCGCGGCCGGCCACGCCCGCCAGTCCGGGCCGTACATCTCCGCGATCGCGCACCAGGTCGCCCAGTCGTAGAGCGCTCGTCCCCGCCGTTTGCGGAATTCGTCCAGCGCGGCGAGCCGCCGGGGGACGAGCGGCACCCGGTGGATGATCTCCAGCGCGGCCCGCTTGGCGGTCCAGACCGCGTCCCTGTCGATCAGCGCGGCCGTGCCGCTCGCGGCGCGCAGCGGTTCCCCGAGCGCGTCCACCGCGGCTCGCTGGGCGGAACGAAGGGCCGAGTACTCGGGGATGTCCTCGATACGAAGGTAGAGCGGGCTGATGAACCGGCGGCTCATCGGCAGATACGGCGACGGGCTCACCGGCGGCAGCGGCTCGGCCGCGTGCAGCGGGTTGATGAGCACGAAGCCGGCGCCGGGGCCGCGGGCGGACCAGGCGGCGAAGTCGGCGAGATCCCGCAGGTCGCCATGGCCCCACGAGCCGCGGGAGCGCAGCGAGTACAGCTGCACCGCGAAGCCCCATGACCGCCGCTCCGGGAACGGCGCGGCCGAGTTCAGGGGAGTGCCTTGCGTGACCGTCCGCGAGGTCGGCGGGTTCAGCCCTGTGACCTGGGACGCCGCCTTCTCCGGATCAGGCGGTGGCGTGCCGGCGAGCGCCTCGACGATGGCGGCAAGGGTCTCGTCGGGCACCTCGACCTCGCGGCCGTAACCATCGCCGTACGTGACCATCACGCCCATGGCCACGGCGCGGCGCCGCAACTCCTCCCGGGTCACCCTGTCTCTCCCGTCATCGGCGGCACTGTCATCGGCGGCACCGTCATCGGCGTCACCGTCACCAGCAGCACCGTCACCAGCGGCACCGTCACCAGCCGTCCGCCGCACCGCGGTCCCGGCACGCACAGTCAGCGGAGCCGGGCGGCGTGGTCGGGGACGTACGACTCCAGCTCCCGCGGTGTCCGGACGTAGCCCGTGGACGGCGGGCGCGGCGGCAGCTTCAGCGACGGCGGCTGCACGTCGTGATAGGGGATCGTGCTGAGCAGGTGGGTGATCATGTTGATGCGGGCGCTGCGTTTGTCGTCGCTCTCGACCACGTTCCACGGCGCCTCCGGGATGTCGGTGAGCATGAACATCTCATCCTTGGCACGCGAGTAGTCCTCCCAGCGCGTCAGCGACTCCAGGTCCATCGGCGACAGCTTCCAGCGCCGCATCGGGTCATCGAGCCGGGAGGCGAACCTGCGTTGCTGTTCGGTGTCGCTGACCGAGAACCAGTATTTGCGCAGCAGGATGCCGTCCTCGACGAGCATCCTCTCGAGGATGGGGCACTGGTGCATGAACCGGGCGTATTCCGCCTTCGTGCAGAAGCCCATGACGTGCTCGACGCCGGCCCGGTTGTACCAGCTGCGGTCGAAGAGCACCATCTCTCCCGCCGCGGGCAGCTGGCCGATGTAGCGCTGGAAATACCATTCGGTGCGCTCCCGCTCGGTCGGTTTCGGCAGCGCGGCGATCCGCGCGACGCGCGGGTTGAGGTACTCGGTGACCCGCCTGATCGTGCCACCCTTGCCCGCCGCGTCGCGGCCCTCGAAGATCACCACGATCCTCGCGCCGACCGACGTCATCCATCCCTGCATCTTCACGAGCTCCGCCTGCAGGCGGTACAGCTCCTTCTCGTAGACGCCCCTTGGCACCTTCGCGCCGTTCCCGGCGCTCGCGCTCTCGACGTCCCCGGCCGCGCCGCTCTTGCCGTCATGCTTGCCGTTGTGCTTGCCATTGTTCTTGCCAGACACTGTGGCACCTCCGATACCAGCTTGGCACAGCCCATACCCGCCACAGCCAGCCGTCTCACCCGCCGGCACGCAGGGCCACTCATCGGGACTCCGGCGACGGCCGGCCGCGAAAGCACCCCTGTTAGCATGGCCGCCGTGGGCGATGACGAGCCGGCACGCCGGTATGACACGGTTAACCTCTACCGCGGCGGCGCGGCCGCGACGATCGAGCTCAACCGGCCGGACCGGATGAACGCGTGGAACGCGCAGTTCGCCGAGGACCTGCTCGCGGCGGTACGCGAGGTCGCGGACGATCCCGGTGTCCGTGCCGTGCTGGTCACCGGCGCCGGAAAGGCGTTCTCCAGCGGCGCCGACCTGAAGGAGGCCGCCGGGCTGGCACAGGCCGGCGAGCTGGACGTATACCGGGTGCTGACCGAGCGGTATCACCCGCTCATCACCGGGATCCGGCGGATGCCCAAGCCGGTCGTCGCGGGGGTGAACGGTCCGGCCGCCGGTATCGGGCTGTCGCTCGCGCTCGCCTGTGACCTCGTGGTGGCCGCCGAGTCGGCGTATTTCCTGCTGGCTTTCGTGAACATCGGCCTGGTGCCCGACGGGGGCTCGTCACTGCTGGTGCCGTCGCGGGTCGGTTTCGCGCGCGCGGCGCAGATGGCGATGCTGGGGGAGCCGGTGACCGCCGGGAGAGCGCTGGAGTGGGGGCTGATCAACGAGGTCTGGCCGGATGACGAGTTCGCTGGCCGCGCCGCCGAACTGGCCGCCAGGCTGGCCAGCGGGCCGACGAAGTCGTACGCCGGCACCAAACGGCAGCTGAACCAGTGGCTCTACCAGCACATGGACGCCCAGCTCGAGTTCGAGGCCGGGATCCAGCGCGAAATGGCCGCCTCCGGCGACTTCGCGGAGGGCGTGACAGCGTTCGTGGAGAAGCGCAAGCCACGGTTCAGCGGAGCCTGAACCGGCAAGCAGAGGTCAGCGGAGCCTGAACCGGCAAGCACAGGTCAGCGGAGCCTGAACCGGCACCTCCCGGCCGGTCGCGTCCAGCCAAACCCACCGTGCCCTGAGAACGTAACCGCCGCGTCGACAGCATGTCGGTTACTGTTCAGGCATGTTTGCTTGACTCCTCCCAACGCGAGCTGAGGAGGACTCATGCGTTACCGCAGGATTCTGGCCGGCCTCGTGCCTGTCGCCGTGACCGCGGCTGCCTTGTCCGCCGCGCCGCAGCCGGCCGCGGCATCCGCGCCGAGAGCAGCCGCCGCGCCGAGAGCAGCCGCCACGCCGAGAGCAGCCGCCACGCCGAGACTGAACCACGTTTTCCTCGTCATGGAGGAGAACAACGGCCTGCAGGACGTGATCGGCAACAAGGCCGCGCCCAACCTCAACTATCTCGCGAAGACGTTCGGCCTCGAGACCAGCTACTTCGGCCTGAGCCAGGACAGCAGCGAGACCAACTACGTGGGCCTGATCGGCGGCAGCATATTCAACGTCACCAGCGACGACGCGTACTGGAAGAACACCGTGCACGCGCCGGACCTCTTCAGCCAGCTCGACCACGCCGGGGTCAGCTGGAAGGCGTACCTGCAGGCGTTGCCCCATCCGGGTTACCAGGGCATCTGCTACCCGGCCAAGTGCAACGGGGCGCCCGACAGCGACCCGCTGTACGTCTCCAAGCACGACACCATCCAGAACTTCACCGCCACCCGGAACCCGGCCGACTGGGCACGCCAGGTCCCGATCGGAGAGCTGGCGGCCGGCCTCCGCGCCGGCGACGTGCCGAGGTTCAGCTACGTGGTTCCCGACGAGTGCCACGACATGCACGGCGACCCGCCGTACTGCCTGGACAGCGGCAACATCGGCGACCCGCAGAACCAGCACCTGGTCTCGGTCGGCGACGCGTACCTCGGCGCGCTGGTCAGCGAGATCACCCACGCCAAGTTCTGGGCCAAGGGCAACAACGCGATCGTCGTCACCTATGACAACGGCGACGACACCGCGGGCTGCTGTGACGCCAGCCCGGGCGGGGGCAAGGTCGCGACGATCGTCATCACCAGCCACGGCCCGCGCGCGGCGCGCTTCACGCAGCCCGCGAACCACTATTCGCTGCTCAGCACCATCGAGCACATCTTCGGCCTCGGCTGCCTGCAGCACACCTGCGACACGGCGAACGTAAAGCCGCTGACCAGCATGTTCGCTGTCACCGGCAGCAAGGCGGTCGCGACGAAGGTACTGCCGCAGCTGAACTGGCCGACCCCGACGCCCTCCCGGCCCGCCGAGCCGCTGTCGATGACCACGGCCACGCCGAGCGCGGGCGGCTGGACCGTGCAGAGGGCGCAGCGGCTCGGCACGTCGGACAACAGCCTCGGCTCCATCGCCGGCTCGTCGCCCGCGGACGTCTGGGCGGTCGGCAACTACCTGCCGGACCAGGCCACCAGCAACCAGGACGCCACGCTCACCTTCGCCGAGCACTGGAACGGCACGAGCTGGACCGTGGTGCGCACGCCCAACACCGGCCCGAACTTCAGCTCCTTCTACGGCCTCGCGGCCAGCGGCGGCGAGGCGTGGGCGGTCGGCGTCCGGCTCAACGCCCGCTACCAGGACCGGGCGCTCATCGACGTGTGGAAGGGCGGCAAATGGTCCATCGCGGACAGCCCGCAGCCGGGATCGGTGCGTGACATGCTGTTCGCCGCCTCGGCGCTGTCCCCCTCCGACGTGTGGGTGGTGGGCGACCGGGAGGGCGCCGACAACAAGTTCGAGACGCTGGCCGAACACTGGAACGGCCATCGGTGGTCCGTGGTGGCCACCCCGGATCCCGGCTCCAGCGGCAATCACCTCTACGCGGTCGACGCGGTGAGCCCGGACAACGTGTGGGCCGTCGGCCAGCAGCTCGGTTCCGGCCTCCCCGACCAGGGCCTCCCCGACCAGGGCCTCCCCAACCAGGGCCTCGCCGAGCACTGGAACGGCCACCGGTGGTCGGTGGTGAGCCTGCCGACGTCGGTTGCCGCCTCGGTGCTGCTCGACGGCGTGACGGTAGCAGGCGGCCAGGTGTGGGTCGCGGGGGAATCCGACAGCCCGGCGGCCGGCAAGCCGCTGATCGAGCACTACTCCGGTGGCAGGTGGACGGTGCCGGCGATGCCCGTCATCCCCACGGGCACCAACTGGACCAACCTGTACTCGATCACGGTGAGCCGCGGCACGGTCTGGGCGGCCGGGACCTACGTCGACCCGGCGACCGACAGCAACAACGCCCTGCTGCTGCGCACCCCGGCCGCCGGCGGCCCGTGGACCGTGGCCCCTGGTCCCGAGCCGGGCACCGGCAGCAACATCCTCGGCGGCATCGCCACCGTCGGCGGCAGGCTGTGGGCCGCTGGCACCTACGACAGCGGCGGCGGCCGGCTGCCGCTGGTCGAGCGCCGTAACTGACACAGCTGGCACTCCGAACACGCGCGTTCCCGCCCGCGGCGGCGGGCGCAACCGGCGGGCGGCGCAACCGGCGGGCGGCGGCCCTGTAACTTAGGCGCATGCCAACTACCCGTGTGGCCGTCGTTACCGGGGCCGGGTCGGGGATCGGCCGCGTCACCGCACTCGCGCTGGCCGAAGCCGGCTGGCAGGTCGCCGCGGCCGGCCGCCGCCAGCAGCCGCTGGACGAGACGGTGGCCGCCGCGCCCGGCGGATCCGTGCTCGCCGTGCCCGCCGACGTCACCGTGCCGGAATCGGTCGCGGCGCTGTTCGGGGCCGTCCGCCGGCGCTGGGGACGGCTGGATCTGCTCGTGAACAACGCCGGCGTGTTCGGCCCCGGCGGGGCGGTGGACGATCTGTCGCTGGCGGACTGGCGGCAGATGGTGGACACCAACCTCACCGGCGCGTTCCTGTGCGCCCAGCACGCGGTGCGCATGATGAAGGCGCAGGACCCGCGGGGCGGCCGGATCATCAACAACGGCTCGATATCCGCGCACGCGCCCCGGCCGCGCAGCGTCGGCTACACCGCCACCAAGCACGCGATGACGGGGCTGACGAAGTCCATCTCGCTTGACGGCCGCGCGTTCGGTATCGCCTGCGGGCAGATCGACATCGGGAACGCGGCGACCGAGCTGACCGCGGCGATCAGCCAGGGCGCCCTGCAGGCCGACGGCCGCGTGCTGGCCGAGCCGACCTTCGACCCCAGGCACGCCGCCGAGGCCGTGCTCTACATGGCGAGCCTGCCGCTGGACACGAACGTCCTGTTCCTCACGATCACCGCGACCACGATGCCGTTCATCGGCCGCGGCTGAGAGCTCGCGCGGATCCCGGCTCGAAGGGGTTGAGCAGGCGTACGCCGCAGCGGGCGAAGTCGGCCGTGTTGCGCGTGACGAGCGTCCAGTTCCGCGCGGACGCCGTGGCGGCGAGCAGGCCATCGATGACGGGGATGGGATCGGGCACGCTCAGCCGTGCCCACGCGTCAGCGATCGCGGCGTCGATGGCCACGACGCGATCACGGTAGGTGGTGTGCAGCCCGGTCAGCCAGCGCTCCAGCGCCGCCGCCTGCGCCGCGTCCTTCCGGCGCAGGCGCTCGATACCGAGCCGGATCTCGCCGAGCGTCAGGACGCTGAGGAAGAGCTCACCCGGCGGCACGCCGTCGTACCAGGCGAGGACGTTGCGATCGGGTGCGCGCTTGCGGAGTTCGGAAACTATGTTGGTGTCCAGGAGGTAGCTCACCGGGTGCTGGCCCAGTCGATTTCCCTGGGCAGCTCGTCGCTCCTCGTCAGGTCGAGCTCGTCGAACCCCGTTCCGGAGCGCAGGTACTCCTTGAAGTCGCCGGTGTCCCCGTGCAATCTCCGGAACTCGGCGATGTCGATGACCACCGCGACCTCCTCCCCGTGCCGGGTGACGATCTGCGGCCCGTCCGCCTCGACGGCCCGCAGCAATTCGCTGAACCGCTGCTTGGCCTCCTGGACCTGCCAGAGCACTGTCCTCACCCGCATTCTGTCTAGACAGACTAGATCATACCCCAAGACGTGATCGGGTGCCACCGGGAGCAACCTGAACAGGAGAGAGCCCCGGCCGGGGGGGCAGCCGGGGCTCCGTGCGGGAAAGCCCGTCACGTGTACAACGCCGTTCGGGCCTCGTTTGTTACACGCCTTTTGTTACACCGCCTTTTGTTACACCGCCTTTTGTGACACCGCCTTTTGTGACACTGCCGTTTGTGACACCGCCTCACGGGTCTTCGAGCCGGCCCGCGGGAATCTCGGCGGAGTCGGTGATCCGCAGCTTGCGGCGGGCCCGCTGGTAGAACGTGGTAAGCCCGAGGCGGATCACGCGGGCGGCCCCGGCGCGCGGCGAGATGGCGAGGCACGCGCCGGGCTCGACGTACCCGGCGACCTGCCCGTCGACCTCGATGGCGAGCCGCCGGCTCGGCGGCAGGACCTCCAGCGCCACCGAGTCTTCCAGGGACAGCACCAGCCCCCGGTTGTACGCCGAGTGCGGCGCGGCGGGGGTGACCAGCAGCGACTCGACCCCCGGGCTGACGATCGGCCCCCCGGCCGAGAAACTGTAGGCGGTGGAGCCGGTGGGCGTCGCGACCACCACGGCGTCGGCCGCGTAGCTGACGAACGGCTGGCCGGCCACCAGCACGGCGACCGCAGCCGCCGCGTCACCGGGGAAGCGGACCACCGCGATGTC
>JAFAZE010000089.1 GCA_019239975.1 Streptosporangiaceae bacterium
AAAGCCCAGCAGGTGGCAGACCTCCTCCGCCACCTGAACGCCCACCCCGCCCCCATCGCGAAGGGAACCTGCGACCACCGGCACTACGAGGACCGCTACCAGGTCAGCCGCACACTCAAGCACCTCATCCAGGCACGCACCGCCCGCTGCACCGCCCCCGGCTGCAACCGGCAGGCCGCCGACTGCGACGCCGACCACACGGTACCGTGGCCGGACGGGCCGTCCTGCGAATGCAATCTCGGGCCGCCCTGCCGCCGCCACCACCGCGCCAAACAAGCACCGGGGTGGAGGCTCGAGCAGACCAGCCCGGGCATCATGACCTGGACCAACCCCTCCGGACGCAAACACACCACCAAACCGACCACCTACTGGACATGACAAACCCCGCTAGGCGGCGCCCGCCCGCCGGTTGCGGGTCATGCTTAGCTGGCCGTCAGCTCAGGGCTCTGTCATCTCAGGCTCTGTCAGCTCAGGGCTCTGTAAGCTCAGGCTCTGTCAGCTCAGGGCCCTGTAAGCTCAGGCTCTGTCAGCTCAGGGCTACGGTGATTGGAGCGTAGATCTGGTCGCGACGGCCCGGGGGCGGCCAGGTGCCGTGGACCATGAAGGCTGTCTCGGCCGCGTGCCGTAGGCCGTGCGCTCTGGCCCATGCGGGGAGTTCGTCGCGGTCGGGGTCGAGATCGAGGCGGAGGGGACCCGCGACGGTTGCCGCGAGGTCGCTGATGAGCAGGCGGGCGCCGGCGGCGTCGAGCGCTATGACCGGGCCGATCACGGTGATGTTTCCGTTGGGCCAGGCGCCGGCGTAGCCGGTGATCCGCCCTTCTGTCTCCAGCACGCGAAGCTGTGTGGTGAACTCAGGGAGCTCGCGCAGGAAGGGGCCGCGGTCGGCGCCGAATGCCGCTGTGTCGATGTCGATCACGGCCGGGAGATCCTCCCTGACGGCAGGCCGCGTGGCGGGGCGCCGGGCTTTCTGGTGGAACCGTCCGGTGAACGTCGCGCTGCGGCCGACGGTGCGGAAACCCAGCTTCTCGTACAGCGGCCTGCCATAGGTGGTGGCGGTAAGGAACACTGTCGCGTCGCCGGCCACGTTCAGCAGGTGCGCGAGCAGCGCACGGCCGAGTCCCCGGCGGCCGAACCGCGCCGCGACGAGCATCATGCCGACCGAGGCAAGGGTCGTGCCGTACCTGGCGAGCACGACGGCACCGGCCAGGCCGCCGTCCGGCGCGTCAACGCCGTAGCCTTCGGCGGCCCGGAGCAGCAGCGCCCACTTGTGCTCCTCGGGCAGCCATCCGCGGTCGAGGGCCAGCGCGACGCACGCCGGCAGGTCATCAGGGCCCAGCCGGCGCACGGGAGGGAAGACCACGGCACCGAGGGTACGGCCGGCGGGCTGGCCGCGCCAGGCTATTTGCCGCTGGCCGCGGCCTGCCCCTTGCGCGTACCACCGCCTCCGCTTGCGCCCGCCGGCCGGGCCGGCAGGAAGCGGGCGAAGATACGCCGCTCGGCCAGGCTCCAGCCGGTGGATGTCACCAGGTAGACCCCGGCCGCGAGCGGCGCGAACACGGCGATCAAGACGGTCACGTACGGCAGCGTCTTGGTGAGCACGCCGAACGCCCCGGCAGGCGCCGTCGGCGGTGATGCGGGCACGCTCTTCCCCGCCGGCGCGGATGAGCCCTTCCCCGCAGGCACGGGCGCACGATTCCCGGCCGACGCGGGTGGGCGATTCCCGGTCGGCGCGGGCGCACGCTTGCGGGCCGGGGGCGCCGGGTATCGCGCCGGCGCGAGGCGGCGCGCCAGGCGGGCGGACAGCCAGCACAAGGCGGCCAGCAGCGTGAAGACGCCCAGGAAGACCGCACCCTGCGCGCTCACGATTCCGCCGCCGCCCAGCCAGCGGCTGCCCAGCGGGACGCCGAGCAGGGCGTGTGTGAGCAGCTTGTTCGTGCCGCCCGCCACGTGCGGCGACCGGAACAGCAGGTACATCACGCTGAGGAACGGCCATTGCGCGAGGACCGGCAGGAAGCCCGCGAACATTCCGGTGCCTTCCCGCCTGTACAGGGCGGTCATCTCACGCTGCAGCCGCTCCGGCTGCTTACCGTACCGCTGCCTCAGCGCCACCAGCTGTGGCGCGAGTCTGGCCTGGGCGGCCTGCCCGCGGAGGGCACGGTAGCTGAGCGGCATGATGAGCAGGCGGACGGCCATTGTGAACGCGACTATTCCCGCGGCCGCGGCGAGGCCGCCGAGAACCGGGGTCAGTATGCCGGTGAGGGCGAAAACGAGATGATAGGCGGCGTCAACCGGGACGCCAAGGAAACCAGTCATGAGGAGCGGCCTTCCAGCTTCGACGGGACATCTGCCGGAGGCGGCCGCGATCACCCGCAGTCGCGCATGCGGGCGGGATTCAGGCGGCCGCCGGGGCCGCCGTGGGCGCTCTTGGGCGGGTGCGCCCGTCCGCGTCGGGGTCGCGCTGGCGCAGGAACGCGGCGCGCCACGACTTCTCCCGGAATGCCGTCGTGCGCCGGACCAGCGGTATAGCGGTCCGCGCGACACCGGCGCAGGTGGCGACCAGCGCCACGAGAACTACGGTCAGCACCGCCGCGGCGAGAACGGCGGCGGCCGCGGCGGGCAGCGCGGACGGCGCGAACAGCTGATGACCCGCCACCCGCCACAGGCTGGCGAACAGCACCAGCAGACCGTTCAGCACGGTCATGATTTTTACCGCGGCATCTCCGCGACGCCCTGCGCCACGGCGCACGGCGCACACAGCGACACGTCAACTTCGCCGAGCCTGCGGGTAAGCACGGCCCTGCCGTCACACACGCCCCTGTCGTCGGGGTGCGCCGTACCGCACGGGCAACGGCAGTCCCGCCATTGCCCGGTGAGAGCAGCACGCCCCGCTTGCACAGCGGCACGAAGCGCCGGATCGAGTTTGCCCAGCGCCTCTGAGGTAGCGTCCGCGACCTTCCGCTGCCACTCGCTCACCGCGCCAGTGGCGGCCTGCCAGGCCTCGGCGAACTGCCGCGCCGGGTGTTCTGAGTCACCGCCCATAGCCGCATTTTCTCACTCCACGCTGCCTGTGACCAGCGGCGGCCCGACTCGCGGCCGGATACGGACGGTCGAGGTGCATGTCGGCCACATCCTCACGAAGCTGGGTTTCCGCACCCGGACCCAGCTGGCTGCCTGGGCCTATGAGGATGGTCTTCGGACAGCAGACCCGCTGTCAGAAGATAGGTGGTGGCTACGTAGTTCTTCGGATGGCCCAGGTCGGGCGATCGGCGCAGAGTTGGCCGCATGAACGGTATTCCTCTTGCCGGGTCCCGCGCGGACTGCCAGGTGCTGGTCGTCGGCGCCAGCCCGACCGGCCTCGTGCTCGCCGCGGAACTGCTGGCCCGCGGGATCCGCACCCGCGTCATCGACAGGGGCGACGGGGTTGCCCTGCAGAGCCGGGCGATCGGCATCCATGCCCGCACGCTCGAGGTCCTGGACATGATGGACCTGGCGGAGCGCTTCATCGAGCGCGGCCAGGTGGTGCGCCAGTTCCGCTTCTACTCCCAGGGCAGGTGCCTGACCAGCCTGGAGTTCGCGCGCTGCGGCTCCCGGTTCGGCTTTCTGCTCGATCTCCCCCAGGACGAGACCGAGCGGCTGCTCCGCTCCCGGGTAACCGAGCTAGGCGGCGTCGTCGAGGACGGAACGGAGCTCGCCGGGCTGAGCGCCGGAAGCGATGCCGTCACCGCGACCGTCCGGGGCCACGGCGGCCAGGTCCAGGATCACCGCCGAGTACGTCGCCGGCTGCGACGGCGCGCACAGCCGGGTGCGCAGCGAGCTCGGCCTGACCTTCAGAGGGCACCCCTACCCGCAGGAATGGCTGCTGGCAGATGTGCTGCTGGACTGGGACCTGCGTGAGGACGCCGCGCACGCGTTCTTCCGGCCCGACGGGCTGCCGGCGATCTTCTTCCCGATGCGCGGGCACCGGTGGCGGCTGACACTACCCTTCGCCGGGAGCCGGGACGGACAGGCTCCCCGCCTGGAGGAGATCCAGCGGCTGGCCGACGAGCGGGCACCGCGGCCGGTTACCGTGTCCGATCCCACCTGGCTGGCCACCTTCCGCTGCCATCGCCGGTCGGCCAGCGCCTACCGCCGCGGCCGCGTGCTGCTCGCCGGCGACGCGGTGCACATCCACACCCCGGCAGGCGGTCAGGGCATGAACACCGGGATCATGGACGCCCACAACCTGGGCTGGAAGCTCGCTCTCGTCGCCTCCGGCCGGGCGCCCAGCGCGCTGCTGGACAGCTACGGCACCGAACGCCGCCCGGTGGCCGAGGACGTGCTCAGGCTCACGCACGCACTGGTCCGCTACGGCAGCACGAGTCATCCGGTCAAGCGCCTGGCCCGGGACATCGTCGTCCCCGCCCTCGGCCGTAGCACGGCGATACAGCGGCGGGCAGCCCGCAGAATAAGTCATGTCTACGTCGCATACCCACCCGGGCCGCTGGGCCGCCAGGACCGTGGCCGTGGCGCCCCGGGAGCGGGCCAGCGAATGCCAGACATCCAGGTCCGCGCCGGCGGCCTCGCCACGACGCTGCATGGCGTTTTGCGGCAAGGGCGCCATGTTCTGGTCGTTCCCCCTGCCCACGAAGCGAATGTGCTGAGCGACTCAGCGCTCAGGCCCTTCCGGGCACACGTCGACGTCTTCACGGGCGGTGTCAGGAAACCCGTCCTGGTCCGGCCGGACGGCCACGTGGCGGCGCGGGGGAGGGCCCGGCAACATGCACGCGATAACCGGTTATCTGACCGGCCGGTTCGGCGAACCGGCTGGTCAGCCGTACGGCCAGCAGCCTACGCCGTCAGGGCGGCCAGCACGGCAAGGACGACCGACAGCGCGGCCAGCACCGCGATGACCGCGTTCCGCCACGCGATGCCGGGCCGGTACAGGCGCGCGGCCGCGGCCTGGAAGTCGCGGGCCACCGGGCTCTGATCCGGGCCGGCGGCGTCCCGCAGGTTCTGGCGGAGCAGCCGCGCGGCCTGCTCCTGGCCTATCCAGTCGTGCAGCCTCGGCCAGTGCCCGAGCAGCGCCTCCTGGGTGATCTCCACGGCCGGCCCGCTGGAGACCACCAGCCCGGCGGCGGCGAAGGCGTCCAGCGCCCCGGCCGCGGCGGGATCGGCTTCGGCCAGGCTCTTCCGTGTCGCCCGGCGGCGGGCGCCGGCCAGCCCCTCATCCCCCGCCCGGCTCTCGGCCACCTGGACGAGCCCCAGGAACATCTGCCTCGCCGCCCGGCGCGCGGCCGTGCCGAGACTCGCGTAGACGTCCTCCGCCGTCTTGGCGATCGCCCCGTCGACGCCCCCGGCCGCCTCGTAACCCGCGATCGTGAGCCGGTCACCGTCGCGGCGCTGCCAGGTAGCCCGAAGCGCGTGCGCCAGCAGCGGAAGGCGGCCCGGCTCGTAGGCCGCGCCGCCGGCCCCGGCGCCGAGGCCGGCGCCGAGATCGCGCATCAGCCGCTCGGTGAGCCCGTCCTCCAGCCGGAGGCCCGCGGCCTCGGCGGGCCCTACGATCGCCTGCCGCACCTCGGCGGCGGTCATCGCGCCGATCACCACCTGGCTGCCCTGCAGGGCCGGGCGCAGCACGGGGTACTCGATCGCGCGGGCGTAGAAGTCCGCCCCCATGGCGAGCACCACCAGGCCGGCCGGGCCGTTGCCGCCGTCGGCGATGGCGCACAGCGCGTCGAGGAACTCCCTCCGTTCGGCATCGTCGCCGCAGGCGGTGAAGATCTCCTCGAGCTGGTCGACGACGATGACGACGCGCCGCGCTCCAGGCCGCCTTTCCCGCAGCGCGGCGCGCAGCGCCGTGAAAGCCGCGCCCCAGCCGCCCGTGCCCGGGCCTGGCACCTCCCAGCCGACCAGCGCGTCGGCGCAGGTGGCCAGCGAGCCGGCCAGCATCTCCAGCGGCCTGGCACCCGGCGTGAACGCCAGGCGCGGCCACGTGTCCGAGCCGGTGACGGGAAAGCGCCCCTGCTCAAGCGCCGTCATCAGCCCGGCGCCGAGCAGCGAGGACTTCCCGGCGCCGGAGGGGCCGGCGAGCAGCACCGGGCCGCCGGAGGAGACGCTCTCGTCCAGCCGGCCGAGCAGCTCGGCGGTCAGCCGCTCGCGGCCGAAGAACAGGCCGGCCCGGCCCGAGCGGAACGCCTCGAGGCCTGGATAGGGGCACTGCCTGGGATCCGTCCGCTGCACGGGAAGGCCCGGGTCGGACACGTAAAGATCGCCGCCGACCTGGACGATCATGGAGCCAACCGCCGCCCAGGTGGGCTGGACGCGAACGCGGGAGCCGCCGTACGTGGTCATCGGGTCCTGTCCCTCGGGCGGGCGGCCCGCCGCCGTCCGCTACCTAGAATCACGTTCCGGCATGCCAGGCCGGTTCGGATCTTGGGAAAAGTCGATCCACTTGAGCGGGAAAACCAGGTGACAACTCCGCGCGTCTCTTCTTACGCTCCGTACAGTGCCCTCCCGACCAGTCGTCGCCCTGTGGCGGCTGCGCCGATACCTTCGCCCGTACCGGGCCCAGCTGACCGGGATGATCGCCGCGGCGGTCGCCGCGACGGCCGCGGAGATAGCGATCCCGCTGCTCACGAAGTCCGTCATCGACGGTGCCATCGCGCACCACGACCGCGCGCTGCTGATCCCGCTCGGGCTGGCGGCGATCGGGCTCGGCGCGGCCACCGCGGCGCTGAACCTTGTCCGCCGCTGGGTTCAGGGCAACGCGGTGGCGAACATGGAGAAGACGATCAGGGACGATCTCTACGGGCACCTGCAGCGGCTGCACGCCTCGTTCCACGACGACTGGCAGTCCGGGCAGCTGCTGTCCCGCGCGACCACGGATCTGTCGTCGATCCGGCGGTTCGCCGGGTTCGGCATCGTCTTTTTGCTGATCAGCGTGCTGACATTCGTCGCCGTCACCGGGCTGCTGATCCGGCTCAACTGGTGGCTCGGCCTGATCACCGGGTGCATGTTCGTACCCGTCCTGATGTTCTGCACCCGTTTCGAGCGGCGGTACAAGGTGCTGTCCCGCAGGGTCCAGGATCAGGAAGGCGACCTGGCCACGCTGATCGAGGAGGCGGCGACCGGCGTCCGGGTGCTCAAGGCGCTGGGCCGCGGCCGCGAGTCGGCGGCGCAGCACGACGCGCAGGCCGTCGAGGTCTGCAAGACGCAGGTGGCGAAGGCGTCCCTGCTCGGCTCGTTCTGGTCGGTACTCGACCTGATCCCGAACGCCGCCATCGGGCTCATCGTGGTGCTCGGCGCGATCGCGGTCACCCATCACGCGCTCACGCTCGGCGGCCTCGTCGCGTTCATCACGCTGGCGCTGCAGCTGGTGTGGCCGATCGAGGCGCTCGGGTACATCATCGCGTCCGGTGAGGAGGCCGCGACCGCCGCGCAGCGCGTGCTCGAGATCTTCGACACCGAGCCGGAGATCAAAAGCGGTCATACGGAACGGGCGCTGGCCAAGAGGGGTCCGGGGGGATGGGACCTCCCCCCGGGGCGGGGGGTCACCGGGGGGTCGTCCCCCGGGGGCAAGCAGGGAAGGCTGTGGTTCGACCACGTCTCGTTCAGTTATCCAAAAAGCCATCAGCCCGTGCTGCGGGACATCGATCTGCAACTGGAGCCCGGTGAGACCGTCGTCCTCGCGGGCGCGACGGGAGCGGGCAAGACGACGCTGCTGCAGCTGGTGCCCCGGCTCGCCGACGTGACCGGCGGCGCCATCCTGCTCGACGGCACCGACATCAGGGACCTGCCGCTGCCCTGGCTGCGGGCGGCGGTGGGCTGCGCGTTCGAGGAGGCGACGCTGTTCTCCGCGAGCGTGCGGGAGAACGTCCTCTTCGGCGCGCCGGACGCGTCCGATGACGAGATCGAGGCCGCGCTCACCGCCGCGCAGGCAAGGTTCGCCTTTCGTCTGCCGTGGGGGCTGGACACCCGGATCGGCGAGCAGGGCATGGCGCTGTCCGGCGGCCAGCGCCAGCGGGTCGCGCTCGCCAGGGCCATCCTGGCGCGCCCGGCGGTGCTGATCCTCGACGACCCGCTGTCCGCGCTCGACGTGCACACCGAGGAGAAGGTCACCCGCGCCCTCGGCACGATCCTGGCCGGGACAACCGCGCTGGTCGTGGCGCACCGGCCGTCCACGATGGCGCTGGCCGACCGGGTGGCGCTGCTCGACGGCGGGGTGATCGCCGCCACCGGGGACCACCGCGAGCTGCTCGCCACGCAGCCGGGGTACGCGGCGCTGATGATGATGGAGGAGGTGAGCGCGTGACCGCGGACGCGGCGTGGCGCGGCATCGCCACCGAGCAGGTCGACGAGGTGACGACGGGCCTGGCGGCGCTGCTGCGCAGGCGGAGCCGGCTGCTGCTGGCGGACCTGCTGCGGCCGCACCGGCGCGGCGTGGCGTGGATCGCGGCCGCGATCGTGGTGTCCTCCCTCGCCGCTCTGGCGGGCCCGTGGCTGGTCGGCGTCGCGATCGACAACGGCATCCCGCCGCTCATCCACTCCGGTGACCCGGCGCCGCTGCTGCGCATCGCGGCGGTGTTCGCGGCCGCGGTCGGCGTTCAGGCGGTCACCACCCGGATGTTCGTCACGATGACCGGGCGCGTCGGGCAGTCCGTCGTGCTGGAGCTGCGCCGCCGGCTGTTCCGGCACTGCCTGCGGCTGCCGGTCGCGTTCCACGAGAGCTACACCTCCGGCCGGGTGATCTCGCGGCAGACGTCCGACATCGAGGCGATCTCCGCGCTTTTCGAGGAGGGCCTGGACTCGCTCATTTCGGCGGCCCTGACGCTGCTGCTCGTCGGCACCGGCATGCTGCTGCTGGACTGGCCGCTCGCGCTCGTCGTGCTCGGCGGGTTCGTGCCGCTGACCTGGCTGACCGGCTGGTTCCGGCGCGAGTCGGTGGTCGCCTACCGGCGCATCAGGGAAGCGAACGCCCTGGTCATCGTGCACTTCGTGGAGACGTTCGGCGGGATCAGGGCGGTGCAGGCGTTCCGCAGGGAGCGCAGGAACGACGCCATCTTCGACGGGCTGTCGGGGGATTACGCGGACGCCAGCCGGCGCGCCTCGCAGCTGATCGCGGTCTACGCGCCCGGCATCTCGCTGGTCGGCAACGTCATCACGGGCGTGGTTCTGTTCTACGGCGGGCTGCGGGTGATCGACGGCGACATCAGGGTCGGCGTGCTGGCCACGTTCCTGCTGTACCTGCAGCGCTTCTTCGACCCGCTGCAGGACGTCGCCCAGTTCTACAACGCGTTCCAGGGCGCCGGCTCCGCGCTGGAGAAGATATCGGGCGTGCTGGAGGAGGAGCCGTCGGTGCCCGAGCCGGCGGCGCCCGCCGCCCTGCCTTCCCGCGGCTCCGCCGCAGCTGAGCCTTCCCGCGGCTCCGCCGCAGCTGAGCCCTCCGGCGGCTCCGGTGTTGTTCCGCGCCCCGGTGCCTCCGGGCGGCAGGTCCGCTTCGAGTCCGTGCGGTTCGGCTACCGCGAGACGACCGTGCTGCCGGACCTCGACCTGGACATCCCGGCCGGGCAGACGGTCGCGCTCGTCGGCGAGACCGGGGCGGGCAAGACCACGATCGCGCGGCTGATGGCCCGGTTCTACGACCCGGGCGAGGGGCGGGTGCTGCTCGACGGGGTGGACCTTCGCGACGTGCCCGACCGGGTGCTCCGCCGGGAGGTCGTGATGATCACCCAGGAGAGCTTCCTGTTCGGCGGGTCCGTCGCGGCGAACATCCGGCTGGGCCGGCCGGGCGCCTCCGGCGACGAGGTGATCGCGGCCGCCACGGCTATCGGTGCACACGATTTCATAACGGCCCTGCCCTCCGGCTACGAGACGGGGGTGGGCAAGCGCGGCGGCAGGCTGTCGGCCGGCCAGCGCCAGCTGATCTCGTTCGCCCGCGCGTTCATCGCCGCGCCTTCCGTCCTCGTTCTCGACGAGGCGACGGCTCTGCTGGATATTCCCAGCGAGCGCCTGGTGCAGGCGGCGCTGCGCACCGTGCTGGCCGGCCGCACCGCCGTGATCATCGCGCACCGGCTGTCCACGGTGGCGATCGCGGACCGCGTGCTGGTCCTGCGGAACGGGAGGATCATCGAGGACGGGCCGCCGGACCGCCTGCTCGGCGGCGACGGGGAGTATGCCGCCCTGCACACCAGCTGGGCCGCCAGTCTCGCGTAACCTACGGTTGGGATCCGGTTGGGTAATGCCGGAGGCGCGCGGGGAAGCGTCGTGCCGGAGGCGCGCGGGAAGCGTCGTGCCGGAGGCGCGCGGGAAGCATTGGAAGGCGAGCGATATGGTCAGGGTGCACCAGGTGAAACCGTACAAGCCGGGCCAGGAGGCCGAGGAGAAGCACGCGGCCGACGTGGCCGAGGCGGCGGAGTTCGGCACGCTTCTCGACGCGGCCAGGACGGCGGACACCGAGCTGCGGCAGGCCGAGGCGCGCAGCGCTCCGGCGACGGAGCTGCACCGGCTGGCGAAAGACCTCGACGCGGCGCTGACCGCGGCGATGCGTGCCGCGTACGCGGCGCAGCGCGCGGAGATCGGCCCGCGGGGCTACGAGGACCGGATCTACCGGCGCAAGGCGATGGCGAAGCCCGCGGTCCGCGCGCGCACCCGCGAGGCCGAGCGACTGCTCACGCTGCGTGAGAATCATCGGATGAATCACATACCCGACCTGCCGCGTGAACCGGTGGTGTAGCGCAAACGTCATCAAGAGTAGCGGTCCATGAAACGTTGACCGAAACGTTTGGCTTCGCCGGCATGTTGCTTGCGAACGGGGGAAGGGCGGGGCACAGTGGATATAGGTGGTCTAGGCCATTGGTGGAGGTAGTCAGGTATGGCCACGAAACGTAGTCATTAGGTGTCACAGAGAGTTCAGCCAGGAAGCTACAACCAGTCAGTCAGGAAACGATCAGGATGAGCCATGTTGCGGGCCGCGCGCCCTGCGGCACACTAACATCTGATCAAGCACGATCGATGAACGCACAATGAATACAGGAGGCACTGAGATGTGCCCGCACACGCCGCAGTGTCCCGAGGCTTCGGCATCGGATCGCGAAGCGGCGCACACGATTGTTAGCCACCCGGAGCAGGGCTGGAGCCTGCTGTGCAACGGCGTCGTGATCTTTGAGGACACCGGGGAGCTGCTTCCGGATGGCGCGGCCATCGCGCCGCACCGCCCCACCGACCTGCTCCTGAGCCGGCCGTTCGGCCAGCCGCGGGGTGACGGGGATCAAGGCGGGCAGGCACCTGCCGCCTGACAAAACGGGGTGAGCACCGCACGGGGCTTCCCGCACGGGGCTTCCCGCACGGGGCTTACGCACGGGGCTTCCCGGATAGCGCGCTCGCTATCCGGAAACGGGGGCACCGAGTATCTCCCGCAGCCAGCCGCTGACTGCGTCGGCGACCGCGGCGGGGTTCTTGGACAGAGCATGCGTCTCCCCCGGCAGCACGATGACGCTGCTGGCGTCTTCCTTTTCCGGGATGCCGAACGGGTCCCTGTCCCCGTTGACGACCAGGACGCCGGTCCCGGCCTCCCTCAGCTCAGCCGCCCGTGACCGCTCCGGATGGCCCGGCGGGTGCAGCGGGAACGCGAGCGCGATCACCCCGCGCGCGCCCACGGCCCGCGCGGTGCGGCAGGCGACCCGCGCGCCGTTGCTCCGGCCGCCCTGGATCAGCGGAAGTTCCGCGCCGCCTCCCCGGCGTCCCTGGCTTTCCCGGCGTCCCTGGCTTTCCCGGTGCCCGGGCATCCGGCCGGCCGCGGCGGCCTTCCTCCGGACTCTGCGGCGCAGCGCGGTGACGATTTCGGCCCACGCGGCGTCCTGCCGGGCCACGGATCCCGGCGCACGGCTCCCCCTGACCTGGTACGGCTGGGTCACCAGCGCCACGGCGCCACCGAGCCGCAGCCCGGCGTCCCGTGCGGCGAGCACGTCGGGGGTGTCCGGCGTGCCGCCCGCGCCGTGCGTCAGGACCATCAGGAACGCCGGCTTCCCGGCGGCGCCGTCGAGCGTCACCCGTGCGATCCCGGCGCTGGTCCTGACGTTGATCGAGGTCACCAGGCGATCGTAGCCGGGGGCGGGCGCCGCTCCCCGGCCTGTCAGGCGTTGACGAGCTTCTTCAGGAACTGGCCGGTGTAACTTTTCTCGACGCCGGCCACTTCCTCCGGGGAACCGGTGGCGACCACCGTTCCGCCGCCCGACCCGCCCTCAGGGCCCAGGTCGATCACCCAGTCGGCCGACTTGATCACGTCCAGGTTGTGCTCGATGACGATGACCGTATTGCCGTTGTCGACCAGCCGGGTGAGCACGCCGAGCAGCTTGCGGATGTCCTCGAAGTGCAGACCCGTGGTGGGCTCGTCGAGCACGTAGATGGTCCGGCCGGTGGACCGGCGCTGCAGCTCGGAGGCGAGCTTCACGCGCTGCGCCTCCCCGCCGGACAGGGTCGGCGCGGGCTGGCCCAGCCGCACGTAGCCGAGGCCCACGTCGACCAGCGTCTTCAGGTGCCGGTGGATGGCGGGTACCGGCTCGAAGAACGACGCGGCCTCCTCGATCGGCATGTCGAGCACCTCGGAGATGTTCTTGCCCTTGTAGTGCACCTGGAGGGTGTCGGTGTTGTACCGGGCGCCGTGGCACACCTCGCAGGGGACGTACACGTCGGGCAGGAACTGCATCTCGATCTTGATCGTGCCGTCACCCGAGCACGCCTCGCAGCGGCCGCCCTTCACGTTGAACGAGAACCGGCCGGGCTGGTAGCCGCGGATCTTCGCCTCGGTGGTCTGCGCGAAAAGCCGCCTGATGTGGTCGAACACGCCGGTGTACGTGGCCGGGTTGGAACGCGGGGTGCGCCCGATCGGGCCCTGGTCGACGTGCACCACCTTGTCCAGGTGCTTGACCCCGGTGATCCGGGCGTGCCTGCCGGGCACCGTGCGCGCGCCGTGCAGCTCCTTCGCCAGCGCCCGGTACAGAATGTCGTTGACGAGGGTCGACTTCCCCGAGCCCGACACCCCCGTGACGGCCACCAGGCAGCCGAGCGGAAACGCCACGTCGATCTCCCTCAGGTTGTGCTCGGTGGCCCCCTTGACGGCCACCTCGCGCCCCCTGGCCGGCTTCCTGCGCGTGGCCGGCACCGGGATGGACGCCCGGCCGGACAGGTACGCCCCGGTCAGCGACTCCGGGCTGGCGAGCAGCTCACCGACCGGCCCGGACACCACGACCTTGCCGCCGTGCTCCCCCGCGCCGGGCCCGATGTCGACCACCCAGTCGGCGGCGCGGATCGTGTCCTCGTCGTGCTCGACGACGATGAGGGTGTTGCCCAGGTCGCGCAGCCGGAGCAGGGTCTCCAGCAGCCGGTGGTTGTCCCGCTGGTGCAGCCCGATGGAGGGCTCGTCCAGCACGTAGAGCACTCCGACGAGCCCGGACCCGATCTGGGTGGCGAGCCTGATCCGCTGCGCCTCGCCGCCGGCGAGCGTGGCGGACGCCCGGTCGAGGGTCAGGTAGTCGAGCCCGACGTCGAGCAGGAATCCAAGGCGCGCGTTGACCTCCTTGAGGATCAGGCGCGCGATCTGCATGTCCCGCTCGGAGAGGTCGAGGGTCAGCAGGAGCTTGGCGAGCTCGCCGATCGGCAGCGCGCTGAACTCGGCGATCGACCTGCCGTCCACGGTCACGGCGAGCGACACGGGCTTCAGCCGCGCGCCGCCGCACGACGGGCACGGCACCTCGCCCATGAACCCGGCGAACTTCTCCCGGCTGGAGTCGCTCTCCGCCTCCGCGTACCGCCGCTCGATGTACGGGATCGCGCCCTCGAAGTCCGTGTAGTACGAGCGCTCCCTGCCGTACCTGTTGCGGTACCGCACGTGCACCTGGCCGTCGTGGCCCTTGAGCAGCGCGTCCCTGGCACGGGCCGGCAGCTTCTCCCACGGCGTGTCCATCCGGAACCCGACGGTCTCGCCGAGCGCCTCGATCAGCCGGTCGAAGTAGTCGCTGACATGACCGCCGCTCCACGGCGCGATCGCGCCCTCGCTCAGCGACTTTCCCGGGTCCGGCACCACGAGCTCGGGATCCACCTCCATCCGGGTGCCCAGCCCGGTGCAGTCCGGGCACGCGCCCCACGGGGAGTTGAACGAGAACGAGCGCGGCTCGAGCTCGTCGAAGGACAGGTCATCGTAGAGGCAGGCCAGGTGCTCGGAGTACATACGCTCGCGGTGCGGGTCGTTTTCCGCCAGGTCGACGAAGTCCAGGACGACCACCCCGCCGGACAGCGACAGCGCGGTCTCCACCGAGTCGGTCAGCCTGCGCCTGGCGGTGTCCTTCACCGCCAGGCGGTCGACGATCACCTCGATGTCATGCTTCTCGTACTTCTTCAGCGCCGGGAGGCTGCCGCCGGCCGCGTCCTCCAGCCGGACGACCGTGCCGTCCACCCGCGCCCGGGAAAACCCCTTGGTCTGCAGCTCGCGGAGCAGCTCGCCGTACTCCCCCTTGCGGCCGCGGACCACCGGGGCGAGCACCTGGAACCTCGTGCCCTCCTCCAGCTCGAGCACGCGGTCCACGATCTGCTGCGGGCTCTGCCGCGCGATCGGCCTGCCGCACAGCGGGCAGTGCGGCTTGCCCACGCGCGCGTAGAGCAGCCGCAGGTAGTCGTATACCTCGGTGATCGTGCCGACGGTCGACCGCGGGTTGCGGCTCGCCGCCTTCTGGTCGATGGAGACCGCGGGCGAGAGGCCGTCGATGAAGTCGACGTCGGGCTTGTCCATCTGGCCGAGGAACTGCCGCGCGTAGGCGGACAGCGACTCGACGTACCTGCGCTGGCCCTCGGCGAATATGGTGTCGAAGGCCAGGCTGGACTTGCCGGAGCCGGACAGCCCGGTGAACACGATCAGGGCATCCCGCGGCAGGTCGAGCGAGACATCCTTCAGGTTGTGCTCGCGTGCGCCGCGAACGACGAGCCGGTCAGCCACTGCGCGCTCTTCTCTTCAGTCTCTCTCAGGGTCGACTCAACGCCTCGCCATCGTAGCGAGGGGGCCTGACATTTTCGGAGGATCCGGGGGTCGCCCCCAGGCCGGCACCGCGGTGGCCACGCCGGCGGGACGGCTCCGGCACCGGCCCCCGGCGGAGTCACCCCTCTGTTAGCGCTGCGCGGGGCGCCGTTATGCCCGCTTACCGGGGCTCTCCCGCCAGGCCAGCCGCTGAGCCCAGCCTACGGCACCGGCGCCGCTCTCGCTCTATTGACCTGTGCACGCGAAAGGGTTAAGTTCACGCCAGCAACAGCGCGCCGTCGGCCGGAGCGGCGGCGGTGCCATCTGAGTGCCGGGCTCACATGGCGAAGCCAGAGGAGGCGCGCTCATGGCTTGCAGAATCGGCTTTCTCTGCCGACGCTCCTGGTCGCTGCCCGTGCTGGGCGTCGCGGTAGCGGTCCTGGCCGCTGTCCAGCCGATAGCCGTGCCGGGCGCGGCCGCGGCGCGCGGCCCTGCGGCGGGGCCGCGGTTCCAGCCCGTCGGCAACCTGGACTGCAACGGGTACAGCCCTGTCCAGCGTCCGGTCAAACCGGGCGGCATCATCTGCGCCGAGGTCCATCTCGGAGGCGCGTACGGGCGCCTGGAGGACAATGGCTACTACATCGGCCATGACGAGCCGACGATGCAGTTCTACTCGCGCAAGCCGGGGTCCTCGACCAATATCACCTGGATGCAGACCCTGCCCCGGGATCCGCGCCGGCTGCCCACGGTGCACGGGCCGCTGAAGGACGTCACCCACTTCTTCGAGCTGATGCCCGCGCTGTGGTACTCGATGGCCCTGTGCGACCCACTGTCCGAGCCCCAGCTGCCCTGCACGCCCGGCAGCGACACGAACTCGCCCTCCGGGAAATACCCGGGCGGCGGCAGCGCCCTCCTGGAGCTCCAGTTCTACCCGCCCGGACGCGCGCCGTTCGCCGACGCCCTCAGCTGTGACAACAGCCACTGGTGCGCGGCGCTGACGATTGACTCCCTGGAATGCACGGCCGCGGGCGTCTGCAACAACAACTGCGTCGAGCCGATCAACTTCGCCTTCGTCCAGACCAACGGCGTACCCACCGGGCCGCCGAGCCCGCAGCGGGCGAACCTCAAAACCGTGACCCCGAACCGGTCCACGCTGCTGATGAACCCGGGTGACAAGCTCAGGATCCGGATCTTCGACGACCGGGAGGAAGGCGCGCTGGAGGCTCGGGTCCAGGATCTCAGTACCGGGCGGACCGGATTCATGGTCGCCTCCGCGCGCAACGGCTTTATGCACACCTCGATCGCCGACTGCAGCGGCTCGCCGTGGAGCTACCGGCCCCTGTACTCGACCGCCAGCACCGTCAACCAGGGCGGCTGGGCGGCGGCGAACATCAACGTCGCCTACGAGATCGGCCACTTCATCCCGTGCACCAAGCTGACCGGCTTCGCGCCGGTTCCGGTGGGCACCTACAACGATCCGTCGTGGAACTTCTGCAAGGGGCCCTACGAGACCGCCGCGCCGCCAGACGGCTCCCAGTCAAGCCCCGAAGTAAACGACGCGCCCTGCTTCAAGGCCGGAGATACGCACGGCCCGCTCAACTCCGCCCCGGACCTCGTCACGGGGTGCACCGGCGGTGATCTCGACTACGACGGCACCTCATACTGGGCTGACTGGCCGGCCTCGGTCCGGCCCGGCATGTTCCCGTCGCCGCTTACCATCGAGCAGCCCACCACGGTGAACGGCGCGCGCTATCCGCAGATGCAGTTCCTCACCGACAACCCGGCCACGAATGCCCGGTGCGACCCGGCCAAGCCGGCCGACTGCGTGGTGCCGCCGGCGCAGGCACCCGGCAAGTTCTACCCGTACTGGACCCAGGCCCGCGTCAGCGGCGCCTGCGTATGGGAGTTCGGGCAGATGCGCAACGGCAACACGTTCGGCGGGGACAAGCAGTACGGCACGTTCACCACGGCGCTGGGCCTTGTCGAGCTCGCGGGCCCGATCATGCACAACCCGAACTGCTGAGTGAGCCGCCCGCCGTCCGGTGACGGTCGCATCCGGCTGCCCAGCACGGAGCAGTATTCGCGGCAGCGGCAGCCTCACGTCCCCGGCGGTGGGTCCAGCGTCATGAGTTCTTCGGTGCGCGCACCCGGCGCCGCGCCATGCTCGCGGGTAACGCCGACGAGAGCGATTGGCTGGCAGTCCCTTATTTCAACAGTCCACTCACCCCGAACAAATTCAGCGCGCCAGTCCGGTTCTCGGTAGCCAAATTCTTTCTCGTATGTAGCGAGAAATGCCTGCGGAGATTCGCGTAGCGCAGCCAGCCTTATGTTCCGCAACGTTGCCCATTCTTTTTCGTGCATGACATGTGGCGCCATGCTCCGGATTATCTCACGAGCAGCTCCGCCGCAGCATCTGCGGCCGGGGGCTCGCTCGCTGGCGCCTCGTATACCGCGCCGGCGGGGATCTGCTCGATCCTGCCGGTCAGCCTCACGGCGGGGAGATTGCTGAGCAGATTCGACATAGCTATGCGCGTAGCGAGCACTGCGGCATCCAGCATGTCTGGAAGGTCGTACGGTTCCCGAACCACCGCATTGCCAAGTTCAAGTTCAGCTATCGCGGCCTCAACGGAGTTCACTCTCGGGACTGTTTTCAGCCGCTCCGCCCAGACCCGCAGGTCCTTTCGCCATTCCGTAATATAGTCCGCACATGTTTGCGCCTGCACTTTTATGAGGCAGAATATTGCAGTTTGCACCGCGCGTACGATGTTCTGCTGAATCTCGGGCGCGACGAGGCCCGAACGGTATATGATCCCCTCGAGAAACTCTCTGCGTTTTGTCAGGAATTTGCTCCAGTAATCAGCCGTCGCCGCGGCCGGGCCGAAGCCCACGTGAAGAAGCGCGTACAGCCCTTCCGCCAGGATGTCGCCAAATTCTTGACGCTCGGCTCGCTGAACATTTTTGAAGGGATCATACTCGAGTTGCGTTACATCGCACTCCGACCACCCGAGCCGCATCGCGTGCGCATCATCATAGAAGAAAAGCCAGTCTTCATTGTAAATCTCCGGGAAGAAGCCAAGCGAGTCCCGCTGACAGCTGACCGCCAGCACCGAGCCGCTGACGAAGACGTCCTGTTTGGCGCCGGTCGCGCGATGCGCGTGGCAGACAACCGAGTTGTCGGCGTAGTCAGTGACCCGCATCCCCGCCGACCGGTACCGGTCCAGCATGGACACGGTAGCGCGCAGGCCCGACAGCGGCACCTCTCTTATGTCGTCGTCCATGAAGAAGATGCGGTCCCAGCCGAGCATGCGCGCGAGGAGCAGGCCTAGGTTTCGCTTGGTACTCAGGTCGCCGTTCGGGTTCACGCAGAAGGGGAATTTGCCGCTGCGTGCGAGGTCGGAGGACTTAAAATTGAGCAGCGGATGGCTATAATCGCCCGGGATATCCACCGCCAGCCCCTTGCTCAGGTGCATGTCAGAAAACAAGACGCCGACATCGGCGGCACGGATATGGCGGCTGCAAAGAACCACCAGCCAGCAGCCCGCGGCCTTAGCCAGCATTGCGGCATCGCTGAGGTTGTCAACGCTCCTCGAGGCTGGGACGATGATGGCATCGGGCCTCGCATGGGCAGCGCGCCAGCTGCCCGGACGGACGCGCCCCACGAGCTGGCGATGGGTTTCGTGCTGCCGTATAGATGACTGAATGCGACTGACCACGCGTGTCTCTCTGGTAGAAGTGCCGACTAATTAGACTTTTACTTACCGATACCATCAGGCCATTTGTACAGCACGGATCCTTTGGCGTTGAAATCCGGGGTCATCGCCTTGCTCTCTATCACCGGAACGCGCATGAGAATAGCGAACGAATCTGAACCGCCAAAGTTTTCCGCAATATAACGCTCGTTCGAGTCCCGCAGCCGCGCATCCGTAAGGCTTCGCACCGCACCCAGTACGCCGCGACTATGTATTCCATTACAGATGACCAGAACACGGTTGGAATTTAGCGGGTTCGGGGTGCGCGCGAACAGCCCGACATCCTCAGTCAGGGTCTTAGGCGACTCGTTTCGCCATTTCGGCAGGAACTTACGCTTGCCATCGTCGACCGTAAAGATCTCGCCCGTTTCAACGGCCTTATCCTCGGTTTGCCTGACCGGCAGTGCGGTCATCTCGGACAGCCGTTGCGTGACTTCATTCCAGGCAATGCCCCCCAGCAGGACCACATGCCCTGACAGATCGTCCGCTACGACCTTCGGGGCCGCCTTGAAGAATACGTCCATATGCGGGTTTTCCGCCCGGATGTGCCCGTGTAGCTCGACGAGCGCGTCCAAATCGGCGAAAGACAGCAGCTCTGTATAATTCGGATCGGCGGGATTGGCAAATGGGCTGGTCCGGTTGGCGGGGAGCTGGGCACACACGATCGTAAGCGGGCCCGTATCAGAGAACTGCCATGATCTCCGCGGTGCGGACTCGGTCCTGAGGACGGGCTTCTTGGCCTCGTCACGGAGGGCGAGCAGCTCATCTGCCAGCGCCTGGCAATCAGCCTGCTCCTTGTCGCTGAAGGTCTCCAGAGGCTGCAAGGCAGGCGGCTCCGCCTCGATCGACCGACGGGTCGCGAAGAACTGCGCATAGATCTTCAGGCGCCCCGCCGGGGGAAGCTTGGGGGCGACCGGGCTCTCCCACGACGAGACGGTGGCCGCGGCGACGTCTCCGAAGGCGGCTGCCAGCGTGGCCTGGGTCAGGTGGTAGCCGGGCCACTGGCGCTCACGGAGCTCCCGGAGCCGCTTTGCGAGTTGAAGGGAGCTTTGCGGCATTCCTCACCCTCCCTGGCTGGTTGCGGTGCCTCCCTTGCCCCCGGCGAGATGAGGTGCCGGAGGCAGGCTCAGTCATCCTACGGTATTGCACGCGTGGAATGGTTGATTTACAGTAGTTATTGGTAGAGAGAATAATTTTACAGTGTAGTCTACTCCAATTAGTAGAGATAAGTAAAGCTTGATAGAGAGCAGCGTAGTTAGTTATAGCGCTAGAACATAGCGTAGAGGTGCCACAGTGTCCCGTGACGCGGCAGTCCTTGTCAGACGATCAGGTGCCTGCACGCGGCCAGCACAGAGGCCGGGGGCAGGCTGGCTGCAAGCGGACAGGGCCCGCCGCTCCACGTCAGCCCCGGACCCGAGGGCGCTGAGGTAACACTGAAGCGCCAGCCAGCATCCTGTCAGCACGAGTCTGCTCCGCGCCGGCCTAGGGCCGGTCCCGCTCTGTGTCGTCGACTACGACAGGAACAGACCATGCTCGCACTCCAGGCAGCCGCGACCCACGGCGCATCGCTGCAGCCACTTCTCATCATCTTTTCGGTGCTGGCCGTTTTCTTCTGGCGGGTAGCATTCAAGATTGCCCTCATCATCCTCCTGATTGGAATTCTTGTTTCAATCAGGTCCGGAGGAGCGGCTCTGCTGCCGACCCTGCATCACCTGGTCAGGTAGAGGCAACGCGCCGGCCGGCCAAGCCACCAGCCTCGCCGGCCGGTGCTGGCACCATTGAAGGCATGGAACGCACTGAGCACGCCGACGGCACGCCTCCCGGGCCGGCCAGCGCTGACACCAGGGTCGGCGGCGCGCGGATGGCCGGGCGCCGGGGCCGGTTCGGGGACCTGGCCGGGCGGTTCGCGCGGCGGGCGGCGGGCGGGCTGCCGCGGGCGTTCTGGGTGCTGTGGGCCGGGACGCTCGTCAACAGGCTGGGGCTGTTCGTCGAGCCGTTCCTCGCGCTCTATCTGAGCAGCGCCCGGCGCCTGTCGCTCGCCGAGATCGGGCTCGTGCTCGCCGCCAGCGGTGCCGGTTCGGTCTTCTCGCAGCTCATCGGCGGCGCGCTCACGGACAGAATCGGCCGGCGCGCGACGCTGACGGCGGGCATGCTGGCCAACGCGGCCGCGCTGCTCGCGCTCGGGTACGCGCGAGGGCTGCCGGCGCTTGTGACCGCCGCGCTCGGGGTCGGGCTGACCATCGACATGTACAGGCCCGCGGCGTCCGCCCTGGTCGCCGACCTTGTCCCGGCCACGGACCGGGCGCGCGCGTACGGGCTGCTGTTCTGGGCGGTGAACCTCGGGTTCTCCGTCGCCATGGTGCTCGGGGGGACGCTCGCGCGGGCGGGCTTCATCTGGCTGTTCTGGGCGGACGCGGCGACGTGCCTGGTGTTCGGGCTGCTGGTGTGGCGCGGGGTGCCGGAGACGCGGCCTCGGGGCGCCGGGGACCAGGCGCCGGGCGGCTTCGCGGACGTGCTGCGCGACCCGCTCATGGTCGCCTTCTGCCTGCTGACGCTCGCCGTCATGTGCGTCTACATGCAGGCCTACACCACACTCCCGCTCGCGGTCGCCGAAAGCGGGCTGCCGGCTCAGGACTACGGCCTCGCCATGGCGGTCAACGGCATCGTGATAGTCGCGATCCAGCCGATCGCCGGCCCGTGGCTCGGACGGCATGATCACGCGAGGGTGCTCAGCCTCGGGGTCGTGCTGCTCGGTATCGGCTTCGGGCTGACCTCGCTCGCGTCCGCCACGTGGTCCTACGCGGCCACCGTCGCGATCTGGACGCTCGGCGAGATCCTCACCTCGAGCACCGGGCCGGCCATCGTCGCCAATCTCGCGCCACCGCGCCTGCGCGGGCGGTACAGCGGGCTGTTCGGGCTGGCGTTCTCGGCGGGCTTCCTGATCGCCCCGCTCGCCGGCACCAGGCTGCTCGCCCACGGCCGCCCGGCGCTGTGGCTGAGCTGCGCGGGGCTCTGCGCCGCGGCGGCGGTGTGCCAGCTCGCGCTCGGCCCCGCCATCCGGCGGCGGGAGAGCCTGCCTGAGGAAAGCGCCACCGCCCGTTCGGTATAAATTTGGGCGGTATAAATTTGGGCAGTGGCCTATACGGGAAACGTGCGGGTCGGCGGCCCGCCGGACACACGGCAGATCAACGGCGTGACGGTGACGAAGATCGCTGTGGGGCCGTATGACAACAACGCCTACCTGCTCCGCTGCGACGCCACCGGCGAGGCGCTGCTGATCGACGCGGCCGCCGAGCCGGGCCGGCTGATCGAGCTGATCGGCGGGACACCGGTCCACCGGATCGTGACCACGCACCGGCACCCCGACCACTGGCAGGCGCTGGCCGAGGTGCGCGCCGCCACCGGCGCGGCCACCATCGCCCACCCGGCGGACGCCCCCGGGATCCCGGTTCCCGCGGACGAGCTGGTCGAGGACGGGGACGTCGTGCGGTTCGGAGACGCCGCGCTGTCGGTCATCCACCTCCGCGGTCACACCCCCGGCGGCATCGCGCTGTGCTACACCGGGGCCGAGCGCCCGCACCTGTTCACCGGCGACTCGCTGTTCCCGGGAGGCGTGGGCAAGACAACCACGCCGGAGACGTTCACCTCGCTGTTCAACGACGTGAGCGAGCGGCTGTTCGACCGGCTGCCGGACGCCACCTGGGTGTACCCGGGACACGGAAAGGACACGACGCTCGGCACCGAGCGGCCGCATCTGCCGGAGTGGCGCGCCCGGGGCTGGTGACGCAGCCGCTCATTCTGTGGTGGGCGGCAGTTTCTGAGCGTCCTGAACGGCGGCGAGGCGCTCCCTGCAGGCCAGAGTGCGCCTCGCCCCCGCACCCCGCCCGGCCAGGCCGTTCTGAAGATTGAGTGTTGTTCTGTTCGGATAGCCGACCACAATGACACGCGAAACCGAAATCGGGTTCCCGGGCACCGGCGATTGGAGGCAGCGGGGCGCGCCGGGCTCAATTTATATGCCTTGACAGAAATATTTCCGTGTGGTTATATGTCTGTCATGACAAATGCTGTGTTCGCCGTGCTGGCGGAGCCGGCCAGGCGGCGCGTGCTCGACCTGCTGCTGGAGGCGCCGCGGCCGGCCACCGAACTGGCCGGGCTGCTCGGGCTGAGCCAGCCCGGCACGTCCAAGCACCTGCGGGTGCTCCGCGAGGCTGGCCTGGTGAGCGTGCGCCGCGACGGCCAGCGGAGGTGGTACGAGATACGGGCCGACCCGCTGGCCGAGGTCGACGCCTGGCTGCGGCCGTACCGCAGGTTCTGGGCGGGACGGCTGGACGCCCTGGAGAACTACCTGGACAGCAGGTCCGGGGGGTCGCTCCCCGGCGGCGGCACCGCGAACGACGTCACCGGCAACGACGCAGCGAACAGGGAGGACTGACCGGTGGAAGGCACGCTGGACACCACGGCGGAAGGCCGTTTCGCGCTGCGCTTCGAGCGGCGGCTGGCGCACCCGCCCGGGGAAGTGTGGCACGCGCTGACCGATCCGAAGGCGATGCGGGAGTGGTTCCCGCAGGAGGTCGAGGCGGACCTGCGCCCCGGAGGCAAGATGCGGTTCAGGCACCGCAGGGGTGAGGTGTACGAGGACCTCCCGGTGATCGAAGGAGAGGTGCTCGAGTACGACCCGCCGCGACTGTTCGCCTACACCTGGGGCGCCGACATGCTCCGCTGGGAGCTGCGCCCGGACGGTGACGGCTGCCTGCTGGTCTTCACCGACACCTTCGGCGAGCTGGGAAAGGCGGCGCGGGACGGCGCGGGCTGGCACGTGTGCCTGGAGGCGCTCGTCGCCTCCCTCGACGGGACGCGGCCGCCGCCCCGCGGCCGCTGGCAGCAGGTCCATCCCGGCTACGTGGAACGCCTCGGTCCCGAGGCCTCCACGATCGGGCCACCCGAGGTCGGCTAGGCGCGCCGTATCCGGGAGATCGCCTTCGCGTCCGCCGCCGGTCCGGGACGAATCGTTATCATCCCGGCAGGGTAATAGATTGCCGTCAGGATGCTCTAAAACGGTTTAGTACCGGTGCGGGTGAGTGGAGGCATGGATGAGCGAGGCTCAGGCGCGGTTCCCCGAGGGGTTCCTGTGGGGAGCGGCGACGGCCGCGTACCAGATCGAGGGCGCGGCGCGGGAGGACGGGAAGGGACCGTCCATCTGGGACACGTTCAGCCATCTGCCCGGCCGGACCTGGCACGGCGACACCGGCGACATCGCCTGCGACAGCTATCACCGGTTCGCCGACGACATCGCGCTGCTGGCGCGGCTCGGCGTCGGCGCGTACCGGTTCAGCCTGTCGTGGCCCAGGATCCAGCCGGACGGGCGGGGCGCGGTCAACCAGGCCGGGCTCGACCATTACCGGCGGCTGGCCGACGCGCTGCTCGAGCGCGGGATCGCCCCGGTGGTCACGCTGTACCACTGGGATCTGCCCCAGGCCCTGCAGGACAAGGGCGGCTGGGCGACGCGGGACATCGGTGAGATCTTCGCGGATTTCGCCGCCGTCGCGGGCTCGGCGCTCGGCGACAGGGTGCACCGCTGGATCACGATCAACGAGCCGTGGGTGGTGGCCAACGTCGGCTACCGGACCGGCCGCCACGCGCCGGGCATCACCGATCCCGCGCAGGCCGTGGCGGCCGTGCACCATCTGCTGCTCGCCCACGGCCGCGGCGCCGCCGCGCTGCGGGCGGCCAGCCCGGGCCCGGCCGAGATCGGCATCACGCTCAACCTGGCCCCGGTGCGTCCCGCCAGCGCCGAGGCCGCCGAGCTGGCCGCAGACCTCGACGCCGCGCAGAACGGCGTGTTCCTCGAGCCGCTGCTGCGCGGACGCTACCCCGGCCGGCTCACCGCCGGCTACTCTCCCGAGGCGGCCGGCGGCCTCGTCCGGGACGGCGACTTCGCGGTGATCGCCGAACGCTCCGACTTCCTCGGCGTGAACTACTACATGCCGCACATCGTCGGCCTGCGCGCGCCCGGCGAGGAGCGCCGCGGCGAGCAGCCCATGCCCGCCCGGCCCGGCGCCGTGTACATCCAGCCCGACGGCATGCCGGTGACGCCCATGGGCTGGCTCGCCGACGCCAACGGCCTGCATGAGCTCCTCATACGGCTGCGCGACGAGGCACCCGGGCTGCCGCTGTACATCACCGAGAACGGCGTGGCCGGCCATGACTACGTCAGCCCGGCGGGGACCGTCGATGACTTCGAGCGCATCGACTACCTGCGGGCGCACCTGTCCGCCGCGCAGCGGGCGATCCGCGACGGCACGGACCTCCGCGGTTACTTCGCCTGGTCGCTGCTCGACAACTTCGAGTGGGGATTTGGGTACTCCAAGCGGTTCGGCTTGGCCTTCACGGACTTCGGAACGCAGCGGCGCATCCTCAAGCGCAGCGGGGAATGGTACACGGACGTGGTCCGCGGCAACGCCATCCCGCCGGAATAGCCTGGCCGCCGGCGGCCCGGGGATCACTGGCAGCCCCGGATCACCGGCAGCCCGGGATCACTGGCAGCCCGGGATCACCGGCAGCCCGGGATCACTGGCAGCGCAGCGCCAGGAAGAAATCGACCCGGTCGGCGAGCGACGACAGGTCACGGCCGGTGAGCTCCTCGATCCGGCCGATCCGGTACCGCACGGTGTTGACGTGCACGTACAGCCGCGCCGCGCACGAGTTCCACGATCCGTCGCAGGCCAGGAACGAGCGAAGGGTGGGCAGCAGCTCGGCGTGGTGCCGCTCGTCGTAGTCCGCCAGCGGGCCGAGCAGGCGGTCGCGGAACGACCGCAGCACGGTGGACGGCACGCTGGCGAGCAGCAGTTCGTGCGAGTCGACCTCGTCGCTGGTCGCCACGGATACCGTGGCCGGGCGCACCGCCGCGATCCGCAGGGCACTGGCCGCCTCACGGAGCGCTCCGGCCAGCCCGGCGACGCCCGCCGCCGGGCCGCTCAGCCCGACGGTGAGCCGGACCCCAGCGGCCTGGAATACCGCGTCAGCCTCCCGCAGCCACCCGGCGAGCGCCTCCGCCGCGTTGTCCCGGCCGGCGGCCACGAGGCCGAAGATGGTTTCACCGGACGGCGCGACGGCCGCCCGCCCGGCGTAAGGGACGATGAGCTCCTCGGCCAGGTCCCTTCCCCAGCCGTCCCAGCCGGAAGGGCTCGTGCCGGCCCGGTCCCAGGCGCCGGGCCCGGCGGACCCGGCGTCCGCGCGGATCGCGACCGCCAGGTACGGCCCATCCGGTGCCAGCTCGGCGGCGCGCATCAGCGACGCGGTCTCGGCCTGCTCGGCGCCGTCGGCCACCAGGCGGGTGATCACCGCCTCGGCGAGCTTGCGCTCCCCGCTCAGGGCCGCCGCCAGCCTGGCCCGCTCGATAGCGACGTCCGCCGCGAGCTCGCTGACGGTCTCGCGCAACTCCGGTGACCAGTCCCGCTCTTGCCCGTCGCAGGCCAGGAACCAGCTGGTGATCCGCGGTTCCCCGCCGACGCCGAACAGCGAGTGCCGGCCGCCGGACACCGCCGGCAGCCGCGCGGCCGCCAGGTATTCCGCCGCCAGGCGCAGCGCCACCGGGCGCGGCAACGGCTCGCCGGTCCCGGTGACCAGGCGCCCCGTCGCCGAGAGCAGCCAGCACCGCAGGCCCGTCTCGCGGCCGACCACGCGCAGCATGGGTTCCAGGCCCGCGCCCTGGGCGACCGCGGAAAGCAGCAGCCTGCGCCGTCCGAGCACCCGGGCCATGTCGCCGGCCAGCCGGCGGGACACCTCGTCGGTGACGGCGCCGAAGGAGGTCTCGGCGGGCACCGCGAGCAGCGCCACACCGCGCTTGCCGCATGCCTCGACGATGTACCCGGGCACGGCCCCTATCGCCTCCCCCGCGCCGAGAGCCACCGCGCCGCACCTGGCCAGGGCGCCGACGAAAAGGTCGGCGTCGGCGGGTCCGCGGCACCACAGCAGGCCGGTCAGCACCAGGTCTCCGCGGGTCACGTACCGGCTCGGGTCCGGCAGGTCCGTCGTGTAGACGTGCCGGATGGACCGCTCCAGGCCGCGCCGGTCGGTGAGCAGGCGCAACCCCAGTTCCGGCACCTCGAGCAGATCCCTGACCTGCACGTCGCCACCCCCCTCCTTGGCAGGAGCACCTACCGTAATTTCCCAGTGTTTATCGGAAGCTACAAATTGGCTAGCCGTGTGTTACGGGCTTTCGTGCGTTCGGGGGCTACCGCCGGGCGGCACCGCCGGCTTTGCTGTCCCCATGACCGGAGCGCTGGACGCGTTCAACGCCGCCGCCTGCACCGCCGCCCAGGAGCAGATGATGACCTGCTGCGCGTCCCGGTCCTTCGCGCGCGCGATGGAGGAAGGCCGGCCATACCACGAGCCGGACGACCTCGACGCCGCGATCGGCGCCGTGTTCTACGGGCTGAGCTGGGCCGACATCGCGGAGGCGGTCAGCGCGCACCCGCGGATCGGCGAGCCGGCGCCGGAAGGCGCGTCCACGGGCGAGCAGGCCGGAGCCGCCGGGGCGGCGGATGAGGTCCGCGAGGCGCTGGCCGCCGGGAACCGTGCGTACGAGGAGCGGTTCGGGCATGTCTTCCTGATCTGCGCGAGCGGGCTGACCGGCGAGGAAATGCTCGGCGAGCTGCAGGCGAGGCTGAGAAACAACATTGCTTCCGAACGAGCGCTGGTGCGACGGGAACTGCTGAGGATCACCCGTCTGCGGGCCGGGAAGCTCCTGGGCGCATGACCGTGTCGACGCACGTGCTCGACGGCATGCTGGGAACACCGGCGGCGGGCGTCAGCGTGCTGCTCGACCGCAGGGACGCGGACGGCACGTGGAGCCGGGTCGCCGCCGGGCGGACGGATGCCTCCGGCCGCCTGCACGCGGGCGGGGCCGCGCCCGGCGTGCACCGGCTGACGTTCGGCACCGGCGCGTACTTCGCCGCCCGCGGCGTCGCGGCCTTCTACCCTGAGGTCGCGATCACATTCGAGGTGACCGGCGCGGACCAGCACTACCACGTGCCGCTGCTGCTGTCCCCCTTCGCCTACTCCACCTACCGCGGGAGCTGACCGTGGCGATCGTGCTCGAAGGCGGCCGGTACGGCAAGGCGGAGGTTCGCCTGCTGCGGGTCACCCGCGACGGCGCCAGTCACGACATTCGGGACCTGAACGTGACGGTGACGCTGTCCGGTGACGTGGACGCCAGCTATGTGGCCGGCGACAACAGCAGCGTGCTGACCACCGACGCGCAGAAGAACGCCGTGTTCGCGTTCGCCAAGACCCACGGAGTGGGCGAGATCGAGGAGTTCGCGCTGCTGCTCGCCCGGCACTTCGCCGCCTTCCAGCCGGTGGCGCGGGTGCACGTGGCGCAGTACCCGTGGGAGCGCGTGCGCGGCCACTCGTTCGCCCGCGGCGGGCGGGAGACACGCACCGCGACGGTGACCTGCCGGGGCGAGGAGGCGTGGGTGGTGTCCGGGCTCGAGGACCTGACGCTGCTCAACACGGCCGGGTCGGAGTTCCGCGGGTTCGCGCGCGACGCGTACACCACGCTGCCCGAAACCACCGACCGGATCCTCGCGACGGCCGTGAGCGCGCGCTGGAGGCACACCGGGGCCCTGTCCGGTGGCGCCTGGGGCGAGTCGTACGCGGCGGTCGCGGGCCTGCTGGCCGAGGCGTTCGCGGACACCTACAGCCATTCCCTGCAGGAGACGCTGTTCGCGATGGGGCGGCAGGTCCTCGCGAAGCTGGACGGGATCGCCGAGGTCCGGCTGTCGCTACCGAACAAGCATCACATCGAGGTGGACCTGTCGCCGTTCGGCCTGGACAACTCCAGCGAGGTCTTCTACCCGGCGGATCGCCCGTACGGCCTGATCGAGGGGACCGTCGCCCGTGACGACGCGCCACCCGCCGGGCTCGCCTGGTAGCGCCGCCGTGGAGTTCCTGCGGCCCCGGTCGCTCAGCCAGGCGCTCGCCGCGAAGGCGGAGCTCCAGGACGCGCTGCCCATCGCGGGCGGCACCGACGTCATGGTCGAGATCAACTTCGGCAAGCGGCGGCCGGCTGCGCTGCTGGACCTGACCGGGGTCCGCGAGCTGCGCGGCTGGCAGCGCGATGGCGCCCTGCTCCGCGTCGGCTCCGGCGTGACCTATACGCGGCTGGAGGCGGAGCTGGCCGGCCTTCTTCCCGGGCTCGCGATGGCGGCGCGGACGGTCGGGTCGCCGCAGATCCGCAACCGCGGCACGATCGGCGGAAACCTCGGCGCGGCGTCACCGGCCGGCGACTGTCATCCGGTCCTGCTGGCCGCGGGGGCGGCCGTCGAGGCCGGCTCTGTCCGCGGCGCACGGCTGATCCCCGCGGACGCGTTCTTCCTCGGCCCCAAGCGCAGCGCGCTCGCGGACGACGAGCTGATCACCGCGGTGCTCGTCCCGCCGGCGCCGGGGCCGCAGCAGTTCGCGAAGGTCGGCACGAGGAACGCGATGGTGATCGCGGTCTGCTCGTTCGCGCTGGAACTGCGCCCGGGCGCTGGGGTCGGGACCGGCATTGGCTCGGCGGGCCCCACGCCCCTGCGCGCCAGGGACGCCGAGGACTTCCTCGCCGCGGAGCTGGCCGGATCGGGGCTGTGGGAGTCGCGGGAGCCGCTGCCCGGGGCCGTCGCCCGGCGGTTCGGCGAGCTGGCCGCGGCGGCGGCGAGGCCGGTCGACGACGTGCGCGGCAGCGCCGCCTACCGCCGTCACGCGCTGTCGGTGCTGGCGCGCCGCGCGCTGGGCTGGGCGTGGGACAGTTACCGGAAGGAGGGGCACCTGTGCGGGTGACACTCACCGTCAACGGCTCGCAGCGCACCGCGGACGACGTCTGGGAAGGCGAGAGCCTGCTTTTCGTGCTGCGCGAGCGGCTCGCGCTCCCCGGCTCGAAGAACGCGTGCGAGCAGGGCGAGTGCGGCTCGTGCACGGTCCTGCTCGACGACGTGCCGGTGTGCGCGTGCCTGGTGGCCGCCGGCCAGGCCGCTCACCGCCGCGTGGTGACCGTGGAGGGCCTCGCGCCCCGTGGCGAGCTTGGCCCGGTGCAGCAGGCATTCCTCGAGGCCGGCGCCGTGCAGTGCGGGTTCTGCACGCCCGGGCTCATCGTGCAGGTACATGACCTGCTGCGGCGCACCGCGGGCGCGGGCCTGCCGCCGCCCGGCGACGCGGATATCCGGGAGGCGCTGGCCGGCAATCTGTGCCGGTGCACGGGCTACGAAAAGATCCTCGACGCGGTGCGCCTCGCCGCCAGCCGCCTCCCGGTGATGCCATGAGCGACCTGATCATCGAGGGATGCGCGATCGCGGCCATGGACGGCCCGGGTCCGGGTGACACGGGGACCGAATACGCGAGCGGGCACGTCGTGGTCTCCGATGGCAGGATCGTGGCGATCGGCACCGGCCCGGCCCCCGCCGGTTTCGCGGACGCGGTCCGCGTCGACGGTTCCGGCTGCCTGGCGACCCCGGGCCTGGTGAACACGCACCATCACCTGTATCAGTGGCTCACCCAGGGCATGGCCCAGCAGGCCGCGCTGTTCGACTGGCTCACCGAGCTGTACCCGGTGTGGGCGCGAATCGACGCGGACGGTGTGCACGCGGCGGCCGTGGCCGGCCTGGCATGGCTCGCGCTGTCCGGCTGCACGACCAGCACCGACCATCACTACATATTTCCCGGGGGGCTCCGGAGGGCCGCCCCCCGGGGCCAGCAGGGCACCGGAGGTCCCGGTCCCGATCCGCTCGAGGCGGAGATCGCGGCGGCGCGGCGGGTGGGGCTGCGCTTCCACCCGTGCCGCGGCTCGATGGATCTGGGGAGGTCGTCGGGCGGCCTGCCGCCCGACGAGATCGTCGAGACCACCGACGGCGCGCTCGCCGCGACCGACGAGGCGGTACGCCGGTTCCACGACCCAGCCCCGGACTCGATGCTGCGTATCGCGGTGGCTCCGTGCTCTCCGTTCTCGGCGAGCCCCCGGCTGATGCGCGAGTCCGCCACGCTCGCCCGCCAGGCCGGGGTGCGGTTGCACACGCACCTCGCGGAGACCCGGGAGGAGGACAGCTACTGCCGCGAGACGACCGGCCGCAGCCCGGCCGAGTACCTCGATGACCTGGGCTGGCTGGGCAGCGACGTCTGGCTCGCGCACTGCGTGCACCTCGATGACACCGCGGTGAAGCGGCTCGCCGTGACGGGGACATCGGTGGCGCACTGCCCGAGCTCGAACGGACGGCTGGGCGCCGGCATCGCGCCGGTGCGGCGGCTGCTGCGGGCCGGCGCCGGCGTGGGCCTCGGCGTCGACGGGCCGGCCTCCGGCGAGGGGGCTTCGGTCGCCGGGGAGCTGCGCCAGGCGCTGCTCGCCGCCCGGGTACGTGACGGCGACGGCGCGGCCGCGCTCACCGCGCGGCAGGCGCTGTGGCTCGGCACCAGGGGCGGCGCGCAGTGCCTGGGCCGGGAAGACGAGATAGGCGCGCTGCGTCCCGGCATGCTCGCGGACCTGACGCTGTGGCGGGTCGACGGCCTCGCCCAGGAACCGATCGGCGACCCGGTCGCCGCTCTCGTGCTCGGGCCGTCCGCGCCGGCCGAGCTCGTGCTGGTCGGAGGCACGCCGGTGGTGGACGGCGGCGAGCTGCGAACCGCCGACGTGGCCGCCGCGGCGCGTGCCGCCCGCGCGGCACGCAGGCGGCTGGAGAAGGCGGTCCTATGACCGCGCCCACGATCACCAGCATCAGGGCCGGCCGGATCGGGGACAGCCCACAGCGGCCCGACGGGCGGCAGAAGGTGACCGGCGAGTTCGCCTACTCCTCGGACCTGTGGCTGGACGGGATGCTCTGGGGAGCGACGCTGCGCAGCCCGCACCCGCGCGCCCGGATCACCGGCCTGGACATCACCGGGGCGGTCGCGATGCCCGGGGTGTTCGCCGTGCTCACCCACGAGGACGTGCCGGGCCGCGAGACCTACGGCCTCGAGCGCCCTGACCAGCCGGTCCTCGCCATCGACCAGATCCGTTACCAGGGCGAACCGGTCGCCCTGGTGGCGGCCGACCACCCGGAGACGGCGCGCCGGGCGGCCGGCCGGATCCGGGTGAGCTACCGGGAGGAGCCGCCGCTGGCGGACGCCCGGGCCGCGCTTGCGCCGGGCGCGCCGAGCGTGCACCCGGGCGGCAACCTCGTCCGCCACGTCCGGGTCCGCAGGGGCGACCCGGACGCGCGCGCGGCCGTGGTGGTGACCGGCGAATACGAGGTCGGCATGCAGGACCAGGCGTTCCTCGGGCCCGAGTCCGGTCTCGCGGTGCCGGCCGCCGACGGCGGGGTCGACCTGTTCGTCGCCACCCAGTGGCTGCATGTCGACCGCGACCAGGTCGCGGCCAGCCTCGGCCTCGACCCGGACCTGGTGAGGATCACGCTGGGCGGGGTCGGGGGCGCCTTCGGGGCGCGCGAGGACCTGTCCATGCAGATCCACGCGTGCCTGCTCGCGCTGCACACCGGCAAGCCGGTCAAGATGTCGTACTCGCGCGAGGAATCGTTCTTCGGCCACGTGCACCGGCACCCCGCGTCGATGCGCTACGAGCACGGCTGCTCCGCCGGCGGGCGGCTGGTGTACGTCAAAGCCGACATCGTCCTCGACGGCGGCGCGTACATGTCCAGCTCACCGGCGGTCGCCGCGAACGCGGCGACCCTCGGCATCGGCCCCTACGAGGTGCCGAACGTGGTGATGGACAGCTACGCCGTCTACACGAACAACCCGCCGTGCGGGGCGATGCGCGGGTTCGGCGCGGTTCAGGCGTGCTTCGGCTACGAGTCGCAGATGGACAAGATGGCGGCGGCACTGTCCATGGACCCCGTGGAGTTTCGTGTCAGGAACGCGATGCGCGAGGGGTCGGTGATGCCCACCGGGCAGGTCGTGGACTCCGCCGCGCCCGTGGCGGAGCTGCTGCGCCTGGTCAGGGACCGCCCGCCGCCGCCCGCCCGCGACACGGGCGACCTGCGGTCGCTGCCGGGCGGCGTGTCCAACACGACGCACGGCGAGGCCGTCGTGCGCGGCGTCGGGTACGGCGTCAGCATCAAGAACGTCGGCTTCTCCGAGGGCTTCGACGACTACTCCACCGCGCGGGTGCGCCTGGAGCTCACGGGGGGCGAGCCGTCGGCGCAGGTGCACACGGCCGCGGCGGAGGTCGGTCAGGGGCTCGTGACCGTCCTGGAGCAGATCGTCCGCAGCGAGCTCGGCGTGGAGCGCGTCGCCGTGCTGCCCGCCGACACCACGATCGGCAGCGCCGGCTCCTCCTCCGCCTCCAGGCAGACCTATGTAACCGGCGGCGCGGTCCGGGCCGCGTGCGCGGAGGTGCGCTCGCAGCTGCTCGCCCGCGCGGGAGACCCGGCGGCGGGAAGTCCGGGGAATCGCCCGCCCGGGCTGGCGGGGGCGGCAGGCCTCGGAGATCTCGTGGCGCTGCTCGGCAAGCCCGCCGAGGCGACCGTTACGTGGCGGCACCGGCCCACGGCGCCGCTCGACCCCGGCACCGGGCAGGGCCAGGCGCACGTGCAGTACGCGTTCGCCGCGCATCGCGCTGTCGTCGACGTCGACACCGAGCTCGGCCTGGTCAAGGTCGTGGAGATCGCGACCGCGCAGGACGTCGGCAAGGCGATGAACCCTCAGGCGGTCGAGGGGCAGATCCACGGCGGCATCGCCCAGGGCCTCGGCCTCGCGGTCATGGAGGAGATCCAGGTCGCTGGCGGCGTGGTCAGGAACCCTTCGTTCACCGACTACCTCATTCCCACCATCCTGGACATGCCCCCGGTCCGGCTCGACATGCTGGAGCTGGCCGACCCCCACGCGCCCTACGGCCTGCGCGGCGTCGGCGAGCCTCCCGCGATCTCGTCGACCCCGGCAATCGTAGCCGCCATCCGCGACGCCACCGGTATCCCCCTCACCCGCATCCCCGTCCGCCCCGAGCACCTCACAGCCACCCAGCCGGATGAGGGTCCGGACCCGCCGTCCGCCATGATCATGGGTCGAAATGCACCTCATAGGGTGCCTTTTGACCCACGATCATAAAAGCGCGGGGTGCGGGGCGTGGGGCCGTTGGCGCATTTGGCCCCGCCCAGTGGGGCCGTTGGCGCCAGCGACCCCGCCGCGTGAACTTTCGGGGCGGGTGGGGCGGGGCGGAGCCGGGCTGGGGCGGAGCCGGGCTGGGGCGGAGCCGGGGGGCGGGCTGGGGCCGGGGGGCGTGGCAGACTTGCGGCTGTGCGCGCGGTTGGGTTTCCGAGCCTGGAGTGGGTGTGGTCGTCCTAAGGTCTACCCGGGTCGTGCTGCCCGGTGGGGTGGGGGCGGCGGCACTGTCCGTTTCGCAATCCAAAATTACGGCGGTCGGTGACTACGGCGCGCGGCTTGACGGCGGGCCCGACGTCGATCTCGGCGACCTTGCCCTGCTGCCCGGGCTGGTCGACACCCACGTGCACGTGAACGAGCCGGGCCGCACGGAGTGGGAGGGGTTCGCGAGCGCCACGCGGGCGGCGGCCGCCGGGGGCGTCACGACGGTCTGCGACATGCCGCTGAACTCGCTGCCGCCGACGGTTTCGGTGGAGGCGCTGCGGGCCAAGGCGGCCGCGGCGGCCGGCCAGTGCGCGGTGGACGTGGCGTTCTGGGGCGGCGCCGTGCCCGGCAACCTGGCCGAACTCGGGCCGCTGCACGAGGCGGGCGTGATCGGGTTCAAGTGCTTCCTCGCCGACTCGGGTGTTCCCGAGTTCGCGCCGCTGGACGTGGCGGGCCTGCGGGCGGCGATGGGCGCGCTCGCCCCGCTGGGCGCGCCGCTGATCGTGCACGCGGAGGATCCCGCGGAGATCGGCGAGCCGTCCGGCCCCGGCTACGGCGCGTTTCTGGAATCGCGGCCGCCGCGCGCCGAGCGGCGGGCGATCGAGCAGGTGATCCGGGCCGCGGCCGCGACCGGCGGGCGCGCGCACATCGTGCACCTGTCGGCGGCCGAATGCGCCGCGCTGATCGGCGGGGCGCGCGCGGCCGGGATCAGGCTGTCCGCCGAGACATGCCCGCACTACCTGTTCCTCGCGGCCGAGGAGGTACCGCCGGGCGCCACCCAGTTCAAGTGCTGCCCGCCGGTCCGGCCGGCGATCAACCGGGAGGCGCTGTGGCGGGCGCTGGAGGCGGGCGTCATCACGTCCGTGGCCTCCGACCACTCTCCGTGCCCGCCCTCGCTCAAGGGGCTGGCGGAGGGGGACTTCCGGTCCGCGTGGGGGGGCATCGCCTCGCTTCAGATCGCGCTGCCGGTGGTGTGGACGGCGGCGCGGCGGCGCGGCCGCTCGCTGTCCGACATCGCCCGCCTGATGTCGGCGGAGCCCGCCGAGCTGGCCGGGCTGCCGGCGAAGGGCCGGATCGCGGTGGGTTACGACGCGGACCTCGTGGCGTTCGACCCGGACGCCACGTTCACGGTCCGCGGCGCGGACCTGCTGCACAGGCACCCGGTCACGCCGTACGAGGGCCGGACGCTGAGCGGGCGCGTGGCGTGGGTGTGGCTGCGCGGCCGTGAGGTGATGCCGGACGGTGAGCCGTGCGGCAGGCTGCTTCGCCGGGGTGGCGATGAGCTCGCCTTCTGATCCGCCGCGGCCTGATCCACTGTCGCCTGATCCGCCGCGGCCTGATCCGCTGTCGCTGCCGGACCTGGCGTCGCGGTCGCTGCGCGGTTCCGTGATCGCGGCGAGCAATGAGTTCTTCGCCGAGAAAGAGAACCTGATCAGGCCGGAGGCGCCTGCCTTCACGCCGGGCACGTTCGGGCACAAGGGGCAGGTGTACGACGGGTGGGAGACCCGGCGGCGCCGTGGCCCGTCCGGTGCGCTGCCGGGCCCCGACGCTCATGACTGGGCCGTGGTCCGGCTCGGCGCGCCGGGCGTGATCCGCGCCGTCGTCGTGGAGACCGCGTTCTTCACCGGCAACTACCCCGAGGGCTGTTCCGTCGACGCGTGCTCGGTCGCCGGGTACCCGGCGATCCTGCGGGAGACGGCGTGGGAGCAGGTCGTGCCCCGCCGCGCGCTGAAGGGTGATGCCCGGCACGTCCTCCGGGTGAGCTCGGGGCGCCGGTACACGCACGTGCGGCTGAACGTCTTCCCCGACGGTGGGGTGGCCCGGCTGCGCGTGCACGGCGAGGTAATCCCCGATCCGGACCTGCTGACCGGCCTCACCATCGACCTGGCGGCGCTGGAGAACGGCGCCGACATCACCGGGTGCAGCGACCGGTTCTACTCCTCGCCGCGCAACGCCATCTCCCCGGGCCTCTCCCGGGTGATGGGCGAGGGCTGGGAGACCCGGCGGCGGCGCGATCCGGGCAACGACTGGCTCGTGGTCCGGCTGGCGGGCGCCGGCGTGGTGTCGCTCGCGGAGATCGACACGTCCGGCTACAAGGGCAACGCGCCCGCGGCGGCGGCGCTGCGCGGCGTCGACGGCCGCCGGTTCCCGCTCGGCGACGAGACGGCGTGGTTCGACCTGCTGCCGGTGACCGCGCTGCTTCCCGACACCCCGCACAGGTTCCGTGTCGACGGGGCGGGAACGCCCGCGCACGCGGTGACGCACGTGCGGCTGAACGTTTTTCCCGACGGGGGCGTCGCCCGGCTGCGCCTGTACGGGTCGCTGACCGAGGACGGCGCCGACGGCCTGCGCCGCCGCTGGCGCGACAGCGCGTGACGGGTGCCGGGACGCGGCGGCCCGTGATCTCATTGGGCCATGGGCCACGTGGTGATCGCGCCGGACAAGTTCAAGGGGACGCTCACCGCCGCTCAGGTCGCCGCGCACGTGGCCGCGGGCCTGGAGAAGGCCTGCCCGGGGATCGAGGTCATCCGGCTGCCGGTCGCTGACGGCGGCGAGGGCACCGTGGACGCGGCTGAGTCGGCGGGCTACCGGCGGGTGGAGACCGGTGTCCGCGGGCCGACAGGGCGGCCGGTCACCGCGGCGTTCGCGCTCCGCGACGGCACGGCGATCATCGAGGCGGCGCAGGCGTGCGGGCTCGGCCTGCTGCCCGGCGGGCAGCCCGCACCGCTCACCGCGACCAGCAGCGGGGTCGGCGAGCTCATCCTGGCGGCGGACCGGATGCGCGCCCGGCGGGTGGTGCTCGGCATTGGCGGCGTCGCGACCACCGACGGCGGTGCCGGGCTCGTGCGCGCGCTCGGCGCCAGGCTGACCGACGAGGCGGGGCACGAACTGCCCCCGGGCGGCGCCGCGCTGGCCGGGCTTGGCGCTCTCGGCCTGCGCAGGTTCCACGAGCTTTCCGGCACCGAGTTCCTGGTGGCCAGCGACGTCGACAATCCGCTGCTCGGCGAGCACGGGGCCGCCGCGGTCTACGCACCGCAGAAGGGCGCCTCCCCGGCGGACGTGCCGCTGCTCGAGGCGGCCCTGCGGCGCTGGGCGGACGTGGCCGAGGAGGCGCTGGGCGGCAGGCGGTTCCGCGACATGCCCGGCGCGGGCGCCGCGGGCGGCCTGGGCTTCGCCGCCCTGGCCTTCCTGGGCGCGCGGCTGGAGCCCGGCATCTCGCTGATGCTGGACCTGCTGTCGTTCCGCAGCAGGCTGAGCGGCGCGCGGCTGGTGATCACCGGCGAGGGCGCGCTGGACTCGCAGACGCTGCGCGGCAAGGCCCCGGCGGGAGTGGCCCGCGCCACCACCGGCCACGATCCGGGCATCCCCGTCGTCGCGGTCGCGGGGGTGTGCTCGCTCACGCCCGATGAGCTGCGCGAGATCGGTATCTCCGCCGCCTACGCGCTCACCGGCATCGAGCCGGACGTGCGGCGCTGTCGCGAAATCCCGGGCGTGCTGCTCGAGCGGCTCGCCGCACGGATCGCCGCCGACTGGCTGCGGCCCGGGTAACCGCCGGCTGGCTGCGGCCGGGGCAACCGCCGGCTGGCTGCCGCCCGGGTGGGGGCCGCACCCGGCCGCGTGGTGGGGCTAGGTCCACAGCGAAGACTCGGTCTGGCCGTATTTCCGGCCCCTGCTTCCCCTCTCTACCGTTACACGTGGCTATTGCACGTTCGGGGCTATCGGAACGCAAGGGGCTGAAGTGTTCATAGGGGTCTCGAAGTTCACCGGGGGCCGAGAGACACGGCGGATGGCAGTCTGGTTCGCCGCCTTCGCCTGCTACGCCGGCGCCGTCGCGGCGACGTCTGGCGCCGCCGACGGGGTCTGGGGCACCTGGGCGGCGGGCGGGTACGCGGCGACGGCGATCTGGCTGTGGCGCTCGCGCGGAACGGCGGGCCCGCTGCTGGTGAGCCTGGCATGCGCGCTGGCCGCCCCGATGATCTGGCTCGCCGCCCGCGCGCCGGCGATAGCCGACGTCAGCACGGTGGCCAGGGGGGCGGGCCTGCTCGTGCACCACGGCAGCCCGTACCTGCCGGCGGCCCAGCTCGTCAGCTGGCAGTCCTACAACCCCTACCTGCCAGCGATGTCGGTCTTCGGGCTCCCGCACGCCGCGGGCCTGGCCGGGGTACTCGGCGACCCGAGGATCTGGATCGCCCCGGTCTCGGCGGCGCTGCTGGTGGCGGCGCTGCGGATAGCGGCGCCGCGGGGCGTGCGCGGCTGCCCGGGCTCGTGGCGGGAGACGCTGCGGAAGACCGGGTTGCTGCTGGCCTCACCGGTGCTGGCGCTGCCGCTGGCCGCGGGCGTCACCGATCCGCCGGTGCTCGCGCTGCTGTGCTTCGCGTTCGCCTGCGCGAGCCGGGTCACGGACGCGCGCGCGAGCCTGGTGCCGGGCGCCCGGGTGAGCCGCGCCGCCAGCGCCCGGGTGAGCCGCGCCGCCAACGGCTACGCCAACCGGGTGCCGGGCGCGCGGGGGCGGCCCGGGACCTGGCTGATGCTGGCCGGTGTCGCCGTCGGCGCGGCGTGCGCCATGAAGGCAACGGCCTGGCCCGCCCTTCCCGTGATCGCCGCGATGTTCTGGTCCCGTGACGGCGCGCGGACGGCCGCCCGCTTCGCCGCCACCTCGGCAGGCACGGCGGCTGCCCTGGCCGCCGCGACCGCGCCCGCGCTCGCGCTGAAGCCGTCGGCGTTCTTCCAGAACACCGTGGCGTACCCGCTGGGTCTCACCCATCAGCTGACCCCGGCGGGCAGCCCGCTGCCCGGGCACCTGCTGGCGAGCACCGGGGCGGCCGGTCACGCCGCCGCGGCCGGCCTGCTCGCCCTGGCCGGAATCGCGTTCGGGGCCTCACTGGTGCTCCGGCCGCCACGGGATGCCCGCGCGGCGGTGTGGCGGCTGGCGCTCGCGCTGGCGGCGCTGTTCACCCTCGCCCCGGCGACGCGGTTCGGCTACTTCGGCTATCCCGCAGGGCTGCTCGGCTGGCTGGCGCTGGCCGGCGCGGCGAAGACCGCCAGGGGCCAGGCGTCACCCGCCGACGATGCGGTTGGGGTTCTCCCAGCACACGGCGCGCAGCCACGCTTCACCGAAGCCGAGGCCGGCCAGGGCGGCCAGCTGGTGGGCGTAGGGGTAGGGGATGTTCGGGAAGTCGCTGCCGAGCAGCACCTTGCCCGCCAGGCCTAGCTCGTACAGGCGCGGAAGCGCGGCGCGCGGGAACGGGGCCACGCGGTCGAAGAAGTCGGTGAAAACCATGGTGGTGTCCACGGCGACCCGCTCGTAGTCACCGGCCAGCCGCAGGAACTCGGCGTAGTCCGGCGCGCCGAGGTGCGCGACGATCGCGGTCAGCTCCGGGTGCCGCGCCAGCAGCGCGCCGAACGGCCCGGGGCCGGTGTGCTCGGTGCCGATCGGTGCGTGCCCCGCGTGCACCACGACCGGCACCCGGGCCTCGCTCAGCATGGCCCACACCGGGTCCAGCAGCGGATCGTCCGCCGGGAAGCCGCCCACCTGCAGGTGGATCTTGAAGATGCGCGCGCCGTCCTCAAGCGCGCGGCCGGCGTACTCGGCCACTCCCGGCTCCGGGTAGAACGTCGCCGACGGCACGCATCCCGGCGTGTCGCGGGCGAACGCGATCGTCCACGCGTTCAGGTCGGCCGCCATCCCGGGGCGGTGGGCGTAGGCCAGCGCGCTGAACACGCGCACGCCCATGGCGCGCAGGTGCGCCACCCGCTCGGGGTCCGTCCAGCGGTAGCGAACCGGCCATCTCCTGCCCACGAGCGGCCCGGCCTCGTCGAAGTAGGCCCAGACCCGGCGCAGCATCCTTGGCGGCATGAAGTGCACGTGGACATCGGCGAGCCCCGGGATGCCCAGCGCGCGGCAGAACTCCGGAATGTCCTCGTCCGCCGCCGGCGGCGGCACGCCATCCACTGGAAGCGGCACGTCGTTCACCGGAACAGGTCTACCCGATGGCCGGCGTGACCGCGATGACCGACGCGTAAGCGGCGAGCGCCGCGTCCACCGCGTCTTCCGCGGAAGGGAGCGCGGCCGCGCGGCGCAGCGCCGCGGCGCGCAGCCGGGCCGCCCGGGCCGGGTCCTCGAGCACGGCGCGGATCGCGCCGGCCAGCCGCCCGGCGTCCCCCGGCGGAACAAGCACCGCGGCGTCCTCGCCGGTGAGATCGGGGATGCCGCCGGCCCGCGAGGCCACGACGGGTACCCCAGTGCGCAGCGCCTCCTGCAGCACGAGAGGCTGGCCCTCCCACGTGCTCGGCAGCACGAACACCGAGGCGGCGGCGAGTAGCCCGGGCACGTCCGCGCTCCATCCGGGAAACTCCGCGGCCACCCCGAGCGACGCGGCCTGGCTCCGCAACTCCCCCGCCAGCGGCCCCTCCCCCGCGATGACCACCACCGGTTCCGGGTTCATGTCTCGCCAGGAGGCCGCCGCGGTCAGCAGCGTGCCGAACCCCTTCTGCGGCACCAGCCTGCCCGCGGCCAGCACAAGAGGCCGCCCCGGGCCGCCCGCCGGCGCCGGGCCGCCGTCCTGGGGGGGCGCGGGCACGACCGCGCGGGACACCTCCCGCGCGCCGGCGGCGCGCATGCGGGCCTCCAGGTCGCGCGACACGCACAGCACTGAATCCGCGCGCCGCGCCACGATCAGCTCCAGCGCGCGGTACACCAGCCGTGCCGCACCGCCGCCGTGCGGGGCGTTGTGCACGGTGACCACGAGGCGGGCGTGGCGGAATCGAAGGAGCGCGAGCGCGGCGAGCGCCCCGGCGCGCAGCCCGTGCGCGTGCACCACGTCCACGTCCGCGTCCCCCTTGGCCCGGCCCGCGTCCGCGTTCGCCCCGGCCAGGTCCGCGTCCGCGTTCGCCCCGGCCAGGTCCGCGTCCGCGTCCGGGCCAGCCAGCAGCCGCCGGAGCCGCACCACCGCGGCCGCGTCGGCGGCGCGCGGCCGGTCCCTGAACTCGACGGCCGCGAACTCGACGCCAGGCACAGCGCTGAAGCCGAAGTCATGGTCCGTGCGCACCGGGCCGAAGACCGATACCGGCATCCCGCGGGCCGCGCATCCGCAGGCCAGCATCCGGACATGCGCTCCGGTACCCCCGGTCGTGGTCCCCAGCACGAACGCGACCCGGCGCGCGCGCGTGCCCATCAGCGCGCTCGTGCCCATAAGGAGGCCCGGGCTCGCAGCGAGGCCCGCGCCCGCAGCCTGCGGGCGGTCGCGCGCAGGTCTCCGACATCGGCGGCCATCACGACCAGGAGGAACGCCACGCCGACCGCGGCGCACGCCAGCACCGAGACGCCGACGTTGGGAAAGAAGCCCGACACGTGCAGCGCGACCGACACCGCCGAGCCGGCCAGCACCCCGGCCACGCAGCCGACGAACCCGGCGACCGCCGCGCGCAGCCCGCCGGCCAGCGCCGCGCCGCCCCGGGCGCGCAGCACCAGAACCAGCAGCGCGACGCCCGCCACGGTCAGTCCGATGCTGGTGCCGAGGCCGAGCGCCGGCACGACCCGTTCCCGCGGCACGAGCGGCACGATGACGGCGTCCGCGGCGATGACCAGCAGCCATCCGCCGCTGACGGCGAGCGCCGGGGACCGGCTGTGCCCGAGCGCGTACAGCACCCGGGACAGGTTTGCGGCCAGCCCGTAGCCGATGAGCCCGGGCGCGAACGCGGCCAGCGCGACCGCCAGCGTGGAAGCCGAGGACACCGAGTGCGACTCGAAGACGCGGGCCACCGGCACGCGCGTGCCGGCCAGCGCGGCGGCGCCCAGCCAGGAGGCGAGCAGCACCGCCCGCGTGGACCCCGCGCTGGTGGCGTCGAAGTCATCGGACCGTTTGGAAAGCTCGGGGAACGCGCTGGTGGCGATCGGCACCGCCAGCACCGCGTACGGCACCACGAAGACCGCCCACGCGAACCCGTAGAGCACCAGCGCGCCGACGCCGCCGTGCCGGTTCGCCAGCACGATCACGACCACCGCGGACGCGTCCTGTGCGACGAGGGTGAGCACGCCCGCGACGGCGAGCCGCCGCACCCGCGCGCCCACGTCCTGGGGGAACCGCAGCACCGGCCGCGGCAGCCATGGTCCCGCGTGCTGGCCTCCCGCGCGCCGGCGCCGCAGGTGCAGGCGAGCGAGCGGCACGACCGCGGTGAGCACCAGCGCGAGGACCCCCAGCGTCGTCCCGCCGGACAGCAGGAGGGCGGCGCCGGCGGGCAGCGAGGCTAGCCGGTTCACGTACTGGCCGCCCACCGCGCCGAACGCGCCGTACGTCGCGATCAGGACCACGCTCGACACCAGCGGGGCAAGCGCGGGCGCGCCGAACCGCCGCTGTGCCTGCAGGATTCCGTAGAGCACGACGGCGAGCCCGTAGAGCAGGATCTGCGGCGCGAACACGGCCAGCATCCGGCTGCTGACGTCGATGAGGCCCGGCCGCAGGCAACCGTGTGTGCCGCCGAGCAGCACGGAGACCACCGGCCGGGCGGCGGCCGCGACGGCGACGCTGACCGGCGCGAGCAGCAGCACCGTCCAGGTGAGCAGTGCGGAGGAGATCTGCCGCGCCTGGGCACCCGAGCGCCCCGCCGACCCGGCCAGCACCGGCACGACGACTGAACTCAGCGCGCCGCCCAGCACGACGTCGTAGATGATGTTCGGCACCATGTTCGCGGTCGTGTACGCGGTCCCCGCGCAGGTGCTGCCGACGGTGTGCGCGAAGACGACCTGGCGGCCGAAACCGACGACGCGCGCGAGGACGGTGATCACGCCGATCAGGACCGCGGCGTGCCCGATCCCCCGGAGCCGCTGCCGAGCAGCCCCCCGCTCGGCCACGGGAACGGTCACTGGTCTGTTCTGTCCTTATTTTTTTCCGAACGAGCGGTGGCGATCGCCGCGAGGCCCGGATCGCGCCTCGGGCTGGTAACCGTCATCCCCGGCGACCGCGCCGGGCGCCGGCCGAGCATGTCCAGCCAGCGCAGCGGCGGCGTGCGCTCGATGACCTTCGTGAAGCTGACCACCTCGCTGGCGCCGGTGAGCGCGGCGATCCCGGCGAGCAGCGCGAGGCGGGCGGGCCGGGACAGCGCGCCGGCCGCGGCCGCGCCGAGCATCGCGCCGAGCGCGTTGGCGCCGGCATCGCCGAGCATGGCCCGCTCGCCAAGGTCGTCGGGCAGCAGCGCGAGCGCCGCGCCGAGCGGCGCGGCGACCTCCCCGGCGCCCCCGCCCGCGGCGATCAGCGCGCCGGAGGCCGCGCCGACCTTGATCGCCCGCCCGGGCCGCAGGTCGAACAGGTTGAGCAGGTTCGCGCCTCCCGCGATGAGGCCGGCGTTGATCACGACGTCGGCCGGCTGGCCGCCCGCCAGCGCGGCACTAACCAGACCGGTCGCGCCGATGCCGCCCAGCTTCACCGCGCCGGTGGTCACCTCGCCGTGCAGCAGCGCGCCGAGATGACCGCGCAGTCCGCGCCTCGCGCCGGATCCGGCCAGGTCATCGTAGGTGCCGAAGGCCGCGGCGCCCGCGCCGGCGAGCGCGATCACCGCTCCGGGCCGGGAACGGAGCCCGCGGACGAGGACCGCGGCGACCGCGCCGGCGGCGACCGCGGGCCCCTCGAGCAGCGTGACGGGCTCGCCGCGGTGGTTGGTGCGCGACCATGGCCGCTGGCCGCCCGGCGGCCGCCGGGTCAGCACCGAATAGGCGATCCTCGCGGCACCGGCTCCCAGCAGGCCGCGGGCCGCGACGGAGGCGAGCTGGCGGTGCCCGCGGCTCACTTCTTCCCCTTGGGCGTCTTCGCCTTCGCTGTCGACTTCGCCGCCGGTGCCGAGGACGGGGACACGCTGGCGCTCGGTGTCGGAGCGGGGGTGGGGCCGATCCCGGTGGCACCGTCGACACCGTAGCTGGCGGCCTTCCCGCCGGCCAGCTGCGTGGCGAGCGCCTGGATCACGGTGATCTGCCCGAAGGTGGTGTCGGCGTCGTCGATGGTGGAGACGCGGCTGGAGACGTCGCTCGACCGGAGCACGCCCATGGCGCTGGCCGTCCCCGAGCCGCTCACACCGCCCGCGACCACGGTGGCGGCGCTCGCGCCGGCCAGCTGCTGGGTCAGCGTCACGAGCACCTGGCTGGCCGGGTCGGACGCACCGTCCGACGGAGGGCTCTGCGGTGTGATCACGACGGCGAGCGTAGCCCGTACCGTGGGCTGCCCGCTGACGGACAGGAAACCAGCCTGCGCGTAGCTGGACAGCAGCGCCTGCGCTGCCGAAGCCGGCAGAGATGTCTGCGAGCTGGTCTGGGCATTCGCCGGTGAGCTCGTCTGTGCGCCCGCCGAGGCGGAGGTGGTCAGGATCGCGCTGGCGATCAGCTGCGCGGCCTGCTGCTGGTAGAAGGTCTGCTGGTTCGCCCCGCTGGTCGACAGCGAGACACCCGCGGCCTGCGCGGCCGATCCGTTGGTGGAGCTCAGCGCGGATTGCGTCTCGCCGCTGGTGTCGTTGAACCGGGGCTGCAGCGAGATCTGCCCGGTCACCGTGGCGCCGGCGTCGGCGGCGGCCTGCTTGACGCCGCTGATGACCGAGTCCTGCGCGCCCGGCTCGGTGATCAGCACGATCCGGTCGCCCTTGAGCAGGCTGGCGAGCAGCGTCGGCTCCTCCGCCTGCGCGAACTGCTCGCCGGCCGAGGCCTGGGCCGCGTAGGCGTCGCGCTCGGAGCTGGCGGCGGCGTACTGGCTGCGCAGCGAGTTCGACGTGCTGTTCAGCAGGTTGAGGGCGTTGCCCTGGAGCTCGGTCGAGCCGAGGACGATGCCGATCGCGAGGGCCAGGAACACGGCGACGATCGAGACAAGGTGGTATCGGAAATCGATCACTTGAACAGTCCGGTGAACCAGTAGACGAAGGTATGCCAGGTGGCGCTGAAGTAGTTCGCGAGGATGGGCCCCGCCGGGGAGGAGACCACGGCGACGATCAGGGTAACCGCCGCGGCGAGCACCAGCACCAGCAGCGCCCACCCGGAGATCCGGCTCTGGTAGAGCTGGTGCACTCCCCTGGCGTTCACCAGCTTCCCGCCCACCCGCAGGTGCGTCAGGAACGTGCTGGCCATGCCGGGTCTCCCCTTGTCCAGGAATTCCTCGAGCGTCCAGTGCGTGCCGACGACCGCGATCAGGCTGGCGCCGCCGGCGTCGGCGACGAGCAGCGCCACGTCCTCGCTGGTGCCCGCCGCCGGGCAGGGCACGGCCTGGAGGCCGAGGTCCCTGACCCGGCTGAGCCCGGGCGCGCGGCCGTCGGGGTAGGCGTGCACGATCAGCTCGGCGCCGCAGCACAGCGCGTCGTCGGTGATCGAGTCCATGTCCCCGATGATGATCCTGGGACGGTACCCGAATTCGAGCAGCACGTCCGCGGCGCCGTCGACCGCCATGATGACCGGCTTGAACTCGCGGATGTAGGGCCGCAGCGCGCGCAGGTCCTCCCGGTAGTGATAGCCCCGCACGACCACCAGGACGTGCCGGCCGCGCATGTCGGTGCTGAGCTCGGAGACCGGCACGCCGTCGGTCAGCAGGTCCCGCTCCCGGCGGAGGAACTCGAGCGTGTTCGCGGCGAACGAGTCGATCTGGGTGGCGACCCCGCTCCTGGCGTCGGCCATCGACGCGCGGATGGTGGCGTTCGTCTGCAGCATGCCCTTGCCGACGATCTGCTCACCCAGGTAGAGGGTCTCGCCGTCCAGCCGGACCAGCGTGCCCTCGGCCACCCGGGCCAGCACGTCCTGGCCCATGTCGTCCACCAGCGGGATGCCGGCGTCGAGCAGCAGCTGCGGGCCGAGGTTGGGGTACCGCCCGGTGATCGACTTGGCCACGTTCACCACCGCGGCCACCTTGCGGGAAATCAGCTCGTCGGCGCTCACCCGGTCCAGGTCCGGGTGATCGATGATGGCGATGTCGCCGGCGCTCAGCCGCTTCGTGAGGACCTTGGTGCGCCGGTCGACCCGGGCGACGGCGACAATGCCGGGCGGCCCCTCGGCTCTGCCCCGGCGGAAGTGCGAAAACCCTCCGGTCGGCACCTTCATCGCCCTTCAATCCTGCCAGAGCTCCGCCACCACGGCCGCCATCCGGCGGTCACCGTGTGTTACCGGGCTATCGTTGAGATCATGACCGCCCAGTCAGCTCCGGTCCGGCTCACCTCCCTGTCGCACGGCGCCGGGTGTGCGTGCAAGCTACCACTCTCGGCTCTGGACAAGCTGATGAACTCGCTCGGGTTCGTGCAGGGGGCGCCCGGGGTCACCGGGGGGTCGGCCCCCGGGGGCGAGCACAGTCTGCTGGTCGGCGCGGCCGAGGGCGACGACGCGGCCGTGCTGCGCCTGGACGACGTGCGTGCGCTGGTGCTGACCACCGACTTCTTCACACCGATCGTGGACGACGCGCGCGACTGGGGGCGGATCGCCGCGGCGAACGCGCTGTCCGACGTGTACGCGATGGGCGGCCGGCCGCTGATCGCGGTGAACCTCACGGCGTGGCCGGCCCAGACGCTGCCGCTCGAAACCCTCGCCGAGGTGCTCCGCGGCGGCGCGGAGGTGGCCGCGTCGGCGGGCTGCCTGGTCGCCGGCGGCCATACCATCGACGACCCCGAGCCCAAGTACGGCATGGCGGTGGTCGGCCTCGCCGATCCCGGCAGGCTGCTCACGGTCGACGCGGCCGGGGACGGCGACGTGCTCGTCCTGACCAAGCCGGTCGGCACCGGCGTCATCGCCACCGCGCACAAGCGGGGCGCCGCGCCCGGCGACGCGCTCGCCGCCATGGTCGAGTCCATGACCACCCTCAACGCCCGGGCCAGCGAGGCCGCCCTGGCGGCGGGCGTGCGCGCGGCAACGGATGTGACCGGGTTCTCGCTGCTCGGGCACCTGCACCGGATGCTGCGCGCCAGCGGGCTGCGCGCCGTGGTCGACGCGGACTCGGTGCCCCTGCTGCCGGGCGCGGCCGAGCTCGCCGAGGCCGGCTTCGTGTCGGGCGGCACCCGGGCGAACATGTCCTACCTGGCGGACGTGGTGGACGTCGATTCCGCCGTTCCCGAGGTCACGTCCGTCCTCCTGCACGACGCCCAGACGTCCGGCGGCCTGCTGCTCGCCACGCCCAACCCCGACGCACTCCGCCACGAGCTGCAAACCCGCGGCGTCCCCGCCGCCGTAGTAGGCAAGGTGCAGGCCGGCGACCCCGGCCGGATAAAGGTGGTCCGCTAGCCCCCCCGTGGCCCCGTTCCCGTCCCAGCAAGCACCCCCCGTCCCAGCAAGCACCCCCGTTCCCGTCCCAGCGAGTCGAGAACAAATGCCACATTTAGGGCGTGCTTCATGATCACGGTAATTAAGGGCCGCATACGACACCTGCGTTTCCACCAACCGAGGCGTAGGTACCGATGTGACGGATGTGGTGCCGACACCTGTGGCGTGTGTGATGCCGAGAGCGGAGGGGCATAAGGGGCCGGAGCGACGTCGCATGAAGCGCGAAGGGACGCGAACGCGAGACGCGAGGAGGCGCGACCCCGGAGAAGCCAAGAGACGCAAGCACGGAGAAGCCAAGAGACGCGAAGACGGAGAAGCCAAGAGACGCAAGCACGGAGGCGAAGCGGGTTACGGCGAGCAGCACAGAACCGAAACAGGCTACGGCGAGCAGCACAGAACCGAAGCGGGTTACGGCGGGTGGCGCGGAGTGAGCCGCGATCGCGGCTCACATTCCGCGATCGCGCGGCCCGCGGGAGGCCCTCGCGGCCTCCCCGGCCGCGCGATGCTACGGCGGGCACCGCAGCGGGCGGGGGGTATCGGGGGGCTTCGCCCCCCGGGCCAACAGAGCCCGATTTGCGTGGTATGGCATAGTGGGGAATGTAACGAACGTGTTGCGGTGACCTCGCGGACTTCCCGAACGGGGGTGTTGGCGCTGACCCCAAGCGCTGGTCAGGGCCGTTTTGTCGGTGGCCGGGGTTATGGTGCGGGCATGATGCCTATGTCCGGGATGCAGGAGGAGCAGGCCGAGGCGCACGTCCACGGCATCTGCCTGAAGACGGGGCCGCCGGAACGGGTCGGCGTCGAACTCGAGTGGCTGGTCCGCGACGCGCGCGATCCCGCCCTGCCGGTGCCGGCGGAGCGGATAGCGGCGGCCGTGGCCGGTTTCGCCGCCGGTTCCGCTTCTCCGGGGAGCCCCCCGCCCGATAACCCCGCGTCGGGAGATGCTGACTCTGAGCATCTACCACGGCCCGTTCCGTATCCTAATTTCGCCGCACTGCCGGTTCAGTCTTCACCGGCGGTGCTCCCGTCCGGCGCCCTGCTGACCACGGAGCCCGGCGGGCAGCTCGAGCTCAGCTCGGCACCCGCCGCTACCCTCGCCGGATGCCTGAGCGCGACGGCCGGCGACCTGGCCGCGCTGCGTGAGGCAGTTGCCGCGGCAGGGCTCGAACTCGCCGGCTACGGCCTCGATCCCCTCCGCCCGCCACGGCGCGTGCTGAACCTGCCGCGGTACGCCGCGATGGAGGCGTACTTCGACCGCGACGGGCCGTGGGGCCGCCAGATGATGTGCGGCACCGCTTCCGTCCAGGTGTGCCTCGACGCCGGCGACGACGGCGCCGGCCCGTCCGGCTACCGCTGGCGCTGGCGGCTGCTGCACGCCATCGGTCCCGTCCTGGTGGCGGCCTTCGCCAACTCGCCGCTGCGCGGCGGGCGCCCGACGGGCTGGCGTTCGGCCAGGCAGCAGGTGTGGGCCAACATGGACCGGGGGCGGACTCAGGCACCGGAGGCCAGCACGGACCCACGCGCCGCGTGGACGGCGTACGCGCTGGACGCCGGGGTCATGTGCGTGCGCGATCCCGGCTCCGCGGACTGGACCGCACCGCCGGGGCTGACCTTCCGCGGCTGGCTGCGCGGCGACCGGCGCGTCCCGCGGCCGCCGGCTCCCGAGGATCTGACCTATCACCTGTCCACCCTGTTCCCGCCGGTTCGGCCGCGCGGCCATCTGGAACTGCGGATGATCGACGCGCAGCCCGGTGACGGCTGGGTGGTGCCGGCCGCGGTCACCGCCGCCCTTGCCGACGACGCGCGGGCCGCCGAGGCAGCGATGGCTGCCGCCGAGCCGCTCTGGGCGCCGGGCGGCGATGACCTGTGGCTGCGGGCGGCCCGGTGCGGCCCGGCGGACCCGCAGCTGAGCCGCGCGAGCCGCGAGTGTTTCGAGGCGGCCGACGCCGCGCTGGGCCGCATGGGCGTGCCAGCGCCGGTGCGGCAGGCGGTCGCCGACTTCGCGCAAACGTACGTGCTGAAAGACCGATGTCCGGCAGACGACCGACTGGAGGAAGTCGCATGACCGAGCTCCACCAGGAGCAGGCCCGGCAGCGGGCCCCCCGGGAACCGGCTGGCGAGGAGCGGGTCCGCCTTGATCCCGGGGCCCTGCGCGGGAGGATCGCGGCGGAACTCGCCGCGGCCCGGGACCGGACGGCGCTGCTGACCGGCTGCGTCGACGCCGCCGACCTGGTCAGACAGCACTCACCGCTGATGTCGCCACTGGTCTGGGATCTGGCACACGTCGCCAACCAGGAGGAGCTGTGGCTGCTGCGCGAGGTCGGCGGGCGCGAGCCGATGCATCCGGAGATCGACCCGCTGTACGACGCGTTCGAGCACCCGCGCGCCGAGCGGCCGGCGCTGCCGCTGCTGCCGCCGGGCGAGGCGCGCGGCTACGGGCACGAGGTACGTGGCCGGGTGCTCGACCTGCTGGACACCGTCCGGTTCGAGGGGGCACGCCTGCTGGCCGACGGCTTCGCGTTCGGGATGATCGCGCAGCATGAGCAGCAGCACGACGAGACCATGCTGATCACGCACCAGCTGCGGAAGGGGCGCCCGGTGCTGTCCGCGCCGGGCCCTGGCCCGGCGCCCGCGGACGCGATGCGGCTGCCGCCGGAGGTGCTGGTGCAGGGCGGCCCGTTCACGATGGGCACCTCCGCCGAGCCGTGGGCGCTGGACAACGAGCGTCCCGCGCACACGGTGCACGTTCCCGCGTTTTTCCTCGACACGGTGCCGGTGACGAACGGCGCCTACGCCGAGTTCATCGCCGACGGCGGCTACGATGACCCCCGCTTCTGGACGCCGGCCGGCTGGGATCACCGGCAGCGGGCCGGGCTGAGCGCGCCGCTCTTCTGGCGGTGGGAAGGACAGTGGGTGCGCTCCGCGTTCGGCGTCACGGCGCCCGTGGATCCAGCCGAGCCGGTGCTGCACGTGAGCTGGTACGAGGCGGACGCGTACGCCCGGTGGGCCGGGCGGCGGCTGCCGACCGAGGCGGAGTGGGAGAAGGCGGCACGCCACGACCCGGCCAGCGGGCGGTCCCGCCGCTATCCATGGGGCGACGAGGAGCCGGACGCCACCCGCGCCAACCTCGGGCAGCGTCACCTTCGGCCGGCGCCCGCCGGGTCGTACCCGGCCGGCGCGGCGCCGTCGGGGGCACGGCAGCTGATCGGCGACGTGTGGGAGTGGACCAGCTCCGACTTCCTGCCCTACCCCGGGTTCGCCGCCTGGCCGTACCGGGAGTACTCGGAGGTGTTCTTCGGCCCCGAGTACAAGGTGCTGCGCGGCGGGTCGTTCGCGGTCGGCCAGGTGGCCAGCCGCGCCACCTTCCGCAACTGGGACTACCCGGTCCGGCGGCAGATCTTCGCGGGCTTCAGGACCGCGCGCTCCGCCGGGCTGGAGACCGCCGGCGGGATCCCGGGGCGCCCGGCTCCGGAGGCCAGCTGATGTGCCGGCACCTGGCGTATCTCGGACCCCCGGCGACGCTGCGGTCGGTCATCATCGACCCTCCGTACGGCCTGTACCGGCAGGCGTGGGCGCCCCGGCTGCAGCGGCACGGCACGCTGAACGCCGACGGGTTCGGCGTCGGCTGGTACGCGGCAGGCGACCCCATTCCCGCCCGTTACCGGCGGGCCGTGCCCATCTGGGACGACCCGTCGTTCGCCGACGTGGCGCGGGTGACGTCGGCGGGCGCGATGCTCGCCGCGGTGCGCGACGCCACACCGGGAACCGCGCACGGCGAGGCGGCGGCCGCGCCGCTGCGCGCCGGGTCCTGGTTGTTCAGCCACAACGGCGTCGTGGACGGGTGGCCGGAATCCGTGGCGGACGTCGCGGGCACGCTGCCGCCCGGCGCGCTGCTCGCCCTGGAGGCGCACGTGGACTCCGCGCTGCTGTGGGCGCTGGTGCTGCACCGGCTGCGCGGCGGCTCGCCTCCGGCCGGGGCGCTGGCCGGCACGATCCGGGCGCTGGACGAGGCCGGCGTGACCGGCCGGTTCAACTTCCTGCTCACCGACGGCCGCTCGCTGGCCGCCACGGCGGCCGGCGACAGCCTGTGGTACCGGCGTGCGGACGGCGCCGTGACCGTCGCCTCCGAGCCGTGCGACGGCGATCCCCGCTGGACGGAGGTCGCTGACCGGCACGTTCTCACCGCGACCCCGCGGGAGGTCAGCGTGCGGGAGCTGGCAACCGCGAACGCCGCACCCGATTCGCCGAGTCCCCCCCGGCTTCCCGAACGAGAGGATCACGTTCCGTTGATTTCCATCGAGCGCCGCCTGCCCGCTGGTTTCCTCGCCGAATCGCTGCGCGCGGACGCCCGCGCCGGGCTCACCTCCGCACCGAAGTCGCTGCCGCCCAAGTGGTTCTACGACGCGCAGGGCAGCGCGCTGTTCGAGAAGATCACCGAGCTGCCCGAGTACTACCCGACCCGGGCGGAACGGGAGATCCTGCGCGCGGCCGCCGGGCAGATCGCGGAGCTCAGCGGCGCCCGCACGCTGGCCGAACTCGGCTCCGGGTCCTCGGAGAAGACCCGGTTGCTGCTCGGCGCGCTGCGGGACCGCGGAACGCTGCGGGGCTACGTGCCCGTGGACGTCAGCGAGCCGGCGCTGCTGTCGGCGGCCGAGGCGCTGGCGGCCGAGTACCCGGGCCTCGCGGTGGACGCCGTCGTATCGGACTTCGAGGAACACCTCGGGCTGCCCGAAGCGGCCGCCGGGCCGCGGCTCGTCGCGTTCCTCGGCTCGACGATCGGCAACCTGCTGCCCGTCCGGCGGGCGGCCTTCCTCGCGCGGCTGCGCTCCGAGCTGCGGCCTGATGACTCGTTCCTGCTCGGCACCGACCTGGTGAAGGACCCGGCCACGCTCGTCGCCGCGTACGACGACACGGCCGGGGTGACCGCTGCGTTCAACAAGAACGTGCTGTCGGTGCTCAACCGGGAGCTCGGCGCGGACTTCGACCCGGATACGTTCGAGCACGTCGCGGTCTGGGACCCGGACGCCGAGTGGATCGAGATGCGGCTGCGCTCGGTTCCCGCGCAGGTCGTGCACGTGCCCGGGATCGGCCTGACCGTCCGTTTCGAGGCCGGCGAACAGATGCGCACCGAGGTGTCGGCGAAGTTCCGCCGTCCGGGAGTGGAAGCCGAGCTCGCCGCCGCCGGGTTCGAGATGCGCGCGTGGTGGACCGGCAGCGGCGGCCAGTTCGGCCTTTCCCTGTCGGTCCCGGCCTAGGCCAGAGCCTCGCCGATAGGGGATTCGCCGCGTTCGTTCGGTCAAGAATCGGGCAGCAACCGGTCGCCTACGGAAATCGTGCCGTCGGACAGGATGTCGGCGTTGATGCCGGCGCGGTGGATGAGTTCCTTGATGATGCCGGGCCGGGTCAGGCTCTGCAGGTGGGTGCACGGCTCGCAGAGCTCGACGCCGTAGCACTCGACGTCGCCGATGCGGAAACGCTTGCCGACCAGGTCGTTGACGCGGACGCCCCGCACCACCACCTGGCGGCGGGACTGCGCGCCGGTCAGGTGGACGTCCTCGAGCGCCTCGGCCTCGATCACCGTCAGCGCCCCTCCGGGTCGCGCGCCGCCGGCCGCGAAATGCCGGTCGCCTTCCAGCCCCTTGCCCGCGATCGCCTTTACCGAGCCGACGGGGCCGAGGGCGTCGCTGGAACCTATGTTGATGGCCTCGACATGCACGTCACCCATGATCCGTGGTGATCAGCGCGGCCGCCAACCGATTATCCCCGGCGATTGCGCGGTGCTCGGCAGGCGCGGGCGCTGCCCAGTGTCCGCCTCACCGGTGCCGGCACGCGACGCGCCCCGGGTGTTTCCCGCCCTGCCGCCGGGCCACTACGATCCAGACCGTGTCCGAGGATGCGGTGGTGCGCAGGTTCAACGTCCGGATTCCGCTGCCCGATGGCATCACGCTGTCGGCCGACCTGGCGCTTCCCGAGTCGCTGCCCGCGCCCGCCGTCGTGCTGCGCACACCGTACGGCAAGACCGGTGAGCGGCAGTCGAAGCTCGCCTCCGTTTTCGCCAGGGGCGGGTACGCGGCCGTGATGGCCGACGTCCGCGGCCGCGGGGATTCCGGCGGTGTCTTCGAGCCCTACCGCAACGATGGCCCGGACGGCGCGGAGGTCATCGCGTGGGCGGCCGCGCAGGACTGGTGCACCGGCGACGTCGCCACGTACGGGGCCAGTTACTCGGGCCGCGTCCAGTGGCTGACGGCACTCAGGCATCCCCCGGCGCTGCGCGCGATGGTGTGCCTGGTCACGCCGAGCGACCCGTTCGTCGAGTTCCCGACGGGGCTGCCCACGCTGATGCACGTCAACTGGTACCGCCTGGTCGACGGGCGGATGCCGCAGTTTCGCGACGATACCGACTGGATGGCGGTGTACCGGCACCGCCCGCTGCTGACGATGGACGAGGCGGCCGGCTTCGTCTCTCCCGGCTGGCGTGCCGAGCTGCGGCACCGGACCCTGGATGAGTTTTGGGAACCGGTCCGCTATCAGCACCGCATTGGCGAGGTCGACGTGCCGGTCATGCACATCTCCGGCTGGTACGACGACGAGGAGATCGGCACCCCCGCCAACTTCGCCGCCATGGTCGCCGCCGGACGGCCTGGGCAGCGGCTGCTGATGGGCCCGTGGGGCCACGCCGTGAACAGCTCACGGACGGTCGGCGAGGTCGACTTCGGCCCGCACGCGCTGATCGACCTGGACGCGAGCGTCCTCGCCTTCCTCGACGAGCACGTCAAGGGCATCGAGCCGGAGCCCCGGCCCGCGCCGGTGCGGATCTTCGTGATGGGCGCCAACGAGTGGCGTGACGCGCGGACCTGGCCGCCCGCCGACGCCCCCTCCGCCGTCTACTACCTGTCCAGCGGCGGGCATGCCAACAGCCGGCTCGGCGACGGCCGACTGGTTCCGGCGCCGGCCGCGGACGAGGAGCCGGCGGATGAATGGACACACGACCCAGGGCGCCCCGTGCCGTTCATCACCGACTCCAGCAGCGCGCAGATCGGTGGCCCCGACGACTATCACGGCATCGAAAGCCGCGGCGACGTGCTGGTGTTCACCAGCGACCCGCTGCCGGAGCCGCTGGAGATCATCGGGGCGGTCAGCGTGACCGCGTACGTCAGCACGTCGGCCGCCGACACCGATATCGCGGCGAAGCTCGTCGACGTGCACCCGGGCAGTTTCGCGCAGCGGCTGTGCGACGGGATGGTCAGGCTGCGTTACCGGAACGGATTCGGCCGCGAGGAGCCCGTCACCCCGGGCGACGTGTACGAGGTGCGGATCCCGATGTGGGACACCTGCGTGCGGCTGCCGGCCGGCCACCGGCTCCGCGTGGAGATAGCGTCTTCGGCCTTCCCCAAGTACGACGTCAACCTCGGCACCGGCGGTGACATGATCTCCGAAACCGAGGGCGTGGTCGCGACCAACCGGCTGTGGCACACGCAGTCGCGCCCGTCACGGCTGCTCCTGAACTGCGGCGCCGGCCGGTAAGGTATCAATCACCGGAAGTCGCCCTGGGCGCACCGGAGAGCCTCAGTGATGGGAGCTGGCCTGGTGATCACGGCCGCCGACGTGCGCGCGCTGGCGCTCTCCCTGCCGCGCACCGAAGAGCACCTGATACACGACCACATCAAGTTCCGCGTCGGCAAGATCGTCTACGCGTCCATCTCCCCGGATGAGACGACCCTGGGAGTCGGCTTCCCCAAGGAGGAGCGGGCCGCCATCATCGCGGCCGAACCCGCTAAGTTCTCCCTACCCCGCGTGTCCGACCAGCGCTTTCACTGGATCCACGCGCGAATGGCCGCGGTGTCGCCCGAAGAAATGCGCGAGCTTGTCACCGACGCATGGCGGATGGTCGTGCCGAAGAAGGTGGCGGCCGCCCACCTGGGCGCGGCGGCTCCCGGGACGCCTGCGCCGGGAACGCCGGCTCCTCCGACGGCGGCTCCTCCGACGGCGGCGCGGGGGCTCCTGGGCGAAGATCAGAGCTGGTAGGCCGCTGCCAGCTTGTCCATCACGGCGTCGAGGCGGGCGTCGGTGACCTGCCGGGCCGGGTCCTCGTCGTACCAGGCGACGATCTCACGTGCGCCCCGCTCGAACGGGATCACCGCACGCCAGCCCGGCACCACACTGCGCAGCTTGGCGTTGTCGAACACCATCGAATGCGCCTTGTCGCCGAGCAGGCCGGCGCCCCACTCGGGGTCCGCCGCGGCGATCGCGTCCGAGGGCACGTGCACCAGCCGCGCCGTGGCCCCGGCCGCGGCGGCGAGGGCCTCCGCGATCTGGTTCCACGTGAGCACGTCGTCGGAGGTGATGTGGAAGGCCTCGCCGATCGCCCGCGGATGCCCGAGCAGCGGGACGAAGCCGCGGGCGAAGTCCTCGTGGTGTGTCAGCGTCCACAAGGACGTGCCATCGCCGTGCACGATGACCGGCTTGCCGGCCCGCATCCGGCCCAGCACGGTCCAGCCGCCGTCGAACGGCACGAGCGTCTTGTCGTACGTGTGCGAGGGCCGCACGATCGTGGCCGGGAAACCGTCCTCGCGATACGCGGCGACCAGCGCGTCCTCGCAGGCGATCTTGTCGCGAGAGTACCGCCAGAACGGATTGCGCAGCGGCGTGGACTCGGTCACCGGCACCCGGCTCGGCGGCGTCTGGTACGCCGAGGCTGAGCTGATGAACACGTACTGGCCGGTTCGTTCACGGAACAGCTCGATGTCGCCGCGCACCTGGTGCGGCGTGAACGCCACCCAGTTGACGACCGAATCAAATTCAAGATCTTCAATAGCGCTCTGAACGGACGGTGGTTCCCGGATATCGGCCCGCAGCACCGTCACGCCGGGCGGAAGCGGCCGCTGCCCGCTCCGGCCCCGGTTGAGCACGTAGAGGTCGATGCCGGCGTCAACGGCGACCTGGGCGCACGCCGAGCTGATGATCCCGGTGCCGCCGATGAACAGAACCCTGAGCATGTCCCTACGTTAGCGTGGCGGGAAGAGGGGACAGCCGCCGCAGCAGCGTGGCCCTGATGCCGGGCCGGGACCCGAACACGAGCAGAAACAGCGCCTCGCGCGCGAGGCGCTGCGGGTGCTGGTCCGTCATGACCGACCGGCTCCCGGTGTGCACGGTCAGGGCCGCGGTCGCCCGGACCGCGAGTTCCGACGCCGCTGCCCGCGCGTCCGCCATCGCCTCGCGCGCGGGATCGGTGAGCGCGTCGTCGAGCCGCCTACGGCACCGTGTCACCTGGTCGTGAAGCGCCGCCCCCAGCCCGTCGCGAGGCGACGCTGCCAGCCCGTCGTTTGGCGCGTCGCCGGGTGTGCGCTCGGGCGTATTGCCGGGTGCGCGGTCCGGCGTATTGCCGGGTGCGCCGCCCCGCGGAGTGCCGATCAGCCGGGCGCACCGGCCAGCCACGCCGAGCGCCAGTGACCCGTTGAGGCGCAGGCTCATCGGGTCCAGGCTGGCCGCTGGGTCGAACGGGGACTGGCTGAGAACCCGGCTCCCGGGGACGTGCACATCCGCGAAATCCAGGCGGACCGTCGAACTGGCGTCAACCGCCGCCAGGCGCTGCCTGCTCACCATGAGACCGGGCTGTGGTACCGCGTCCATGATCAGCCAGACGAGGGTGTCGCCCGGCCCGCGCGCGGCAACGAGGACCACGTCTATCAGCCCCCAGCCGGTCACCCACGGGGACGCCCCGTCGAGACTCCAGCCCCCGGCGGCCGGGGAGGCCCATAGCTGCGGCGGCCCCGGCTGCAGGCCGGCCAGCGCGACACCGCCGCGCAGCTCGCCGCGGGCCGCGGGGCTCAGCCACCGCTCCCGCACGGCGGCGGGCGCGTCGCCGGAGGCGAGCCGCCTGAGCAGCCCGGCATGCTGGATCCAGACGAACGTCGCGGCCAGGCACCCACCGGCGAGTTCCTCGGTCACAGCGCAGAGCCCCGCGAAGTCCAGGCCGAGGCCGCCTACTTCCCGCGGCGCGGTCACACCGTAGAGCCCGGCGTCCGCGAGTGCGTGAAGCAGGCCGGCGGGAACCAGCTCCATGCGATCGACATCCATCGCGCGCGGGAAGAACACCTCATCGGCGATCCTGCGCACTTCCCCGAAAACGCCATCCGTCACCGGCAAAGCGTAGGCCAGCTCGCCAACGTGACCAGGTTCGCCTCCGCTCCGGCGCAGCTTCCGCTCCCGCGCAGGCTCCCTCCGGCCCAGCCCCCTCCGGCCCAGCCCCCCTCCAGGCCCAGCCCCCCTCCAGCCCAGACCCCTCCAGGGCAGGCCCCTCCAGGCCCAGACTCCCTCCAGGCCCAGACTCCCTCCGGGCCAGACCCCTCCGGGCCAGGCCCTTCACGCCCAGGCCCAGCCCCCTCCAAGCCCAGCCCCCTCCAGGCCAGACCCCTCCAGGCCCAGCCCCCTCCAGGCCAGACCCCGTCCCGCCCGGTTTGGGTGCACTCTGTGCTGTTATAACAACGCGAATTGCACCCAAACAGCCCAGGGCGCCTGTCCCGGGGCGGCCTGTGGCCCGGCGGGCGTCCCGGGCGCTGGCTCCCGTCGGTCGCTGGTCTGCTATCGGCTGGTCAGCACCGGTGCCCGGCGTCGCGCAAGGCTTGCCGTATCTTCGCTGCCACGTGCCCGGGCCGATAGCGGACAACGAACGACGGGAAGCGCAGGACGCAATAGCGGGCGAGCTGGAGATCGTTTTCACGCTCCATGTCATCGGCCCATTCCCCGGGCTCCATATGGTGCATGCCGTCGATCTCGGCGATGAGCTTGGCATCGTCCCAGCAGGCGTCGAGCCAGCGGCACCGGCCGCGCGAGTCCCGGTGCGACACCTGGCGGCTGGGCGCGGGAAGCCTGAACCGGCGGATGACCAGCCGGGTGAAGTCGAGCTCGGACAGCGCATGGGCGCCGCCCGCTATGTCGTCCAGCGTGCTGGTGATGAGCGTGCGGCGGCGCAGCCGCTGATTGCGGGCGGTCACGGCGATCAGATCCTCCACGCGAACCAGGCGCTGCTGGACTCCAGCCGCCAGCACCCCCTGCGCGGCGCGCCCCGACGGCATCCACGACGCGGCATCGACCAGTGACCGGGCGATTCTGGTCCGGCCCGGATATCGTGCCGGGTGAACTTCACCGGGATCAAACGTTCGTGAGCGATGGACGATGACCCGGAGCCCCGGGGAAGGCTTCCGCACCTGCCTGGAATGCGGGAGCAGAATGTGGATCCGGTTATCGGTGAACCCGTTGAGCCCTTCCAGGCGCGCTGCTGTCAGGCCAGCAAGGGCCGCGCCATCGCCTGCCCACAACAGGGCGATCCGCAGCCCTTCGTCCTCCGTCAACGGACCCGAATGCGAGACAAATACGCCAGGACACGGGCTCTGCCATCGGCCGCTATCGACTCGCCAGCGAAGCGCTGCGGCCGTGAGCCCGGTAAGGGCCGCCCGTTTGGAGACCGCTCCGCCCTGCGTCATGGCGACCTGCCGCTCACCCTGCCTGATGCGAATGAGTGTGTCGTCGGTCATGAGACCACCTTGTGGCACCTGCGCACTCGGCCGGAAACGTCATCGCCGCCTTGTGGACAACCACCTCAGTTATCCACAAGGCGGCGCGCGGGAATTGCATTCCGCGCCACGCCCTGTCATACTCCCCCGCTCCGCCGCACGCCGCACGCCTGCTGGCAGAAACAGACGCGGCTTTGGGTGCAATCCGTGCTGTGATAGCAACGCGAATTGCACCCAAACCGGTGGCACCCGCGGAGGGAGTGGCTTACGAGGAGCAAGTGACTGGACAGGCGGCGAAAGCGGGAATTGCGGTGTCGGTGTTAGGCGGCTAGGGCGGCGGCGGCGCGCCGAGCGGTGGTGCGGAGATCCTCTGATGAGGATGGGGCGTAGAGGGGGCCGCTGCCGTCGGCTAGGAGCTGGCTCACCATGGCGACGCCGCGCGCCGGTACCGGCGCCGGCGCGAGGAGCTTGCTGGCCAGCTCATCGAGCTCCGTGGCAGCCCGGCCGATCCTGTCCCGGCGGAGGGGGACCTGAGGCGGGGTCCCGGGCCCGATTCGCCGGGCGGCCGGGGCTGGGGCTATGGCTGAGTCCGTCCGCAGCCGCAGCAGGCTGGCGGCGAGGTCGCGGCGCGACTTCGCCGAGGTCAGTTGCATCGCTCGCGCGGCCAGGCTAACGCGCGCCTCCGGAGCGGCGCCGTCCGCGAGCTCACGGTCGAGCCGGGCGGCGAGGAGCCGGGCCAGCACGCGGTGCCATGGGCGCACTCGCCGGATCATCAGATGGCCAAGGTCGTCGTCGAGCAGGACAAGCATCGCGCACCTCCGTACGTGACTACCAAAGTCAGTATACTGGTCATGCGTGACCTTTTAAAGACCTTATATGGTCACGCGTGGGCAAGGTGGGGGATGATCCTGAGGGCTAGCCTGAACTCCATGAGATTGCCCTCGTGGGTCCCTGAGCTGCAGACCAAGCACGCGCCGATGCCGCTGCTACTGGTGCAGTCGTTCGTCAACACCCGCGACCCCGATGAGGGAACAGACATGCTCGCCAGCATGGACGGGGCCCGGGCGTGGCTGGCCGACGCTGGCCTGCTCGGGCCGGGCGCCGCGCGGGACGGCGAGATCCGCCGGGCCCGCGAGGTCAGGGAGTCCATCCGCGCGCTGATCGCGCGCAATGGCGCTGGCCTGGGCGGTGGCGGTGAGCCCATGACCGCGGAGCAGCTTCGCCCGCTCGAGGCGGCGCTGGCCGAGGCCAGGCCACGGCTGGCGGTCGGCGCGGACGGCGGCGTCCGGCTGGACGCCGGGTCATCCGGCCGTCTGGCCGACGGGATACTGCGGCTGCTCCTCATCATCCGCGACGCCCAGGCCGACGGCACCTGGAGCCGGCTGAAGCTGTGCACGAACCGGGAATGCCAGTGGGCCTTCTTCGACCGCTCGCACAGCCGCCGCGGCGCATGGTGCGACATGGCCACCTGCGGCAACAAGATCAAGAACCGCAACCTGCGCGCTCGCCGCGCGCAGGAAGGGCGCGGCGAGCGCACAGCCGGGTGATCGAGCTGTCGAACGCGCTCGATTTACCCTCGAACTCTGTGTGAATGTGAGTAAATTAGCGTCGGCTCTGTGACGTTTCCCCTAGCCATCGTTGTCTGCGCGCAATGACCGGAGGAACACCGACCGGCTCCAAGACCAGCCCGATGCTCACAGTTGTGATTATTGTGCTGCTTATCGGGGCGAATTCTGCACTGATGGGAGTCGCCTAATCGGCGGGGCTCTTGGACTTGGGCTTGTAGCGCAGGATGAACCACGCGGCGACCGCGAGGACGACGCCGACGACCAGACAGCCGGCCGCGCGCAGGGGGTGATGGCCGGTGGAGCCGGCGATACGGCCCATGACGCTCGGCACCGACCCGGCGGGCACTGCCAGGTAGATGAAGCCCGCCACAATGAAAAGGAGCGCGATGATCGCTGCAACCGCCGCGCCGATCATCCGCCCTGCTGGCTGACGGCTCGCTTCACCCGGAGCAGTCATGTCGACGCCCCTTTCGCGTCGCTACGCCCCCTTGTCCTGGGCATGCTCACAGAACACAAGGTGCCCATTAGCGGGAAGAGTACTCCTCGCACCGACCCGGCACCATCCTGCGGCGCGAGATGATCCGCAACGTACCGCCGCGCTGGCCGCGACGCGGTCCGGCACCGCTCAGGAACGGCCGGCGAACCGGCGGCTTCACGGCTCAGTAGGCTCTGGCTCAGTAGGCTCTGGCTCAGTGGCGGTCGGCCCGGCCGCGGCGAGGTCACTGTCGGCTGGACCCGGCTCGGCGGGGCTATACAGCTCGGTCCCGTCCGGTGCGGCCTGCCGCGTGACCTCGCCGCGGAGCAGCAGCACCTCCAGGTGCGCGGCGGTCTCGTTCGTGGCCAGGAGCTGGCTGATGAGCTCCAGGTCGGCGAAATTCCTCCGCCGCCTGGTCCACGGGATGGCCTTTGCGACCTCATAGGCGGTGCTCATGCCGGCACTCACGGCTTCCCGGGTCTGGGTGAGGCGGGTCTCGTGGTGGGCGAGAAGCTCGGTCACGCGGCGGTGCGTGCTGTCGGCGACCGGGCCGTGCGCCGGCAGCAGCCGGGAATCCGGGAGCGCGAGCATCAGCTCCAGTGAGCCGAGGTAGTCGCGCAGCGCCATCCGGTTGCCGGCGGGCTCGAAGCCGATGGAGGGCGTGATGTGCGGGAGCACATGATCGCCCGCGAACAGCGCGGCGGACGCCGCGTCGTGGAATACCACGTGCCCGCGGGTGTGACCTGGTGTGTGGACCACGCGCAGTGTTCGCGACCGCACGTCCAGATCGGTCCCGTCGGCCAGCCAGTGGTCTGGATCCTCCCATTGGGTGAGGTCAGGCGGCCCGTTTGGCGCATCCTGGCCGCCCAGCCGGCCGGCCAGTTCTGACGCGCCCTGCCGGTGCAGGCCGGCCACCGTGGCGCGCTCCCTCCGGCCGCTCGCCACGGCGTGCACGGCGCGCAGGTTCGCCCGCTCGCCCTCGCCGAGCGCGATGGCTCCGCGATGCGCCCGGCGCAGCTCCACGGCGAGCGTGTAGTGGTCGCGGTGCACGTGGGTGATGAAGAAGTTGCGCACGTCGCCCACGCCGTACCCGAGCTGCCGGAGCGCCGCGGCGAGCTGTTCCCTCGCCGCAGCCAGCGCCATTCCGGCGTCGACCAGGTCGACGCCTTCGCTGTCGGTGAGGGCGTACACGTTGACCGCCGTCAGCGCGTCCCCCGGCAGTGGCAGCGGGATGCGGTACACGCCGCCGCCCAGGTCTTCCGTTCCCGGCTCGGCCCAGGCATACCGGCCGGCAGCTTGCGCCGCGGGCCGGCTCACCGGTTCCACCGCCATACCTTCACCTCCAGCAGGATTTTCGCGTCAGCTTTCAATCTACCGGGGAGTAACTCATCATCCCCGGTGAGCGCGAGGGCGGCGTTGAGGACGTCGAGCGCGGAGGTCTGCCGACTGGCGTCGGCACGGTCGAAGGGACCGCCCCAGCACAGCCCGAACCGGTTCCTGGAGTCCCTGTTGTTCTGCCAGATGGAGTGCGCGTTCGCCAGGATGAACGCCCGGTACTCGTCACGGCGGCTCCGCAGGTAGAAGTCGTAGAGATTGCGGATGAAGATTCCCTTGAACAGCACCTGGTCCCCGTTGCAGCCCCCCGGCGCCCCCTCGCACGGCTCGACGAGCATGCCGGGTACCGCCGCGTCCAGGGCTGCGTGCGCCGAGGCGACCGGCACGGCCGGCGGCGGGGGCACGGCTGAGGGCCCGCGCGTGGCCGGCGGCACCGGCACCGCCAGGCCGCGCAGCGCGGCGCCGGCGATCTTGTTGCCCGCGTCGAGATAGCCCTCGTCGCCGGTGATCTCGTGCAGGACGGCCAGTCCGCCGAGGATCACGCCCTGGTTGTAGCTCCAGGTGGTACCGCCGTTGTTCGCGCAGTCCGCCGTCAGCCCGTCGTTTACCAGGCCGCTGGCGCCGATCATGCCGCTTCCGGCGAACCACTTCCATTCCCGCAGCGCCCAGTCGAGGTACCCGGCCGCCGGGCCGGGCTTGGCGCGCTGGTGAAGGCGCCCGGCCAGCAGCAGGAACAGCTCGTTCGGTATGGCGTTCTTGTAGGTCCTGGACGTGGTCCACCACAGGCCCCCGCCGCATTTGCCGTCCCACCCGGTCGTCATCTGCTCGAAGATCTTCTCGGCCGCCGCCAGGTACTTCGGGTCGCGGGTCAGGTCGAATGCCGCGACCCAGGAGAGCGCCCACCAGCCGTTGTCGTCGTAGTAGCCATTGATGAAGCCCGGGTACTTCCGGCCGGCGGCGCCGAACGTGGTCTCGATGACGCCGGCGTACGACCGGTCCCCCGTGCGCTGCGTGTACTGGATCACCGCGTTCAGCGCGTTTGCGGCGTTCCACCAGCCGGCCCTGCGCCACAGCCCTGTGGCCGGGTCGTACCAGCGGTGCAGCGCCCGGACGCCGTCGGCCGCGCAGGCGCGGAACCCGCCCGGGCCGCTGTCCTGGCCTACCCCTGGCAGGTCCCGCCGGGTGAGCCGGTCCCGCCATCTCATCCAGCCCCGGGCCAGCCCGTTCCACCGGGCCGGGAGTCCTCCAGCACTCACGAATCAGACCTCCAGGATCAGCGGGCCGCTCCGCCTCGCGGGGGACGGGCTTGGTGCGGGGCCGGGGCCTGGTGCGGGGCCGGGGCTTGGTGCGGGGCCGGGGGCTTGGGGCGGGGACGGGGCCTGGTGCGGGGGCGGGGGGGGGGGGGGGGGGCGGGGCCTGGGGCGGGG
>JAFAZE010000154.1 GCA_019239975.1 Streptosporangiaceae bacterium
CGCGCCTCCTGCAACCCACCGCACCTCCCCGCGGCGCCCCCGGCATTTGTCTGCAGAAAGTGCTGCCAGAGCGACACAAACCGCAGACAAATCCCTCACCCCGAACCAGCCCCCACGCGCCCCGCGCCCTCACCTCACTTCCACTCACCGGCGCCAACAATGGTCGATTTAGGCTGCTATAACGCTTCGAAGCGATCATTCTTTCGTAAAGGGCTGAGCATCCAGCGGTGAGCTTTCCGCCCGCAGGGCCCGGATAGGGTGGCGTTCGTGGCCGCGGTCAGTGCGATTCTGCTCGACGCCGGGGGCGTTCTGCTGTTCCCCGACCCGGACCTGATGCTGCCGCCGCTGCGCGCGGCGGGCGCCGACCCGTCGCCGGCGGACCTGATCCGTGCGCACTACAGCGCCATGACCGAGACGGCGGGGGAGCAGCCGGTAACGAGCGGCTGGTGGGCCAGCTACCTCTGCCGGTACGTCAGCGCGTGCGGCGTGCCCGAGGATGAGGTCCTGCCGCTGGCCGAGCGGATGGCGCGGACGATCTACGGGTTCACCTGGACGCACGTGGGCCCGGGGGTGCGCGACGCGCTGGCCGCCCTCGCCGGGCTCGGCGTCCCGCTCGGCATCGTCTCCAACTCCGACGGCGAGGTGCAGGGCTGGCTGGCCCGCCTCGGCCTCTGCTACGCCCCGTCCGCGCCGCCCGCCCAGACCGGGTCCGCGCCGCCCGCCCAGACGGGGACCGCGCCACACGCCCACATCGCTTCGGCGCCACACGCCCAGGCCGAAAGGAGGCCGCGCGGCAAGGCGGGGATCGAGGTGGGGGTCGTCGTCGACTCCGCGGTCGTCGGGGTGGCGAAGCCAGACCCCGCGATCTTCGAGATCGCCCTCGACGCCCTCGGCGTGCCCGCCGCGGACCGCGGTGCCGCGATCCACGTCGGCGACGCGCTGCAGTACGACGTCGCGGGCGCGCTCGCGGCCGGCATCGTACCGGTGCACCTCGACCCGTTCGGCGACTGCGCGGCGCCCGGCGGCCACCAGCACATCCGCGCCCTCGCCGACCTCGTACCGCTGACGGGACTGGTTTCGCGGCCCGGGCGGCGAGCGCACGGCGGCCGCCGCCTGCCCTCATCGCGCCAGCGGTAACCGCCGGCCGGCGATAGACTCCGGGCCTGAAGAGAAACGGGAGGGAACGTGCGCTGGTCCACGATGCACATCCCCACGCTGCGTGAGGACCCGGCGGAAGCGGGCGCGGCGAGCCACCGGCTGCTGCTGCGGGCGGGGTATATCCGCCAGCTCATGGCCGGGCACTACTCGCTGCTGCCGCTGGCCGTCCGGGTGAGGCTCAAGGTCATCGCCATCATCCGCGAGGAGATGAACCGCATCGGCTCGCAGGAGTTCCTGATGCCGGCGCTGCAGCCGTCGGAGCCATGGATACGCAGCGGCCGCTGGGAGCTGATGGGCGAGGAGATGTTCCGCCTCGAGGACCGCAAGGGCGCGGCCCTGGCGCTGGGCATGACGCACGAGGAGATCGTCGCGACGCTCGCCACCGAGCTCAGCTCCTACCGCGAGCTGCCGCAGCTGTGGTACCAGTTCCAGACGAAGTTCCGTGACGAGCCCCGGCCGAAGGCGGGCCTGATGCGGACCAGGGAGTTCACCATGAAGGACTCCTACAGCTTCGACCTGGACGCCGAGGGCCTGGACAGGTCTTTCCGGCTGAACCACGAGGCGTACACCAGGATCTTCGAGCGGCTCGGCGTCCCGGCGATCGCGGTGGAGGCGTCGAGCGGCACGATGGGCGGCTCCGGCTCCACCGAGTTCATCTGCCCGTCGGAGGCGGGCGAGGACCTGATCGTGTACAGCCCGGAGTGCGGCTACGCGGCCAACATCGAGAAGGCCACCTCCCGTTTGGTCAATCCAGATCTTGATACCGAACGAGCGCTGGCTCTCCCGGCGCCGGAACCCCTCGCCACCCCCGGGGTACGCACGATCGAGGATCTGGCGACCCGGTACGACGCGCCCGCCGACCGGCAGATCAAGACCCTCGTCTATTTCCTGAACGGCCAGCTCACACTCGTCGTCCTGCGCGGTGACCACCCGCTGGCGGAACAGAAGCTGGTCGACGCCACCGGCGCGGTCTCGATCCGCCCCGCGGCGGCCGGGGAGATCCAGGCCGCGCTGGGCGCGCTGCCCGGCTCCCTCGGCGCGGTGGGCGTGACCGGCATCCCGGTCATCGCGGACGAGGCGCTGCGCGGCCGCAAGGGCATGTTCACCGGCGCCAACGTCGACGACTCGCACCTGCGCGGGGTCGATGTCGAGCGCGACATCGCGGTGGGCCAGTGGGCCGACCTGCGCGAGGTCCAGGCCGGCGAGCCGTGCATCCGCTGTGGGCACCCGCTGCAGATCCTGCGCGGCATCGAGGTCGGCCACATCTTCAAGCTCGGCTACAAGTACGCCGAGGCGATGGACCTCAGCGTGTCCGGGCCGGACGGCAAGCCGATCAGGCCGATCATGGGCTCGTACGGCGTCGGCGTGGAGCGGGCGATGGCGGCGATCGTCGAGGTGCACCACGACGGCAAGGGCATCGCGTGGCCCGCCGCGGTCGCGCCGTTCGAGGCGGTGGTGGTCATCGCCCAGCAGGACGACGAGGCCGTCGCCGCGGCGGGGGAGCAGGTGTACCGGCGGCTGCTCGACGCCGGCGTCGACGTCATCGTCGACGACCGGCAGGTGCGCGCGGGCGTCAAGTTCAGCGACGCCGAGCTGGTCGGCATCCCGTTCCGGATCACCGTGGGCAAGCGGGGGCTCGCGTCCGGCTCCGCCGAGGTCACCGAGCGCGCGACCGGCGAAACGGTCTCCGTCCCCCTCGACGAGATACCGGAACGCGTCCGCAAGTCGGTGGCTCACGCCATAGCCGCCCACCGCTGACCGGTCGCCGCGGGCGCCCGCGGCGCCGGCGCCGCATACGGCGGCCCGCGGCGCCGGCGCCGCGTGATTTGGTGCAATCCGCGTTGCCATGACAGCGTGAATCGCACCCAAAACCAGGCGCATGATTCCCGGGCGCCGCGGAACGCGGCGTCACGCACACGCCGCGGAACGCGGCGTCACGAGGCGGCGCGGTCGCGCGCCTGGCAGCGCAGCGCGCGGAGCACCTCGTCGCGCCCCTCGACCAGCAGCCGGCGCAGCGGGGCGGGCGGCGCGGTCGCCTCGATGTACGCGTCCGTGGCGGCGACGGTCTCCTGCGACACCGGGCATACCGCGTACGCCCCCGTCACGAAGTCCTGGGCCATGGCGCCGCCCCAGTCCCGCCACAGCCCGCCGACCACGCCGAAGTACGCCTCGCAGTACGGCGCGAGCAGCGACGCCTGGTCCAGGTCGGCGAACCCGAGAAGCACGGCGCGGAACGTCGCGAGCGTCAGCTTGCCTCCGGTGAGCGTCTCCCAGGTCTCCCGCTTGGCCTCCGCCGCCGGGATGGCCGCCCGGCAGGTGGCGGCGTGCCGCTCGCCGGCGTCGGTCGCGTCCCTGGCCAGCTCCGCGTCGATCTCCGCGTCACCGGCGAAGCCCCGGCTGACCAGCCGGCGCAGCAACGTCCACCGCAGCTCGGTGTCCACGCTCAGCCCGTCGATCGCCTCGGAGCCGGCCAGCAGGCCGGCCAGCAGCCCCAGGTCCTCATCCGACGTCGCGGCGCTCGCGAACGAGCGCGCGTAGGCGAGCTGCGCGTCGGAGCCCGGAGCGGCACCGGAAAGCAGCGACCGCAGCGACGTGGCCAGGAGCGCCAGCCCCTCGTCCCGCCATGCCGGGTCGGCCAGCCGGCGCACCGCCTGGCCGGCCTGCCGCAGCAGGGTCTGCACGACGCTGATGTCGGCGACCGACGAGACGCCGGCCAGCACCAGGCGCACGTAGTCCCGGGCCGCCATCTCGCCGTCGCGCACCATGTCCCACGCGGCCGCCCAGCACAGCGCGGCCGGCAGCGACGACGTGAGCGAGCCGATCGAGGTGATCAGCGTCCGCAGCGAATGATCGTCGAGCCGGATCTTCGCGTACGTGAGGTCATCGTCGTTGATCAGCACCAGGTCGGGCCGCGCCTCGCCCGTCAGGGCCGGAACCTCGGTGCGCTCCCCGGCCACGTCGATCTCGATGCGGCGGGAGCGGGTCAGGCCCTCCCGCGACCGGTTGTAGAGCCCGATGGCGATCCGGTGCGAACGGAGCACCGGGTGCGAGGCGGCCGCCTCCTGCAGCACGGCGAAGGAGGTGAACCGGCCCTCGCCGTCGACCGAGTACGACGGCCGCAGCGTGTTGACCCCGGCGGCTTCCAGCCATTCCCGCGACCAGGCGGCCAGGTCGCGCCCGGAGGTCGCCTCCAGCGCGGAAAGCAGGTCCGCGAGGGTGGCGTTGCCCCACGCGTGCGCCGCGAAGTAACGGCGCACGGCGGCCAGGAAATTCTCCCGGCCGACGTACGCCACGAGCTGCTTCAGCACGGAGGCGCCCTTGGCGTACGTGATGCCGTCGAAGTTCACCTCGACCGCGTGAATGTCGGGGATGTCGGCGGCGATCGGGTGCGTGGAGGGAAGCTGGTCCTGCCGGTACGCCCACGCCTTGTAGAGCTGGGCGAAGGTTGTCCACGCCGCGGTCCAGCGGGTGGCCTCCGCCTGCGCCAGGGTGCCCGCCCAGGTGGCGAACGACTCGTTCAGCCACAGGTCGTCCCACCAGCGCATCGTCACCAGGTCCCCGAACCACATGTGCGCCATCTCGTGCAGCACGGTCTCCCCGCGGGCCTCCCGCGCGAAGTCCGTGACCCGGGACCGGAAGATGTAGTCCTCGAGGAACGTGACCGCGCCGGCGTTCTCCATCGCGCCTTCCTTGAATTCCGGCACGAAGAGCTGGTCGTACTTGCCGAACGGGTACTTGATCCCGAACGCGCTGTGGTAGAAGTCGAAGCCCTGCCGGGTCACCTCGAAGATCTCCTCCGGGTCGAGGTAGCCGGCCAGCGACTGGCGGCAGAAAATGCCCAGCGGAATGCCGTCGTGCTCGTCGCGGACCACGTGGTAGGGACCGGCCGACACGTGCGTGATGTAGGTCGAGATCACCGGTGTCGGCGGGAAGTGCCACCACCGCGCCCCGGCTCCCGCCCCCGTGCCTGCCTCAACGGGCGCACTCTCGCCGTCTGGCGCGCTCTCGCCCCCGGGCGCGATGCCGCCCTCGACGTCCGCCGCCATGTTGGACACCACCAGCCAGCCCTCCGGGGCCAGCACGCTCAGCTCGTAGGTGGCCTTCAGGTCGGGCTGGTCGAAGCAGGCGTAGATCCGGTGCGCGTCGAACGTCTCCAGGTCCGAGTACAGGTAGACGTTGCCGTCGGCGGGGTCGGTGAACCGGTGCAGGCCCTCGCCGCTGCGGGAGTACGCGCACTCGGCGACGACCCGCAGCTCGTTGACGGCCGCGAGGCCGTCCAGCGTGATCCGCTCGCCGTCGAAGGCGTCCGTGCCGGCCCGCCGCCCGTTGAGGGTGATCTGGCGGACTTCGGGTGCTGCCAGGTTGATGAAGGTGCGGGAGCCCGGCGTCGTGCAGCCGAACCGGACCACAGTTACCGAACGGAAGGTGGTATCCCCGCCGGTCAGGTCCAGCTCAACCTGGTAGGACGTGACGGTTATCAGCGCCGATCGGTCACGTGCTTCGGCACGGGTGAGGTTCGCTGCCACCAGGTGTTCCCTTCATGAGCGTCAAGCATGTCCAGTGATGATCGCACGCGGCTGTGCTGGCCGCGGAGGATGACCCCGCGGAATTGCCGCGCGCCGTGGTGGGTTGTTGCCCTTGGACCCAGGCCGTCCGTGATGGAGTGGAGTGCACATGACCCAGCAGGAGCCTACCCAAGCCGACTTCTGGTTTGACCCGATATGTCCCTGGGCGTGGATCGCGTCCCGGTGGATGCTCGAGGTAGAGAAGGTGCGCCCGGTCAAGATCGTCTGGCACGTGATGAGCCTTTCCGTGCTGAACGAGGACAAGGAGGATCTGCCGGAGCGGTACAGGGAACTGCTCGCGACCGGGTGGGGGCCGGTGCGGGTGTGCGTCGCCGCGGCGCAGGCACACGGCCCGGAGGTGCTCGGGCCGCTGTACACGGCGCTGGGTACCCGCTTCCACCACGAGAAGCTGCCGCGGGACCGCGCGACGATCACCTCCGCGCTGGCCGAGGCCGGCCTGCCGGCCGGCCTCGCGGACGCCATGGACTCCACGGAATACGACGAGGCGCTCCGCGCCTCGCACTCCGATGGCATCGAGAGGGTCGGGTACGAGGTCGGGACGCCGATCATCTCGGTGAACGGAATGTCGGTCTTCGGCCCTGTGGTGTCGCCGATTCCCCGCGGGGAGGCCGCCGCCCGGCTGTGGGACGGCGTGCTGCTGATCGCCGGTACCGACGGCTTCTTCGAGCTGAAGCGCTCCCGCACCCGGGATCCAATCTTCGATTGATCGTTCCGAACAGCCGGTCGTGCCATGGTCCGCGCCCCCGTCCCACCCAGGAGTTCAGGCCATATTACACCGGGTACCCATTCGGTCATCTAGTGTGACTAGCCGGTAATTTTCGCCCCGCGGGTGCACGGTGCTACCCGCGGGGCAGGCCGTCCAGCCCGGAACGGATCTGGCAGACTTTCCCCGTGCGCGTTTACCTGGGATCCGATCACGCCGGGTTCGAGCTGAAGAGCCGCCTGATCGAGTGGCTCGAGAGCGCGGGACACGAGCCCGTCGACTGCGGCCCGGCCAGCTACCAGCCCGATGACGACTATCCGGTGTACGTGATGCGGGCGGCTCAGGGCGTCGCGGGCGACCCGGGGAGCCTCGGCATCGTCATCGGCGGCTCCGGCAACGGCGAGCAGATCGCGTCGAACAAGATCCCCGGCATCCGCGCGGCGCTCGCCTGGACCGACGAGACCGCGAAGCTGGCGAGGCTGCACAACGACGCCAACGTGCTCAGCCTGGGAGCCCGGATGTACGGCGTCGACGAGGCGGTCGGCTTCGCCCGGACATTCCTGGAGACTTCGTTCTCCGGTGAGGCGAGGCACGCCAGGCGGCTGCAGGAGGTCGCCGACTACGAGAAATCAGGAGTGCTCCCGCCGCTCCCGTGACCGCCGGCGCTGGCGCGGCTGCCGGGCCGCGCGCTGCTCGTTCTTCGGCGGCGTGGCGCCGGCCGGCGAAGTGGCTTCGCGTTGCACGCGCTCCGGTACCGCGTTCTCCACGGCCGCCGCCGCGGCCAGGTCCTCGCCGGCCGGCCGCGACACGTCCCTGGCCCGCATCGCGGCGCTGAGCGTCACCTTCATCCCTGCCACCCGATCAGTCTCGCACGGCCGCGCGTAACCGGGGGGACATCACCCCGGCGCCCCGGGCAGGAACCTGGGCGGCCGGCCTCTGGGTCTTCTTCTCCCCCCTGTGCCGCATGCGCGGCAGCCCGGCGGAGTAGCAACCGTTCGTTCGGTCAGAAAATCACCGGGCACCAGGGCGAGGGGTCCCAGGACAGCGCGGCGGACAGCGGCGCCAGCGTCCCGGGCCGGTTCTCGGTGACCAGGCCCGCCGCGGCCAGCGAGCCCAGCCTGGTGCCGCCGAGATAGGCGGCGCCGAGTTCGCGCACGCCCAGCGCGACGTCGGCCGGCGCTTCCGTCCGCTCGCACGTGACGGCCTGCTCGCCGGAGGCCGTCGCCGCGGGGCCGGGGGCGCGCAGCCGCCACCGGCCGGCGTTGCCGGCCAGGAGGTCGTCGGTGACGTCGATCACCGCGTCCACCGGGCAGGAGTAGGCGCGCCGGGTGAGCGCGGCCGGCAGGTCGATGATCCGCACCCACACCCCGTCGGCCACCCGCGGGCGGGCGCGGCGCGGGTCGGCGAGCTGGAACAGCAGCGGGTCGTCGGCCGGGCGCAGCCGCGCGGTCAGCTCGGTCACCAGGTCCCTGCTGAGCAGGTCGGCCCACAGCGCGGCGCCGGCCGCCGGGTCGGCGGCGATCAGCTCCCTGACCGCCAGCAGGCTGTCCGGCAGGAAGGTCCCCTCCTCCCAGCGGCCGTGCCCGGCGTACAGCGCGTAGCCGCGCGGGCCGCCGTCGTCCTCGGCGAGCACGCAGCGCAGCGGGCCGAAGCCGTGCCGGTCCCCGGCGGGGTCGGACAGGGTACGGTCCCACCACGCGTCGTTCCGCATGAAAAACCCGGGCCTGGACGGCAGCACGGTGTCGTAGACCTTGCTGAGCTCCGGGCGCACCGCCGCCGGATCCGCGATCCGCAGCCGCAGCGCCGGATCGGCCGGGGCGTCGGGCGCGATGCCGCCTTCGGCGCGGCGGAAGCTGAAGGTCGCCTGCCAGGTCGCCCTGCCGTACCCGTACCTGCCGTAGAGCGGGGCCTCGGAGGCCCACAGCGCCGCGACCGGCTCGCCCCGGTCCCGGATGTCGGCGAGCTGCCGGTGCATCAGGCTGCGCAGGATGCCGCGCCGCCGGTGGGTGGGCAGCACCGCCACCATGGTCACGCCGGCCGCCGGGACCAGGCCACCGGGCACGCACATCTGGAAGCTGTAGATGCCCGTGATGCCGGCGATCGTGGTCCGGTCGAACGCGGCGAGGGAGCGGTCGGCCTCGAACCTCGCGCGGACGAGGGGCCGTTCGCTCTCCGTCATCGGGCCGCCGTGGAACGCGTGCTCGTTCACCGCGAAGAACGCGTCGAACTCGTCGTCGGTGACCGGCCGGATGGGGTAGGGGTGCGCCATGTCTGCCTTCCTACCTCCGCCGGCCCGGTTAGGCCAATGGGTTAACCACGCGTGGTTGCGTGAACCCGGATGGCCGGCCTTGTGCGCCCGGAGCGCGGCGGCGTATCCCCCGGCAACGATGTGCGGATACAGTGCCCGCATCATGGTTTCCCCGCCGACGACGATCGTGCGCAGCATACGGGCCGCCGCGCGGTGGCTGCGTGACCTGGTCGCGCGCCAGTTCATCACCAGGAACCGGCGGCTGGCGGCCGGGCTCGCCCTGATCACCGTCGTGACCGCGGTGGCCGCGGTGTACGTGTCGGAATGGTGGTTCTCGCCCGGCGCGATGATCCTGCCGATCCTGGCCGGCGGGCTGCTGCTGTGGCCGCGCGCGCTGCGGATCCTGTTCGTGCTCGCCGGCCTCGGGATCGTCTACGACGTGGCCGAGGACAAGGCGGGGGCGGGCATCGTCGCCACCATCGTGGTGACCGCGGTCTTCGCGGACGTGTTCGCGCGGACCAGGGGAAAGCTGGGCATGAGGGGGCTCCGCGGCGACCAGATGCTGATCGAGCTGCGGGACCGGATCCGCGCCCAGGGCACGCTGCCCGAGCTCGGGGAGGGCTGGGGTTCGGCGGTCGTGCTCCGGCCGGCGGGCGGCTCCTCGTTCGGCGGCGACTTCGTGGTGTCCGCGTTCGACGGCAAGACGCTGGAGGTCGCGCTCGTCGACGTGTCCGGCAAGGGCATCGACGCCGGCACCAGGGCGCTGCTGCTCTCCGGCGCGTTCGGCGGGCTCCTCGGGTCGGTGCCGAGGGAGGAGTTCCTCCCCGCGTGCAACGCCTACCTGCGCCGCGGCAAGACGGCCGAGGGGTTCGTCACGGCCGTGCACCTGGCGGTCGACCTCGCGTCGGGGGAGTACGTGCTGGCCTCCGCCGGCCATCTGCCCGCGGCGCACTACGACGCCGCGAGCGGGCTGTGGCGGATCACCCGGGCGCGCGGGATCGTGCTCGGCGTGCTCGGGGACCTCTCCAGCGCGCCCACGGTCTCCGAGGAGGGCGTGCTGCGCCGCGGCGACGCGCTCATGCTCTACACCGACGGCCTGGTCGAGGCCCCCGGCCAGGACATCGACGCGGGTATCGACCGCCTCCTGGGCGAAGCCCAGCGCCTGGTAACCACCGGCTTCCGCACCGGCGCCCCCGAATTGGTCACCGCCATGCAGCGCGCCATCGCCAACTCCGACGACTGCGCCCTAGTCCTAATCTGGCACTCCTAACCCCACCCCCGCCCCCCAATTAACCCCCACCCCCAAACCCCACCCCCCAAACCCTCCACCCCCAAACCCTCCACCCCCCATGCTGCTTTGTAC
>JAFAZE010000155.1 GCA_019239975.1 Streptosporangiaceae bacterium
AGGACATCGCCCGCTACCTGTCCGGCGAGATCGCCAAGATGGGCCAGTTCGAACTGCTCACCGACGGCAGCGACCTGCCGGTGTTCGCGTTCAAGCTGCGCGACGACGTGACCGGATACTCGGTCTTCGACCTGTCGGAGCGGGTGCGGATGCGCGGCTGGCAGGTGCCCGCGTACACCTTCCCCGAGGACATGACCGACACCGCGGTGATGCGGATCGTGATCAGGAACGGCTTCAGCATGGACCTGGCCAACCTGCTGCTCGACGATCTGCGGCGGCACGTGAAGACGCTGGAGCACCACCCGCAGACGCAGCCGCCGCCGGAGATCCAGCAGAAGCGCGAATCCTTCAAGCACTGATTCCCTGGCCCAGATCGTCCGCCAGTCTCTCCGGTAATCGCCACGGTCCCCCGCTGGCCACGTCATGAAAGTGGCCCTCCAGCGCGTTCCAGCGCCATGAAAGTGGAGTTCTATGGCGTTCGCGCCGTTCCGGCGGTGAGACTGCGAGCGACGGGTGGGGCGGATGAAACGGATGGGCCGAGAACGCGGGCTGACGTCTAGACCCTAGGACGGTGTTGCGGCTGGGGCCGGTGAACCGGTCGCGGCCGGGGCCCCGCTGGCCGGCGGGGATGCGGGTGCCGTGGTGGGCGCCACGCTCGCGGGTGAGCTGGTGCTGGGGGTCGCGGCTGGGGTGGTGCTGGCCGCGGGGGCGGCGGTCGCGGCCGGGGTGGCGGTCGCGGAGGGCGTCACGGCCGGGGCCGAGGACGCAGTCGGTCGGGCCGAACGGGCTGGGGATGACGTGGTTGCCGGAACCATCTGCCCCCGGGCGACCTGGCCGGAATGCGGCGCGGTCGACGGATGCCCGGAGGCGGCCAGCGCGATGCCGCCGACTGCCGAGGCCGCCAGGAGCCCGGCCAGCAGCGACGCTATCGCCAGCGGCCGCCCGAGGCGCCGCCTGTTCCCGGGCCGCGCCGGCTGAGCCTGGCGTCGCGTCGGCTCGCCCGGAGCCGCGGCCAGGGAGGTGACCGTCCGAGGCGCGCCGGGCGGAGCCGGGGCCAGGGAGGTGACCGTCCTGGTCGCATCGGCCTGCGCCGGGAGCTGGAGGAACGTGCGGGTGACCGGTTCGGGCAGCCAGCCCGGGGCGGGCTGGACCGCGCTGGTCTCGGCCAGCAACTCGCGGGCAGTGGGCCGCCGCCCGGGGTCCTTGGCCAGGCAGCGCTCGATCAGCGGGCGGACCTCGGCCGGGACGTGGCCGAGTCCGGCCGGGCTGTGGACCACGCGGTAGACCAGCGCCAGGGTCGACCCGGCACCGAACGGCCCTTGGCCCGTGGCCGCGAAGGCCAGGACCGCGCCCAGGCTGAAGATGTCGCTGGCCGGGCCGACCTCACGGCCTTCGGCCTGTTCCGGTGACATGAACCCGGGCGAGCCGACCACCAGGCCGGTGCGCGTCAGCGCGCTGGCCCCGGCCGCCAGGGAGATGCCGAAATCGATCACCCGCGGGCCGTCCTCGGCCAGCAGGACGTTAGCGGGCTTCAGGTCGCGGTGCACCACACCCGCGGTGTGGATCGCAGCCAAGCCTTCGGCCAGCCCCGCCGCCAACTCGAGTACCGACCGCACCGGCAAGGGCCCGTGTTCGGCCACCGCGTCATCCAGCGACGGCCCGGACACATAGGCGGTGGCCAGCCACGGTACGGGACCCTCCAGGTCCGCGTCGATCACGGGCGCGGTGTACTGGCCGCTCACCTTGCGCGCCACGGCGATCTCCCGACCGAAACGTGTCCGGAACTCGGGGTCCGCGGCCAGGTCGGCGCGGATGACCTTCACCGCCACCGGCCGTCCCCCGGCCGAAACGCCAAGGTAAACCCGGCCCATGCCGCCGATGCCCAGGAGCGCGCGGAGCCGGTACGGCCCGATCAGCTCCGGGTCGCCGGGCTGTAGTTCTCGCCACATGGTCATTCCGTCCCAACGTTTATCAATGATGTTCAATCGCCTTGCGGGCCCGGCCTTCATGGTGGCGACGGGGGCGGGGTGATCCGCCCGGGGGTATGGGGGAAACGCCGGGGGGAGATACCGTGCTTGGGGACCGGCAGACAGGAGCTGACCATGACGGTGCTGCGCAGCTACGTGAACGGGGCATGGACCCATCCGGCGGACGACGGGCGGCCGGTGCTTGACGCGGTCACCGGCGAGGAGGTCGCCCGGGTGTCGTCGGCCGGCATCGACCTGGGCGCGGCGCTCGGCTACGGCCGGCGGACCGGCGGGCCCGCGCTGCGCGAGCTGACCTTCCACCAGCGGGCGGCGCTGCTCAAGTCGCTTGGGCAGCTGCTGCGCGAGCACCGCCCGGAGCTGTACGCCCTGTCCGCCCGCACCGGGGCGACCCTCGGGGACGCCAAGTTCGACGTGGACGGCGGCATCGGCGTGCTGCTCAGCTACGCCAGCAAGGCCCGGCGTGAGCTCCCCAACGACACGGTGCTCGCCGAGGGCGCGGTCGAGCCGATCGGCAAGGGCGGGCACTTCGCCGGGCAGCACATCCTCACCCCGCTGCACGGGGTGGCGGTTCAGATCAACGCGTTCAACTTCCCTGTCTGGGGTCCGCTGGAGAAATTCGCCCCCGCGTTCATCGCCGGCGTGCCGAGCCTGATCAAGCCGGCCACCCAGACCGCCTACCTCACGGTCAGGCTGGCCGAGCTGATGGCCGAATCCGGCCTGCTGCCGCCGGGGTCGCTGCAGCTGGTCTGCGGCAGCGCGGGCGACCTGCTCGACCACCTGACCGAGCAGGACCTGGTGTCCTTCACCGGTTCCGCGGCGACGGCGCAGCTGCTGCGCACGCACCCGTCTATCGTGCGCAAGGCGGTGCGGTTCAACGCGGAGGCCGACTCGCTGAACTGCTCCGTCCTGGGCCCCGACGCGACGCCGGACACGCCGGAGTTCGACCTGTACGTGCGCCAGCTCGTGACCGAGATGACCGTGAAGGCCGGCCAGAAGTGCACCGCGATCCGGCGCGTGCTCGTCCCAGGCACGCTCGCCGGCCAGGTGGCCGACGCGGTGTCCGAGCGGCTGGCCGGGGTGGTGGTCGGCAACCCGGCCGACCCGGCGACCCGGATGGGCGCGCTGGCCAGCCTCGGCCAGCGGGAGGAGGTACGCGGCTCGGTCCGCAAGCTGCTGTCGGCCGGGCGGCTGGTGTTCGGTGACCCATCGCGCGTCAGGGTCGAGGCGGCGGACGACGAGCGCGGCGCGTTCCTGTCGCCGCTGCTGCTGAGCTGCGACGACCCGGGGCGCCCCGAGCCGCACGAGGTGGAGGCGTTCGGGCCGGTCGCCACGATCATCGGCTACGCCGGCACCGGCGAGGCGGTGAACCTGGCGGCCCGCGGGCTCGGCAGCCTGGCCGGCTCGGTGGTGACGGCGGACCCCGAGTTCGCCCGCGAGGTGGTGCTCGGCCTGGCTCCCTGGCACGGCAGGCTGCTGGTGCTCGACAGCGAGGACGCCGCCGAGTCGACCGGGCACGGCTCGCCGCTGCCCGTCCTCGTGCACGGCGGACCCGGCCGGGCCGGCGGCGGGGAGGAGCTGGGCGGCATCCGCGGGGTGCTGCACCACCTGCAGCGCACGGCGGTCCAGGCCAGCCCCCGGGTGCTTGCGGCCGTCACCGGCCGGTGGGTTCCCGGCGCCCCGCGCAACGACGACGGCGTGCACCCGTTCCGCAAGTCGCTGGCGGAACTGCGGCCCGGCGACGCGGTCGTGGCCGGCCCGCGCCAGGTCACGCTCGAGGACATCGAGCACTTCGCGGAGTTCACCGGCGACACTTTCTACGCCCACATGGATGAGGCGGCGGCCGCCGCGAACCCGCTGTTCGGCGGGCGGGTGGCGCACGGCTACCTGGTCGTCGCGTTCGCCGCCGGGCTGTTCGTCCAGCCCGATCCCGGCCCGGTGCTGGCGAACTACGGGCTGGAGAACCTCCGGTTCCTCACCCCGGTCCATCCGGGCGACGAGCTGACGGTGACGCTGACCTGCAAGCAGATCACTCCGCGGGAGGACGCGGACTACGGGGAGGTGCGCTGGGACGCCGACGTGACCAACCAGGAGGGGACGTCGGTAGCGAAGTACGACGTCCTCACGCTGGTTTCCAGGCAGTAGCCACCCGGCAGGCGCACAGCCGGTCACGAGCTGGACGGCAGCTCGATCCGGCCGAGCGCGTAAGCGGTCGGCGCGAGGGCGTCGGACATGATCGCCTCCATCAGCGGCAGCGGAACGAGGCAGTCCGCGCAGGCGCCCTCGCCGGCCACGATGCGGATCGTGACCCGGCTGTCCTCGCCGAGCGACCAGTCGAGGCCGTAGCCGTCGCCGCTCAGCACGTCGCGAAGCCGCTGCAGCGCTTCCTCCAGGTCCTGGGGTCCCTCGCTCACGCGTTCTTCTCCTCTACCCGTACGGTGGCCGCGGGACCACCCCGCGGCCCGAACGTCTCTACGACCGCGGACACCCCGGCGTTGCCCGCGCCGGCCACGATCACCTGGACGGCGGCGGGGGAGTTCAGCATCCGCACGGCGGCGCCGGGATCCTTCGGTTCCCCGGGCACGGCGTCCGGGTGACCGGCGGGCAGGCGCCACCGGGTCTTCCTGGACAGGGCATCCTTGCCGGCCGCGGCCAGCTCGGCGGGGGTACAGACGGCGTGCTCGTACATGAACCGCTTCAGGTCGTCCTTGGACCAGCCGGCCGCCGCGAACAGCCGTGCGTGTTCCGGGCCCAGCACGATCGCGGCACTGATCGTCTCGTGGACCAGCGCGCCGGTCCGGGATATCGTGCCGGCGATGTCGGTGGCAAGCTGCTCGGGCACGATGGTGTGTCGCGTTCGCGCGGAAACCAGAGCCGAACACGTTGCCCGCGCCGTTCAGCCCGACGCGCCCCCGCACCGGGCCGTTCACGACCAGGAACGGCGCGGTACCCGTGGTGGACTGCCAGATCGCGCGGGTGGCGTAACCCTCGGCTTTCAGCGAGTCCCACGCGGCGATGACGACCGGGAAGTATTCCGGCAGGCAGCCGGCCATCGCCGCGTTGATCCCGGCCAGCCGGACGGTGCAGCTCCGGTTCAGGTGCGGCATGTCCAGCAGTACGTCGTCCGGGTCGCGGCTGGTGTGCGCGAGGAACTCGGCGAGATAGCTCTCGGTGACCGGGACGACCGGCAGCCCGTCGGTCCAGCCGCGCTCCGCGTAGTACTCCATCACCCGCCGCACCTCGCCCGGGTCAGCCAGCGGCGCGTCAGCCAGCGGGGCATCATCGAGGGCTGGCGTGTCCACGCGTCACTCCACTCCGAGAATTCGCAGCATGGCGGGGAGCAGGCCGGAAACCCGGCCGCGGATCTGCTCCAGGCTGAGGCTGGCGATGGGGTGCGGCACGGTCACGAACTGGTAGCCGGGGAAACCGTAGACCCGCGCCATGGCCTGGGCGGGAACCTCGAACGCATCGGTGCAGATGCTGACCGCGGGCACCCCGGCCCGGTCCAGCAGGATCCCGTCGGCCAGACTGGCCGCGCTGCACGACCCTCAATCCCCGATCCCGGCCACCACGAAGTCGCAGTTGCGCAGGATCTGCTGGACGAGGCTCTCTTCGACCGGCGTGCCGAAATAGCCCTTGATGTACATAGCACAGTCGCGCACCCCGTATGCCCGCCGCAGCTCGCTGCCGACCTCCGAGAGCAGCACCGCCGCGTTCGGCTTACCGTTCTCGAGCAGTCCCACAGTCAGGCCCCGCAGGCCGCGCGGCCGGGGAGCGAGCGTCATGTCGGTGGCTCGCTCGCTGTCACCCGTGGGGTCCAGCAGCCTCTCCCGCTCAGCCACGCCGATCACCTTCCCGCGCCGAAACCGGGCCTCGCCGCAGCGGCCCCTCACAGCGGCGTTGCCGCGGCCGTGCTGACGTATGACATCCGCGCCTACGGTTGTCATCGTAAGTGTCGGCCAACTTGTTGACAATGTGGTGAAGGATCCAGTCCCCAGCCGGCCCGCCGAGCGCCGATCTGGCACGCGGGGCCTGCGCATGTTTGCGGCGCGTCTGTGAATGTCCGAACTCATCTGCACTAGCGACGTGGGCTATCACGCCTGAGTGCAGACGACTTCGGGTTTCCGGCGTGTTCCGGAGTCGCCTGCGCTACGGTCACTTTTGTTCCGTACTCGTGTGCACGACGGTGGGGACTGGGATGGCCGATGACCCGGTGGTGGCAGAGCGGGGCGTGCTGACCGCGTCGGCGCAGGTGTGGGACCTGGCCGTCCGCCGGGCCGAGGTAATCAGGGAACTCGCCGGGCAGCGCGTGGTGAGCCTGGAGGATGCTGACGCGGCCGCGGCCCGGCTGGGCGTGTCGCGTCGGCAGGTTTACGTGCTGGTCGGCCGGTGGCGGGCGGGCGAGGGCCTTGTCTCGGATCTGCTGCCCGGTACCTCCAGCGGCGGCCGCGGCGGCGGGCGGCTGCCGGATGAGGTGGAAGCGGTGGTGCGGGAGGTCCTGCGGGCCCGGTACCTGACGCGGCAGCGGCGGACGGTGGCCTCGGTGTACCGGGAGATCACGCGGGAGTGTAGGGTGCGCGGGCTGCGGGTGCCGTCACGGGGGACGGTGCTGCGCCGCATCGCCAGGCTCGACCCGGTGAAGACGGTCACGGCCCGGGAGGGGAGGGATGCGGCGCGGGCCCTGCGATCCGCCGGCGGGACGCCGCCCGAGGTCACCGGGCTTCTGGAGCAGGTGCAAGCCGACCACACCCCGGTCGACGTGATCGTGGTCGACGAAAAGCACCGGCTGCCGGCCGGGCGCCCGTACCTTACCCTGGCGATCGATGTGCGCTCAAGGTGCGTGGTCGGCTGCGCTACCGCCCGCCCGGCCAGCCGCACTTCGGCGGGATCATCGAGCGGGTGATCGGCACGATGATGCAGATGGTCCACGAGCTGCCGGGCACCACGTTCTCCAGCACCGCCGACCGCGGCGGCTACGACAGCGGCGGGCACGCCGTCATGACGCTGCGCGAGCTGCAGCGCTGGCTGGCCTTGGCGGTAGCCTGCTACCACGGCGAGGTCCATGAGACGCTCGGCCGCACCCCGGCGGCCGTCTGGGCAGAGAAAGCCGCGGAGAGCGGGACGCCTGCGGCGATGGCCGGCGAGACCGCGTTCCTGGTTGACTTCCTCCCGGTGATCCGCAGGACGCTGACCCGGACGGGATTCGTCATTGACCACGTGCAGTACTACTGCGACGCGCTCAAGCCGTGGATCGCCTGCCGCGGGCAGCTGGGCCGGTTCGTGCTGCGCCGCGACCCCCGCGACATCAGCCGCATCTGGGCACTCGACCCGGACGCGGACGCCTATCTCGAGGTGCCGTACCGGGCCCTGTCACGGCCGCCGGTCAGCGCGTGGGAGCAGAAGGCCGCCGCCGCCCGTCTGCGCGAGCTCGGCCGCGCCGACGTCGATGAGAACGCGCTGTTCGCGATGGTGGAGCAGATGCGCCAGCTCACCGACGCTGCGGCGGGGGCGACCCGCAAGGCCCGCCGCGACCAGGAACGGCGCGCCGCGACCCCGGCACGGGACGAACCGGCGACCGTGCTCCCGCCTGAACAGGAGGACGCTGACGCCGAAGCGAGGCCGTTCGAGGTGATCGAGCAGTGGTGACCGACGGCGGCCCGGACCTGTCGCACCTGCACCCCGCCGCGCGTCAGGTCGCGCAGCTGCCCGCCGCAGAGCGGCTCCGGTACGCGCGGGCCGACCGGTGGATCGGCTACACCCGGGCCACCGACGCGCTGAACCGGCTGGAGGCACTTTTCACCTGGCCGTCCAGGCAGCGGATGTCGAACCTGCTGCTGACCGGCCCGACGAACAACGGCAAGTCCATGCTCATCGAGAAGTTCCGCCGCGCGCACCCGCCCGTCTCCCATCCGGACCGGGAGGAGATCCCCGTGCTGGTGGTCCAGATGCCCTCCGACCCGTCCGTGGGCCGGTTCTACACCGTGCTGCTCGCCGCGACCGGGGCGCCCATGCGGGCCGGGCACCCCAGGGTGGCCGACCTGGAACAGGTCGCGCTCCGCGTGCTCCGGGCGGCCGCCGTCCGGATCTTGGTGATCGATGAGCTCCACAACCTGCTCAGCGGCCGGGGCGACCGGCGCCGCGAGTTCCTGAACCTGCTGCGGTACCTGGGCAACGAGCTGCGCATCCCCCTGGTCGGCGCCGGAACCCGCGAGGCCTACCTCGCGATCCGCTCCGACGACCAGCTGGAGAACCGGTTCGCCCCGGTCATCCTGCCCCGGTGGGAGGCCGGCCCTGAGGCCTGCTCGCTGCTGGCCAGCTTCGCCGCGTCCTTCCCGCTGCGCCGCCCTTCCCCGATCGCCACCAATGAGATGGCCACGTACCTGCTCAGCCGCAGTGAGGGCACCATCGGCGAGCTGGCAGCCCTGCTCACCACGGCGGCCGTCGCCGCGATCGAGTCCGGCGAGGAGGCGATCAACCAGCGCACCCTGCTCATGACGGCCTACGCCGGGCCGACCGAGCGGCGCCGCATGTTCGAGCGCGAGCTCGTGTGACCCTCGCCGCGACCGTCCGGCGGTGGCCGCTGCACCCGCCGCCATCGCCCGGGGAGGCGCTTTCCTCCTGGGTCGCCCGCCTGGCCTCTCCGTACGGCATGACGCCCGGGTACCTGCTGAGCCACTGCCTCGGCGGCGCTTCGGCGCTGCTGGACGACCCGCAGGCCGACGACCTGGACTTCGACCCTCCAGCCGGGATTCTCCAGGCACTCGCCGAGCAGACCGGCACCGATTTCGGTGCGGTGCGGCTGACGACGATCGCCGGGTGGGTGCCCTGGCTCGCCGACACCCTGGAGTGGAGCCCTACGACGGCCCGGAGGCCTTCGGCGCCTACGTCCGGCAGTACTCGGTGCTCCTGGCCCCGGGGGAGGCGGGCCAGAACCCGGTCCAGCACTGGCTGCCCTGGATACCGATGCGCCAGCAGTGGCGGACCGACCTGGTGGCCTGCCCGGCGTGTGCGGCCGGCCCGGACCGGGGCACCAGCCTGCTGTCCATGCTGCCGATCATGACCACTTGCGGCGAGCACGGCTGCCGGCTGCAGTCCGAGATCGCCGTCCGGCTGGCCGCCCTTGACCCCGAACGGGAGCCGCCCCCGTTGGCTCCCGGGCCCGTCGTCGCCATGGACCGGCTCACCTTCGAGGGCGTAACCACCGGCAGGGTCACGCTGTCCGGTCGCGCGGTTCACGTCGGCGTGTGGCTCCGGCTCCTGCGGACCCTGCTCGACGAGGTCAGCCTGGCGGCCAGCAGGGTCAGCGCCCGGTCCGCCGCAACCCTCGCGCGAGTCTGGGAGGCCACGGGCCGGCCGCTCCGCGGAGGCCTGACCGTCTGGCGGCCCTACGAGCGGCTCGACCTCCCGCTCCAGCAGGCAATGCGCGAGGCCGCGGCCACCGCCCTTCACCTGGCGGCCGCTGGGGAGATCACCGCCCGGGGGACGCTCGGCCGCTGCCTGGCCCCCGAGCCGCATCGCGACGTCTACGAGGGAGACCGCCGGGCATGGGAGCAGAAGCAGGCCCGGGCCGAGCTTGAGGCGATGATCGAGCGTGCCCGGGATGACCCGGGCACCGCCCGGCGGCTCCTGGGGATGCTCACTGTCGGGTGCCGCACCATCGCCGGCTTTTACCGCGAACGCCAGCTCCTCATCACCCAAGCCGGCATCCCGGACGCGCTGCTGCCGGACCACCGCGAGCTCGGCCGGACTGACCTCCGCCTCTGACCGGCAGGAGTCCCCGGATAACCTCCGTTATCTGGCAACTACCGGTACCATGGCGCCATGCCGCCTGCGCGAGCGACCCGGCCCGGGACGGCTTCGATTCCCGGTTATCTGGCAACTGCAGGCATGCGGGCGGAACGGACCGCCATCGAGGCGCTGCCGGGCCACCCGCTCGCCCGCCACATCGACGACTTCCTCACCGACCTGGCGAACGCGAACAAGCCGCGCAACACCATCCGCGCCTACCGCGGCGACCTGATCGCCTTCGCCGCTCATCACGATGGCGACATCCCGGCGATCACCGCAGCGCCGGTCCGGGCGTTCCTGTCCGGGATCGCCGGGCAGGCCCCAGCGGACGACAAGACGGAAGGGCGGGAGCTGGGCAGCTCCCGCCCTTAGCCATTGACTAGCCAGGCTTGATGTGCCAGCGAGGTTACAATCCCTTCCCTTCAGGGGTAGTCGGGTCACGGGTCACCTGGCTGGCGCCGTGGACGTTATGCGGATGGTGTGCAGGTGAAAGCGCCGGAGTTGCAGAAGATCTGATTGGCCTCGTTCCAGTATTGACTGACCCGGTTGGCGTAATTCTGGAGGTCAGTCTGGGTATTGCCTGGGACAGTTGCACGCTCTGCGCCGCCCTTGGCGTATTTGAGCGCACTTCCTATGCCCTTGCTGTAGGCCATGGCGAGCAGCTGCTGCGGGCTGTAGCCCCCGACATCGCCGCCGGGCAGCTGCCGGTCGGGGTCATTGACGTTGTGGTTTGTCGGGTCGGGGTAGGACGAAATGTCGTGCAGCGCCCAAGCCAGCATCCGGATCGCCAGATCGGTGTTCCCGGAGAGATCGTTGAGGTGAACCGACTGCGGGGGAAAGAGGTCTGAGTGTCGACCCTGCACCTGGTCGAAGGTCTGCTTCTTCATGTCCGCGATCCCCAGGCTCGGCCCCAGGCAGGCGACGCTATCGCCCAGGTTGCACTTGGCCTGGTCGAACTCAGTCGTGGCCTGGTCAGCAGCCGGGCTGTGCGGCCTGTTCGATTCGCTCCACAAGATGATGAGCATCAGGCGAGGATCGACGCCCGCTTCGTTGGCGTAGTGGGCGATCTGTGAGACATAGCTCTCTGGCGCGGTGTTAAGGTCGCCGAGCGGGCCATCATGGGTGGCGGTGCACTCCACGTGGACGGTCCCGACGTAGCAGAAGAAAATCCCACCAGGCTGCAGGACCTGTTTGAATGGGTTTTCGGTGCCGGTGGGGGTGGCGGTCACGATCCACGACTGGGGCGCCTGCGCCGGCGGGCCGCCGCCATTCGCGGCGCCGCCCGGGGCCTGGGGAGCGGCTGGCGGTGCGGTGCAGGGCTGGGCTATCTGGTCGACAGTCTTGGGGCTGGTGTCGATGTCGGCGTCCGGGACGACGTAAGTGTGGCCGGTGGATAGCGACTGCGGGCCGGGCAGGGTGGTGCTGGCCCCGATGATTTGGTCCCAGAAGTCGTCGGTGCCCCCGCCTTGGGCGTTTGTGGCGTTTGGTCCTTGCACTGGGGCTCCGGTCCAGTAGCACTGGATGCTGACCTCGGTGTTGTCGGCCAGGTTGCCCAGGGCGGTACCGAGGCTGGTGGTATCCAGATTCCCGGTGCCGGGGTAGTCGTACACGGGTGCACCGGGCTGGCCGTTGGCGCCGACCTGGCCGTTGGTGTTCACAGTGCCGTTGTACGAGCCGCCACCCCCATCCCCGGGGGGAGCAAAACGAACTTGCTGGACGCGCTCGGCCGCGCCGTGTCCGGCTAGATGCGGGGCAACCGCGGCTAGGCCGCCGACAACCCCGATCGCTGCAACTGCCGCAGCCGCGGCACGCCAGTCCCGGCGGTACCGTCGACTAGAAGACAATTGAGACATGACTGATCCTTTCTTAGAGTGAGATGAGTTGTGCTCAAACGGGAATCTGGACATGGCTGGCTCTTTCTTCAGTGGGAAACTGGGCTGCTCCTTATCGCAGCAGCTCGGGTCTAACCTGCTAAATCGCTGGCCGTTTCAGGCTGTGCTCGGAATTTTCAGCCCTGGTTCCAGGGGCCGTGCGGGCCTGGAAAGTTGTTCAAGGAGCCCCCGATGTGACCGGCGCGGCCGCAGGCGTCCCCGGCGTTGCCTGCCCGCCGAGATTCACGTCGCAGACGAGACCGCTGGTGAACTGGCACGCCACCGACACGCCCCCGCCATCGGCTCCCGGACTCGGCGTTCCGCGGTCCGGCACAGACCCCAACCCGGCCGCGGGTGTGCGGGCGGCCGGTGAGGCCGGGGCGTGCGCCGGCCGGATGCCTGATATCGCAGGTAGCCGCGGGGGTGGCACGAACATGAGCGTGCTGGCCCCGCTGGCGCGGATAACCGCGTAGCTGATCACGATGGCGCCGGCCAGGATCAGCGGCGCCAGCCCGAACCGCGGCCTGGACTGCCAGCCAGGGCGTGCCCCCGCCTGGTCTGGCCGTTGATGTCTGCCCATTGCCTGCCCCCTTGCCGGAGATCGCCATCTGCTGACTGAAATTGCCGGCGTATTGGGGACGTGCCGCCGATATCCGTGGATACGCATGCCGGGGACGGTCGGTTCAAGCAATTCGGCAGGACCGGCGGTTTTGCGCGTTCCTATTTGGCCGTCCACCAGTGGAAAGGGAGGGAATCTGACGTAGTCCTTACACGCTTTCTGGCGGGTGCGTCGTCGTATCGGCCGCTGCGGATGAATACCTGTGATAGCGGTGGTTAGCGTGCGGGCCCTGGGGTGCCAGGGCCGGGACGGCCGCCGCGGTGGCGGTGTCGGTGACGTGCCCGGCGGTCACGTCGGCGGCGGTGACCGTGTGCGTGCCGGTGCACTCGATCGTCCCGTCCAGGGCCAGGGCGGACTGGCCGTGGCAGTCCACCGCCGCCTCGGTGTCGGTGACGGTCACGCCGTGCAGCGGCACGTCCCCGGTGTTGACCACCGTGTAGGCGTAGTCGAGGTGCTGGCCTCACGGGCGAAGCTGGCCGGGCCGGTCTTGGTGATGCTCAGCCCCGGCGTCTCGACCAGGTCGGCGGTGTGCGAGGCCGACGCGGGCGTCACCGCTGGAAGAACGGCCGGCGATCCGGCTAGTCAAGTCGGCGAACGTGCCCGGCTTCACCGCGGCCGGTGCTCAGGTGGTCTACAGCTACGCGGTCCGCAACACCGGGGACGTGCCGCTGCAGGGCGTGACCGTCACCGACCCGCTGCCGGGGCTGCCGGCAGTGTCCTGCCCGGGTACCTCGCTCGCTGCGGGCGCGTCGATGACCTGCACCGCCCGGTACACGATCACGGCAGCGGATGTCAGGCGGGGCCATGTCACCAGCACCGGTACGGTCACCGGCGAGACGCCGGACAGGACCAGGGTCCGCGATCAGTCGACGCTGACCTTGTCGTTTACCGGGGTCCGGCCGAGCCACCCCGGCCCGAACCGGTGAGCCCGGTCACCAGAGTCAAAGTGGCAGTGACCGGGGCTGACCGGGAGGCGCCGCAGGAGGCGCGCAAAACCGTGGGGCCAGCTCGCGGCGAACTCCTGGCATCTGCCGGCAGCCGCTGAATAAGCAGAGGCTGAGGGGGGGCTTGCGGGGGACCGCCGGAGCGTTCAGGGCTCGGCGCCCTTGCCGCCAGCAGCGGCCGCAAAGATGACTGCAACCTGATCTCCTCATCTCCGTGTGCAGGCGACTTCGGACATCAGTGCAGAGGACTCTGGACATTGACAGCGTCTCAAGGCGGGTGCAGATCGGCCCCTTTCGCTACCCTGTGATAGTGGACTACCAGCCGATGACCATCGCCGGGCTCGCGGCCTTCGTCGCGGCCGAGCCTGATTTCGACACGCGCTGGCGACTGGTCGTGGAGTTCCTGAAGGAGTACCACCGGGAGCCTGCCGCGGACCGCCAGCGGCTGCTGACGGATACGCCGGGACCGGTCGGTGATGAGCGGTGGGATGTGCTCTTCGCGGGGCTTGCCGAGCATCTCGCGATGCGGGATGGGAAGGACGCCCCCCGGTGGTCGGCTTCGCGCGGCCTGAGACGTTTCTGGTTTCCGTTTGACGCGCCGGGCGCGCGCGCGCAGGCTCTTGTGCACGCGCCGGCCGCCTTCCGCAGGCGCGGGGTGTTCGTCGCCGACTACGAGATCGACGCAGCGTGAGCGATCCCTCGCCACTGCTCGACAGAGCGGGCATCGAGGATGCCTTCCGCTGTCTCGGCGACCGGCTTGCCAGGCGCGGCGTTGTCGCCGACCTGTACGTGTTCGGTGGCGCTGCGATGGCCCTTGCCTACGATTCCCGGCGGGCTACT
>JAFAZE010000040.1 GCA_019239975.1 Streptosporangiaceae bacterium
CACCCCCAGCACCTGCCCGTCACCCAGCCCGCGCAGCGTCCCCGGTTCGCAGGCGGCCCCGGCCAGGCCGAGCAGCACCATCCCCGGCGGCATGACATCGGCCGCCCCGCCCTGGGCGAACCCGGCCACCCCCAGCCCGGCCAGGTCATTGACCCCGAGCGCGGCCAGGTCCTGCGGCCCGGCGGCGATGAACGACAGGCCCTGCGCGCACTCCCCGCCGGGCGGGATCTGCACCCGCCCGGCGTCGATGCCGGCGGCCAGCCGGTCCATCGCCGCGTCCAGGTCAAACCCGTCCGCGCCGAACCCGTCACCGTCCGCGCCAGCACCGTCCGTGCCGAACCCGCCGCCGGGCGCGGGCGGCGGCTCCTCGCCGTCCTGCCCGCTGCCGGGGATGGGTTCGTGGGACATGAGCCACCATCCGTTCAGGAATGCCTTATTGTCTTGAATTCTATCAAAACTATATTCAAGATCACAAGCCTATTGCCGACTCTTTCGAACTAGGAAATCAGGGGGAAGCGAACTAGGAGATCAGCGGGAAGCGGGGTGCGAGGGGGCCGAGGGCGGCTGTCTCAGCAGCGCTGAGCGGGCGCCTGCCGGTGCCCGCTTCGATGAACATCACCGGGTCCCGGCTGAACGGGGCCGGCGGTTCGGCTCCCAGGAGAGTGCACAGGACCTGGCTGACCACGCGGGCCGCTGCCGTGGTGAGGACGGGTTCGCGGCCGAGCGCCGCGGTCAGGTCAAGTCCGTGGACGGCTACCTCGACCACCCTGGTGGCCAGGTAACCGGCGAACGGGATGTCATCGCCCCAGCGTGTGCGGACGATGCGTACGGGGTCCGTGCCGCGTGCGATGGCCAGGGCGGCGGTTGCGCGCCTGCCGAGAGCGAATGCGAGATCGTGCCCTGTGGGGAACGCCTGCGCCGCCTGCTGTGCGGCACTGATTCTGGCCGCATGCGCGGCTTGTTCTCGCCGGGGTCCGCGCTGGTAGTACGCGGCAGCTCCGGCGGTCACCTGGCCGACGGCGGCAGGGGGTGGGGACGCCGCGGCGACCATCGGCTCGATGCGCCCGAGGCCGATCCACATGTGTGCGAGGAGCGCTTTCACGTCCCAGGGCGGGCAGCGCGCCGGGCGGGCGAACGCGTCTTCATCCAGCCCGGTGGCGACCGCGGCGACCCGCCGGATTTCGTGATCGAGCGCCTCGATCACCTCGGCCGGGTGAACGATCGCACCGTGACCGGAACGGCCACGACCGGAACGGCCATGACTGGAACGGCCAGGACCGGTCACAGTTGGACGGCGGGTCCGGTACCCGTCCACGCGGTCAGCGGCCAAAGGCCGCGCGGGGTCCACTCACCGGCCACGGTCACCGGGTGGCCGCCGGAGACCGCGAACAACGGCCATCGGTCGGCGGCTCCGGGGTGCAGGGGCAGTGCGTCGCCGTGGGCGTCTGCCAGGCATGGCGCGGGGGAACGGGCGGGGACCACGCCCTCCAGCACCGCCGGCCAGGTGTCCAGCCAGGGATCCTCGGCCAGCGCCGCCGCCCACGAGGCGAGCGCCGCGGCGACCGTCTGACCGGGAGGCGGGGGAGCGGCGGCCTGCTGCTCCCTGCTCACCACGACCGCGCGCAACGGCAGCGCCGCGGGATAGTAGGCCAGCTCGGCGGCGAGCTCAGTGCCGGTGCGGAGCGAGCCGTCGAGGGGCTCGCCGGAGGCGGCGAAGCTGAGGACGAGCGCGGCCCGGCCGGTCCGCTGCCCGCGCAGCCAGACCCGGCGTGTCCGCACCCTTTCCTGTTCGAGGTCGCGCCGGCCCAGGACGTGCCAGCGGTCGGTGACGGAGACGCCGGCGGCGAGTACGTCGGCCTGGCGGACGGTGAACCCGATCCGCGACCGGACCGTGTCGCGCAGCGCGCCGGGCAGCTCGGCGCTCCTGCGGTAGGCGGTGGCCAGCAGGCGGAGCAGGGCGTACTCCTCGAGCAGCCGGCCTTCCCAGCCGCCGCCCGAATACGGGACCGCAGCGAGCGCGCGCAGCCGTTCGGCAACGCCCGGAGCCTGCGCGTCCACCATGCGGGCGGCGATCGCGTCCCAGTGCCGGTAGCCGGCCCGCTGGGTGCCCGCGAGGCCCTGCCGCACCTGGTCACACAGCCACCGGTCGAGTTCGGCGAGGCCGGACGCGACCCGCGCCTCGCGCTGCTGTGCGCGCCGCTGGGCGGCGGCAGGGTCCTTCGGGTCCTCCGGCGGCGCGGCTGCGGAGCCGCGAGACGTGCGAGCGGCCCGCCCGTTCAGCCAGCTCGTGGCCCAGCCGGGCGGGTTCTCCCGCTGCACGCCGATGTGGCCGTCCGACCAGAGCAGCAGCAGCGCCAGCGCGTGCTTGCACGGGAACTTCCTGCTCGGGCACGAACAGCGGTACGCGGGTCCCGACAGGTCCACCATGGTGCGGTACGGCACAGCGGCGCTCCCGGCGCACTCGCCCCACAGAGCGCCGGGCTCCTCACCCTGATGCGCGCCATTCTGGCCGGTGCCGCCGGGCGCCGGCGGCACGGCGCCTGACGCATGCCAGGAACGAGGTGACGCCAGGCCCTGCGCAGCGCGCTGCGAGGCCGCGTCGGGTGCGAGCGCGAGCACCCGCTCTCGATCCCACCGTCCGGTCACGGACGAACACTAACTCCGCCCGCCGTCATTGCCCGCGGCGCCCAGCGACCTGGCGAGCCGGGGCTGGGGATGCCGGGGGGAGGGGATGCCGGGGGAGGGGGATACTGCGTAAGGACACCGAGGAGTTGGCCATGGCAGAAATAACGCTTGTGATCGGCGCCGCCGCTCACTGGGACGAGAGCTCTTCCGGCGAGGTGATCAGCCTGGCCGTCGACCCCGCCGCATGGCAGGTCACCCATCTGGTTGTCGAGCCAGAACACCGGCAGGGGCTCGCGCGGCTTGTTCCGGCGCACCTTGTGGAACAGGCCGACGGCGAGACGGACGAGATCAGGCTCGGCTGCACCGAGGCGGAGTTCGAGGCGCTCGACCCGGCCGAGGAGACCCTGGCGGAGTTCGAGCCCGCGGTGCTGCTCCCGTCCTCGGGGTCGTGGGCAGCGCCGGGCGGTTTTCCGGTCGAAGACGGCATGACGAGCTGGCCGGGAGAGCCGGTCGAACCCGTCGACCTCGTTCCCACGGCCCTTCCCGGGGAAGAGGAGGAGCGGCGCGGCGACCAGGTCTATGCCACCGACGGCGGCGTCGGTCACCTGCAAGCGCTCCGTATCGACCAGGAAACCGGCAAGGTGACCGGCGTGTGTCTCAAGCGGCATCTGTGGGGCCGTAAGGAAGTGACCGTCCCGATCGACAAGGTATCCGGGTTCCGCGGCGGCATCCATCTCAGCATCCCCAAGGACGAGGTGCAGCACCTCGCGACGTGAGACCAGCTATCGGTACCGGCCTGTCCAGCCGGGTCATAGGCATCGCTGGCGCCTGCACCTTCAGCTGACGGCAAGAAAACGCGGCAGGGGCCGCGGCATCCGGGTGGGTGCCGCGGCCCCTGTGCCACGACCGCGTTAGCGGGTGACGGCCTGCTTCTCGTCGCTGCTGGTGACCTGGATGTTGCGCGGCTTGGCGGCCTCGTGGACCGGGATGGTCAGCGTGAGGACACCCGCGCTGTAGTCCGCGGTGACGTTGTCGGCGTCGAGGGTCTCGCCGAGGAACACCTGCCGGGTGAACGTGCCGTAAGGCCGCTCGGCGACGATCAGCTGGGCGCTCTCGGACTCGGTCGGCTGGCGCTCGGCGCGGACGTTCAGGACGTTCTGCTCGACGGTCAGCGTTATCGAGTCCGGCCTGACGCCGGGCAGGTCGAAGTGGATGAAGAAGTTGTCGCCCTTGCGGTAGGCGTCCATCGGCATCGCCGCTGGACGGCTGGCCGTGCCAAGCACCTGCTGGGTGAGCCGGTCCAGTTCGCGGAAGGGGTCAGTACGCATGAGCATGATCGCAAGCCTCCTTGCCCGTGTCTGTTCTTATGTCCTCACGCTCACAGCTCTTGTATAACACCGAAGGCTATTACCTGACAAGCCTGGACTCAGATTTTCTCGTGATGCATACTGGAGGCGACACCCTGCGGCGGCAGGACGGCCCTCCCACGGCCACCTGCCGCACCGGCGGCTTCGGGCGGACGGGAAGAGAAGGGAAGGTGACGCCGATGGCCATGCCCGGTCACGGGCCGCCGGCCCCGCCGGAGCCTGATCCCTACCAGCTGCTCGGCGTCACGCGCCAGGCCACGCCCGCCGAGATCGCGCTGGCCTGGCGGCGCAAGGCGCGGGCCGAGCACCCGGATGCCCGGCCGCGGGACGCCGCCGCCCCCGCCCGGTTCCGCGCCCTGGCCGAGGCCTACCGGATGCTCAGCGATCCCGCCCGCCGCGCCGCCTATGACGAGGCGGCGGCCCGGGCGGCGCAGGCGGGGGCCCATGCCCCCGAGCAGGCGGCCAGTGCCCGCGCGGGCGGAATTCCGGTGCCGGTGATCGTGGTGTCCCGCCCGGGCGCGGCACCCGCCCGCGGCGCGCCGCTGTGGGCGGGCCCCGTCCGGGTCGAGCCGCCGGACGCTCCGCCCGATCGCCCGCCCGCCCCACCCGTGCCGGACGCGCGCCACGACGAGCGCGCCCGGCTGATGCTGCTGGCCGGGCTAGCCGCCCGTTACCTGGATGACGGATGGGAGTGGCCATGGTGAGCGGCGGCTGGACGGACCTGGACCGCGGCCTGTTCAGCATCTCCGTGGCCGCGGAGCTCGCGGGCCTGCACCCGCAGACCCTGCGCGTCTACGAGCGGGAAGGGCTGCTGGACCCGGCGCGCAGCGCGGGCGGCACCCGCCGGTACAGCAGACGGGACATCGACCGGCTGCAGGAGATCTGCGCGCTGACGGGCGAGGGACTCAACATCGCGGGCATCCGCCGCGTCCTGCAGCTACAGGAGGAGACCCGCCGGCTGCAGCAAGAGCTGGCCGCGCTGCGGGCGCTGGCCTCCAGAGATGACAGAACGGGCGCGGCTGCGCCCGAGGGCGTCGCCGATACCGCCTGAGCGGGCCGTGCCCGCGGCTTCCGGGTGACCTCCCTGCATGAGTCAGCGCACGGTCCGTTCAGAATCATCTGTGGAGGCGGCAACCGGAACGACGGGAACATAGACGACGGCGGGACCCGTAGCCGGTCCCGCCGTCATCCTTTGCTCAGCGGCGAACGGGCTGTGTTCCCCGGGCGTCCGCGCGGCGGGGGAGCGCGGCACCGTCGGGGCCGAAGCAGGGAGGATCCAGCGCGGTGACGGTGAGCTCGCCGCCGGGGGGCGGCGGCTTGTCGCCCAGGCGGCAGGCGATCACGACGTCGCCGATACGCAGGTCCGCCTCCCATCCGGCGCCGGACGGGCGGCAGGCGGCGACCGTGCCGGCGAGCACGAGGCCGCGGCCGGGCAGCGCCCCGGCGGCCACGCGGTCGGGGTGAATCCCCGCCACGCGCGCGCCGCCGCCCTGGCCGGCGGGGCCGGCGGGCACGAAGCCGAGGTAGCCGACGAGCTCGGCGACCCGGCGCGAGGCCGGGCGCAGCACCACCTCGTCGGGTGCGCCCTCCTGCAGCAGCGAGCCGTGATCCAGCACCGCGAGCCGGTCGGCGAACGCCTGCGCGTCGGCCAGCTCATGCGAGACCAGTATGGCCGGTACCGAGCGGTCCGCCACCAGAGTGCTCACCAGGCCGGTGAGCGTCCGGCGCAGGCCGGCGTCCAGGCCGGTGAACGGCTCGTCGAGCAGCAGCGTGTCACAGTGCGCGAGCAGCAGGCGGCCGAGCGCCACGCGGTGCGCCTGGCCGCCGGAAAGCCGGGCGGGCATGGCGGACAGCAGGCCGCCGATGCCCAGCGCGCCGGCCAGCTCGGCCAGTTCGGCGCCCTGCCGCGAGGCGGAGGGCGCGTAGCAGAGGTTGTCGCGCACCGACAGGTGGGGGAACAGCCCCGGGTCCTGGCGCAGCAAGCCCACCCGGCGCTGCCATGGCGGCACGGCCCGCACCGGCGCTTCCGTGGAGGTCAGCACCCGGCCGCCGAGCGTCACCCGGCCCTGGCGCGGGGTCACCAGGCCCGCGATGACCTCCAGCAGCGTGGTCTTGCCGGCCCCCGACGGCCCGAACAGGGCGAGCCGCTCACCCGGCGCCACCCGCAGCGCCGCGCGCAGGCGGAAGTCCCTGCGGTCAACCTCGACGTCGGCGTCCAGCACGGGCGCTCCAGGTGTAGGCGGCCAGCGGCAGCGGCAGGGCGACCACCAGCAGGACAAGCGCGAACGGCAGCGCGGAGGCCAGGCCGGTCTCCTGCAGCGTCGTCCAGATCTGCAGCGGTATACCGAACGGATGGTAGGCGATGACCACGACGGCGCCGAAGGCGCCCATCGCCCTGGCCCAGGCGACGGCGAGCGCCATCGCCAGCCCCGGCGCCGCCAGCGGCAGCGTCACCCGCCGGAACACCCGCGCGGGCCGGTCGCCCAGCAGGCCCGCCTGCTGTTCCAGCCGGGGGTCGACGCCGCTGAACGCCGCCTGCGCGCCGAGCACGTAGTAGGGCGCCGACTCGTACACCTCGGCGATCACCAGCGCCAGAAACGTGTTGGTCGCGGTCAGGTGCACATGGCCGAGAAGCTGCCCGATCGGCGTGTACGGGCCCACCATGAAGATCAGCAGCAGGCCGATCACCAGCGGGGGGAGCAGCAGGCTGCACAGCACCCCCCCCTCCCAGATCCGCTGGAAGGGCAGCCTGCCGCGGGCCAGCATCCAGGCCAGCGGCGTGCACAGGCCGAACAGCACGCCCAGCGTGATGGCGCCCGATTCCACCGAGACCAGCAGCGGGTCGAGGGCGCCCGGCGCGGTCAGCGCGCTGGCGATGGCGCTGCCCGACAGGTGCGTGAACAGCGCGATGACCGGGCCGAGCAGGGCGATCCAGATCACGGCCGCCCCGGCGAGCCAGACGAGCCCTGACGCGCGCCGCAGCGTCGGCAGCACCCCGGTGACCTGCCAGCGCCCCGGCGGGCCGGGCTGCCCGGACGGCTCGTTTCCCCGGACAGCCCCGGCCCCGGCGGCCGCGGGTCTAGCCGCCCAGCTCACTTGAGATGGCAGCGGGTACCGCGCTGGCCGAGCCGGCCACCTTCGGTGTCAGCACGGTGAAGCCGCCCTGCTTGTACAGCGCCAGGCCGGCGGGGGAGAGCGTGTACTTGACGAACGCGGTCCCGGCCGGCGTGGGCGTGCCGATGATCGTGATGTCTATCACCTGCGCCGAGCCGTGCTTGACCGAGCCGTTGGCGAGCTTGACCGACGCCTTCTTGTACTGGGCGGCGAGTGCCGGGCTGCCCAGGTTGATGGCGGCCGGCAGCGGGATGTAGTCCAGGTGCAGCTCGGTCGCCTGGGTGACGAACGCGCTCGCCGCGTCCAGCTGACCGGACTCCAGCGTCGCGTCCAGCGAGGACTCGGCGTAGATCTGCGAAGAGCTGGCCGAGCCGGGGTCAGGGGTGCCCAGGATCTTGGCGACCGTGTCCGAGGGCAGGTGGTAGTGCGACTGCGCGAGCTCGAGCATGTAGATGAAGTCCCGGCCCTGGGGATCGACGTTCGGGTCGGTACGGCCCAGCTTGAGGCCGGGCGTCTGCAGCAGCGTGAACAGGTCAGACACCGGCTTGCTGCCGTCGGCGATCGCCTTGAACTGGCTGGCGTACTTGCTCTTCGGGTTGTAGGCGACGACCATCGAGGTGCCCGCGTAGGGGATGTACCACTTGGTGTACTTCGGCTCCAGCGGGATGATGTTGTCGCCGCCGACGGCCTCGAAGACGTTCGGGCTGATCTCGCCGGAGGCGATCTCCGCCTCCAGCGCGCCGGATGCGTTGCCGCGGCCGGTGTAGCCGTAACCCTCGGCGCTCGTGAACGCGGGGCCGGCGACCTTCTCGTTGAGGTACTGGAGCGAGGATGCGTAGGCGACGCTGACCGTGCCCGTGGGCTTGGCCGCCGTCGGCGACGAGCCGGCACCCGCCGACGTGCTGCTTCCCGCCGACGGCGACGATGAGCCGCTGCTGCTGCAGCCCGCCGCGGCGATCCCGAGGAACGCCATTCCAAGCAGCGCGGCGGCCCTTGCGGTGCGCGCTGGCCTCGCGCGCTCGAGTCCGCCCGAGCCTGTGCCTGTGCCGATGCCGGTGCCGGTGCTTATGCCGGTGCCCGTGCCGGTGCCCGTGCTGGTGCCTGTGCCCATGGCCCAGACGATAGCCACCAGTAGTTGCGGCACGCAACAAAGGAAGACAGTCCGTTACGCAAGGGTGAGTGCACGCCGGGCAGTCAGCGCTCCCACCGGACCCGGAGCTCCGGCGGCTTGCGGAAGACCAGGCCGCGCGGGGCGCTGTCGTGGCCCGGGTCGAGCCGCAGCCCCGGCAGGCTGCCCAGCAGCGTGGCGACGGCCGTTTTCGTCTCCAGCCTGGCGAGGTGCGCGCCGAGGCAGAAGTGCGGGCCGTGCGCGAAGGCCAGGTGCCGGGACGCTTCCGGCCGCGAGATATCGAACCGGCCGGGCTCGGTGAAGACCGCGGGGTCGCGGTTGGCGGCCGCGATCGACACGGTGACGGGGTCGCCCTTCCGTATCACGGCGCCGCCGAGCCGGACCTGCGACGTCGCGTACCTGTCGACGACCGCGGCGGCGGGCTCCAGCCGCAGCGATTCCTCGACCGCCCCGGCGAGCAGCGCGGGGTCGGCGCGAACGAGCTTCAGCTGCGCCGGGTTGCTGAGCAGGTGCAGGACCGCGTTGCTGATCATTCCCTCGGTCGTCTCGATTCCGCCGAACAGCAGCACCGCGGCGTTCGACACGATCTCTTCGGTGCCCAGGCCGTCTCCGGGGCCGGTGCCCAGGCCGTCTCCGGCGGCGGCCCGGGCCAGCAGGGAGTCGTGACCTGGCGTTATGGCCTCACGCAGGTTCGCCGCGAGCGCGGTGAAAGACGGGACGGCCACCGCGGGCGGCGTGCCCGGGGCGCCGGCGCCCGGGGTGGTGCCGGCCCCCGCGAGCTCCGAGACGGCGGTCACGATGCCGTCGTACCAGGACAGGATCGCTGGCGGTGGCACCGCGGTGAGGCCGAGGGCCTCGGCCATGACCGCGGCGGCGAGCGGCCCGGCCACCGAGCGGCGCAGCTCGGCCTTCCCGGCCGGGCGGATCCCCGCGACGAGGCGGCCTGCTTCCGCCTCGATGAAGCCCGCGAGCCCGCGGCCGATCTCCGCGGGCCTGAAGGCGTGCGCGAACGGCCCGCGGTGACGGGCGTGCGCGGCGCCGTCCAGGGACAGCATGCTGGGCCCGGTGACCCGTGCCGTGGTGAACCTGGGGTCGTCGACGGTGAACGTGCGCGCGTCGCGAAGCACCTCGACCGCGAGGTCGTACCGGGTGACGAGCCACGCGCCGAGCTCGGGCACCCAGCACACGGGCTCGCGCTCGCGCAGCCGCGCCAGCAGCGCATGGGGGTCGCGCGCGAGCTCCGCGAGCGTGCCCTGCATGGGATAGAGACTAACTCCGGGTGTTCCGGTCCCGCGCCGCGGCGGTCACCGCGGTGGGTGAGGACCGCCATGACGACCCAGCCCGCGACGAGCACCAGCCAGAAATTGACCAGCCGGTAGGCGAGTACCGCGGCGAGCGCTTTGGAGGCGTTCAGGCCGGACGCGCTCAGCGCAGCGGTCAGGGTCAGCTCGACGAGGGCGAATCCCCCCGGGGTGATCCCGGTGCTGCCCACCGCGGCGCCCGCGCCGTAGACGAGCAGCAGCGCGTGCCACGGAACGGGCTGGCTCATCGCGCGGATCGCGCAGGCCAGGGCCGCGCAATCGAAGACCCAGTTCGCCACCGCCCAGACGGACACCTCCGCGTACCCGCGCCACGGAAGGCCGGTGCTCGACACGTCCTCGAGGAAGTGGTCGAGGCCATCGGCCCCGTTCTCCGGTTTGCCGAACATCCGCCGGCTCAGCCTCGCGAGCCGCGCGAGCACGTCGTGCAGGAGGCCGCGCACACGGCCGAAGCGCAGGGCGAGCAGCACGGCAGCCCCGGGCACGAGGTACAGGACGGCCCCGCCGAGGCCGAGGGCCGCCGCCGCCGTCTCGCCGCCGGCCAGCGCGCCCGCCACCAGCAGAAGCGCGAGCGCGGACGTGGAGAAGATCGCTGAGACGGCGAGCGACCAGCCGGTCGTGGCGGCGTCGAGGCCGTGCCTGCGGAACTGGCGGTAGGAGTAGACGACGGCAAGCTCGGCGCCGGCGAAGGGTACGGAGATGGACAGCGCGTTGGCGGCATAGGTGACCGCCATGACCGAACCGAACGCGGCGGGGTACCCGTTGGCGCGCAGCAGTCTTCTCCTGCTCAGGCCGAAGGCCGTCAGCGAGGCGGTCTCCGCGGCCAGGGCGAGCAGCAGCCACGCCGGGTCGGCATCGCTCAGCACGTTCAGCGACTGGGCCAGCGTGTGCCGGCCCGTGAAGATGATCGCCGCGAGGACGCCCGCGACCAGCGCCGCGAGAGAGGCGCGGCGGACGGGATGCGTGCGCCGCGGCGTTCCGCCCCGCGCCCGCTTTCCGGTCAGCGCGCCTGCGCGTGCGCGTGTGCCGGGCGGCGCCAGGGGTTTGACCAGCGCGTCCATCGGCTGGACCAGCGCGTGCACCGGCGCGTCCAGCGCGTCCGGCTGCGCCGCTGCCGGGGCATCTGCCCATTCCTCCACAGGCGAACGCCCCTTTCGCGATGGCCAGGACGTTACCCGGATAACGCGCTACGAACGTAAAGGTATCCGGTAAATCGCCAGCGCGCTGCCATGCGCCCGGCCCCCGTCAGGAGGTCGCGAGCGCGGGCGCCATGCCGAACGCCGGCACCAGGCTCGGGTCGTTGAACGCGGTGATGCGGGCGATCCGGGCGCCGATCAGGGTCAGTACCTGGACGCCGTACGCCTCGTACCGGCCGCTCGCCGCGCGCTCGTAGCTGACGAACGCGGGCTGGCCGTTGGCGCGAGTGGGCACCAGCCGCCATCAAGACCAGCTGCCGGGGCAAAACCCGTCGCCCCGCCCCGAAGCGGGGGAGTGATGTGGGTCACACGATGGCCTGTAACTCACGGTACCGGCGAAATGACTCGGTGCCTACCGCCGTCACCGCGCAGGACCAGGCCGTTCTCTTACATCGCTGCAATTTCGGGAAACGCGAGATTTGCCGGTGACTCCGCAAATAACGTGACCGTTATAGCAGCTTCGCGATCGTTCGCGAACCCGGCGGGATGATGCTGATGTGACTCGATGGACGGCCGTTCCCTCAAGTCACAGAAGGAGCAACTCGTTACAGGCTGTTCGTTATACCAAGTTTTTCTAGTTCCGGAAGAGCAAAATGATGGCACGACGTCAGGCCGGTGAGCTCCGGCTTCCTGGCGAGCCGCCGTGGCGTACGGCCCTGGTGTTCATGAGCGCACCGTGTCACGAGGCCCCATCATTCGGTCGGCCGGATCGGCGGCGGCAAAGAGATCAGCAGCAAGAGCAACACGTGTAATGGCAATGGCATCCGTATGTGAGAACCGCGCTGAGCACCGTATTAACAGCAATCACAAGGTGAGCTTGCCGTCCCTGCAGCGGACGCTGGTTAACCGGAATTACGCACAGCTCTGGTACGGCCAGGCCGTGTCCGCGATCGGGGACACCGTCTTCTGCACGACGCTCGTGCTGTGGGTGTCACAGGTTCTCGCGCGTGGCTCGTCGTGGGCTCCCGCCGCGGTCAGCGGGATCCTGGTCGCCGCGGCCGCCGCGGTTGCCCTCGTCGGTCCGGTCGCTGGGGTTTTCGTGGACCGGTGGAACCGGAAATCGACGATGATGCGAACCGAGGTGATCCGCGGGGCAATGGTCGCTGGCCTCACGGGGCTGTCATTCGTCCCGGTTCGCGACCTCCCCGTCGGGCTGTGGCTTGCCGCCGTCTACCTGGTGGTCTTCGTCCTGAACGCGGTCGGCCAGTTCTTCAGCCCCGCCAGGTTCGCGACGATCGGCGACGTGGTGCATGGCGAGGAGGACCGGGTGCGGGCGGCCGGCCTGGCCGAGGCCAGCACGTCGGCGGCCGGGATCATCGGGCCGCCGATCGCGGCGCTGTTGCTGCTCACCGTCGGCTTCCAGTGGGCGCTGGCCGCCAACGCCGCCTCATACGCCGTGTCCTATCTGGCCATCCGCTTCCTGCGGCTGGCGTCCCGGTCTCACCCGCCAGCCCTTGCCGCGGCGGGCGCGACCAGCCTGCGCGCTGAGTTTTCCGGCGGCCTGCGGCTCTTCACGCGCAACCGGTTCCTGGTGACGCTGCTGACGGTCACGATGATCTGCCAGTGCGGCACCGGCGCGATCAGCGCGCTGAACGTGTTCTTCGTGACCCGCGACCTGCACGTCTCATCCCGGCTGTTCGGCATCGCGGAGACGGCGATGGGGGCTGGCTTCATCGTCGGCGCGCTGGTGGCGGCGCGCATGGTCCGGTGGATCGGGGCGCGCACGCTGACCTGGTCGGGCCTGCTGGCAACCGGCGTCCTGGCGGCTGGCTACGCGCTGCAGCGCAGCTTCCCGGCCGGCCTGGTCATGCTGGCGATCTACGCGATGCCGATCGCGATGCTGAACACAGCGGTGGCGCCGCTGCTCCTGGATGCGGCGCCGCGGGAATACCTGGGCCGGGTGATGGCGGTGTTCACCCCGCTCAACCAGCTCGCGTCCATGCTCTCCGTGGTCATCTGCGGCTGGCTGACGAGCACCGTCCTGCGGAGCTTCCGCGCCTCGTTCGGTGGCGTCACCCTCAACTCGGTCAGCCTGATATTCATCGTCGCCGGCGGGCTGATCTTCGTGTCCGGCATCCGCGCGTTCGCGGCACTGCCGGGGCAACCCGGCGCCGCCAGGCCATGATTGTCACTGTACGAAACTAGTCGATCACAAGCTGTTCCATATCCGGGCGAGCCGACGTAGCATATGTATTACTATAAGTAATCATAAGGATACGCTATGAAGCTGACCTCTCCGGCTCCCGGCCGCCGCTCTCGCCTTCACCACCACCGGGGCAGCCACCGCAAGGACCGGCGCAGCCCAGGCCGTCCCGAACTTGCCGGCCCGCTCGCCGCGCCGCTCGCCGCGCCGCTCAGTGCGCCGACCCCGGCCGATGCGCCGGCACGGCCTGTCCGGGCGGCCGCCAGGCCTGAAGAACCCGATGCCGCCTGGGAGGCCCAGCGTCACCTCGCGACTTCGCCTACCCCGCCGACAGGGCGGCGCCGCAACGCCTGGCGGATAGCCCGGGCCGTCATACCGGTCGTGATCGTCATCAGCGTGGGCGCCGGGGCCCTGATGATGCTGACCAATAAGGTTCACCTGGCGCTTGCCGATCGCGCCAGCCAGAGCAGCCGTACACCGGCTGGCGGCGGGTTCGCCGGGTATCCCGGGCAGCAGGGCCGGCAGACCCGGATGCCGCAGATCGCGGTGAGTTCGGTCGCATCGGCTGGCGGCGTGCAGGTTGCCGTCGGCAGCGCGAACGGCCACCCGGCCATCTGGCGTCGCAGCGCGCACAGTTCCTGGTCGCTCGTATCCGCCGCCACTCCCGCGGTGTACCGAAGGCCCGGCACCGAGAGCCTGACCGGCGTGGTCCACGGGCCCGCAGGCTGGGTCGCGACGGGGGACGTCATCTCCGGCGCGGCGCAGCATCCGGTCGTCGTCACCTCCGCTGACGGCGTGACCTGGGGGGTGGCCGACGGCGCGGCCACGTTCAGCGTGCCAGGCCTGTTCGTCTACGGGGCGGCGGCGGGCAAGGATGGCTATGTCATTGTCGGCAAGCAGGTCAGCGGCGGCCAGACGATCGCTGCCATGTGGTGGTCCGCTGACCTGAAGAACTGGGTTCGCGGCAACACCGGCCGCCCGCCCCGCCGGCCGGAGTCGCGCCCGGTATACGGCGTTGCCGCCACGTCAGCCGGCTTCGCCGCGGTCGGGTCGGACGGCACCTGCCACACCTTCTGGTCCACCGCGGACGGCCGGAACTGGACCGAGCTCGACGTGCCGCGGCCCGCGGGGCTGGCGTGGCCCGTCTTCCGGCAGGTCGCCCAGAACGGCACCCGGCTCGTCGCCACCGGAGACGCGGTCACCACGGCGGGCCCGGTCATCCCGCTGGCGGAGATCTCCCTGGACGGCGGTGCGACCTGGCACAACATCGCCCTGGCACCTCCGGGAACCCCTGGCAGCGTCACCGCGCTGACCGCCGCCGGCACCGGGTGGGTCGCGGCAGGCGAGATCGGGCCGCCCGGCGAGCAGCACGCCGTCACCTGGTCCTCGCGCGACGGCATCCGCTGGACAGCAGGCGCCCCCGCCGGCAGCGGCGCCCAGCAGATCGACGGCTTGCTGGCCTCGGGCAGCACGGTGACCGCCACCGGTCCCGGTCCCGTACGGCAGGGCGCCCGCCCCGTCTTTGCGACCATCCCCGCCCCCTAGGCGGCGATCAGGAATCGAGAAGCGCGGGTCACGGAGCCGCGACTAGCGTGACGGCCATGGACATCACCACGACTTCAGGAGTGACCATGACCGGCTCTTCCACCCAGGGAATCAAGACCGTGCTGCATCCCGTGTCCGACCTGGCGAGGGCCAAGGCGGTGTACGCCGCCCTGCTCGGCGTGGCGCCGCAGGCCGACTCGTCTTACTATGCCGGTTTCGAGGCCGCGGGCCAGCACATCGGGCTGGTGCCGGGCGGTGGACCGCAGGGCATGACCTCGCCGGTAGCCTACTGGCACGTGCCGGACATCGAGGCGAAGCTGGCAGAGGTGACCGCCGCCGGTGCCGCCGTGAAGGAGCCCGCACACGACGTCGGAGGCGGTCGCCTGGTGGCCACGGTCACCGATCCCGATGGCAATGTCCTCGGGCTGCTTCAGGACCCGTGAGTGCCGGCCGGATCAAGCCAGGAGGTGCCGGGGGAGCCGCGAAGGCGCCCCCGCGTAACAAGATGGAGACGCGATGACCATGGCCACGAGGACGGACACGCAGTCGCCTGAGCCGCATGGTGCCGACAGCCACGACTTGATCCGCGTCCACGGCGCGCGCGAGAACAACCTCAAGGACGTCAGCATCGAGATCCCGAAGCGCCGGCTGACCGTGTTCACCGGCGTCTCCGGCTCGGGCAAGAGCTCGCTGGTTTTCGACACGATCGCCGCGGAGTCACAGCGGCTGATCAACGAGACCTACAGCGCCTTCGTGCAGGGCTTCATGCCGACGCTGGCGCGGCCCGAGGTCGACGTACTCGACGGGCTGACGACCGCGATCATCGTCGACCAGCAGCGGATCGGTGCCGACCCCCGCTCCACCGTCGGCACCGCCACCGATGCCAACGCGATGCTGCGCATCCTCTTCAGCCGGCTCGGGCAGCCGCACATCGGCTCGCCCAAGGCGTTCTCCTTCAACGTCCCCTCGATCAGCGGAGCGGGTGCGGTCACGATCGAGCGCGGCGGGAAGACCGTGAAGGAGCGGCGCAGCTTCAGCATCACCGGCGGCATGTGCCCGCGCTGCGAAGGGCGGGGCACGGTCTCCGATATCGACCTCACTCAGCTCTTCGACGACTCCAAGTCGCTCGCCGAGGGCGCGCTCACCATCCCCGGCTACACGACGGGCGGCTGGAACTACCGGCTTTACGGCGCGTCGGGCTTCGTCGCCCCGGACAAGCCGATCCGCGACTACACCGAGACCGAGCTGCACGACTTCCTCTACCGCGAGCCGGTCAGGATGAAGATCGCGGGCATCAACATGACCTACGAGGGGCTGATCCTGCGGGTCCGGAACTCGATCCTCTCCAAGGACAAGGAGGCGATGCAGCCGCACATCCGGGCGTTCGTGGAGCGTGCGGTCACCTTCACCACCTGCCCCGAGTGCGGCGGCACCCGGCTCAGCGAGGCCGCCCGTTCCTCGCGGATCAGGGGAATCAACATCGCCGAGGCGTGCGCGATGCAGATCAGCGACCTGGCCGAGTGGGTCCGCGGGCTCGACGAGCCGTCGGTGGCGCCGCTGCTGACGGCGCTTCAGCACACGCTCGACTCGTTCACGGAGATCGGGCTGGGCTACCTCTCGCTCGACCGGCCGTCGGGCACGCTGTCGGGCGGCGAGGCGCAGCGCGTCAAGATGATCCGCCACCTCGGCTCCTCGCTCACCGACGTCAGCTACGTCTTCGACGAGCCCACCACGGGCCTGCACCCCCACGACATCCAGCGGATGAACGACCTGCTGCTGCGGCTGCGGGACAAGGGCAACACGGTGCTGGTCGTGGAGCACGAGCCGGAGACGATCGCGATCGCCGACCACGTCGTCGACCTCGGCCCCGGAGCCGGCACGGCAGGCGGCACCGTCTGTTTCGAGGGCACCGTCGAGGGGCTGCGTGCCAGCGGCACCCTCACCGGCCGCCATCTCGGCGACCGGGCTGCCGTCAAGGAGACGGTGCGGACGCCCGCCGGCACGCTGGAGATCCGCGGTGCGACGGCACACAACCTGCGGGATCTCGACGTCGACATCCCGCTCGGGGTGCTTGTCGTCGTCACCGGCGTCGCCGGCTCCGGCAAGAGCTCGCTCGTGCACGGGTCGATCCCCGCCGGCGCGGGTGTGGTGTCGATCGACCAGGGCGCGATCCGAGGCTCCCGGCGGAGCAACCCGGCGACGTACACCGGACTGCTCGACCCGATCCGCAAGGCGTTCGCGAGAGCCAACGGCGTGAAGCCGGCGCTGTTCAGCGCCAACTCCGAGGGCGCCTGCCCCAACTGCAACGGGGCCGGCGTCGTCTACACCGACCTGGCGATGATGGCCGGCGTCGCCACCATGTGCGAGGAGTGCGAGGGGAAGCGGTTCGATGCGTCTGTGCTCGAGTACCGGCTCGGCGGCCGCGACATCAGCGAGGTGCTCGCGATGCCGGTCACCGAGGCCCAGGAGTTCTTCGGCGCAGGCGAGGCGCGCACCCCTGCCGCGCGCGCCATCCTCGACCGGCTCGCCGACGTCGGGCTCGGCTACCTCAGCCTGGGCCAGCCGCTCACCACGCTGTCCGGGGGCGAGCGGCAGCGGCTCAAGCTGGCCACCCAGATGGCCGCCAACGGCGGCGTCTACGTCCTCGACGAGCCGACCACCGGCCTCCACCTCGCCGACGTCGAGCAGTTGCTCGGCCTGCTCGACCGGCTCGTCGACTCCGGCAAGTCGGTCATCGTCGTCGAGCACCACCAGGCGGTCATGGCGCACGCCGACTGGATCATCGACCTCGGCCCGGGCGCCGGCCACGACGGCGGCCAGATCGTCTTCGAGGGCACACCCGCCGATCTCGTCGCCGCCCGCTCCACCCTCACCGGCGAGCACCTCGCGGCCTACGCCGGCACCTGACCGAGGTGACGCCGGAGGACGTCATGTTCGGACTCACTCCGGATCGAGCTCGGCGCCTGGGGACGTCGGGCGGTTGCGGTCCTGGCAAGATAGCGGCATGGAACGTGTGCTCGGAGTTGGCGGATACTTCATGCGGGCCGCCGACCCGGTGGCCCTGGGTGCGTGGTATCGCGATTGCCTGGGCCTGGACGCCGATGAGAACGGCCTGTGGCGTCCGGAAGCCGGGGTGACAGTGTTCGCGACTTTCGAGGCCGAGACCGAGTACTTCGGCTCCCGCGCCCAGCAGACGATGCTCAACTTCCGTGTCCGCGACCTGGATGCGATGCTCGCGCAATTGCGCGCCAAGGGAGCGGACGTGGCCATGGAGACTCAGGACATGGAGGGTGTCGGCCGGTTCGGCTGGGTCACCGATCCTGAGGGCAATCGGGTCGAGCTGTGGCAGCCCAGCTGACAGGTCTTCACGCAGGCAGTGACGCGCTGGTCATTCCGCCCGGTACCGGCGCAGCGCGGCCAGCGTCGGCGTACCCCGCCAGCCGCGCCTGCGCCGACCGCAGCGTGTCATCCTGAAACAGGATGCCTCAGCGGAGGGGGTGCCTGGTGCCTGCTAGCCACGACGACGACGCGGTGCCGCTCTGCGGATCAGATGACCTCGCGGTCATGGTGAAGTGGGGAACGTCGCGGCCCTGGCCTGGACGGGCAGGTGATCGCCGAGAATGTCAGTGGCCGGGCGTGCCGCCTCGCGAACAAGCCGGCAGTGACCCCACTGCAGCCAGATGGGACTCCGCTTTGATCTCTACCGCCATGAAGGGTGATTAACGCTTGGGGCCATGTCTGCGCGACCGCGCGGGATCGCCGCGACTCGGAGCGCGGCGACCAGATCGCACACCGCCGAAAACCCCAGGTCGGCCATCGACTTCGGAGACGAGGGGTGTCACCGCTGTTCATTCAGGCTGTCTCGGACAAGGTCCCGAAGGTCTCGTCGAGCAGGTCGAGCACTGCCCGCCATGCGCGCGCCGTGTGTGCGGGGTGATAGCCGACGCCGGGCACGGTGGCCTTGGTGTGAGTGTTACCGCCGGTGGGTGACCCGTCGGGGTTTGTCGGCTGGGCCCAGAAAGCGTGCTTGGCGCCGCCGTAGACATTCACGCGCCAGTCAATCCCCGCGTCCTGGAGCGCGCGGCTAAACGTCAGGACCTGGTCGGGGGTGCAGAGCGGGTCTTCGGAGCCGGTGCACACAAGGAACGTGCCGGTTACGCTGGTCCAGTCCTCAGCGCTGGCGTCTGGCAGGCCGGGATGGACGACAGCAACGGCCTTGAACGGTACCCCCGCGCTTGCAAGCTCGAGCACGATACGACCGCCGGCGCCATAGCCGAGGGCGGCGAGCCGTTCAGGGGCAACGCCAGGCACCGTGAGGAGGACATCAAGCGCGGCGTGGCCGATGGCCCGCATCCGGTCAGCATCGCCAATCAGCGGCATGGTCCGCGCCAGCATCGCTTCCGGCCTGCCGGAGAACAGCTGACCACCGTGATAGTCCATCGCCAGGGCTACATAGCCGTGCGCAGCCAGGTCATCGGCGCGCCGCCGCTGATAGTCGTGCAGGCCGATCCCGTCGTGCCCGATAAGCACGGCGGGCCAGGGCCCGCCGCCCTGTGGCTGCGCGAGGTAGCCGACCATGGTCAGGCCGTCTGCGCCGTACGTGACTTCGCGCGCTGCACTCATTCACCCGACGCTATCGAGCGTTTGCCGTCGCCTCGCCGACGTTCGCTCGCGGCCGAAGGTCGCGCACCTCCGACATGATGGCTGAGATTCGACATCTTCCGTGAGACGGGACACCGGGCTAGGTCCGGGAAGCGCCGACCGCGTTCCTCAAACGCCGATAATGTACATTATGTAAAGTAACGCTTTCACGGCCACTCTCCTGAGCCCGCCTCGTCGTTCCATCTTTCGTAAGTCAGCCCTGTCTCACTGATTCCGGCCCATTAACGGGTCCCCCCGGAAGCGGTGCACCCAAGCGCTAGCGTCAGCGCTCCCGGCGGCGTAAGGTGAACCCTGACAATGTCAGGATCGGCCTGACAAGTGACTCTTCCCGGGAGACATCATGGCCAGCGAAACGCAAGCCGACGCGACGGCGGTTCAGGTGCGCTGCTCGTTCTGCGCCAAGCCGAGTTCGGAAGTCGAGAAGGTGATCGCCGGGCCTGGCGTGTACATCTGCAACGAGTGCGTCGGGCTGTGCAGTGACATCCTCGGGGCCGAGAGGCAGCAGCAGCCGTCCCAGCCCGGGACGCAGCTGCCGGCCTGGGAGGAAACGATGACCGATGAGCAGATCCTGGACCTGCTTCCCCGCATCGCCGCCGTCGGCGCGCAGACCGAGGCGAGCCTCCAGCGGCTGGCCGCCATCTTGCGCGAGCGGAGGGTGACCTGGGCGCGCATCGGCGCCGCCCTCCAGATAACCCGGCAGTCCGCATGGGAGCGGTTCTCCGGCGAGGAGTAGTTCCTGGATCTGCGCCCGCAACCGCCGCTGAATACATGCCGGGGCCGGCGTCAGCTTCGCGGACGTGGTTTCCCGATCACGTCTTCCAGGCCCCGGGGATCGACGAAATCGCGGAAGAGCACAATGTGCCCCTCCCGGATCCGGAGGATCTGGATGGACGTCGCCGTGAACGACCGGCCCGTCGTGGTCACGGTCCCCTTCGTCCGCATCTCCACGATCACCACCTCCGGGTCCTGGGTCTGGTGAAGCTCCACCACCTCGAAGTCCTCCAGCCGCAGCGGCGACGCTATGACCTGCCGCGAATACTCGCGAATCGCCTCCCGGCCCTCCAGGCGCACGGGCATGCCCGGCGGCCCCGCGAAAGGCGCCTCGATCACCGCATCGGGCGCGAACAGGTCAGCGAAGCCGTCGATATCCCCGCTCAGAATCAGGTGACGGCGCTGGGCCAGGACGTCGGCGGGCGTTGCGAATGGCATACGGCCTTCCCTTCATTCCGGGCAATTTCACTCAACACGCGTTGATTGAACAACTGTAGAATGAAGCAGGCCGGCCGGTCAACACCCGTAGAATGAATCAGTGACCACTCCCCGGCCCGGTTCGCGCGCCGAGCAGCGCCGCCGCACCGAAGCGCGCATCCTCGGCGCCGCTGCCCGGGTCTTCGTCGCCGACGGGTACGAGCGGACCACCATCCGGGCCGTGGCCTCGGCCGCAGGAGTCGACGCGGGCCTGGTCATGCACTATTTCGGGTCCAAGCAGGAGCTATTCCGGCGAGTGATCGACGCCGCCCCCCTCCCCGTGGTCAGCGGAGCACCCGAGCAGGCGACCGAGCAGATCCTCACCGCGCTCGCCGACCGGCTAGCGAGCGAGCCGGTAGCGTCGCTGACCATCTTTCGCTCGATGCTGACCAATCCGGAAGCCGCCAGCGCCGCCAGCGCCGCCACGGCCCGCTACCAGGCGCAGATCATCCAGGCCATCCCCTCCGACGACGCGGGCCTGCGAGCCGCGATCACCAGCGCCATCATCCTCGGCATCACGGTCTCCCGGCACCTCATCAAGTCCGACGAGCTCGCCAGCGCCGACCCGGCGCAGGTCATCAGGCTGTTGCGCCCCTGCGTGCTTTCGCTAATGGCCTGCCCTGACCACAGCGGGCCCGCCTTAGCACGTCAACGCTCACCTGATGGCTCAGGTCAACTGGCGAACGACGGGCCAGGTCTCCTGTCTCGCTCGCCTGCTCAGGCAACACGCGCACCGGGCGACCGGAGAAGGCCCCACGCTGCCAGCCAAGCTACAAGCGAAAGCCTGCTGCCAAACCGGCCCTATGGACGCTCCGTAACCCATTAGTCACGAAACCGGGCGAAATTCTTGACAGAATCCCAGGCAGGGGCATTGCCTGGGATGAGGGTAACGGGCAGCGCGGCCCGGTCCCCGCCACGCGAGTATCTGTTACTGCCACTGACCGCGGTCGCTTGCGTGTGTGGGGGAATCGATGCACGATACTGCCACTGTTCATTTCGATCTCAGCCACCTGTCGCCTGACCAGCCATTCACGCTGCACGCCGGATCAAGCCGTTACGAGCTGGCGCGGCATACCCGGCACACGCTGGCCCAGGCGCGCCGCTCCAACGCCGCGCTCCCGCTGATTCCGGATGACCGGCTCACGCATTTCGCCGGGCCGGTGCGCCTGCCCGCGGACGCGCCACTGCTGCTGCGGGTGACGGCGCCCAGGCGCGACCCGGACGATCCGCTCGATCGCCTCGTGCTGACCGCGGTGCGCCTGCCGCGCAGCCACCGCGCCGCGGGACTGGCGCGGCGCCGCCGTCTGCGGGGCGGTTCGCCGCTACGGCTGCCGCCCAAGCTGGTCAGGTACGGCCTCGCCGGCGTCGGTGATATGCCCGGCGACCTCAAGCCGGACAAAGTGCTGATCGACATCCACGATCTCAATACCGCCGATGACGCCGCGTACTCGATCGTCTTCCATCATCCCGAGCTTCTGACCCTCCACGCGGCCCCGGCCGACCAGGTCCTGAGCTGGATCGAGAGCGCACGAGGGATCGATGACCTGGCGGGGTCGATCCTGAGCCAGTCCCAGAGCCATGACAAGGATGCGAGCCAGCCGAACTGGGCGATCTCCAGGCAGGGGCAGGACTGGCGGACGGGCCAGCCGGCAGGGGCGGTCTACGCCTGGTCGGACAAGACGCTGGAGTACCTCAGCCAGCCGCTGCAGGACACGCTGCAGGCAACCAAGGACGACCTCCAGCTGGAGAAGCAGTGCTGGACCGTGCAGCCGGGGATCACGCAGGTCCCGATGACGGTCGCGCCGGCAGCGACGACGGCTGCGAACGAGACGGCTGCGAACGAGGCGGCAGCGGTCTACACGGTCAAGGAGCTCACCCCGCAAAGCGGGGTCGAGCACAAGTTCACGTACGACGCCGCCGCCAAGACCGCGATCATCAGCCTGAAGAACTATTACGTGCGCTGGCTGAAGGTCTCCGTGGACCAGTACCGCGCCGGCCCCAACGGGGAGAAGGTGGGCACCACGCAGATACTGGGCAGCCAGTCGCCGGTGGACACGATCATGGCGGTGCCGCTCGATCCGGACTGGTCGGACTTCCCGTTCACCTTCGACGACCGCGCCAGCAGGGCGGTGGTGAGCCTCGGCGGGCTCGGGCAGGAGCCATTCTCCTGGCCGTATGACGGCGACGGTATCGTCCTGACCGCGCTGTTCAACTTCGCGGTTCCGATGATGTTCATGGCCGCGGGCAAGGCGGTCGATGACAGCAGCGGATGGTCCGAACTGGAGAAAAGCGTCGCGGGAAAGGCGCTGGCGGTGCTGGAGGCCGCCACCGGAGGCCCAGTCGCCAGCGCGGTGGGCACCGGCGACGCCCACCTTTCGGACGTGCTGTACGCGCTGGCGAACTGCGGGGCCTCGCTGGCGGTTGGCGTCATCACCAGCAAGGGCTGCGAAGAACTGCAGGCATACATCGCGGAAAAGCTCGGGGAGGCCGCGGCCCAGGACGCGGAGCCCTTCCTCGGCTGGGTCGCCACCGCGATCGGCGCGGCCGCGGACGTCGCCAGCATCGTGGAGACCAGCGTCGAGGTGGCGCGCAGCCCCGCGACCATGTCCCTGGACATCCAGCGCACGATGGACGTCGAGGTCACCGTCACGGGCGACCCGGCCCACCAGCACCAGCTGCCCGCCACCGCAACCCGTTACACGATCTCCATCACGTACGACGACGGGCCGGTCTATACCTACGCCGACCTGCTGCCGGGTACGACGCAGAGCGAGGTGACGCACACCTTCGCCGACCTGCCGGCGGGCGGGAACATCACCGTGCTCGCGTCCTTCTACTCCAAAACCGGATGGCTGGCCGGGCATGGGGTGTCGCCGTCCACGCCGGCGCTGCCGACCAAGGACAGCACGCTGGTGATGGCCGCCTTCGAGATCAAAGAGAACCAGGTTCCGCTGACCGCCACGACGACCTACACGCTGAAGGAGAAGCTCGTGTCGCAGGGCGGCAGCCGCGCCTGGCTCGCGCCGCCGGCGGTCTCCGCGCCCACGGCGACCGTCTCCGACCTGGACGGCGGGGATGTCGGGAACAACCTCAGGTACCTCGCCCAGCTGACCCTGAACGAAGCGGAGTCGGAGCTCGGCTACTCATGGGAGGCCTCCGGCCTGGGTGTGCCGCTGGGCCCGCCGGGCCCGGATAACCAGGACGTCTACACGGGGCAGATGTTCACCTACCAGGCCATCAGTGACAAGGATGTGCCGCAGAGCGGCTGGAGATCCCCCGGTTACGGCACCGGCACGATGCCCTGCCTGGCCTTCGCGCCGCCCACGATGGCCAATCCGGTTGCCGAAGGCTTCCTGCTCGAGCCCGACGACCTCGATCCCCACAAGGCGACGTCGATGCTGCTGCGCGCCATCTCGCTGCAGCCCGGCCAGCCCATGACTCCCTCGGCGGGCCGGTCGTTCGGCAGGTTCACCTACCCGCAGGAGGATCTCGCGGTGCACCCGGCCGGCTACGCCGTGGCGCTGAGCACGTCGACATGCAAGCTGCAGATCCTGCGGCTGACGGCGCTGACCGCCGACGCCAGCGCGCCGGCCGCCGCGATCCTCTCCGGGAAGGGCAGCCGGGCCGGGCTGCTGAGCAACCCGGTCGCCGTCTCCTGTTCGCTGGACCGGATCGTGGTGCTGCAGACCAGCGATGACTACCCGCATGGCTGTCTGTGCGCCTTCGACGTCAAGGGGAATCCGGTGAACTGCTTCGGCGGCGGTGCCACCTCGGTCGCGGGCCTGCGTCCCGAGGGGCCGGATGTCGAGCTCGTTGACCTGAGCGTCGAGCCGACGGGGTACCTGTACGTCCTGAAGTACCTCGTCAACCCCTCGTCCATGCACGTGAACGCGAGCGACTACCGGCTCGATATCCACGACCCCGCCGGCATCTTCCTGGCGCAGGTCACCGGTATCGCCGCCGCACGGCTGCACGTCGACTTGTGGCGGAACATGTTCACGCTGAACTACGAGATCCTGCAGGGATCCGGGCGCACCGAACCCTCCGTCGCCCAGTGGATCCCGTCAACGCCGAACGCGGGCGCCTGACGAGCGGGGGAAAGTGACTGACATCATGACGGACATCGACCGCTGGGTCCTGAGCTACTTCGACCGGGGCATCAACCACAACCGGGTCGTCAACATCTGGTACAACCAGGATTACACGGTATACGGCGTCAACCCCGGCACCGGCGGCCAGCCACCAGGCAACAACAACATCGTCACGCTGGTCGGCCTGGGCAACCAGGTCGTCGGGCTGCGCTGCAACGCCAACCCCAGCACCGGCGGCAGAAGCTGCTACGCGTCGGTACGAGACGACTACGGCTACCAGGTGCAGTTCCAGGCGCCCGGCGGGAGATGGATCACTGATCCGGACAGGGACGAGTATCTCAAGGCGGTACCCACCGGTGACGGGTATTTCGCCCTGCTCAGCACGACCTGGGGCAGGTACGTGACCGTTGATGGCGGCGGCAATCCCAAAGCCGGCAACTGCAACGCGCTGCGGGCAACGACCGGCGACATCAACCTCGCCGCGCGCTTCACGGCGGCCTGCCTGAACCCGGGCCGTGACCTGGTCGCAGACCTGCTGGACGCCAGCAACAGCGCTTCCGGGCTGAGCCTCGCCGGGATGAACCTGGCCAGCCGCACGCTGCGCGGCGACCTGTCCCTGTGTGACTTCAGGAGCGCCGCCTCGCTCAAGGGCTGCGTCATGGACGGCGCGGACCTGGCAAAAGCCTCCTTCGCCGGGCAGCACCTTGCTGGCCTGAGCATCTCGAACGCGGACTGCACGGGCACCGACTTCACCGGCTGCGATTTCAGCTCCTTCACACCCGGGACTCCCCCGCCGGTGCTGGCCAGCGCGATACTCACCCGAGCCGTCGTGCCCGCGGGAAATTCCTGGTCGGGCGCGAAGATGCCGGGTGCGGTGCTGGCCGGGGCCAACCTGACCGGCTGTGACCTGTCCGGCACGCCGACCGCGCCCACCGACCTGACAGGCGCCATCCTCGGCGGCGCCGGCGGCCCGCAGTTCACCCCGTTCTTCACCCCCGCCTACTGGGGCGGCGGCATCGGCGGCTACGACATGCGTTCGCCAGCCGACCGGGTTATCGCCTACGACGGCGACGGCCACGGCATGCCGAATTACCTGGTCTGCTACCGGCCGGGCAGGGGCGCGGCCGCGGTCGTCTACCCCGTGGGCGCGGGGTTCGGCCACGTGCTGCTGAGCGGCGACCCGGGCGGCGGCGGCATGGGCGCCGGCATCGGCGGCTACACCCTCGCTGACCCCGCGGACCAGGTCATCGCCTACGACTACCGCGGCGCAGGCAGCATTGACCATCTGGTCTGCTACCGGCCCGGCAAAGGCATGATCTCGATCATCGAGAAAAAGACCGACGCGAGCAACAACGTCACGTTCGGCAAGGTTTACGACTCGCCGAACGGGATCGGCGAATGCGACTTGTCGGATCCCGCCGACCGGATCATCGCCTACGACTTCCTCGGGACCGGTCACCTCGATCACCTGGTCTGCTACCGGCCGGGCACCGGCAAGGTCTGGATCGTCGAGAAGAACGTCGACGCGAACAACAAGGTGTCATTCTCGACCGTCTACAAGTCGACGAGCGGCATTGGCCGCTACGACCTGGGCGGTAAAGCCGACCGGCTCATCGCGTACGACTACGAGAGCTCGGGACGGCCCAACTACCTGCTCTGCTACCGGCCCGGCAGCGGCGCGATGACCATCGCCCGCAGGCAAAGCGACACGTTCGTCAGCGTCTACATGCAGGGCGACCCCGGCAGGGGCATCGGCGATCCGAACCTGGGCCATTTCAGCCTCCTGGATCCCCTCGACCGGATCATCTCCTACGATCACGATGGCACCGGCCACCTCGATTACCTGGTCTGTTACCGGCCGGTTGCCGGGCTGATCATGATACTGAAGAAGGTCAGCGACAGCGACGACCCGAGTGCGTTCGCCCCCGTGTACTGGGAGCGCTTCGGCGTCGGCGGCTACGACCTGGCCGCCTCTGCCGACCAGGTGATCGCGTACGACTACGCGGCGACCGGTCACCTCGACCACCTGGTCTGCTACCGGCCGGGCACCGGCACGATCTGGGTCATCCAGCCCAAAGGAGGACCCGCGACGCTGGACCGGTGCAACCTGCGCAACGCGAACCTCTCGGGCGCCAGCCTCGCGGGAGCCGACCTCACCAAGGCGGCCACGCTCGCGGGCACGAACCTGACCGGGACACACCTGGAGGGCGCGAACCTGACCGGGACACACCTGGAGGGCGCGAACCTGACCCGGACGCAACTGCAAGGCGCGAAACTGGACGGGGCGAACCTGAGCGACGCAACCCTCGCCGGAACCAACTTCACCGGGATGGACCTGACCAAGGTGACCTTCTCCTCCCCGCTGAAGCGCTCGGCCGACCTCACGAACCCGACCATCTTCACCGGCTGCACGCTGCCCTACGCGGTGATCGCGCTCGACTGGTCCAACCTCGACCTCACCTCGGCCACCATCACCGGGCTGCCGGCCAACCTGACCGGGCTGGTCGCCGTCGGCCTGCGGTGGTCTGAGGCGTACTTCGAGGGGTACCTCCTGGACGGGGCAAACTTCGCCCACGCCGTTCTCGAGCGCGGGCACTTCACCAACGCCAAGCTGCGGAACAGGGCCAGCTTCGCCTCGGCCACGCTGACGGGCGCGGTCTTCACCAGCGCGGTCCTCGACCAGGCGGACTTCACCGGAGCCGCGCTGGGCGGCGTGGCTTCCGACCAGGCCGCGGTGCTCTCCTTCGCATTCATCAGCAACTGCGTCTTTACCGGGGCGAATCTTTATGGTGTGGATTTTTCCTCGGCAACGCTGGTAAGCGGGAACAAGCTGACCGGTACCGCGGACATCGAGGAAACCAATTTCGCCGACGCGTACCTGCCCGGCGCGGATTTCACCGGCGCGGATCTGCGGGGCGCCAAGTTCGACGGCGCCTTCATGGTCCAGGTCACGCTGGCGAATGCCGACCTTTCGCCCAGCCAGCGTGGCGCGGTGTCTGCCTCCCTCACTGCCGCGTGTATGCAACAGGCCGCCCTGGACGGCACAAAGCTCTACGGCGCCAACCTCGCCGACGCGGTCATCACCAACACCGCGGGATCGATCCTGGAGCAGCATTACGGCGAGGACGGCACGCTCACCCCGCCGGCCACGATGCACTACCGGCCCGGCAAGTTCCCCGACGCCGCATCGTTCAGTGACCAGACCACGTGCCCGAACAGGGAGACCTACGCGTCCAACAAGAAACAGGGCCTCGGCATCCCGCAGATGATGCAGACGAAGAACCCGCCGCCGGCGAAATGGGCGCCGAAGCAGATGATGCCGAAGACAGACGCCCCTTCCAGCGGATCCTGAGCACGCTCGAGGAGGCCAGGAGGGGCAAGAAATCTCGCCAGCCCCCGGCCTCAGCCGCCGTACCGGCCGAAGCGCCGCGGCATCATCCGGTGGCTGTAGGCCATCCGCCCGGCCCGGCCCGGCCCCGCCGACAGCGCGCCCCCGGCCGGCAGGTCCTCGGGATTGACGCCCACCCCGTGCAGGGTGCGGGTCACCGCCTGCGCCGCGTCGAGCAGGTCATCGAGCGCCCGGGCCAGGTGCGCTCCCGGGTCGGCGAAGGTGCGGTCTGCGCGTTGACGTGCTCGAACGGGGCAGGTCGCGCGTCACGACGGAGTGGTGCACGCCATTATCCCCCCGCCGTAGTCTTCAACCGAAGGAGCGTCTGAGGAGTTCCAGTGTCCGCTTCGCAGATACCGTACGTTCCGCTCGCGTGGTGGCGGCGCCTGTCCCTCCCCTCGTTTGGCCTGGCCGCGCTGACGGCCGGAGTCCTCTGGGTCGCCGTCGCCGGGCTGCTCGGGCAGGGCCGCCTCGAGGCCGTGCTGTCGGCGGGCCGGGCTGAGCTCGCCGCTCCCCTGCTCGTGGCGCTGGTCGTCGCGACAGGCATTTGCGAGCGGATATGGCCGGCGGAGCGCCGCCCGGTCCTCGCGCGCGGCCACGTTCAGGACGCGTGCTTCCTGGCCTTGCACGCCATCGTCGTGATCCCGCTGATGACGTTGCTCAGCTTCGGCGCCGCGGCGCTGATCGGCGGGCACGCGCGCTGGATCGAGCTGCGGCCGGCCGAGCACTGGCCCGGCTGGCTGCTACTCCCCCTCACGATTGTGGCGATGGACGGAGCCAACTGGCTGGCCCACTACGCCGACCACCGGCTCGGCGCCCTGTGGCGCTTTCACGCCCTGCATCACAGCCAGGAGGAGCTGAGCGTCCTCACGTCCTTCCGCGCGCACCCCCTCATGCACACCACGGGGTTTCTGCTGGCGACCATCCCGGTCGTGGCGCTGATGCCGGCGCGCCCGATGGCCCCGGTGCTCATCACCGTCTACGTGTGCATCGGCACCCTCCAGCACGCCAACCTCCGCTGGACCTTCGGCCCGGCCGGCCGGGTGCTCGTCAGCCCCGCGTACCACCGGCTTCACCACGCGCCGGACATCCAGAACGTCAACCTCGGCGTCGTGCTGACGATCTGGGACGTCCTCGCCGGCCGCGCGAGGTTCCCCGCCCGCGGCGATGCCGTGGGCCGTACCGGCCTGAACGGCCGCCCGGTCCCGGTCGAGCAGGACGGCGCGGCGGCCCCGGCCCTGCTGCTGCTCGCGGAGCAGCTCGCCGAGCCGTTCCGCGCGCAAAGCTGACCTGGCCGTAGAGCCCGAGCAGGCCGGGGACTGATTTATTTTTTCCAAACGGAACGGGCGCCGCCACCGGGCTCTGCGATTCCCGTGCGCGGGCTTCCCGCCGGGAGCCCCGTGCCTTCCACGTACCGTATGGTTGCAGGAACTCAGCATGAAGGGCCGTATGGTGGGCACCGTAAAGGGCATGCTCAGCTGGCTTTGGCGGTGGCGGATTTCCGTCGTCGCCGCGGCGGTGGTGCTGGCGGTGGTGGCGTTCGGCGCGATCCTGGTGTTTTCCGGCCCGCCGGCCCGGAAAACGCCGTCGGCGTCGCTGGCCGCCGGCGGCCGCACCCACGCCACGCTCGAGGTCGTCAGCGGGACACCCGTGCTCCGGATCGGCGTAGCGCGCCTCGGCGGCACCCTGCTGCGCGCCTTTGTCCCCCATGACGCCGCGGTACGGCCGGTGCTCTCCGCCGCCTCCGGATCCGCGCCGGTCCGGCTGTCGCTCGTGCCGGCAGGCGGCGCGCGGCGCGGCGCGGACGATCCCGTCACCGTTCAGCTCAACTCCGATGTCGCCTGGCAGCTCGACTTCGCCGCCGGCACCCAGACGACCGTCGCCGACCTGCGCGGCGCCCGGGTCGGCGGGATCACGTTCGGCGCGGGCTCGGCGATCCTGGACGTCACGATGCCGGCGCCCTCCGGCACTGTCGTCATCACGCTGGCGGGCGGGGCGAGCCAGTTCCGGCTCGCGCTGCCGCGCGGCGTGCCCGCCAGGATCACCGCCGGCGGCGGCCTGGCGCAGGTGACGATGGACTCCCTGATCCGCACCGGGGTCGCGGGCGGCACCGTGATCACGCCACCGGGCTGGGCGACCGCCACCTCCCGGTTCGACATCGACGCGACAGCCGGGGTCGACCGCATCGCCGTCAGCCGGTGGCGGGGCTAGGGCGGTACGGTTCGGTCGTGAGCACCTACTCCCAGCCCGGCACCGTTCTCACCGACCACATGTTCCTGGTACCGCTCGACCATGCCAGGCCCGGGGGCGAGCAGATCGAGGTGTACGCCCGGGAGGTCGTCGCCGCGGGCAAAGCCGGCGAGGACCTGCCGTGGCTGCTGTTCCTGCAGGGCGGCCCCGGCTTCGGCGCGCAGCGCCCGGTGGGCAGGGAAACGTGGCTGCACAGGGCGCTCGACGATTACCGGGTGCTGCTGCTCGACCAGCGGGGCACCGGCAGGTCAACGCCCGTGACCGCGAGGAGCCTCGAGGGGCGCACGCCACGGGACCAGGCGGACTACCTGACGCACTTCCGCGCGGACAGCATCGTCCTGGACGCCGAGCTGATCCGGCGCGAGCTGGCCGGCGGCGCACCGTGGAGCGTGCTCGGGCAGAGCTACGGCGGCTTCTGCGCGGTCAGCTACCTGTCCTTCGCCCCGCACGGCGTGCGCGAGGCGTTCATCACCGGCGGCCTGCCCAGCCTGGACGCGACCGCCGAAGACGTCTACCGCGCCACGTACCCGCGGGTCGCGGCGAAGAACGCCGAGCACTACGAGCGCTACCCGGACGACGCGGACCGCGCCAGGCGGGTGGCCAGGCACCTGGCGGACACCGACGTGCGGCTGCCCGACGGCGCGCCGTTCACGGTCGGGGCCTTCCAGTCCCTCGGGCGCATGCTGGGCGAGAGCACCGGCAGCCATATCCTGCACTACCTGCTCGAGGACCCGTTCGACGGGGACTCGCTGTCCGACGCCTTCCTGTACCGGGTCCAGTCTGAGCTCAGCTTCGCGGGTGCGCCCCTGTACGCGCTGCTGCACGAGGCGTGCTACGCGCAGGGCACCGCCACCAAATGGGCCGCGCAGCGGATCCGTGCCGAGTTCCCCGCGTTCGCCCCCGCCGCCGCCGTCGAGGGGACCTCTCCCCCGCTGTTCACCGGTGAGATGATCTACCCGTGGATGGTCGACGCCGACCCGGTGCTGCGCCCGCTGCGGGGCGCCGCCGAGATACTCGCCGACCGCGACGACTGGCCCGTCCTGTACGACCCGGCCCGGCTGGCGGCCACCGAGGTCCCGGCGGCCGCCGCCGTCTACTACGGCGACATGTACGTGGACCGGGGGTTCTCCATGCGGACCGCTCGCGCCATCCCCGGCCTGCGCCCGTGGGTCACCAGCGAGTACGAGCACGACGGCCTGCGCGTCAGCGGCGGAAAGGTCCTCGGCCGCCTCATCGCGATGGCCCGCGGCGAGGCCTAGCCGCCGGGCCCACCCAGTTCACTTTGCGTCCGCGCCGCGCCGACCGGGCGCCCGGGCTCCCACGTGCCGTGAATGTTGTGACGGAGCCCGATAGTTGGCTAATGGAGCACGCTATCTGGCCAGCGCTCGCCGTCGACGTCAAATTAGGGCATGACGCAATTTCCTTCCGGGTTGTATTTGCGTCTGGTGTTAATCGGGTTGTTCGGAGGGACTGTTTGCCGATGCGTGCAAGCTGCGGCAAAAGGTATCCGGCTGCCTGCGCACCACAACGAGTTCAGTCACCGGACCAGTTGTCCGGCGAGATCGTCGCGGTTGATCTTCATCGCCACAGCGAGGTCGTCGCAGGAGGCGCGCCTACAGTTGGCGGCATGGCCCGTGAGCAGCATCGCAGGCTCGCTGAGCGGGAGCTGCGCCCATACCGTGCCGAAGACGAGCCAGCGGCGCTCGCGTTGTGGGCTCGGGCCCTGCCGCGATGGCCGGTGAGCGCCAAGGCGTTTCGCTCCAAGGCCATCGGCGCCGAGCAGCTCGTCATGGTCGCGGACGGTGCGCTGGCCGGTTATATCTCGGTTGCGCAGGCGCAGACACGGGCGCAGCTGACCGCCATTTTGGTCGACCCGGCATGCCGGCGGGCGGGCCTGGGCTCAGAGCTGCTCGCGCAGGCCCGGCGCAACCTGGGCGGCGGCGTGAAGCTCTGGTCCGCGGGCAGCGGTGCTGGCCCGTATTTCTGGCCGGGAGTGCCCGAGGATGCACCGGACGGCTGGGCGTTCCTGCGCGCTCACGGTTTCGAGCCGACCGGCGAGACGGCCGACCTGGTCGCGGACATTACCCGGTTCAGGCCGCCCGAGTGGGTTCTCGGCCGCACGGGCGGCGGTGTGCGCTTCGAGCTTGCCGGCAAGGGCGACGCAGCGGAGGTGATTGCCCTGCAGGAGCGCCATTTCCCGGGCTGGAAGGCGTTCTACGAACATCAGCTGATGCTCCCCGGCACCGTCCTGGTCGCCCGCGCTGACGGGCGGATCGTCGGGACGTGCACGGTCGAGGGCCCAGCCGAACATGACTTCCTGTGGCAGGCACTGGTCCGGGGCGCCGTGGGGGCGTTCGGGTGTGTGGGTGTGGACCCGGCGGCACGTCTGCGCGGGATAGGCCTGGCGATGGTCGCCCGCGCCTGCGAGCTGCTGTCGGCACGCGGTGCGGAGGTCTGCTACTGCGCGTATACGTATCTGGAGGACTGGTACGCCCGGCTCGGCTTCACCCGCTGGCGGGGCTACACCATGGCCCGCGCACGGCTGCGCTGAGCGCCGGACGTTAGTTTTAGGCCGTGGATGACGCGGCGGCGGCCCAGCCTGGCACCAGGGCCATCGCCTCGGCGCAGCTCGAACGGTTCCTGGCCAGCTACAGTGCTCCGTCACAAATGTCACTTCAGGTCGGCTATAGCCGACTCGTCGCATATTCACCCCACGGGCAGCGGGCGCGGGGGCACCGGGGCTGAGTTCACGATCGAGGTCGTGGTGCGGCCGTGCGGGGTGAACAGGTCCAGGATGGGCTCGAGGTCCTCGATCGAGCGCAGGTGGACCTTCATGAAGTAGCAGTCCTCCCCCGTTATGCGGTAGCACTCCGTGACTTCCGGAACGTCGCGCGCGATGCCCGGAATGAGCCGCAGGCCGCCACCTGTTCGCCCGTCTCGACGTGCTCGGCGTCGCGTGGCTGCGGATCGCCGCCGCGGCGGTGGTCTTCGCCGTGTGGCGGCGCCCGTGGCGCCTGATCGCCCGGCTTGATCACGGCGCCCGGCTGACGCTTGGCGCGCTCGGCGCCGTCCTGGCCGCCATGAACACCCTGTTCTACCTCGCCGTCGCCCGGCTGCCGCTGTCCACGGTCGGCGCGATCGAATTCCTCGGCACCGTGATCCTGGCCGTCGCGGGCGCGCGGACCAGGCGCAACGTGGCCGCCGTCGCGCTCACCACCGCCGGGGTCGCGCTTATCACCCAGATCAGGATTACCGGTCAGCCGCTGGGGTTCGCGCTTTCGTTTGGTAACTGCCTGCTTTTCATGATGTATGTGATCCTCGGCCACCGGATCGCCAACGCCAGCCCGCCGGACGGGACGGGGCCGGCGGGCACCGCGGCCGCGTCCGGCGGGATCGACCGGCTCGGCGGCGCCATGCTTGTCGCCGCCGTCGTGGCGACCCCGTTCGGGCTGGGCGGCGCGCTGCCCGCGTTTGGCCGGCCGCTGCTGCTGCTCGCCGGGGCCGGCGTGGGGATCTGCTCGTCGGTGATTCCCTACGTCACCGACCAGCTGGCGATGGCGCGGCTGCCGCGCGCCACGTTCGCGCTCATGCTCGCGCTGCTGCCGATGTTCGCGACGCTGATGGGCGCGGTGGTGCTGCGGCAGATCCCGACGGCGGGCGACCTGGCCGGGATCGCCCTCGTGGTGGCCGGGATCGCCGTGCACCGGCCCGCCGGAAACCGGCCGGTGAGCAGCCGGCCGCCAGAAACAGGAAGGAGTCTGGGTGCGGTACGTGAACCTGGGGTCGACGGGGCTGAAGGTGTCCCGGATCTGCTCAGCGGGCGGCGGCCAGCGCCGCGGCGACGCCGTCGATGTAACGGCCGAGCAGGACGCCGGACGGGTCGTGCGTGGGGTTGACCTCGGTCAGCACGATGCCGGATGGCGAGCCGGCCAGGCACAGCTCGCGGAGGCAGGCGAAGGCCTGCTCCGGCCGGACACCGGAGCCGTAGTGCGGGAAGTTCGCCAGCGGCAGGTCGCCGGAATCGATCACGTCCGCGTCGAAATGCACGACGAGCGGGCCCGCCGAACCGACGGCGGCCAGCGCGCGCCGCACCGCGCCCTCGGGCGACGCGGCGAGAGAAGGCCCCTCGTCAAGGTGCACGCCGCGCGCGGCCAGGAACGCGCGCCCGGTGCCCGAGGTCTCCCGCGGATCACCGCCCAGCAGGGCCAGCCGCTCCGGTGACACCAGCGGCACCGCCCCGCGGAGACCGGTCAGCTCCGGCGCCCCCTCGCCGAGCAGGTGCGCGACGCCCATCGAGTCGAGGATGCCCGAGCCCGGCGTATCCGCGTTGCCCGCGGGGCCCAGGTCCGTGTCGCCGTCCACGTAGACCAGGCGCACGTCCCGGCCGAAACCCGCGACCACCCCGAGCGTGATCGTGCAGTCGCCGCCCACGACCAGCGGCGTTTCCCCCTCGGCGATCGCCGACGCCACCCGGTCACGCACGAGACCGGCGACCCGGGCCACCGCCGCGAGGTTCCGGAACCGTACGGCCGCCGCCGCGGAGCCGGCCGCCGCCCCGGCCACGGCGTCCGGCGCCGGGTCGAGCTCGAAGGGTGTGACCGGCAGGTCTCCCCCGTCGGAGACCGGAACACCCGCCGCGCGCAGCCGCTCCAGTAGCCCGGCGGCGCGCAGCGCCGCCGGCGCGAGCTCCTGCCCGGCGTGGTGCGCCCCCGCGCTGCTCGGCACCCCGATGAACACCCATGAACGCATGGGTCTCATGTTGCCAGAAAAAGAGTCACGCTCGCCCGTGCAACGTGGCCGGTCTGCTCACCCCCAGACCGGCTCGGCGGCCTCGCGTACCTCGCCGTCCGGGGCGAAGACCAGGAAGCGCTCGAACGACCGGGCGAACCAGCGGTCGTGGGTGACGGCGAGCACCGTGCCCTGGTAGGACTCCAGACCCTGCTGCAGCGCCTCGGCGCTCGGCAGGTCCAGGTTGTCGGTCGGCTCGTCGAGCAGCAGCAGGGTGGACCCGGCGAGCTCGAGCAGCAGGATCTGCAGCCTCGCCTGCTGACCGCCGGACAGGGTGCCGAACGGCTGGCGGGCGCACGCCTGCAGCTCGTATCTCGCCAGCGCCGCCATCGCCTCGCTGATGAGCAGCGCGTGCTCGGTCATCAGGATCTCCGCCGGGGTGCGGCCCGCGAGGTCGGGCCGCGCGTGGGTCTGCGCGAAGAACCCGGGCACGACCCGCGCGCCCAGCCGGGCCACCCCGTCGTGCGGCACACGCTCCCCCGCGAGCAGCCGCAGGAAGCTCGACTTGCCCGAGCCGTTCGCGCCCAGCACCGCGACCCGGTCGCCGAACCAGACCTCGGTACCGAACGATCGCGTGGTCCCCGTCAGCTCGAGGTTCTCGCAGATCACGGCGCGCTTGCCGGTGCGCCCGCCGCGCAGCCGCATCCGCACGTTCTGCTCGCGCGGCGGGATCTCCGGCGGCCCGGCCTCCTCGAACCTGCGCAGGCGTGTCACCGCCGCCTGCAGCCGGGACGCCATGTCGGAGTTGTACGCGGCCTTCTGCCGGTAGGTGCGGACGAGCTCTTTGAGCTTCTCGTGCTCCTCGTCCCACCGGCGGCGCAGCTCCTCGAGCCGCTCGATGCGCCTGGAGCGCGCTTCCGCGTAGCTGGCGAACCCGCCGCCGTGCACCCAGGCGTGACGGTCCTCGACGGTGACGATGCGCTCGGCGCAGGCGGCGAGCAGCTCACGGTCGTGGCTGATCAGCAGCACGGTCTTCGGCGTGGCCGCGAGCTGCCGCTCGAGCCAGCGCTTCCCGGGCACGTCGAGGTAGTTGTCGGGCTCGTCGAGCAGCAGCACGCCGTCGGGCCCGCGCAGCAGGGACTCGAGCACCAGCCGTTTCTGCTCCCCGCCGGACAGCGTGCTGACGTCCCGCCAGCGGCACTCGTCGTACGGGATGCCGAGCGCGGCGACGCAGCACGCGTCCCAGTGCACCTCGGCGGCGTAGCCGCCGGCCTCGCCCCATTCGGCCAGCGCCGAGGCGTAGCGCAGCTGGGCCGGCTCGTCGTCGCGCTCCATCATCACCAGCTCGGCCGCGTCCAGCCGGGCCGCGGCCTCCCGCACCCTGGGCGGCGAGACCGACAGCAGCAGGTCCCGCACCATCGTGATCCCGCCGCCGTACCCGTCCGCGCCGCCGCCGTTCTCCCCGTCCGGTCGGAGCCCGTCGCCGCGCCCCCGGTTGCCGCCGATGAACTGGCGCATCACGCCGAGCCCGCCGCTGGCGGCGACGCTGCCCGACTGCGGCTGGACGTCTCCGGCGATCATCCGCAGCAGCGTGGTCTTGCCCGCGCCGTTCGGCCCCACCAGGGCGGCCGTGACCCCCTCGCCGATCCGGAAGCTCACGTCGTCGAGCAGCACCCGCCCGTCCGGCAGGACGTGGCTGACGTGCGCGACCTCGACATGGCTCACCAGCGGACGATAACCACCGCCCCGCCACCCCGGCAACGCTATTTCCGGCTCGGCCGGCCGCGCCAGCTTGCAAGCCCTTGACCATCGTGCCGGAGTCCGCGCCGGCGGAAGTCTGGTAGCCCTCAGAGCGGTAGGTGCTTGATCGCTCCGAAAAACCCCTGGTCAGCCCTGGCGCGTCGACCGTATTCAGAGAGATGCTTCTGGCATGGTCGCGCCGAAGCGCGGGCCATGGCAGTGCTGAACTGATGTGGGTTCGGGCCCGAGACCCAGGGGCCACGGCGCGAAGGCTCAGCTCGACCCCGCCGGGATCATGAACCCGGGGGTGCTGATGCAGCCAACCGGAGCCGTGACCTACAGCAACGAAGGAGACAGATGATGAGCGGCGTGCTCTCTGCGGCCCCCGGTGCGCCCGGGCGCGGGGCCGCGCCGGGCAAGGTGTTCCGCACGGAACTGAACCCGGTCGATTTCCTGCACCGGGCGGCGTACATGTACCCGGAGAAGACCGCGATCGTGCACGGCACGCGGCGGTACGGCTACCGGGAGCTGGCGGAGCGGTCGTGGCGGCTGGCCAGCGCGCTCAGGGCGGCGGGTCTCCGCAAGGGAGACCGCGTCGCGACGCTGCTGTTCAACTCCCCGGCGATGCTGGATGCCCATTTCGGCGTGCCGGCGGCGGGCGGGATCCTTGTCGCGGTCAACAACCGCCTGGCCAGTGCCGAGGTGCGGTACATCCTCCAGCACAGCGGCGCGCGCTACCTGCTTCTCGACGCCGCGCTCGAGGCGCTGGCCGAGCCGCTCGACCTGGGCGGCATGACCGTGATCCGCTGCGCCGACACCGGCGTTCCCGGGGACCCGTACGAGGAATTCCTGGCTGGCGCCTCTCCGGAACGGCCGGCGAGCTGGCTGGAGCACGAGGAGGAGACCATCTCGATCAACTACACCTCCGGGACCACCGGCCGCCCCAAGGGGGTGCAGTACACCTACCGCGGCGCCTACCTGAACGCGCTCAGCGAGGTCATCGTGGCCGGCATGGGCACCGATTCGGTGTACCTGTGGACGCTGCCGATGTTCCACTGCAACGGCTGGTGCTTCCCGTGGGCGGTCACCGCGGTCGCGGCGCGCCACGTGACCATGCGCGCGGTTGATCCCGGGCTCATCTGGGAGCTGATCGACGGTGAGGGCGTGACCCACTACAACGGGGCGCCGACCGTCCATCTGATGGTTATCAACCATCCCCGGGCGCACCGCCTGGAGCGGCCGGTGACCGCCATGGTGGCCGCCGCGCCGCCCTCACCGACGCTGCTGGCCCGGATGAGCGAGCTGAACTTCCGCACCGTGCACGTGTACGGGCTGACGGAGACGTATGGCCCGATCACCATGTGCCCCGAGCAGGAGGGGTGGCGTGAGCTCCCAGTGGAGCGGCGCGCGAGGTACCTGGCGCGGCAGGGACAGGCCTACATCTCTTCCGACCTCGTCCGGGTCGTCGACGAGCAGATGAACGATGTCCCGCAGGATGCGGCGACGATGGGCGAGGTGGTCATGCGCGGGAACAACGTCATGAGCGGCTACTTCGACGACGAGGCCGCCACCGGCAGGGCGTTCGCAGGCGGCTGGTTCCACTCCGGCGACCTGGCGGTGTGGCACCCTGACGGCAACATCGAGCTGCGCGACCGTGGCAAGGACATCATCATCTCCGGCGGAGAGAACATCTCGAGCATCGAGGTCGAGCAGGCGATAACCGCCCACCCCGCGGTGCTGGAATGCGCGGTCGTCGGCGTCCCGCACCCGCACTGGGGGGAACGGCCCAAGGCGTTCGTCACGCTCAACGAGGGCGCTTCGGCGAGCACGGAGGAGATCATCGCGTTCTGCCGTCAGCGCCTCGCGCACTACAAGTGCCCCGATGCGGTGGAGTTCGGGCCGCTGCCGAAGACCTCGACCGGCAAGACCCAGAAGTTCGTGCTGCGCCAGCGCGAGTGGGCAGACCAGGACAAGCGGGTAGGCGGCGTGTAAGGTCGCGCTCTCGAGTGGGCCAGGCTCCGGCGTCTCCGTGAAGACGTTCCACACCCTGCGCAGCGGATCTCGGATACTGGGGCTATGGCCTCATGACGTGGGGGGCGCATGTCCCCCGAACAGGGGACATGACAGCAGCCGCAGCCGGGAGCAGGCTCAGCCCGTGTACGGATTTGGGGGGTCCTTTCGGAGCGGGAGAAGACCGGTGATGATGAGATCAAAGGGCCGCAGGTGGCTGCGGCGGGCGCTGGGCGCCGGGTTGTGCTGCATGGGGCTGGTGGTGGCCGGGGTGCTTGGCGCCACCGACGGCCAGCCGATGCCGCCGGCCGAACCCGGTGATTCCGGAAGCGCTGCTGTCCACGTCGGCCTGGCTGATGGCAGCCCGGTACCCGCGCCCCATGCTGTCCTGGCCGACGGCGGCGCGCCGCCGGCTCCTCCCGCTACTCCCGGGTAGCGGCGCCCCCCGCCGCCTTCCCTGTGGTGGCGGAGGCGGCGCGGATCACCAGGCGAACGGCACCAGGCGGCGGGTGCTGGCCGCGTACCCGGGGTAGCCGCCCGGGAAGGCCGCGGCGAGCACGGCCTCCTCGGCGTGGATCCGGGGCACGATCCCGGCCGGGGGCAGCAGCAGGCAGACCGCGAGCCCGATGGCGTTGCCGCTGGCCAGTCCGATGCCGGCGACTTCCAGCCAGATCCCGGCATAGCCGGGATGCCGCACCCGGCGGTAGGGGCCGGCCTGGATGAGCGAGTGGCCGGGCTGGATCGTCACCGAACCGGTGAAGAACCGGCCCAGCGTGCCGATGGCCCGCTGCCGCAGGGCGGCGCCCGCCACCGTCATCCCCAGCCCGGCCGCCAGCGCGGCCCGGGACGCCCGGCGGCCGGACCCGGCGGCGGGGACCAGTTCGGAGATGACGACGGCGGCCATCGCCGCGGGCAGGCAGGTCCGGGCCAGCCGCCTGGCCGAGTCCGGGTCCCTGTCCCTGACCCAGGCCGGGTCCATCCCGGCCGTCGCGGCGGCTATGGCGCGGCGCTGCCGCCGGGCCTCCCGCGCGTTCAGCGCGCCCACGGCCGCGATGGCCGTCAGCAAGATAACCGGCCGCAGCCCATTGGCACCGTCACCGAAGCGCCGCCCAGCCGGGCCGCCGGCCTGGACGTCCCGCACTGGGTGCCGCATCCGCGCCTGTTCCGCCGGCCTGGTGCGCACGCCGATCAGGCATATCCCGGCACCGTACAACAGCACGCCCAGCACACGCCGCAACGGCTGGCCAGAGGTCACAGCGCCGAGCCAGACGGAACTCCCGCCCGGCCCCGGACGGGATCAGCGGGCGGACGCGGATCAGCAGGCGGTGCCGCCGGCCACGGACACGGATCGCATTGCGGCAGCGGACCATCGGCGGTGACGGCCTGCGACCCGCCCCCGGCCGGTGGCATTGGTTCACCGTCGGTGGCGCCGGGCACCCCGGCCAGCGCCAGCCCCGCGCAGCACAACCCGGCGCCCAGCGCCCGCCGCAGCCACCTGCGGCCCCCCGATCTCATCACCACTGGCCTTCTCCCGCTCCGAAAGGATCCCCAAACCCGTACCCGGGCTGAGCCTGATCCCGGCTGCGGCTGCTGTCATGTCCCCTGTTCGGGGGACATGCGCCCGTGCGCCGGAAGGGATATCGCTGTCATAGGGGACGGTCAGCTGCGGGTCTTTCCCGCCCGGATCATCTCCAGCGCCTGCTCGACGCGGCGCTGCCGGGTCTCTTCTCGCTTGGCCTCGGCGATCCAGCGGGCGTACTCCTTGCGGTGAGTGAACGCCATACCGTCGAAGGCCGCCTTCGCATGTGTGTCCGAGGCCAGCGCCGCCGCCAGCGCCTCCGGTATCTCCACGTCGCGCGGCGCGGCGTCGAGCTCGATGATCACATCTACCTCGTCGCCGGCCTCCACGCCCGCCCCCTGGCGTACCTCGCGGTTGAGCCCCACGAGGAACTCGCCGCCCATCCGGGCCACGCTTGTCCGCCAGGTGTAGCCGTTGACGGTCGCCGCTACCGGGAAGCGCTTGGCGCCCTCGCCGACCTCGGCGACCTGCGCGTCATCGAGCACGACCGCGGCAGCCGGGCCGCGGCGCTGGAGCGTCGTGGAGAACTGAAGCTTGCCCATGCGCCCATCATGCCGTGTGGAGACCGGCCGATCCACCGGCGCTGCGGGGTCATGCGCCTGGCGTGATGTCCTTCAGTCGCGCGGCGAAGGCCCGCCATGCCCGCGGGCCGAAGGCCAGGTTCGGGCCCCCGGGGTCCTTGGAGTCGCGCACGGCGATCAGGTTCCCAGCGACGCCAACCTCGACACAGTCGCCGCCGTTGTTTCCGCTGTAGCTTGATGTGCGCCAGGTGACGGCGCGGATCCCTTCCATCGTTCCTCCGCCACACTCGCAATCATGTCCCGTGAGGCCCCCTTGGGCAGAGCCTCACTCCGGAGGGTATCGAAACGCAGCGTGACCTGGGTGACCGCGGAGGCGTCCTCGGTCACGCGGCCGTCCGACGCGTCCTCCAGGTAGACGATACTCACTGAGCTGTCGAGGTCGGCGATGACGAACGCGCCGAGCAGCCCGGAATGGCCTCCGGCGTCGTACGGCACCACCTGGATCGCGATGTTCGGCAGCCGCGATATCTCGGCAAGGTGCATGAGTTGGTCGTACATCACGCTGGCGGAGGCGACCGGCCGGTGCAGGACGCCCTCGTCCAGCAGCACCCACAGGATGGGCGGGTTCTCCCGCTCGAGCACCGCCTGCCGCGCCAGGCGCGCCGCCACCAGCTTCTCGACGTCCTCGTCGCTGGTGTTCGGCCTGGTGCTCAGTACCGCCCTGGCGTACGCGGGCGTCTGCAGCAGGCCGGGGACCAGCGAGTGCTGGAACGTGCGCAGCGACACAGCCACCGCCTCGTACGCGGCGAACGGCCGGAACGCCGAGGGGAACGGCAGGTCACGCAGCCGCGCCTCCAGCCGGGCGAACGTGCCGGAGGTGCCGAACACTTCGTCGAGCCGTTGCGCGAGGTCCGGTGAGGGGGCACGGTGCAGGTTCTCCACCATGGCGACCAGCGGCCCGCTGTAGTGAAGCTTGCCGGCCAGGTCGCCCTGGGTCCAGCCGCGCTGCTGCCGGGCCGCCTTGAGCTCGTCGGCGAAAAGGGACAGCGCGTCCCTGTCACGGTCACGTCCTGGTGCCAATACGTCCGCCTCCTCACGCAAAGTCCACATCCCATTACGGCCGCATGTGGTCTATCGGCACGCTACGCGCCCTTGCGCACGCTTGTCATGTGTGCCCTGGGATCTTCCGCATTCGGCCGCGGGCCGGGTCGGCGCCGCCAGGCCAGCGACGGGGCCCGCCATGTGGGACACCCCCTGAAGATGGCTGACGGAACATCCAAAGGCTGGCATTATTGGCCTTGTCACGACGGTGCCAATCGATGGGGATGTGGCCAGTTCGAACAGCCGCGGTGGCGGCGCTCGCACGCGTGCGCGGAGCCAGCGATGGCCGGCGATGAGAACAAGGACGTTACCTACGCCGGCTACCTGCGCCTGGGCACGCTCCTGGACCAGCAGCGCCCGCTGTCCGGCGGGGACTCCGCCGACGAGCTCATGTTCATCGTCGCGCACCAGACGTGCGAGCTGTGGTTCAAGGTCGTCCTGCGCGAGCTCACCGCGGTCCGCGACAGCGTGGCCGGCGGCGTGATCGAGCCCGCGCTGCTGGCGCTGCGGCGGGTCGCCGCCGTGCAGCACGTCCTGCTCGACGAGATCGCCGTGCTGGAGTCCATGCAGCCGGGTGGCTTCCTCGCCTTCCGTGACCTTCTCGGGAGCGCGAGCGGGTACGAGTCCGTGCAGTACCGGGAGATCGAGTTCCTGGCCGGCGCCAAGGACGCCGCGACCATCGACCCGACGGCCGGGCGCCAGCCGGGCGGCCGGGAGGCGCTGGAGCATCGGTACGCCGAGCCCTCGGTCTGGGACGCGGCCGTGTCGCTGCTGGTGGCGCGCGGCCTGGCGGCGGATTCCTCGGACGCCGGGGTCCGCGCGGCGGTCACCGCGGTGTTCGCCGATCCGGTACGTGACTTCCCCGTGTGGCAGCTGCTGCGCGGCCTGCTGGAGTTCGACGCCGGAGAGGCGATCTGGCGGAGCCGCCACACGCAGATGGCCGAGCTGATGATCGGCCGCAAGCCTGGAACCGGCGGGTCCTCTGGCGTCGGGTACCTCGCCTCCCGTGTGGACCTGCGCTACTTCCCGGTGCTCTGGGACGCCGCTTCACTGCTGTGACACCGTCGTGCTACACGGGCGCCGTCCCGATGAGGCCGTTCCTGGTCACCAGGCCGGCGAGCTTCTCCTCGCCGAGCGCCCCGGTGCCGGAAGGACGCGCCGGCAGCACCATGTAGCGCGCCTCGGACGTCGAGTCCCACACCGAGATCCGCACGTCATCCGGCAGCGTGACCCCGAACTCGGCGAGCACCGCCCGCGGCTCCCGTACCGTCCGTGACCGGTACGCGAAGCTCTTGTACCAGCCGGGCGACGGGCCGAGCAGCGACGTCGGGTAGCACGAGCACAGCGTGCAGACGATGACGTTGTGCACCTCCGGCGTGTTGGCGACCACCCGCAGCTGGTAGCCGCCGTCCGCCGGGCCCGGCACGGTGAGCCCGAGCTCCGCCGCGGCGGCGTTCCCGTCGGACAGCAGCAGCTCACGGTAGGCGGCGTCGGTCCACGAGCGGGCCGCCATCCGGGCGCCGTTCACCGGCGAGGCGTTCGCGTACAGCCGCGTGAGGAACGCGTCGATCTCCTCGTCGCTGGCCAGCCCGGCAGCGATCAGCCGTTCCTCCAGGCGGCGCGCCCGCGCCGCGACCGGCAGGTCCTCGTGCCCGCCGGTGTCATGCGCGCTCAATGTAGGACTCCCACAGGTCGACGGTCACCGTGTGGTCGCCGCCGCCGAACAGATCAGCGGCCGTGAACCGCACGGCGTAGCAGGTCTCGGGCCGCCGCACGCCGCGCGCGCTGTCGTCGGGCAGCGGCCACTCGCCGAGCACGGCGACGATCTCCCCGGTGTGCCCGCGCACATAGCGCGGCACCCGGGTGTGGTGATCGGGGTCGCCGGGCCGCGCCCGCACCCGCGTGCCGGGATTGAAGCTCACGCGAGGCCCTTTTCGGCTACGAGCAGCTCCATCGCGCCGAGCCAGCGCTCGTAGTACGACGCCGCCAGGTACCGCTCGGGAGGGAGCCGCTCGATCGCGTCCCGCAGCTCGTCGTCGCTGAACAGGCCGCGCCGCCCCAGCACGTTCGCCAGCGCGTACACGCGCGCCTCCCAGTCGGCCCTGAACGGCAGGCTTCCGTCGTCGCCCGCAGGCACCGGGCCGAAGCCGGTCTGCCCGCCCATGTCATGCACACGGCTCACCCGTCCCACGGTAACAGGCACAATATTTATACGGAACGAGACGTGGTGGCACTTAGAGGGACATGGCAGGACATGGTGGCGGGACGTAACGGCAGGCGCAGCGCCGCGTGGTTCGCCGCGACCGGGCGGGCCGGCATGGCGTACCGGTCGTGGATGCGGGGCGAGGGGTTCACCCCGGAGGTGTTCGACGGCCGCCCGGTGATCGGCATCGCGACCACCTGGTCGGAGCTGGCGCCCTGCAACGTGCACCTGCACCGGGTGGCGGAGTCGGTCAAGCGCGGGGTCTGGCAGGCGGGCGGGTTCCCGCTGGAGTTCCCGGCGATGGCGCTGGGCGAGACGCTGCTGCGGCCGACCGCGATGCTGTACCGGAACCTGCTGGCCATGGAGGCCGAGGAGCTGATGCGTGCCAACCCGCTGGACGGGGTGGTGCTGCTGTCCGGCTGCGACAAGACCACGCCGGGGCTGCTGATGGCGACCGCGAGCGTGGACCTGCCCGCGGTGATGGTGACCGGCGGCCCGATGCTCAACGGCAAGTACCAGGGCGCCGACGTCGGCTCCGGCACCGCGGTGTGGCGGTTCGAGGAGGACCTGGTCGCGGGACGGATGACCCAGGAGGAATGCGCGCTCGCGGAAGCCTGCATGGCACGGTCCAACGGTCACTGCATGACGATGGGAACGGCGTCCACGATGGCCTCGATGGCGGAGGCGCTGGGGATGCAGCTGCCGTATTCGGCGACCTGGCCGGCGCCGGATTCCCGCCGGTACTCCACGGCGCAGCGGGCGGGCCAGGTGATCGTGGACCTTGTGGAGAAGGACCTGCGCCCTTCGGCGATCATGACCAGGGCGGCGTTCGAGAACGCGATCAGGGTGAACGCGGCGATCGGCGGGTCGACGAACGCGGTGATCCACCTGCTGGCGATCGCGGGCCGCCTCGGTGTCCCGCTGGCGCTCGGCGACTTCGACGGGCTGGCCCGTGACGTGCCCACGCTGGTGAACCTGCAGCCCAGCGGCGAGTACCTCATGGAGGACTTCTGCTACGCCGGCGGCCTGCCCGCGGTGATGCGCGAGCTGGGTGAGCTGCTGAACGGCGAGGCGCTGAGCGTGACAGGGAGCACCGTCGCCGCGAACGTCGCCGGCGCGCCGTGCTGGAACCGGTCGGTGATCCACTCCCTGGCGGAGCCGTTCCAGCCCGCCGGCACCGGGACCGCGGTGCTGCGCGGCAACCTGGCGCCGGACGGCGCCGTAATCAAGCAGTCGGCGGCGTCGCCGGACTTGCTGCGGCACCGGGGCCGCGCGCTGGTCTTCGACTCCCCCGAGTCGTATCACGCGGTCGTGGACGATCTGGACATCGACCCCGCCACCGTGCTCGTGATCCGGTACTGCGGCCCGCGCGGCTACCCCGGCATGCCGGAGGTCTCCAACGTCCCGCTGCCGAAGAAGCTGCTGCTGCGCGGGGTCCGCGACATGGTGCGCGTCTGCGACGGCCGGATGTCCGGCACCGCCTACGGCACCGTCGTGCTGCACGTTGCCCCCGAGGCCGCGGCCGGGGGCCCGCTCGCCCTGGTGCGCACCGGCGACTGGGTCACGCTGGACGTCCCCGCGCGGACGCTGGCGCTGGAGGTGCCGGACGACGAGCTCGCCAGGCGGCGCGCCGGCTGGCGGCCGCCGGAGCCGCCCGCGGCCCGCGGCTGGACCCGCCTGTACACCGAGCACGTGCTGCAGGCCGACACCGGCGCAGACCTGGACTTCCTGGTGGGCGCGAGCGGCCACGAGGTCCCCCGCGACTCGCACTGAGCTGCCGCGATTCCGGCAGCTCTCCCCGATTCTGGCAGCTCTCCCGATCCTGGCCACGCTCTCCGATCCTGGCCGCGCTCTCTCCCCGATCCTGGCCGCGCTCCCCCACCGATCCCGGCCGCGTGCGGCGGATTACCCGCGGGCCGGCGCATGTTGTGGCTAATGCGCGGTCAGCCGCGCCGGAACGGAGGGATGTCATGACCGAGGATTCGCGCGGCAGGGTCAAGGTGGAGCCCTCCGCGAAGCGCGTGCGTGCCTACCTGGGCGGCCAACTCGTCGCCGACACGCTTCACCCCATGCTGGTGTGGGAGATTCCCTACTACCCGGCGTACTACGTGCCGCTCGCGGACGTCAAGGCCAAGCTCGTACCCACGGGAAAGACCGAACATTCGCCCAGCCGCGGCGAGGCCGGGATCTTCGACGTGCAGGCCGACGGCGTCACGGCGCCATCGGCGGCGAAGCGGTACCCCGACTCGCCGCTGGAACAGCTGCGCGACCTCGTCCGGCTCGACTGGGCCGCGATGGACGAGTGGCTGGAGGAGGACGAGCCGGTCTACACCCACCCGCGCAGCCCGTACACCCGGGTCGACATCCTCGCCAGCTCCCGCAGGGTGCGGGTCGAGGTGGACGGCGTCACGGTCGCCGAGTCCGCCAGCCCGCGCATCCTCTTCGAGACCGGGCTGCCGCCGCGTTACTACCTGCCGCTCAGCGACGTCCGGATGGACCTGCTCCGCCCGTCGGCCACCCAGACGCACTGCCCGTACAAGGGCACGGCCGCATACTGGTCGGTGGACACGGGACGCGACGTCCACACCGACATCGTGTGGATCTACCGGACGCCGCTGCCGGAGAGCCAGAAGGTCGCCGGGCTCGCCTGCTTCTACAACGAGAAGGTCGACATCTTCCTGGACGGCGAGCTGCAGGAGCACCCCCGCACGCACTTCAGCTGACCCTGCTCGCCGGTCAGGCGGATTTCTCCCAGACCGACACATGGTGGGTGCTCTCGCTGGTGAAGGGCTCCCGCTTCCAGCCGCCGTACCTCTCGCGCAGCCGCATCCCGGCGAGCTGCGCCATCAGGTCGAGCTCGGCCGGCCAGACGTAGCGGAACGGGATCGTGGAGTACTCGCCGCCGCCGTTGGCGAAACTGACGTAGTTTCCGCGCATCGCCTGGGTTGCGGTGTCGTAGGTGTAGAACACCCATTCCTCCGGGCTCACACGCCACGGCAGGACGTTCTGCCCGGGCGGCAGCCTGCGCAGCTCGGGGACCCTGACCTCGATCACGAAGCAGCCGCCTGGCTCCAGGTGAGCCGCGACGTTGCCGAAGCAGGCCACCTGGGCCTCCTGCGTCGTCAGGTTCATGATCGTGTTGAACACCAGGTACGCGACGGAGAACGTCCCGTCCACCCTCGCCGTGGCGAAGTCGCCTATCGTCACGCCGATCTCTTCGCCGCCCGGCTTGGCCCGCATCCGGGCGACCATCGCCCTCGACAGGTCTATGCCGTGGACCGGGACGCCGCGGCGCGCCAGGGGCAGGGCGATGCGCCCCGTTCCGATACCCAGCTCCAGTGCCCTGCCGCCGCCGGCCAGCTCCGCCAGCACGTCGACGGCGGGCTCCACGGCGCCCGGCGCGAAGACACCCGTCGAGCCGTCGTAGGTCGCCGCGACGCGTTCCCCGAAGTAGCCATCCTCATCGTCCATCGCCTTGTCCATCGCCGGACGGTACCTCAGGGCGCCCGGCGGCGCACCTGGGTTTCGCTCCCGCCGGATCGGCCGCCCCCGGTTGCGCCCCACAGCGGGCGGGCTGACCGCTCACGCGGGTTAGGGTGGCCAGGTGACCGACACAGACGCCATAGCGGAGCGCATCCTCACTACGTATGACACGATCACCGTGGTCGGCGCGAGTGCCGCGCCGCACAAGGCGGCGCATTCGGTTCCGGCACACATGCAGCGGCACGGCTGGCGGATCATCCCGGTCAACCCGCACGCCGACAGGATCCTGGGCGAGCAGGTGTACCGGACCGTCGGCGAGGTCCCCGAGCAGGTCGGGCTCGTCGACGTGTTCCGGCCGTCGCGGCAGACGCCGGACATCGCCCGCCAGGCCGTCGCGGCGGGCGCCACGGCCCTGTGGCTCCAGCTGGGCATCGCCTCCGCGGAGGCACGCGCCATCGCCGAGGACGCGGGCCTGCTGTACGTGGAAGACCGCTGCCTGATCATCGAGCAGCGCCGCCTCGGGCTGGAAGCACCCGCCCGCTAGATGGCTGGACGCGCCCGCCGAGTTCACCTCCCCGCTCCCGGACTGCACAGCCCGGCCGTGGGGCCCGGGAGGCGTCGCCTTCGTCCGGTGGGACACAATAGGGGCATGGGGTCTGCGCGACGGGTGGTCGCCAGGATCCAGTACTGCCCGGTCGGGAAGCACTGGAGCCTCGTCACGCCGGTGCGCGACTCGGGCCTGACCGATGAGGAAAGGCAGTTCGCCAGGGAACACCACGACGTGCGGATCCCGTAGGCAACCTGAGCACCTTCCGGGCGCCCGGGCGAAGGCGGCCTATCGCGCGGCGGCCGGAACACCGGCCCCGCCCTCCGCCTCCTCCGCCGTGGCGATCAGCGAGGCGGTGCGCGCGGCGCTGATCCTCCCCCGGCGGCTCGTCGCGAGCAGGACGAGGGCAATCACGGCGAGCCCGCAGCCGGCGATGATCCACCAGCCGGGACGGGTCGCCGCCGCGAACCCCTGCCACAGCGGCCCGTGCAGGTTCGCGCTCAGCACCGACCCCATGATCGCCACGCCGAGCGACGTGCCGACCTGGCGGCTGGTCGACGCGATTCCCGCGGCCACGCCCGCCTGCGCGCGGGGCATCCCGGACACCGCGGAGTTGGTGATCGGCGCGTTCACCAGGCCCATCCCGACCCCGAACACCAGATAGCTCACGACGAGGTAGGCCGCCGGGGACGCCGGCGTCAGCGCGGTCAGCAGCACGCCGCCCGCCATTATCCCAGCGCCGGCCATGAGCAGCGGCGCCCGGATCCCGTGGCGGGCGACCATCCGCCCGGCCAGCGGGGCGCACACAGCCATGGCCGCCGCCATCGGCAGCAGGAACAGGCCCGCGACCAGCGGCCGGTAGCCCCGCACCTCCTGCAGGTACAGCGTGGTGAGGAACAGGAAGCCGCCCAGCGCGCCCATCGCGCTCACCGCCGTCAGGGTAGCGCCGGAAAACGGCAGGCTGCGGAAGAACCTCAGGTCGACGAGCGGCTCCCTGCGACGGCGCTCATAGCCCGCGAAGACGGCCAGCGCGGCCGCCGCGACAGCCAGGAACGACAGGATTCGCGGCGATCCCCAGCCGTAGTCCGGGCCCTCGATCACCGCATAGGTCAGCGATCCGAGCAGGATGATCACGAGCAGCTGGCCGAACGGATCGGGGCGCCTCGGCCGGGGCGCCCTCGACTCGGGCACGAACAGGGCCGTCAGCACGAGCGCCGCGATCCCCACCGGAACGTTCACCCAGAACACGCCGCGCCAGCCCACGCCGTCCACGAGGGCGCCGCCGGCCACCGGGCCGAGCGCCATCGACAGCCCGAACACGCCGCCCCACACGCCGATCGCCCGGGCGCGCTCGGCGGGGTCGGTGAACGTGTTCGTGATGATCGACATCGCGACCGGATTGAGCATCGACCCGCCGACCGCCTGGAGCATCCGGAACGCCACGAGCCAGCCCAGCCCGGGGGCGATGCTGCACAGCAGCGACCCCAGCGTGAACAGCGCCAGCCCCGCCTGGAAGGTGCGCCGCCGGCCCAGCCGGTCCGCGGCCGAGCCGGACAGCATGAGCAGGCTCGCGAGCACCAGCGCGTACGCGTCGACCGTCCACTGCAGCCCGGAGACACGCGAGTGCAGCTCCCGGCCGATCGACGGCAGCGCCACGTTCACGATCGTCGCGTCGAGGCCGACGATGAACAGGCTCAGGCAGCAGATGGCCAGCACCAGGTACCGGCGCCGTGAGCTCAGCCCGGACATGAGGGACACCCCGCTGTAGCGTCATCGAAGCATGGTTAGTTGCTAAGAGACAACTAATTCACGGCGATGGTTATGCCGCGTCACGCTCGCACGGTCCGGCTCGGGTGACCAGAATCACCGGCTCGCTGCGCGCTTGGCGCCGGCGCGTGGCCGGAACGCCGGAGACGTCTGCGCGGCGGCCGCTATCAGTCGGTGCCGGACTCCATCGCGGCGTGATCGAGCAGCTCCTCATCGCCGGGGACGTTTCCGCCGGAGGCGATCGCCTCGGCGCCGCCCTCGGGCATCGCGCCGATCAGCCCGGTCGAGGCCGCCTGCGCGGCACCCATCAGCGCCGGGTGCCGGCTGCCGACCATGCCGAGCGAGGCGTACTGCTCGAGCTTGGCGCGCGAGTCGGCGATGTCGAGGTTGCGCATGGTCAGCTGGCCGATCCTGTCGACCGGCCCGAAGGCGGCGTCCTCGGTCCGCTCCATGGACAGCTTGTCCGGGTGGTAGCTGAACGCCGGCCCGGAGGTGTCCAGGACGGAGTAGTCCTCACCGCGCCGCAGCCGCAGGGTCACCTCGCCGGTGACCGCCGCCCCGACCCAGCGCTGCAGCGACTCGCGCAGCATCAGCGCCTGCGGGTCCAGCCAGCGGCCCTCGTACAGCAGCCTGCCCAGCCGCCGTCCCTCGATCTGGTAGGTGGCGACGGTGTCCTCGTTGTGTATCGCGTTGACCAGCCGCTCGTACGCCGCGTGCAGCAGCGCCATTCCCGGCGCCTCGTAGATGCCCCGGCTCTTGGCCTCGATGACGCGGTTCTCGATCTGGTCGGACATGCCCAGGCCGTGCCGGCCGCCGATGGCGTTGGCCTCCAGCACCAGGTCGACGGCGGAGGCGAACTCCTTGCCGTTGACCGTCACCGGCCGTCCCTGCTCGAAGCCGATCGTGACGTCCTCCGCCGCTATCTCGGCGGCCGGGTCCCAGAACCGCACGCCCATGATCGGCTCGACGATCTCGATGCCGGCGTCGAGGTGCTCCAGCGCCTTGGCCTCGTGGGTCGCGCCCCAGATGTTCGCGTCGGTGGAGTAGGCCTTCTCCGCGCTGTCCCGGTAGGGCAGGCCGCGGGCGAGCAGCCACTCGGACATCTCCTTGCGGCCACCGAGCTCGCCGACGAAGCAGGCATCCAGCCACGGCTTGTAGATGCGCAGCGACGGGTTGGCGAGCAGTCCGTAACGGTAGAACCGCTCGATGTCGTTGCCCTTGAAGGTGGAGCCGTCCCCCCAGATCTGCACGCCGTCCTCGAGCATCGCGCGCACGAGCAGGGTGCCCGTGACGGCCCGGCCGAGCGGCGTGGTGTTGAAGTAGGCGCGGCCGCCGGACCGGATGTGGAACGCGCCGCAGGCCAGAGCCGCTAGCCCCTCCTCCACGAGGGCCGCCCGGCAGTCGACCAGCCGGGCGATCTCCGCGCCGTACGCCGCGGCGCGCCCGGGCACCGAGGCGATGTCGGGCTCGTCGTACTGCCCGATGTCTGCGGTGTAGGTGCACGGCACCGCGCCCTTCTCGCGCATCCACGCGACCGCTACCGAGGTGTCGAGGCCGCCGGAGAAGGCGATCCCGACTCGTTCGCCGACAGGCAGGGAAGCGAGCACCTTGGACATGAATGAAATTATATGCACACCACTGCATGATCATGCAACCGGGGCCGGGCTCAAGTCCTGGGCCAGGCGTGAGCCCGATCGCGGTAGCTGCAACCTGCTCGCGACGACTGCCACCATGATCAGGAACGACGATTCTGGTGCTGCGCCGTACCGCGTTAGTTGTCGGGTCTTCCGGCCGTCGGGGTCTGTTAACAGGCTCGGGTGGCTTGACGCGGCCAGTCCCTAAAGTGGTGCCGGAGCCACTCCATGTCCCGTCCTCGCGGCAGGAGCCGAGCAAACCTGTCGTCTGCCAAACGGTCGAAACGGCGGACGGCTTCCGCGAAATCGGCAAGTTCAAGGCCGGGATCGCGTTCTTGCGCGAGCTCGATCAGCTTCACCCACCGGTACTTCTTGCGGTATTCCTGCAGTGCGGCTATGTCCACGAAGTCGCGGGCGACTGCCCTGCTGGCCATCGCGCATGCCTTGTGGCCGGCGATGTCATCGAGCGCGAGGACGGGGCCGATGCCCTTCATCTTGACTGGCTTGGCAAGCACCTCGAAATGTCCGGCCTGTACCTGCACGACGTGCTCCCGGTCCGGGGTGGTGACCTCCCATTCGGCTAGGCCTTCCCCCGCGTCCTGCCAGATGTCGGTGAGTCCCCCGCTCTTGTCGATGGATTCCACGCCGTAGCCTGCGGCAGCGAGAGCGGCCTCAATCGCGGGGGTGGCCTCAGCCAGGTCGTCGTTCTTGCCGAAAAATACATCGATGTCCTGTGTGGGACGGTCGGTCACCTTATGGGCCAGGAGCGCGTTCCCGCCGCCGAGGGCGACCAGGTATCCGGACGCTGCGCTGAGAACGATCTCCGCCACCTGCCGGTGGCGGGCGAGCATCCCCATCAGGCAGCGTGGATGGACGCGCTGGCCGCCGCAAGGACCGGATGTGCGGCTTCCCATGCTTGCCGGGTGGCGCGACGCATCCCGAGGTCTGGCCACAATTCGACCAGCAGCCCGGCATTAAGATGATCTGCGATGTCCCAGTATGTTCGGGCGGCCTCAAAAATCGCCTCGTACAGTTCCGCAGCCTGGGCCTGGTTGCTCAAATCAAACGCGGTGCCGTCCTCGCCCGACCACCACAGGCGGCGGGGTGGCGTTACAAGGCCGGACGACGGCCCGTGCAGTTCGCTCAAGCTAGCCGGAACGACGATGGGGCGCAGTTGCCGTGGCTTGGTGCTCACCTGAGCGGCTGTTGCAGCGTCTTCGCGCGTGAGCACTTGCCGCGGCCTTGCGGTGGCGGCTAGGCGCGCACGGATGTTGGCGGGGACACGTATGTAGAGCCAGGACTTCGCGGCTCGCAGAAAGAGCATGGCACGGCCGTCCGGACCCGCCGTCCGGTGGTGCAGCAGAACCTCCTCCGCGATCATGCTTTCGATTGTAGCGAGACCTGTACCAGCCCGCCAACTATGGATAGCGAACCCGCCGGGGCTCAGCGGCCTTCAGCATCACCGCGCGGCGGCGGAGGGGCGCCTGCGGTCAGCTGATGGCGATCTGGGCGGCGTTCGACGCGGAGCCGTTGACGTTGACCGTGACCGTCGCGGTGGTACCGGGGACAAGGTGCCAGACGCCGTTCGGGCCCTGCGGCGAAGGCAGCACGAAGGTGACCGACGTGTCGCTCCAGCTGGTGATCGTGAGGGTGGCGCCGTCGAACGGAGCGCCCCAGCTCGTGCCCAGGTCGGCAAGGAACAGGTAGCTCGATCCCTGGCTGGCGCCGAAGTTCTGGCCGGTGATGGTGATCGCCGTCCCGGCGTTGCCGCTCGCCGGCTGGACGTTGCTGATCGCCGGCGGCGGTTGCGGAGCGGGCGCCGGCGGCGCCTGCTCGCTCGCGGTCACGCTCTGCGCGCTTCCCGCGCTGATGTAGCCGGCCGTGGCCTGCAGCGCGGCCGTCTGCGGCCCCTGCGCGCCGGCCGGCGCGGTGACCGTCCAGGGCTGCGTGGCCGAGCCGCCGTCGGCGATGATCGGCACGAGCTGCGTGCCGGGAGTGACGGTCCAGCCCCGCGGTGCGGTGAGCCCCACGCTGACATCGCTCAGGGCTCCGGGCCCTTTGTCGGCGACCGTGGTCGTGACCTGCGCCGACTGGCCGGGGTTCAGCGTCAGCGGCGCCGCCGGGCCGATCGTCAGGCCGGCTGCCGCGGGCTCGGGCCGTGTCACGGCCGACCCACCTTTCTGCGTGATGACCAGCGGCCGGCCGGCCGGGCTCGCCGGCAGCGCGACGTCCACGGTCTGCGCGGAGGCGTCATACCACCAGCCGTCGCCGCCGCCCGGCGCGACCCGCGGCAGCGCGCGGCCGTTCAGCCGGACCTCGCGGGGCTGGGACAGGTTCACCAGCTGGACCTCGAACGCCCGCGTGGCGGGCTCGCCCGGGTAGGACCCGCACGCCGGGCCGATGATCACGGTGGATGACGCGGCGTCGGAGCGCGACGGCGCCGTACCGGCTTGGCCCTGCTCACAGGAGGAACGAGGCTGGTATCCCGCATCGCCCGTCTCGTTCCTGATAATTGTCGTGGTGCGCTCGCCGCGCGTGTACCCGAGACCTGTGCCGGCGTCCTGGTAGAGGCTGAACTGCCCGCTCGCACCGGAGAACACGCGCAGCGTCACGGGCCGGCCCGCGGCGGCGCTGACGTTGAGCGTGCCCGGCTGCTCCGGCACGATGACGCCCGCCCTGACGAAGACCGGCATCCGGTCCAGCGGCACGGTGAGCGTCTGCGTCGAGGGCCCGTCGAAGGTGGCGCCGGTGAACCAGTCCACCCACCGTCCCGGCGGGAACCAGACATTCTGCCTGGCGACGTTGCCCGGCGTCGTCACCGGGGCCACCAGCACGTCCGGGCCGTACAGGTACTCGTCCGGGCTGCTGTACGCGGCCGGCTGGCCCGGGTAATCCAGGTACAGCGGCCTGGTGATGGGCAGGCCTGACGCGGTGGCCTGGCTGGCCAGCGTGTACGTGTACGGCACGAGCGCCTCGCGCAGCCGAAGGAAACTCGCCGCCACGTCGTTGGCCGGCTGCGGGTAGTCCCACGGCAGCCGGTTGCCGTGGTTGGAGTGCAGCCGGAGCAGTGGCTGGAAGGCGCCGAGCTGTACCCAGCGGGCGTAGAGGTCGGGGTCGTCCCCCGGCGTGCCGGGCGGCGGGCCGAGGAAGCTGCCGATGTCGTCGCTCACGTACGGCAGGCCGATGGTGGCCTCGTCGGGCGCGAGCTCGGCCTGGAACGCGAGAGTGTTCCAGGTGCCCCAGGTGTCACCGGTGAAGTGGATCGCCGAGGTGCGCGCGGACCACGGGCCGGCCGGGTACACGACGTCGGGGTTCTGGAAGGACGTGCCGATCCGGCCGAGCACGAAGCCGCGCTCGCCGGAGTTGATCATCTCCTGGGCGTACAGGTGGTCGATCCAGTTGTCCGGGGTGAGCCCGGGCATGGACACCGTGGAGTTGTCGCAGCACCAGTCCAGCCACCAGAACGCGGTCCCCTGCGACTCGAAGGGCTGCTGCAGCGCGAAGTTCGACTCCGCCTGCGGTACCTGGCTCCAGTCCCACACCTTGCAGGCGCCGCTGAAGCAGTTCGAGTTCGCGAGGGTGTTGCCGGCGATGGCTTCGGCCTGGGAAAGCTTGGGGTCGCTGTCGGAGATGCTCGAGTGAATGTTGAGCGTGACGTTGATGCCCTGCGATTTGGCCCAGGCGAGGAAGGCCTGCGGGTCGGGGAACAGGGCCGGGTTCCATTCCCAGCCGTCCCACTGGTTCGGGGCTTTCCAGTCGGTGTCGACGGACAGCGTGTCCAGCGGCACGTTGCTGGCCCGCAGCGCCGGGATGAGCGAGTTCTCGTAGTCGGCGGCGGTGTACGGGTAATACCGGGAATACCACACGCCGAATGCCGACTCGGGCGGCAGCGGCGCCGGGCCGGTCAGCCGGGCGAGATCGCCGAGCGCGGTCCTGTAGTCCTGCCCGTACACGAACAGGTAGCCGTCCTGGACGTCGCCGCCCGCCGGCCGTGGCCGCACCCAGCCGTCCTTGGTCCACTCCGCGCTCGGCGTGTCGTCCAGCAGCCGGTAACCCGCCCGGTCGAGCAGCCCGGAGTGCATGACCGGCAGCGCGGCCGTGCACCGCGACGCGGTGGGGGTTCCCTTAGGGCAGCTGTAGCCGGGACCGTAAGTGGCGTTGTCGAAGCTGCGGGTCCAGCCGCCAAGGTAGCCCATGGCCGGCACGGCCGGCGCTGGGCTGCCGGGCGCGGCCACCGACAGGGTGTCGACGTTGACGTTGCAGCTGTCCGCGGCGGCGCAGGTCACGCCGACCTGGTTGGTTCCGGCGGTAAGCGGGACGGTGGTGCTCACGGCCGACCAGTCGTCCCAGCTCGCCGTCGGCGGCAGGGTGAGGGTCTTTACGTCCATCCCGTTGACGGTCAGGTCGATCGTCCTGGGCGCCGGGCCGCCGATGGCGCCGATGTAGTTCGCGTACCTGACCGTGACGGTGGCGGGGCCCGCCGGGGCACCGAGCACCTGCCAGGTGGCCGTGGCGCCGTTTCCCTGGCCCAGGTTCTGGATGAAGCCCGCCGTGCTCTCGTAGTTGGCGTGATTGGCGGCCAGATTCGCGCCGCCGCTGAGCGCCGCCGCGCCGGACTGGCAGACCTGGCCGAACGGGCACTCCCAGTCCCAGGCGGGCCGGGCGGTCCGGTCGTTGCCGTTGAGCTCGTAAGACAGCGACGTGTTCGCCGGCGTGAACGGCCCGGAGCCGAGCCGGTACCGCAGCGTCGCCTCCGCGGTCCTGATCGTGAGCCAGCCGTCTGTCGCCGACGCGGCGAACCTGGGAACCGGGAAACGCCGGTCCAGCACGTTGACCGTGGGCATGTTCCCGAACGTGCCGGTGGGCGAGTACTCCAGCCTTATCAGCCCGCCGCCGAGCACCTCGAACCGCGCGTCGCCCGCGGTCACGGTGGCATCATGGGCGGCGATGGCCTGCGCGAAGTTCACGGGGGTGGCCAGGTTCACCGGTGAAGTCGGTGACGCGGAAGGGACGCGTGAGGTCGCGGCCCGGGCGGATGCCGCCGCGGGTACCAGGGTGGCGATGGCGAGCGATGCCGCGAAGACGTGGGCGGCGCGCGGCCGCGGGATGGCTGACCGGGGCATGTGCATTCCTCCCGGGGGAAGGTGGTCTGCACCTGGTTACGCTACAAGGCGGGGCGTTAACGATCGGGAAACATTTTTGTCATGTCGTGAACAAATCGTTAATGGCGCGCCGGTTAGCCCTGAGTAATGTCAGGTGTTGCTCCGGGCCACGCTGTGGGGGGAGGCGTATGGATGAGCAATGTGCGGCGGATGCGGGCCCGGCGGCGGCGCCGGCGGCGGCGTCAGTCGCGAACCGGGGGGCTGAGCCGGCCGAAGCGCGGAGCGCCCGGGGCCGTGGCGTCCCGCTGCCTCTCTGCGGGGCGCTGATCTACGCGGGTATCCGCGCGCTCGGCTACGCGATCGCGGCCTTCCTGCTGCCGCGCGGGAGATTCGAGCAGCTGCACTATTCGCTGTGGCATCTCATATCGTCCTGGGACAGCGGCCGCTACCTGATCATTGCTGCTCACGGCTATTCCTATATCCCGGGTGACCTGCGCCATGACGTCATATACGCCTGGTTTCCTGGGTACCCGGCGGCCATTGACACCATCGCCTGGGCACTCGGCGCGGCGCACGCCGCCCTGGCCGTGACGCTCGCCGCTGGGTGCGCGGCCGCGTGGGGGCTGACCAGGCTCGGCATGACGCTGACCGGCGACCGGCGGGTCAGCCTTCTCATGCCCGCGCTGTGGGGGGCGGCCCCCGGCTCGATCGTGCTGTCCATGCTGTACTCGGAGGCCCTGTTCTGCGCGCTGGCCGTCTGGGCCCTGGTGGCGCTGGCGGAGCGGCGCTGGCTGACGGCGGCGGTTTTCACGACGCTGGCCGGAACCGTTCGCAGCGCCGCCATGGCGCTCATCGCGGCGGTGGCGGTAGCATCGATCGCCGCGCTGGTGCGGGCCGCACGGGCGCGCCAGCCCTTCTCCGCGTGGTGGCGCCCGGCCGCCGGGCTGCTGCTGTCGCCGCTGGGCATGCTGGGCTGGTGGGCGTACACGGCCCGCTCGCTGCACCGGGCGTCGGGATGGTTCTGGGTCGAAAGCATCACGCACCTGAGCTTCGACTGGGGCCGGAGCACGGCGCACGCGCTGCGGGTCGCGGTCATCGACGGGCCAACGGCGGCCGAGGCGCTGACCTTGCTCGTGCTTGCCGCGGCCGTGACGCTCACCGGGTGCGTGCTGGCCGAGCGCATCCCGCTGGGCCTGAAGGTCTACACCCTGCTGGTCGTGGCGATCGCCCTCGCCACTGGGCCTTACTTCTTCGGCTCGAAGCCGCGCTTCCTGCTGCCTGCCGTGCTGCTCGCCCTCCCGCCGGGCCGCCTCCTGGCGCCGCTGCGAACGTGGGTGCTGATCCCGCTGATCGTCGTCCTCGCCGCCGCGTCGGCCTGGTTCGGCATCTACATCATGACCGTCGGCTGGGCGCCCTGAGCAGGCTCACGGCATGCCGTGGCTGCCCAGGGCGCGCTTGAGTGTGCCCAGGGCGCTGGGCCGGCTCAGCCGCTTGTCGTGCGCTCGGCGAGAGCCGTCAGGCAGCACGTGGTCGGAGTCTCCTGCGCCCCGACGGTGAGCAGAGTGTGCGGTGATACGCCCGCGACCGCGTTGAGCGAGCTGTCGATGCCCGGCGGCAGCTCACCGGGATCCAGGCTGGGCGCCGTGGACCAGGACTTGCCGTTGAAGTGCTCGGTCAGGGTGAGCAGGCTCCCGTCGTCTTCGAGCGTCTCCCCCGCCGCCCACAGGTCGGTGGCCGACAGGGCGGTGATGCCGCGAAGCTGGCTGCCCTCCGAGCCGCTGTTCGGCACCTTCGTCAGCGACCACGCGGTCCCGTTCCAGTGCAGCACGTACGGAAGGGCGAAGTTCTGCTGGTTGACGTTGCCCTCGTAGCCACTGGCCCAGACGTTGTTCGGGCCGGTCGCGGTCACGCCGGTGAGGAAGTTGGTCGGCGCCGCGCCGTCCTGCAGGAACGGGGTGCTGACGAACGACCACGCCTGGCCGTTCCAGTGCGCGGAGATGGTGGCGGTGGCGGTGTCGCCGACCGCCCAGGCGTCGGTCGCGGAGATCGTGGTCACCGCCCTGCCGAAGATGTCACCGGCGATGCTGGGCGGCGGGACGAAGCTCCACTTTGTTCCGTTCCAGTGCTCGAACAGCATGGCGTTGAACATGCCGGTGCCGAAGGACCCGACGGCCCACAGGTCGCTGGCGGAGGTGCCGGAGATCGCCTCGAGGGTGTCGGTGGTGCCGCTGCCGGTCACCGGGTTCGGGCTCGGCACCACCGACCACCGGGTACCGTCCCAGTGCTCGATCAGCGTCAGGTTCGTGCCGCCCGTCTGCGGCGTGATGCTGCCCACGGCCCATGCGTTACCGGGACTGAGCTGCAGGACACCCGCCAGCCGGCCGACGGTCGCGGCCGACGGCAGCGGCACGGGAAGCTGATGCCAGGCGGTGCCGTCCCAGCGCTCGGCGAGCGGCACGGGATTGAAAAGAGAGGATGACGCGCCGACGGCCCACGCGGCGTTCGCGCTGAGCGCCGACACGCCGCTGAAAACGACGTCCGTCAGGCCGTCGGACGAGACGGGGTCCACCGGGTTCGCGGTGACCCGCCACGGGCTCGAAACCGGGCCGGCCACGGCCGCGGCGCCACCAGCCACGGGGCCACCGGCCACGGGGCCACCGGCCGCGGCGGTACTTGCCTTGAGGCCGGGCCCCAGCGCCAGTGCCGCCTCGCCACCCGCCGTCACAGCGGTCGCTCCCGCCAGTCCCCGGGCCGTGACCACGGAGGGCGTTGTGGCGTTCGTGCCGTTGCCGAGCTGGCCCAGCGCGTTGTCTCCCCAGCCATCGACCTTGCCGCCCGCCACGATCGCCAGCGAGAACTGTCCCCCGGCGGCGATCGTGGTGGCCTTGGGCAGTCCCGGCACCGTGAGCGGCACGTCGCTGTCGGCGACCCCTCCCGGGAAGCCGTTCGAACGGGCGAGCTGGAACTCCGAGTTGCTGCCCCAGGCCATGACCGTGCCGCTGGCCAGAAGCGCGAGCCCGTGCTCGGCCCCGGCGGCTATCGCCCGGATGCCGGTGATCCCGGTGACCTTGACGGGCACCGTGCTGGACGGCTGGACGGACACGTCCTGGCCGTCGCCGAGCTGATCGGCCTCGTTGTCGCCCCAGGACATCGCGGTCCCGTTGGACAGCAGCGCGAGCGCGTACAGCCCGCCGCCGGCGATCGCGGTGACCTTGGCCAGCCCCTTCACGGGCACCGGCACATCGCTGTTCACCAGGGTCCCGTCGCCGAGCGCGCCCTCGCGGTTGTCGCCCCAGGACATCACCGTGCCGTTGGACAGCAGCGCCAGGCTGAACAGGCTTCCGGCCGCGATCGCCTTAACCCCGGTCAGGCCCTTGACCGCCACCGGCTGGGCGCTGCCGGCGGTCGTGCCGTTGCCGAGCTGGCCTTCGGCGTTGTCGCCCCAGGCCATGACCGTACCGTTGGACAGCAGCGCGAGGCTGTGCTCCTCCCCCGCGGCGACCGCCGTCACCTTCGACAGCCCGCTGACCAGCGTGGGCGCCTCGGTGTCGCCGTTGGAGCTCGCGATCCCGTTCCCGAGCTGGCCGTAGGTGTCGTCTCCCCAGGCGAGGACGGTGCCATTTGGCAGCAGCGCGAGGTCGTGGCGGCCGGCCACGCTCACCATCCGCGGGCCGCTCAGTCCCGTCACGCTCGCGGGCAGCTGGGTGCCGGTCAGGGTGTTGTCACCGAGCTCGCCCGCGCTGTTGTCGCCCCAGGCGACGGCGGTGACGGCAGGTGCGGTATGTGCGGCAGGTGCGGTATGTGCGGCGGGGGCGGTATGTGCGGCGGGGGCGGTATGTGCGGCGGGTGCGGTGCCAGGACTGACCGCCGAAGCGGATGCCGCTGGCCCGGCACCCAGCGTGAGCCCTACCGCGGCTGCCACGCCGGCCCCCGCGGCCGCCCGCAGACGCCTCCTTCCCCCCTCTCTCAGGATTGCAGCCTTCAGCGGACGTGCCCATGCTGGTGCCATGCGATGCTCCTCGCCGATCCCGGACGGTCCCGACCAGTGATACGTCGATCCCCCCCTGGGCGGTTCACGGCGCTGGTTAAAAATTCAAGAACCCCAGGTAGCCGCGTTCTCGCTGGCGCCAGGCGGCTCGATGGAAATCTGAGCCGGTTATAACCGGCTCAGATTTCCATCGAGCCGGTTCGCCCGTCCGGTTCGGGGCCGCCTGGTTCGCCCGCCTGGTTCGCCCGCCTGGCTCAGCCGAGGAGGCGTGCGCGGCAGGCGAGCTGCAGGGCGAGCCGCTGGTCGGGATCGTCGAGGTCGACGTCGAGCAGCTCGGTGATGCCCCGAAGCCGGTTGGTCACCGCGTTGCGGTGCAGGTGCAGCCGCTGCGCGGTCCTGATGACCGACCCTTGCTCGTCGAGGTACACCGCGAGCGTGCGGATCGCGATGTCGGCACGGGCAGGCCCGAGGTTCTCCAGCGGCGCGAGCTGGTCCCGCACGGAGGCGCGAACCGTGTCCGACGCGTACCACTCCATCAGCATCCGCCTGATGCCCACGGCGTCATGGGCGGCGACGCCGGGTGGCTTGCGCGCGGCGCGGGCGGCGGCGAGGGCGCCCCGGGCCTCGGCGGCCGAGGCGCGCAGGCCCGTCGGGCCCTCGTGCGCGGCCCCCACGCCCGCCCGGAACCGCAGGGCGGGAACCCGGGCGCGGATGGCCAGCAGCGCCCGTTCCGCCGACCGGGCGGCCCGTGCGCCCGCCTGCGGGCCCGGGTTGGAGGTCGTCACGCGGATGAGGATGATGGCGCGCGCGACACGTGACAGGTACCAGGTCTCGCCCGACGATGAGGCGGCCTGGAGCGCCGCCTGGCCCGCGGACTCGAGCAGCTCGAACCGCCGCACCTCGTCCTGCTCGGCGTCGTCCAGGTCATCGGCTTCGATCCGGACCGCGACGTGCCAGCCGCTCACCGGGATCCCCAGCTGCCGGGCCCGCTCCATCAGGTCCTCGTTGATCGCCGAGTCCGACATGAGCAGTTCGGCGAGCAGCTCGCTGCGGGACCGGGCCGGGATGCCCGCGGCGCGCCGCGCCAGGTCGAGGACCCGGGCGCCGGCCGCCGCCGCGGCGTGCAGCACCAGGCCGGCGGCGGTGGCCATATCACCGCCCACGTCCGGCGCCACGAAGTACCCGGACGGCGCCTCGCCGGCCAGCACCGGCACGCTGACCGCCCCCGCCGGGCTGTCACCGTTGGCGGAGAGGCCGCCTCCCTGCGCGGGGCGGTACTCGACGGTGGTTCCGAGCGCGTCGCCGACCGCCTGGCACAGCTCATCCGGGCCCGCTCCGGACCGCTCGGCGCGCTGCACCGCCTGGAGCCCCCGCTGCGCACGCCCGAGCGCGCGCTCCGCTCCGCCGCCGATCTCGCCGAAGATCGCGCGTACCAGCGCGGCGAGCTCGGCGTCGTCGGGCACCGATACCAGCGCGATGTCGGCGCGCCCGGCGATGTCCAGCGCGGTCACCGCGGGCCGCCACTCCTCGGCGGAGAACGCCGCGACGGCGGCCACACGGTGGATCGCCGCCCAGCGCAGCGCCATGTCCAGGCGGTAACCGGTGATCTCCGCCGAGGCCAGCCGGGACAGCACCACAAAACTGCCGGCGGGCGCCCGGTCAAGCTCGGCGAACCGCTCGGCGAGGCGGGCCGCTGTGACCGTGCGGCCGCCGCCTCCGCGGCTGACTCGCCGCAGCCCGGACAGCGGCGAGCCGGTGAGAATCTCATCGACGGTAGGCATCGCACGACACCCTATGCCGACCGCACACATCCTCCGCGATCATGGTGCAATCTGCCCATTACCCGCCGGTCACCTAGCTGGGACTATAGCTGTGCATTCCGGTTTCTGCTCAGGACGTGACCGTGGCCACGTCATCGCCTGCGTTGCTTTCCGAGGGGCAGCTATGGAGCGCGACACCGTATCCGGACTGGACGCGGTTGACGAGACGGCGACAACAGCGATCACACGGGGGGCCGGGGCGTCCGTCCCGGAGTGGTGGGCCTACGCGCGGGAGTTCCCGCGCTGGTACGTGTGGCAGGGAGTCGCCGGCCACTACTACGCGCGCGTGCCCGGGTCGAGCCCGCCCCGGCTGGTGCGCGCGCTGAGCGCCGAAGAGCTGCGGGAGGAGATCGTCCGGGCCGAATTGCGCCGGCCTGTACCATCCCGGTCACGTTTCAGGAATCATTGCGCATAACGGCCGAAGTACGTTTCATCTCACTGCGATCATTAACCCGATCATGAAGCGCTTGCTTGATCCCGATTCGCTCCGTGCGCTGGCCCGCGGCTGCGCCGTGCTCGGCGCCGGAGGCGGGGGCGACCCTTATCTCGGGCTGCTCCAGGCGCTGCAGGCCGCCGAGGACTTTGGCCCCGCCGTACTCGTTGACCTGGACGAACTGCCCGGCGACTCGCTGATCATGCCGTGCGGCGGGATTGGCGCGCCGACGGTCAGCGTGGAGAAGATCGAGAACGGGGACGAGGGCGCCCGGCTGCGGGAGCACCTGGAATTTCTCACCGGGCGCCGGGTCGCCGCGCTCATGGCGGCCGAGATCGGCGGATCGAACGGCCTGCTGCCCATCACCTGGGCGGCGCGAATGGGGCTGCCGGTGGCCGACGCCGACGGCATGGGACGCGCGTTTCCCGAAGTTCCCCAGGTCACCATGCATCTCGCTGGCATTTCACCGAGCCCGGCGGTGATGACCGACGAACGCGGCAACCTCGTCATCTTCCAGACGATTTCCGGCCAGTGGATGGAACGCCTGGAGCGGGCCGCGGCCGTGGAGTTCGGCGGTGCCGCCTCATCGACGGAGTTCACGCTGACCGCGGCGCAGGCGCGCGGCGCGACGGTGCGGGGCTCGGTCTCGCTGGCGATCAGGATCGGCGAGGCCGTCACCGGTGCGGAGGGCAGCCCGGTCGACGCCCTGGTGGCGGCGGTCGGCGGGTTCCGGCTCATCACCGGGAAGATCCTGGACGTCGAGCGCAGGACGACGAGCGGGTTCGCCCGCGGTTCGGTGATCGTCGAGGGCCTGGGCCCGGACGCGGGACGCCTGATCAGGCTGGAGCTGCAGAACGAGAACCTGGTGGCGCTCGAGCGCGGGCGGGTGCTCGCCTCGGTGCCGGACCTGATCTCCGTGCTGGACAGCGAGACCGCCGACGCGATCGTGACCGAGCGGATCGCCTACGGCCAGCGGGTGACGGTGATCGCCTTCGCGTGCGACCCGGTCTGGCGTACCGAGAAGGGGATCATGATCGCGGGGCCACGGGCGTTCGGCTACGACTTCGACTACCTGCCAGTGGAGGAGCTCGCCGGTGCCAGCGCCTGACTGCCGTCTCGGCGTCGACGTCGGCGGCACCAACACCGACGCCGTGATCATGGATACCGCCGACCGGGTGATCGCCAAGGCCAAGGTGCCCGGCACCCCCGACATCACCGGCGGGATCGTCGCGGCGGTCGGCGCGGTGCTCGGCGCGCCCGGCGCGGGCGCCGGGCGGATCAGCCACGTCATGCTCGGCACCACCCACGCCACCAACGCCGTCCTCGAGCGCAGGAATCTCCGCCGGGTGGCCGTGCTGCGGATCGGCGGTCCCGCCACCTACAGCATCAGGCCGATGTTCGGCTGGCCGCCGGACCTGGTGGCGGCGGTCTCCGTCGGCGCGACGATCGTCGACGGCGGGATCGAGTTCGACGGCCAGGACCTCTCCCCCCTCGACACCGACGCCATCGCCCGGTTCCTCGGCCGGGTCGGCGGCGCCGCCGACGGCATCGCGATCACCAGCGTGTTCGCCCCCGTCTCACCCCGGCATGAGCTGATGGCGGCCGAGATCGTCAAGCGCGAGCTCGGCGACGTGCACGTGTCGCTCAGCCACGAGATCGGCTCGATCGGGCTCCTCGAGAGGGAGAACGCAACCATACTCAACGGCGCCCTGGCCGGGGTGGCGCGCGACGTGGCCAGCGCGATGCGCGACGCGCTCGCCGCTCACGGCCTGCGCCCGGTCACGTTCTTCGCGCAGAACGACGGCACGCTGATGAGCCTCGATCAGGCATTGCGGTATCCAGTGCTCACCATCGGCAGCGGGCCGGCCAACAGCGTCCGCGGCGCCGCGTTCCTCACCGGGATCTCGGATTCGCTGGTGGCCGACGTGGGCGGCACCTCCACCGACCTCGGCGTGCTGGCCAACGGGTTCCCCCGGGAATCGTCGCAGGGCGTGGAGATCGGCGGCATCCGGACGAACTTCCGCATGCCGGATCTGGTCACGATCGCGCTAGGCGGGGGCACTGTGGTGTCCGGCGACCCCGGCGACGTCCGCATCGGGCCGCGTAGCGTCGGATACCGGCTGGAGCGGGAGGCGCTGGTCTTCGGCGGGACGACGCCGACGCTGACGGACAGCGCGGTGGCGGCGGGCCGCGCGTCGCTCGGCACGGTGCCGCTGGGCAAGGGTCCAGCCTCGGCCGGCGGTCACCGCGCGCTGCTCTCCGGGGCACTGGCGAAGGCCGACGTGATGCTCGCCGAGGCGATCGACAGGGTGAAGACCTCCAGGGATGACCGTCCGCTCATCGCCGTCGGCGGCGGCAGCATCCTGGTTCCCGACCGGCTGCCTGGCGTGAGCGAGATCATCCGGCCGGAGCATTTCGACGCGGCCAACGCCGTCGGCGCGGCCATCGCGTCGGTAAGCGGCCAGGTGGACCGGATCTTCCACCTCGGGCCCGGCGGAAGGCAGGCCGCCCTCGACGAGGCGCGGGACGAGGCTCGCGAGCGCGCGGTCGCCGCGGGCGCGGACCCGGCCGCGGTGCACATCATCGAGATAGAAGAGATCCCGCTGGCCTATCTCACCTCCCCCGCGGTCCGGATCCGGGTCAAGGCGGCGGGCGCCCTGGGCGGCGTGCCCGACCATCACCTGCAGGCACGCCTGGCCCAGCAGGCGCGGCTGGCGGGGATCTAGCGCTACGGAGGCACCCATGAACCGCCATCACACGTGGGCGGCCGCCGCCGCGGCGGCGCTGGTCCTTTCCCTGGCCGCCTGCGGAGGCTCGGCCAGCCCGCCGAGCACGCAGCAAACCGCCGCCAGCGAGGTGTTCACGTACGACACAACCGCGCCGGTGATGGTCGACGGATGGGACCCGGCCACCGAGTACTCCGACGGCATCATCGCGATGAGCGAGATGTACGAGACACTCACCCGGTACGACCCGGCGACCCACGCCGTCGGCCCGCTGCTGGCCACCAGCTGGACGTCGGCGGACGCCGGCAGGACCTGGACGTTCCACCTCAGGCACGGCGTCGTCTTCCACACCGGCCGGCCGATGACGGCGCAGGCGGCCAGGGCCGCGATCCTGCGCACGATCAAGCTCGGCGGCGGCGCCGCCTACATCTGGGGCGCGGTCAAGACGATCGGCACACCGGACCCGTACACGCTGGTCTTCCACCTGAGTTACGCGTCCCCGCTGGCCCTGCAGGCGTCGGCCGACTACTCCGCCTACATATACGACACCCAAGCCGGAGGAGGAAGCGCGCTGGCCACCTGGCTGAACGCCGGGCACGACGCCGGCACCGGCCCGTACACGGCGCAGACCTGGAACAAGGGCCAGGAGTTCGAGGTCACCCTCAAGGAATTTCCCCAGTACTGGGGCGGCTGGTCCGGCCCGCACTACGGCAAGGTCGTGTACCGCGTCGTGCCCCAGGACACCACCGCCGCGCAGCTGCTGCGGTCCGGGCAGGTCACGTTCGTGGAGCAGATAAACCCGTCGCTGTGGTCATCGTTCAAGGGGGACTCCGGCGTCACCCTGGTCAGCTCGCCGTCATGGCAGAACCTGCTCGGCCAGCTCAACGTCAAGCGCCTGTCCCTCCCGCTGCGCCAGGCGATCTCCTACGCGATCGACTACCAGGGCATCATCGCGGCGCTGCAGGGCGCCGGCGTCGTCTCCAGCGGTATCGTCCCCCCTGGCCTGTTCGGCCACTTCGGCGACCTGCCGGGTTACTCCTACGACAAGGCGAAAGCCGCCGCGCTGCTCGGGCAGGCCGGTTACGGCCCCGGGCGCAAGCCGCTGAGCCTGAGCCTCACCTACACCCAGGGCGACAGCAACGAGCAGGTCGTCGCGACCATCATCAAGTCGGACCTGGCCGCGCTGAACGTGAACCTCAGCGTGCAGTCGCTCGCCTGGCCCACTCAGTGGGCGAAGGGAAAGTCGTCGGACGCCGCGCAGCACCAGGATATTTTCATGGAGTACTGGTGGCCGGACTACGCCGACCCGTACTCGTGGTTCACCAACCTGCTGCAGACCGAGAACCCGCCGTACTTCAACCTGTCGTACTACTCGAACGCGTCCCTGGACCGCATGATCAACCAGGTCGAGCCGCTGGTGGCGACCGACAAGCCCGCGGCCGGGCAGCTGTACCGGAACATGCAGGTGACGATCCTGCAGCAGGCGCCGATGCTGTTCCTGTACAACGCCAACTACCAGTACGCCATGCTCAGCGGGATCTCGGGTTTCCGGGTGAACCCGGCGTACCCGAACGTGGTCTTCGTGTACAGCCTGAAGCCCTGAGCCGATGGCCCGCGGAGCCGCCCGGTGATCCGGTACGCCGTCCGCCGGGCGGCCCTGGCCCTGGTGGTCGTCGCGGGCGTGGTGATCCTGACGTTCGTGATCGCCGACGTGGTGCCCGGCGACCCGGCGGCGACGTGGGCCGGGCCGCACGCCTCGGCCGCCCAGATCGTCCGGGCCCGCCAGTACCTCGGCCTCGACCAGCCGCTGCCGGTGCGCATCGGCAAATATTTCGGCGGCATCGTGACCGGGAACTGGGGCATCTCGATCCACACCCACCGCCCCGTGCTGTCTGACATCGGCACCGCGGCGCCGGCCACGCTGGAGCTGGTCATCGCCGCGCTGGTCATCGCGGTGGCGGTGGGCGTGCCGCTCGGGCTGGCCGCCGCGCGGTGGCCGGGCAGCCTTCTCGACCATGGCATCCGGGCCGGGTCCGTGCTCGGCGTCTCCATGCCGGTGTTCTGGCTGGCGCTGATCCTGCAGCTCATCTTCGCCCAGCGGCTGCGGCTGCTGCCGGTCGCCGGCCAGTACGACCCGAACCTCATATTCAGCCACCCGCTGGCCACCCGCACCCAGATGCCGGTTGTCGACTCGCTGATCAGCGGAAACTGGGCGGTGCTCGGCAGCGCGCTGCGGCACCTGATCCTGCCCGCCCTGGTCGTGGCCGCCTATCCAGCCGGGGTCGTCGCGCGGATGACCCGCGCCCAGTTGCTCGACACACTCGGCGAGACGCATGTGCAGATGGTGCGGTCTTTGGGTTTTTCCGAACGAAGGGTGCTTGGCACGTTCGCGATGAAGCTCGCCTGGAATCCGGTGGCAGCGGTCCTCGCGCTGGTCTTCGCCTACTCGCTGGTGAACACGTTCCTCGTGGAATCGATCTTCGACTGGCCCGGCCTGGGGAGCTACGCGGCGGCGTCGGTGTCCTCGCTCGACACCCCGGCGATCGTCGGTGTCACGCTGTTCATCGCGGTCATCTACGTGGCCTCCAACCTGGTGGTGGACGTTGTGCAGGCCGCGCTCGACCCGAGGATCCGGCTCCGGTGACGGCGCTCCCCGCCCCCGCGGCGCCCCCGCCCGTCCCCGCGCCGCGCCGGCTGGCCCCGCTGCGGCGCGCGGTCCGGGCGAGCCCGCTGATCACGGCTGGCGGGGCGATCGCGCTGCTCATCGTCCTCGCCGCGCTGGCCGCGCCGCTGCTCGCCCCGTACCCGGCCGACGCCGGATCGGCGACTCATCCGGAGATCGCGCTGCATGCCCCGTCGCTGCGGCACCTGTTCGGCACCGACCAGGTGGGCCGCGACGTCTTCTCCCGGGTGCTCTACGGGGCGCGGGTGTCGCCGCTCGTCGCGCTGTTCGTGCTGCTCATCGCCTGCGCGGTTGGCATACCGCTCGGCGTGGCGGCCGGGTATTTCGGCGGCGTACTGGACGAGATCATTATGCGGGTCACGGATGTCTTCCTGGCGTTCCCGCCGCTGCTGCTCGCGCTCGCGTTCGCGACCGTGCTGCCCGCCAGCCTGACCAGCCTGACGATCGCCATCGCGATCACCTGGTGGCCGTGGTACACCAGGCTTGTCCGCGGCCAGGCGGCGTCGGTGGCCGGGCGGCCGTACGTGGAGGCCTGCCGGGCGCTGGGCATCCAGCGCTGGCGGATCCTGCTCAGGCACGTGCTGCCCAACTCGGTCACGCCGGTGATCGTCCAGGTGTCGCTGGATGTCGGCGGGGTGATCCTGACCGCCTCCGCGCTGTCATTTCTCGGCCTCGGCGCGCAGGACCCGACGCCGGACTGGGGGCTGATGGTCGCCGAGGGCGAGAACTACTTCACCACGCAATGGTGGCTGGTGACCTACCCCGGCCTCGCCATCCTGCTCACCGCGCTCGCGTTCAACCTGCTCGGCGACGGGCTGCGCGACGTTCTGGACCCGCGGTGGGTACCGGGGGTACGGGAGCGGTGAAGCTGGAGATCCGTGACCTCGAGGTACGCTTCGGGACCCGGCTCGCCGCGTCCGTTGCGGAGCTGAGCGTGGACGGCGGCGAGATCGTGGGCCTGGCCGGCGAAAGCGGATCCGGCAAGTCGGTGACGATCCTCGCGGTGCTCGGGCTCGCCGGAACCGCCGGTGCCACCGTCACCGGCTCGGTCAAGCTGGACGGCCAGGAGCTGACCGGGCTGTCCGGCGCCGCGCTGCGGGCCGTTCGCGGGCGCCGCATCGCGGCGATCTTCCAGAGCCCTTCGCTGGCCTTCAACCCGGTGTTCCGGGTCGGCGCGATCATGTCGCGGACGCTGCGGCTGCACGGGCTGCCGGCGGATGAGGCACGGCAGCGGGCCGACGCGGCGATGCGCAGCGTGCTGCTCTCCCCCAGCCTGCTGCGCCGCTACCCGGCGCAGCTGTCAGGCGGCCAGCTGCAGCGGGTGGCGATCGCGCTCGCCCTCGCCCTGCGGGCCGAGGTGCTGCTCGCCGACGAACCCACCAGCGCGCTGGACGTGACCGTGCAGGCGGAGGTCCTCGAGCTCCTCCGCGAGCTGCGTGATTCCCGCGGGATGGCGATCCTGTTCGTCAGCCACGACCTCGCGGTGATCGCCGAGCTGTGCGACCGGGTAGCGATCATGCGTTCCGGCGAGGTGGTCGAGCAGGGGCCCACCAGGCGGGTCATCGCGGCGCCGCACCACGAATACACCCGCGAGCTGCTCGCCGCCGTGCCCAGGCTCGCCGTCCCGGAGCCGGGAACGTAGCCATGCCCCCCAGCACCCCCTCCGAGCCCGCGCCCCCCGACCCCACACCGCCCGACTCCCTACCTCCCGTGCCCGTGTCGCCTCAGCTTCCGCGCTCCGAGCCCACGCCGCCTGCACCCACCAGCCCCACGCCATCTGCGCCCACTAACCCCACGCCATCTGCGCCCACTAACCCCACGCCGCCTGCGCCCACTAACCCCACCAATCCCAAGCCGCCCGCACCACCCGCACCCACCCTGCCTCTGCTTGCCGTGCGGGACCTTCGGGTGAGCTTTGGGCCGGTGCGCGCGGTCGACGGTGTTTCCCTCGAGGTGAGCCACGGCCCGTTCGGTATGGCTCTCGTTGGTGAGAGCGGATCGGGGAAGACGACCGTGGCCCGGGCGATACTGCGGCTGGTCCCGGCCGCGGGCGGGACGATCCGGTTCGAGGGACAGGACGTGGCCGGGCTGCGCGGGCGGCGACTGAGGGAGTACCGGCGCGCGGCGCAGATCGTGTTCCAGGACGCGGACAACAGCCTGAACCCGAGGATGCGGGTCGGCGCCGCCATCGCGGAGGTGCTGACCGCGCACGGGCTGGCGCCGCGTGGCGGCGTCGGCGACCGGGTGGCGGCCCTGCTGTCCGAGGCCGCGCTGGACCCCTCGCTCGCCTCCCGGTACCCGCATCAGCTGTCCGGCGGGCAGCGGCAGCGGGTGGCGATCGCCCGCGCGCTCGCGGTATCGCCGCGCCTGCTCGTGCTCGACGAGCCGACCAGCGCGCTCGACGTGACCGCGCAGGCGCGGATCCTCGCACTGATCCGGCGGCTGCGCGGGGAACGCGGGCTCGCTTACCTGCTGATCACGCACAATCTGGCGATCGTGCCCGGGCTGTGCGAGCGGACCGCGGTGCTCTACCTCGGCCGCATCGCGGAATCCGGGCCAACATCGGCCCTGCTGGCGAAACCAGCGCACCCGTACACGCTCGCGCTGCTCTCCGCGGTGCCGGAGGTCGACGCGACCGCGCGGCGGTCCAGGATCATCCTGCCCGGCGAGGCGGTCCCCGGCCCGGCTGCCCATCCCTCGCCACATCCCGCCGCAACAGCCGGTTCCGCCGCACTAGCCGGTTCCGCCGCACTAGCCGGTTCCGCCGGACGGGGCGGTCCCGCAGCACGGGCCGGGGCGGCGACGCCGCCGGGCTGCCCGTTCCATCCCCGGTGCCCGCTCGCCGTCGACGTCTGCCGCACCGAGGTGCCGCCCCTGCGGACAGTGGCGCCCGGCCGGGAGGCGGCCTGCCACCGCGCCGGCGAGGTGCTCTCCGGCCTGCGGCCCCCGGGTCACGGAACGGCGAGTTCCTCCAGGATCGGCGGGGTGCCGTAGGTCGCCGCCGTGATCCGCACGCCGACGTAACGGGCGCGGACGGGCGGGAAGGTGAGCACGTCCCGGGTGCCCGTGGTGCGGCCGGTGACGCTGGCGACCACCGTCCAGTCCCGGCCGGTGACCGACACCACCAGGTCATAGGAGGACGCCCGCAGCGTCTTGACCGGCCCGGCCGGCGGGTGCACGTTCGCGGCGGGCGGTGGCGGCCACTCCTGGCCCCAGAGCAGCGTGGCGCGGCTGACCGAAACGTCGCGGGCGAGCCGGACGTCCAGGCTCGACGTGATCTGCTGCGGCTGCCATCCGGTCGCCGGGCTGCCGTCGACCGCGGCGAGCGGATCGGCGCCCGGCTGCGCCGACGAAGCCGCCGCGGGCTGGCAGCGAGCCAGGTCCGTGGTCGGCGTCAGGTCCGGGCGCCGGGTGGGCACGGTCAGCGTGCCGCCGGGCGGGACCGTGCGGGTGATGCCGCCGGCCGTCACCGGCAGCGCGGGCCCGGACTCGTCCGACACCGTGGTCACGGTCCGGCCGATCGCCACCGTGAACCGGCTGCCGTGCCAGGCCAGGTCCCGCAGCACGATGCCGCCGAGCTGGCCTGTCAGGCTCGGGCTGAGCTGAACCGAGGCGGCCGACCAGCGCAGCCCCGAGTAACCGTAGAGGAACTCCTGCAGGAAACCGCCGATCCCGGTGGTGAACGTGAACGCCCCGCCGGTCCTTGTCTCCGAGAACTGGTCGAAGGGATCCCGTATGAAGGGTTCCACGCTGCGTTCTGTATAGACATAGGACGCGCACCCCGGCGACCCCAGAGCCGATGTGTCGGCCGAGTTGATGGCGTCGCTCATCGAGGGACCGCCCGGGTCGGTGCGCGGCACGTAATAGTTCAGATCCGCCTGGGGTGACGACGGCGAGGACGCGTATCCCCACGGGTAGTAGAGCATCGTCGCGTCGGCCTGCTTGACCATCTCACCCTGGTAGCCGGAGAACTCCGGGTTGACCCCGCTGCGCGGGTCGTACAGCACCACGAGCCCGTTCGCGATCCTTGCCCACGAGGCGGGCGGCCTTGCCCCGACCACACGGGCCGCCTGGACCGCCATCCGCAGCGTCGCAGCCGCGGCGACGTTCGTGTACACCTCGTCGTTGACGTCCGGGTTCTCCTCATCCGGCCCGGTAACGGCGTTGATGTGGTAGCTGCCCCCGGCGCCGGGGCTCACCCGGCTCGCCCAGAAAGCGGCCGTCCGCGACAGCACCGGCCAGCCGTACCGTGCCAGCCACGCCCGGTCGCCGGTGGCGAGATAGTACTGCCACTGGGCGAGGGCGACGTCGGCGGTGATGTGCTGCTCGTACACGCCCTCGCTGTTGACCGAGACCGGTGGCGGGATCTGCTCGGTACCGTCCAGCGCGCTCTCCCACGGGAACCGCGCGCCGCTGTAGCCGGTATCCCTGGCGTGCGCCTCGGCCGCGGCGAGCCGCAGGTAACGGTACGCGTCGATGCCGGCCGCCACGCTGGGGTGCTGGGCGAGCAGCGACGGGTACATCCACGTTTCCGCGTCCCAGAAGATATGCCCGTTGTAGTCGTTGGAGGACAGCCCGGCCGGCGGGATGCTCCAGGTGGAACCGTCCCGTGTGCTCGACCACAGGTAGAACTCGCTGGCGTTGACGTCGGTCGCCAGCGCCGGGTCGCCGAGCACGTCGATGCGCCCGGCCCACAGCGCCCGCCAGGCGGCGGTGTTCTCCGCGAGCGTGCCGGCGAAGCCCGCGGCGGCGGCCCCTGACGCCTGCTGCCGCGCGGCCGCCGCGGCGGCCCGAGCGCTGCCCGCCGTCTCGATCCCCACGTACTTGGTCACCGTGTAGCTGCGTCCCGCCGTCACGCCGAAGGTGAACTGCTGTCCCACGCTCTGCGGGCCGCTGCCGGTGACCGGGGTGCCGGTCGCCTGGACGGCGCCGGGGCCGAGGCGGATCTGGCTGGCCAGCCCGGCGATGATGCCGGTGCCCTCGGTGCGGATCGTCTCCCAGTCCCGCCGCGCCGCCGTGTCCCAGCCCCTGGCTATGCCCGTGGTCAGCGTGGCAGGGGTGCCGTCGATGAGGTCGGTGACGGTCGCGGTGCCGCTCCACCGGGGCGTCAGCTCGAGCCGGACTACGGCGGCGTGCGGGCGCGCCCTGTCGGTGTACACGTCGTAACGCAGGCCGGTCACGTGCCCGTCCGGTGCCGTCCAGGTCGCGGTCGTGGTGATCACGCCGGTGTGCAGGTCGAGCCGCTGGCGCCAGCCGCTGATCCGGCCCGTGGTCAGCGAGAAGTGCTGGCCGCCGTCGGCGAACTCGAGGCCGGACCAGGCGGGCAGGTTCGCCCGCTGCTGCACGTGCCCCGGCGCCTGCGCGTAGAAGCCGGCGAGCGTGGAGTCGGTGGGCACGGTGCCGCCCGCGTAACCCTGGCCGGCCGGCGGCACCCGGACGCCGATGTACCCGTTTCCCGTGAACGTCGGCGCGTACCGGCCTCCGGTGCTGGTGGCGGCGAGGACATACTCGCCGGTCTCGCCGCCCGGGCCGGGCGCCGCCGAGCTGTGGCCGGTGCCGGCCGCGGCTACAGACGGCAGCCCCAGCGCCAGGAGCGGCAGCATTGCCGCGGTCCTGATGTGCATGGATGCCTCCGCGCTGTGGGGAGCTGTGAGACTGCGCGACCTGTCCGGCTACCCGCCAGCGGCTGCATCAAACGACGCTCGTGGCGATCGCGGGCCGCGACACCGTCCGTTCACTTTCGGCACGTTCCTTTCGGGGAATCATTGCGGCAACTGCGCCTGACCGTGCACTAGCGAAGGAGACGTGGTCATGAACGGAACCGTGTATGGGCCCGTGTATCCCGTGACCTTCTCGGTCGACTACCCCGACCGGGAGCTCGACCGCGTGACCAGCTTTTTCCGGATTTTCACGATCATCCCCATCGCGATCGTCCTGGGTGCGGTTGCGGGCGGCACCTGGGAATGGAGCTACCGCAACGGCGCTACCGCGTTTGCCGCGGGCGCGGGCGGCCTGCTGTTCTTCGGCCCGCTGCTCATGATCTTGTTCCGGCAGAAGTACCCGCGCTGGTGGTTCGACTGGAACCTCGAGCTGCAGCGGTTCACCAACCGCGTCCTGATCTACCTGGCACTGATGAACGACAGATACCCTTCGGCCGACGAGCACCAGTCGGTTCACCTCGACTACCCCTACCCCGACGCGGCCCGCGACCTGAACCGGTGGCTGCCGCTGGTCAAGTGGCTGCTGGCCATTCCGCATTACATCGTGCTGTTCTTCCTGGACATAGGGGTGTTCTTCACGGTGATCGCGGCGTGGTTCGCGATCTTGTTCACGGGCCGGTATCCGCGCGGCATTTTCGACTACGTCGAGGGTGTGGCGCGCTGGCACAACCGGGTCACCGGCTATGCGCTGACCCTGGTCACCGACGCGTATCCTCCGTTCCGGCTCGCTCCCTGAGGGAAGGCTTCGCGTTCGCCGCATGCTGGGACGCCTGGTACGTTCTGAAACCGAATGCGCACGTTCGAAGCACAAGAGGCTGGGAATGGTAGACGTCACAGGCACGGGCATCGGAACGGATGCCGTCCGCGCTGGTGCCTAGCCTGACCACCTCGTAATCTGCGTAGCCTGCAGGACGTGGCAGGCCTTCCCAGGATCGGGTGCTGACGTGAGGGCGATACGGAACATCAGGACACGGTGCACGGATGACGCGACGGACCGCTCGCTGGCTCCGGGTGCGCACCTGCCGGGCAGGAAGCTTGTAACGGGCAGGCGGCTGGGGCGCTCGGCCGGCGTCGCGGTCGCGGCGGCGGCCGCGCTACTCGCGGCGGCGTGCACCGGCAGCAGCCCCACGCAGATCAAGCCAGCGGCCAACGCCAAAGCCGCGGCCAAAGCCAAGGCCAGGACCGCGACCGGCCCGGACGTGACGATAACGCCCGCGAACGATGCCAGGAACGCCGATCCGTCCGCGGGCATCACGGTCACCGCGGCGAAGGGCACGCTGAAGAACGTCGTCGTGCACACGTCTGGCGGCGCCGTTTCCGGCAGCCTTACCCAGGGCGGCACGGTCTGGCACAGCCAGTGGGCGCTGAACGTATCGCAGACCTATACGGTGACCGCTACCGCCTCCGGCCGCGGCGGCACCACCACCACCAAGACGAGCACGTTCCGCACGCTGACGCCCAGCCAGACCTTCCGGACCATGATCATCGAGGGCGCCAGCGAGACGTACGGCGTGGGCATCCCGATCCTTCTGGAGTTCAGCCAGCGAATCACCGACAAGGCGGCGGTCGAGCGTGCGCTGCAGGTCACGACGTCCAAGCCGGTGGTCGGCGCCTGGTACTGGGACGATCAGTGTGGCCTGTCCCCTACCTGCGCCTACTTCCGGCCGCGTGACTACTGGCCGGTCGGCACCACGGTGAGCTTCACCGGCCATCTGAACGGCGTGCGGGGCGCGCCGGGCATGTACGGCTACCACACGCTGACCCAGACCTTCAGCATCGGCCCGTCGCTGATAGCGATAGGGAACACCTTCACGCACCGCACGCAGATCTACTACGACGGCAGGCTGCGCTACGACTGGCCGATCAGCTCGGGCAGGCCTGGCGACGACACGCCCAACGGGAGCTATCTCACCATCGAGAAGGAAAACCCGGTGGAGATGAAGGGCCCGGGGTATGACCTGCTGGTCCCGTACTCGGTGCGGTTCACGTGGAGCGGCGACTACTACCACGACGCCTACTGGTCCGTGGGCGAGCAGGGTTTCCAGAACGTCAGCCATGGCTGCGTCAACCTCTCGCCAGCCGACGCCCAGACGTACTACAACCTAGCGGTACCCGGCGACCCCATCACGATCAAGGGCAGCCCGAAGGGCGGGACCTGGGACAACGGCTGGACCATGTGGTTCCTCAGCTGGCCGCAGTACCTCAAGGGCAGCGCGCTGCACGAGGCCGTGGAAGCCGGGCCAAACGGAAGCACCTTCGTCAGCCCGGCGTCACTGCCGCCCTCGACGGCGCGCGCACCACTGCAGACCGCTCCCAACAACAACTCAGCCGCCAGCTAAGCCCCAGCGGCAGCTAGGCCTCAGCGGTCAAATGGGCGTCAGCGCTCCTCATCCAGCCTCCTGCTAACCGGACAAAAGGGTCAGTCGTCATGCTCGCGGAAACGGCGGGCCGAATACGGCACCTACGATTCCGCGATCATGGAGTGTGGTGCTGATGGGGCGCATAGGGCTGGTGCACGTCCCCGCTCGCGGGCCTGCCCGTGCGGCGCTTACGCGGCGCGGGTAACGCGGCTGGCTGTGTACCCGGCTCCCGGCGTACCGCAGGGCCCCGCATTCGGGCGGCCGAAGGTACCGGCGATCGCCGCGCGCGCCCACCGCATGCGCGCGACCGCGGTCTCGGGGTGCTCCCCGTATTCCTGGGCTACCTGGGCGGCGCAGCCCCGGCTGCCGAACGTGCGGACAGCCGTGGCGATGGCCTGCCGGACCTGCGCGGGGCCGGGGGTTTCGGAGCGCTGCAGCGGCGAGACGAACAGGGCGTCTGCCCGGACGGCGCTGATGCTGAGGTGGTGCGTCACTGACCGCATCGTGAGCCTCCTCCGCTGGTGGCTACCTCGACTACATCACAGAGGTCTGACATTTCTGGCTGATACTCGCCCGGTGGTCCGGATGCCACCTAACAAAGAAGACTTGGCCGCCGCCCGGAACTCATCGATGCGGCGGACGAGAAGGTCCGCACTCTCCGATGACCTGAACCGGCGGCGGCGGGCGGCGGCGGACTGCACGGGTCAACGCCGTCCTCAGGCCGCGACGGTGACCGCTTCGATGACCAGAGCCACGCCCCGGCCGACCAGGCCCTTCTTCTTCGTGATCCCGAAGCTTGTCCGGTCGAGGCTGGCGGTGACCTGGAACCTGGCGATCCCGTCCGCCGATCGCGCGTCACCGATGCGGACCTCGGCCGGCTGCGTGATCCCGTGCGCGGTCACCGATCCGCTCATCACCCAGCCAGTGCCCTCCGGCCGGGCGCCCTGGCCGCTGAAAGTGATCTCCGGGTAAGCCGCCGCGTCCAGGAGGCTGGCCGAGATGACATCGGAATCCCTGGTCGCGTTGCCCGAAGCGAAGCTGCCGGCGTCGATGGTCGCCCGCACGCTCGACGCGGCGGGGTCCGCGGCGATGCTGATCTCCCCGGCCTTGAGCCGAAAGGCCCCGCGCACCGTCATCAGGCCGAACATCGCCTTGACGTCGGCGCGGATGGTGGTGCCTTCTGGGTCGAGCGTGTATGTCCCGGGCGCCGGCGCGGATGCCGGTACCGAGTCTGGTGCGTACTGGGCCATGGCGGGGCCCTCCTCGTTGCGTCATGGACGTGAGCTGGCGCGGCCTTCACCGGCCGCCTGCCCATCGTCGCGTGCCGCGCCCGCGAGGAGAATCGCCCGCGTGGCCAGGTTCGGCGCCCGGCCGGCGTACCGAGCGTGCCGGCCGTCCGGTGGTTCCGCATCCACCGTCCGGCCGGCTCGCCTTCGGTATGGCCCCAGCCCGGCAATATGTCCCAACCCGGGGCCAGCGGCTGGGGCCGACGTTCCAGCCCCCCTAGGCCTGGCCGGGATCCTGACCGTTGGAACCCTGGCCATATGCCTCACCGGGCGCCTAGCCGCTGTGACCCGGTGTCTGCTCGCCAACGGTGAAATACGGCTGGCCCTGCTCGTCGACCCGGGCGTCGAGCACCTTGTCGTTGAGGACGACGGCTGCCTCGGACTCGAGGAACACCAGGGCCCCGTTGCCCTCGATGATCTGGTCGTCTTCGGCGGGACCCTCCACGGCGGATACCTTGAGCAGGCCTGGCTGGTTCGGTCCCTGGCTGGCAGAGACGATCCGCAGGCCAGCTCCCGCCGGTGCGTCGGGGCCGGACGTGACGGACTTGACGACCTCGGCGGCCGCCTCGGTCATGACCAGCATTGGTAACCCCTTCACTTCTCGTCCAGCAGAAGCTCCCCACGCTAGCCGATACCGGGCGGTTATCCAATCGTGACAGCGAAGATATAACAGAGCCGGGATCCCCGCCCGTGCGGCGGGCGGGAGCCGGAGTTATCCACAGGTTCTGTGGATTGCCGTGTGCATACCGCTGAGTAGCCTGTGGCCGGAACGGCGCTGGCGGTGGACAGCGTGTGTATAACAGGCGCCGATAGGCGCATCAGCGTGCGCCAATTCGCTGTGGATAAACATCCCGCGCTGTGGATGATCATGTCGGCACGGAGGCCTGGGGGCACGGGGCCTGGGGGGCATGGCGGTACGGAGGAACGCGATAATGGAACGCCTCAGGCCGGCAGGCTCAGCATCCGGGCGGCGTTGGCCTTGAGGATTTTGGGGCGGACGTCGGGCTTGATGTCGAGCAGGTCGAAGTCGCGCAGCCAGCGGTCCGGGGTCAGCAGCGGGTAGTCGGTGCCGAACAGCACCTTGTCCTGCAGATAAGAGTTCGCGGCCCGCACGAGCTGCGGGGGGAAGTACTTCGGTGACCAGCCGGACAGGTCGATGTAGACGTTCGCTTTGTGCGTCGCGATCGAGATCGCCGAGTCCTGCCAGGGCACCGAAGGATGCGCGAGGATCACCGTCATGCCGGGGAAGTCCGCGGCGACGTCATCGAGCAGCATCGGGTCCGAGAGACGGAGCTTGATGCCCCGGCCGCCCGGCAGCCCCGCGCCGATCCCCGTCTGCCCGGTGTGGAAGAGCGCGGGGACTCCCAGCTCCTCGATCGCCCCGTACAGCGGATAGAACTGCCTGTCATCGGGCGAGAACCCCTGCAGCGAGGGGTGGAACTTGAACCCCCGCACGCCATGCGACTCCACGAGCGCCCGCGCGCGGTCGATCGCGGCGGGGCCCGCGAGCGGGTCCACCGAGCCGAACGGGATTAGCACGTCCGCGTGGTCGCGGGCGCGGTCGGCGATGTCCGCGCTGGACAGCGCCTGGTGGCCGGTGGCGGTGGTCGCGTCCACCGTGAAGACCACGGCGGCCATCTGCCGTTCCCGGTAGTGGTACGCGATCTGCTCCAGCGACGGCGCGCGGTCGTGGTCGGACTTGAAGTAGCGGGCGGACGCGGCCAGCAGCTCGTCGTCCAGCGAGTAGCAGCCGTGCCCGTCAGACTCGACGTGGACGTGCACGTCGATGGCGGCCAGCGAGTCCGTGTGCATCCGTGACATCATACATGTTGACCTTCGCCGTGAATGTCAAGTATTACCGCCAAGTATTGCCACGGGGCCGCGGGCGTTGGGTTTCGGCCCAAGACGTTGCGCGCCCAAATGGTTCACATCGCCATTGATTTGCCGAAACGGCTGTGCAAGCCTCTGCCATGTGAGCCTCGATGACAGCCGCGTAAACACCGGTTCCGGGCAGGTGAGCACCGGTGCCCTGCTCTGGACGCCGGGCCCGGAACGGATCGCCCAGGCCAACGTGACCGCCTTCGCCCAATGGCTCGAGCGGACCCGCGGGCTGCGGTTCACCGACTACGGCGAGCTGTGGCGCTGGTCGGTCACCGACATCGAGGGCTTCTGGCAGGCCATCTGGGACTACAACGGCATCCAGGCGGCGGCCCCGCCGCGGCAGCCGGTGGGGCGCCGGCAGATGCCCGGCGCCGAGTGGTTCCCCGGCGCGGAGCTCAGTTACGCGGAGCACGTGCTGCGCAACGAGAGGCCGGGCGAGGTCGCGCTCTACTACCAGTCCGAAACCACGCCGCTGACCGCGCTGCCGTGGGAGAGGCTCGCCGGCGACACCCGGGTGCTCGCCACCCGGCTGCGCCAGATGGGCGTCCGGCGGGGCGACCGGGTCGCCTCCTGCCTGCCGAACATCCCGCAGACGGTCATCGCGATGCTCGCCACCACCAGCATCGGGGCCATCTGGACGAGCTGCTCGCCGGACTTCGGCTGGCGCGGTGTGCTGGACAGGTTCCGGCAGCTCGAGCCCAAGGTGCTGCTGTGCACCGGCGGCTACCGGTACGGCGGCAGGGGCTACGACCGCGGCGGCGAGATCAAGGAGATCGTCGGCGCCCTGCCCGGCCTCGAGCACGTCATCTACCTCCCCTATGAGGACGTCTCCCCGCCCGCGGGCGGCCACGCGGCGGGAAGCCCGCAGGTGCACACCTGGGAGGAGCTGCTGGATCACCCCCCGGTGGAAGCCGCGGGGTTCGAGTTCGACCACGTTCCGTTTGGTCATCCGCTCTGGATTTTGTTTTCCTCCGGCACCACCGGACTGCCGAAAGCCATCACCCACAGCCACGGCGGCATCCTCCTCGAGCAGTTCAAGCTGCAGCGGCTCAACATGGACCTCAGCGCCGGTGACCTGCTGTTCTTCTACACCACCACCGGGTGGATGATGTGGAATTTCCTGGTCAGCTCGCTGCTGCTCGGCGTGCGGCCGCTGCTGTACGACGGCAATCCCGCCTACCCCGGGCCGGGCGTGCTGTGGCAGATGGCGCAGGACGCGAAGGCGACGATGTTCGGCGCCAGCCCGGCGTATGCGGACATGCTCGCGAAGCGCGGCTTCGTACCCGGCGATGAATACGACCTGTCCGCGCTGAAGACCGTCATGCTGGCCGGCTCCCCCGTGTCGCCGGAATGTGCCGGCTGGTTCTACCGCAACGTCAAGCGCGACATGTGGCTGCTCGTCGGCAGCGGCGGCACCGACGTGTGCTCCGGGTTCACCGGCGGCGCGCCGGTCCTGCCGGTGTACGCCGGCGAGCACCAGGCGCGCAACCTCGGCGTCGCCGCGTACGCGTTCAACGAGCGCGGCGAGGAGGTCACCGGCGAGGTCGGGGAGATGGTCATCACGCAGCCGATGCCGTCGATGCCGGTGTGTTTCTGGGGTGACGACGCCGACCAGACAAAATATAAAGATGCATATTTCCGTGAGTTTCCCGGCGTCTGGCGGCAGGGGGATTTTTTTAAAGTTAATGAACGAGGCGGGTGTTACGTGCTCGGCCGCTCCGATGCCACGCTGAACAGGTACGGTGTGCGGATCGGCACCGCCGAGATCTACGCCGTTCTCGCGGGCATCGACGCCATCGACGACGCGCTCGTGGTCAACCTCGACCTGCCTGGCGGCGGGTTCTTCATGCCGCTGTTCGTGCGGCTCGCCGACGGCCTCGTGCTCGACGCGGAGCTGGAGGCGGCGATCGCCGAGCGGCTGCGGCGGGAGTACACCCCGCGGCACGTGCCCGACAAGATCATCCAGGTGCCGTCGATCCCGGCGACGCTCACCGGCAAGAAGATGGAGGTGCCGGTCCGCAAGATTCTGCTCGGCGTGGCCCCGGACAAGGCGGCCAACCCGAGCGCGATGGCGGACCCGGCGGCGCTCGACGCCTTTATCGACTACGCCCGGACGCAGCACGACTACTAGAAAGGCCGCCATGGAACAAGGACGTTTCCCGCTCCCCTCGGAGATCGCCGACGTGCCCGGCGCCGAGAACTGGCGGTCGATGTACGCGTATTTCACGCGCTTTACCCCCGAGGATGACAAGCGGTTCTGGTTCTACAACTCGATGCATTTCCCGGAGCCGATGCCCGCCTTCGACACGGTAACCGCCGAGATCCCGTACAGCGCGATCGGCGCGAACACCGCGCGCCTTTTCGTCTTCCCGACCACGCTCGGCATCGAGCACCGGATCGTCAACGGCCGCGTCTACATCACCGCCAACCCGGTCACGGATCCGGCGGAGATCGGGCGGCGCGCGGAGATCTTCGGCGAGCGGGCCGGTCACTACTACGAGAACTGGGATTCGCTGTACGAGGGCTGGAAGGGGCGGATGGCGGAGCTCATCCGCCAGATCGAGGCCGTCACCGTGCCTGAGCTGCCGGAGTTCGAGGACGCGTCGGTGGTGATGGAATCCAGGGGCGTGGCGCAGAACCACTACGTGCGGGAGAACTTCCAGCGCTGCATCACGCTGTTCTCGAAGATGTGGCACCACCACACCGAGATGCTCATGCTCGGCTATGGCGCCTACGTGGTGTTCTTCCAGTTCTGCAAGCAGGCGTTCCCCGAGATCAGCGACCAGACCGTGGCCCGCATGGTGGCCGGCATCGACGTGATCATGTACCGCCCCGACGACGAGCTGCGGCGCCTGGCGCGCGCCGCCGTGGACAACGGGGTGGATGACCTGTTCACGCAGGGGTGCGTCGCGGCGGAGGTGCTCACGGCGCTGCGCGACCGCGGCGAGGGCGGCGCGCGGTGGCTGGAGGAGTTCGCGGCCGCCCGCGACCCGTGGTTCCTCATCTCGACCGGCGACGGCTTCTATCACCACCACCTGAGCTGGGAGGACGACCTGACGGTGCCGTTCACCGCACTGCCCCGCTACGTCGCCCAGGTGCGCGAAGGGACGCTGCGTGACCGCCCGACCGGGGAGCTGCAGGCGGAACGGGAGCGGATCGCCGACGGGTACCGCTCGCTGCTGGGCAGCGACGAGGAGCGGGCCGCCTTCGGCCAGATGCTCGGCCTGTGCCGGCGGGTTTTCCCGTTCGTCGAGGACCACAAGTTCTACTGCGAGCACTGGTTCACCACGCGGTTCTTCCAGAAGATCAGGGCCTTCGGCGCGCTGCTCGCGCGGTCCGGCGTGCTGGCCGAGGCCGACGACGTGTTCCAGCTGCATCACACGGAGGTGGACCAGGCGCTGGCCGACGTGATGCTCGCGTGGGCGGCGGGCAGCCCGCCGCTTGGCGGCGCGCACTTCCAGCCGGTCGTCGCCGAGCGCAAGCGGATGCTCAAGGTGCTGCGCGACTGGTCGCCGCCGCCGGCCCTCGGGCCGGTGCCCGAGGCGCTCAACGACCCGGCGGTGCACATGCTCTGGGGCGTGACGCAGCAGACGATCGAGTCCTGGCTCAGCCCGCCCGAGAGCGGCGTCGTCCGGGGCATCGGCGCGTCGTCGGGCGTCGTCGAGGGAACTGCGCGGGTGCTGACGGACGTGAACCAGATAGGCGAGATCGCCGACGGCGAGATCCTGGTCTGCCCGGTGACCGCGCCGAGCTGGGCACCGGTGTTCGGCAAGATCAAGGCGGCGGTCTCCGACATCGGCGGATCCATGTCGCACGCGGCGATCGTGGCCCGGGAGTACGGCATGCCCGCCGTGGTCGGCACCGGCGACGCCACCAAGCGGATCACGACCGGCCAGCGGGTGCGCGTCGACGGCGACCGCGGCACGGTCGAGGTGCTCGAATGACGCGCTTCGTCTGCTCGTTCGGCGGCGCCAGCGAAAGGGACGCCGAGCCGCCCGGCCGAGCCACGGACACCGGCTCGGGCGCGGACGGTCCCGGGATCGCGGACGCGGACCGGGCCGCGGACCTCGGCGGGAAGGGCGCGAGCCTCGCGCGGCTGGCCCGTGCCGGGCTGCCGGTCCCGCCGGGATACGTGGTGACGACTGCCGCTTTCGCCGAGGCCATGACCGCGGTCGACCCGTCAGGCGCGCTTCGCGCCTCGGTTGAGGCGCTGCCACCCGGCGACGTTCGCGCCATTGCGCGGGCGGCTGTGCGGTTCCGCGCCCGGATCACGGCGGCGCCACTGCCGGGCGGCGTGGCTTCGGTCATAGCCGCGTCTTACCGCGACCTTGGCGGCGGCCCCGGCGCCGCGGTCGCGGTGCGGTCGAGCGCGACGATGGAGGACAGCGCGGCCGCCAGCTTCGCCGGCCTGCAGGACACCTACCTGGGCGTGTACGGCGCCGACGCGGTGCTCGACGCCGTGCGCAGGTGCTGGGCGAGCCTGTACAACGACGAGTCGGTCGCCTACCGGCGCCGCCTGGGCATGGGCGAGCACGACCTGGCGATGGCCGTCGTCGTGCAGCGCATGGTCCACCCGCGCGCAGCGGGAGTGATCTTCACCCGCAGCCCGGTGACCGGCGATCGTTCGGTGGTCGCGATCGAGGGAACCTGGGGTCTCGGCTCGGCCCTGGTGGCCGGTGACGTGACACCGGACAGCTTCACCGTCAGCAAGGTGACCGGCGAGATCACCGGCCGCCGGGTCGCCGGGAAGCTCCGGATGCACGCCCCCGGCGGCGTCTGCCCCATGCCCGCTCACCTGCAGCACGCCCCGTGCCTGTCTGACGGCGAGATCCGGGCGCTGGCCCGGCTCGCCTGCCGCGTCGAGGACCACTACGGCGCCCCCCAGGACATCGAGTGGGCCCTCCTCGGCGACGACGTCACGGGGATCCAAGATTCCCCCTGCGCCCCCTGCGCCCCTGAGTCACCAAACACCTCATCTGCCCCGGCAGGCACTAAGGCCCCGGCAGATGCTTCAGCCCCGGCAGATGCTTCAGCCCCGGCAGACGCTCCAGCCCCGGCAGCCGACCGGATCGTGCTGCTGCAGAGCCGCCCCGAAACGGTGTGGGCGGCACGCGAGCCGGCCCCGGTCGCCTCACCCAAGCCGCGCGCCTGCGACCACGTCCTCGCCCTCTTCGGGAAGACCCCATGACCGCCCGTCCGGGCCGCGAGTGGGGCCGCTGGCGCAATCGGCCCCACTGGACGGGGCCAAATGCGCCAACGGCCCCGCCTACGATCGCGCGCGAGGCGTGCAGGGCATCCTCGCCAGCCGGCACTTCCATGATCACGGGTCAAAAGGCACCGTATGGGGTGCCTTTTGACACACGATCATGGCTGCGTGCCCGTTGGTCCATGATCGTGTGTCCTTTTGCCGGCCGGAGCCAGCACTTTGACACACGATCATGGGTGGGGGCGGGAGGAGCGGCGGGCAAGCGGGCAGGTGCGGGGTTGGCGCGGGCAGGTAAGGGCTTGCCGGGGTTGGGCGCGTATGAGGACATATGGCGATATGTCGACTTGGATGCTGGTGTGAGGTCTGGGCGGGCAGGGGGCGGCGGGTGGAGCTGACCAATGAGGATGTGGCGGACGTCCTCGCGCTGCTGGACTCGCTGCCGTACGACGAACTGGACCTCCAGACGCCGCGGTTCCGGCTGACGCTGCGGCGGGTTCCTGGTGGCCGCTGGACGCAGGCGACGCAGGTTCTTTCCGAACCTAATGTGATCCAGGTGAGAAATGTGGCTGGCGGGGCAAAAGCGCATGGTGGGGTGGCCGGTGGGGTGGCCGGTGGGGTGGCCGGTGGGGCGGCCGATGGGGCGGAGCACGTCGCGGAGCATCCAGGCGCGGGGCAGGCCGCCAGGGCGGAGCAAGCTGGCGGGGGTGGACAGGTCATGGAGGGGGAGCCGGCTCTTAGGGCGCAGCAAGCTGCTAGGGCGCAGCAAGCTTCTGGGGCGCAGCAAGCTTCTGGGGCGGAGCAAGCTTCTGGGGTAAAGCAGGCTCGTAGGGCGCAGCAAGCTGCTGTGGTAAAGCAAGCTGGTGGGGCGGAGCAGGCTCGTGGGGCGGAGCAAGCTGGTGGGGCGGGGTGGGCCGCTGGGGGGCGGATCGTTGAGGTGCGGGCGCCGTTGCCGGGGACGTTTTACCGGGCGCCGCGGCCGGGGGCGGCGCCGTTTGTCGAGGTCGGCAGCCTGGTCGGCGAGGACACGGTCGTGGGGATCGTGGAGACGATGAAGCTGATGAACTCGGTGCACGCGGGAACGCGTGGCCGGGTCGACGAGATCTGCGTGGGCAACGCCGAGTTCGCCGCCCGCGGCGCCACGCTGATGCGCATCGAGGCAGCGCATGCGTGACCGCCGGGCGCCCGGAAGGCCGCGGGTGATTCGGCGCGTCCTGATCGCCAACAGGGGCGAGATCGCCGTGCGGGTGATACGCACCTGCGAGCGCCTCGGCATCGAGACGGTGCTCGCCGCGTCCGAGGCGGACAGGCGCTCGCTTCCGGCCCGGCTCGCGGACAAGACGATCGTGATCGGCCCGGCCAGCGCGGCGGCGAGCTACCTCAGCACGGACGCCGTCGTGGGCGCGGCGCTGGCCGCACGCGCGGACGCGGTGCATCCCGGGTACGGATTCCTCTCGGAGAACCCGGCGCTGGCGCGCGCGTGCGAGGCGGCCGGCGTGGTGTTCGTCGGGCCCGGCGCGCAGACCCTGGAGGCGGCCGGGGACAAGCTCGCCGCCCGCGAGCACGCGATCGCCGCGGGGCTGCCCGTGCTGCCTGGAGGACTGGTGGGAGGGAAAGCACGGAGCCCAGCCGCCGGGGCGGGATCGGCCAATGTGGCCTGCGGAACAGCGGAGGCCCTCGCGGCGAGCATTGGGTTTCCGGTGCTGGTCAAGGCGGCGGGGGGTGGGGGCGGACGCGGGCTGCGGGTTGTCCGGGATCCGGCCGCGCTCGCCGGGGCGATCGCGGTCGCCAGCGCGGAGGCGGACGCCGCGTTCGGTGACCCGCGGGTGTACCTCGAGCGGTACGTCGCCCGGGCGCGGCACGTCGAGGTGCAGCTGCTCGGCGACGGCGGCACGGTCATCCACCTGGGCGACCGGGACTGCTCGGTGCAGCGGCGCTACCAGAAGCTGATCGAGGAGGCGCCCGCGCCGCTGCTGGGCGGCGCGCTGCGCGAGGCCATGCACGACGCCGCACTGGCGCTCGGCACGCGGCTCGGCTACCGGGGTCTCGGCACCGTTGAGTTCCTCGTCGACGCCGGCGCCGGCGCCTTCTACTTCCTGGAGGTGAACGCCCGCATCCAGGTGGAGCACCCCGTGACCGAGGCGGTGACCGGCCTGGACCTGGTCGCCGAGCAGATCGCGGTCGCGGAGGGCCGGCCGGTGCGCCTACGCCAGGGCGAGATAAGCCTCACCGGCCACGCGATCGAGTGCCGGGTCAACGCCGAGGACCCCGCGGACGGCTTCCTGCCCAGCCCCGGAACCGTGACCACGGCGGTCTTCCCCGCGAGCGCGCGGGCGGACACCCACATTCAGGACGGCGAGCAGGTGCCGCCGCACTACGACTCGCTGCTGGCCAAGGTGATCGCCCGTGGCCCCGACCGCGCCAGCGCGCTGAACACCTTGCGGAGGGCGCTGGAGACGACCGAGATCGGCGGTGTCCGGACCAACCTCCGGCTGCACAGGGAACTGCTCGCCAGCCAGGAGTTCGCCGCCGGCGCCGTGGACACCGGCTTTCTCGCACGCTGGCTGGAGGAGACACCACCGTCCGTTCAGAAGAATGAAAAGGCAGCAACCGGTGGCTGACATTCAGCTTGTCGATGTGTCGCTGCGCGACGGCAACCAGTCGCTGTGGGGCGCGACCGGCCTGCGGACGGCGCACATCGCCGAGATCGCCCCGGTGATGAACCGCGTCGGGTTCCGCGCCCTCGACTTCACCTCGAGCACGCACATGGGGGTCGCGGTGCGGACGCACCGTGAGGACCCCTGGGAGCGGATCAGGCTCACCCGCGCCGCGGCGCCGGACACGCCGCTGCAGTTCATCGGGACCGGTTTCCGGTTCATCTCCTGGGAGCGGGCGCACCCGGACCTGATGCGCCTCGCCTACGACTGCCTGGTCCGGGCCGGCATATCGCGGTTCGTCGTGCTCGACCCGACGCACGACGTGCCCGCGATGCTGGCGAACGCGCGGATGATCCGCCAGGCTGGCGCCACCGAGATCATCGCCGCGCTGACCTACACGATCAGCGCCGTCCACGACGACGCCTTCTACGCGGGCATCGCCGGGCAGGTCGCCGCGTCGCCGGACATCGACCGCGCGTACGTCAAGGACCCGGCCGGGCTGCTGACCCCCGAGCGGGCGCGCACGCTGATCCCGGCCGTCCGCGCGCGGCTGGCCGGGAAGGAGCTGGAGCTGCACGCGCACACGTCGCTCGGGCTCTCGCCGCTCACCTGCCTGGCCGCCGCGGAGCTGGGAGTCCAGGTGCTGCAGGTGGCATGCGGAGCGCTCGCGGGCGGTACGTCTCTCCCAGATGCCGAACGATTGGTGGCCAACCTTCGGGAGCTCGGCCACACCGTCGGCGTGGACGGCCGGCTGCTGGCGCGCGTCGCCCGCTACTTCGACCGTCTCGCCGCGGCGGAGTCGCTGCCCGCCGGCCGGCCGCGCGAGTACGACGCGGCGTTCACCCGGCACCAGGTGGCCGGCGGCGTGATGACCACGCTGCGGCGGCAGCTGTCCGAGCTGGGCCTGGAGCACAGGTTCGGCGCGGTGATGGACGAGGTCAGCCGGGTGCGCGCGGAGCTCGGCTACCCGATCATGGTCACGCCGTTCCCGCAGATGGTGATCGGGCAGGCGCTTTCCAACGTGCTGACCGGTACGCGCTACGAGACGGTCCCGGACCAGGTCATCCGGTACGTGCTCGGCAGTTTCGGGCGGCCCACGGCACCGGTCGACCCGGAGGTACTCGACCGGATCCTGGACCGGCCGCGCGCCCGCGAGCTTGCCGCCGAGCCGCCGCCGCTCTCCCCCGCCGAGCTGCGCGCGCGGCTGCCGCGCGGTATCTGTGATGAGGAACTGCTGCTGCGCTTCGGCATGCCGGGTGAGGAAGTGGACGCGATGCTGGCGGGGACACCCCCGGCGCGGCACTACAACCCCGAGGTGCAGCCGGTGCTGCGGCTGCTGCGCGAGCTCGGCTCACGGCCGCCGGCCGCGCGCCTTGTCATCGACAAGCCCGGCTTCCGGCTCGAGCTGAGGGGGCGGCCCCGTGACTGACGAGGTACGTGACCGGCTGCGGAACGTGCGGGGGCTCGTGTTCGACATGGACGGCACGCTGGTGCTCGGCGACCGCGGCAACCATGGGCTCCGCCCGCTGCCCGGCGCGCTGGAGATCACCGGGTGGGCGGCGGGCCGCGGGCTGCCGCACGCGGTGTTCACGAACGGCACCACGCGGACGCCCGCGCACTACGCGCGGATCATGCGGGAGCTCGGCTTCGCCCTGCCGGACGAGGCGATGCTGACGCCTGCCAGCAGCGCGGTCCGGGTGTTCGCCAGGCGGGGCTACGCGCGGGTCATGGTGCTCGGCGGCGCCGGGCTCACCGAGCCGCTGCGGGAGGCCGGCATCGAGGTCGTGCCGCCGGCTCGCGGCACGGTGGCGGACGCGGTGCTCGCGGGCTGGTACCCGGAGTTCACGATGCCCGCCCTGGAGGCCGCCTGCGAGGCGGTCTGGGACGGCGCCGAGATGTACAGCTGCTCGGAGACGCCGTTCTTCGCGGTGGCGGGAGGCCGCGCGTTCGGCACCTCGCGCGCGATCTGCGCGATGGTCAGGTCGCTGACCGGCTGCCGGGTCCAGCTTGTCGGCAAGCCGTCGCTCGACGCGCTGCGCAGCGCGTCCGGCCGGCTGGGCGCGAAGTCCGCGGACCTGGCCGTGGTCGGCGACGATCCGGACCTCGAGGTGCCGATGGCGCACCGCGGCGGGGCGCTCGCGATCGCGGTGCGGACCGGCCTGGGCGGCGCGGGCTCCTATGACGGGCTGCCCGCCGCCCGGCGCCCGCACCTTCACCTGCGGGGGGTCGACGAACTACTGACGATCATGATGGGAGTGCGCGATGACTGAACCCGGATCCCCGGCCGGCGGCCGGGCCGGTGACGGGACGCTCATGCGGGCCGTCGGGTTCACCGAATTCGGCGGTCCTGACGTGCTGCGTACCGTCTTCCTCCCGGTGCCGTCCCCCGGTCCCGGCCAGGTCCGCGTGCGGGTCGCCGCGACCGCGGTGAACCCGACCGACCTCGCGTTCCGTGCCGGGGCGCACCGGTCGATGCCGCCCGGGGTCGAGCCGCCGTACGTGCCCGGGATGGATCTCGCCGGGATTATCGACGCCGTCGGCGATCCGCCAGATGGCGAGACGGCGGCCGCGGGCATGGGCGACTGGGCTCCCGGCGACCGGGTGATGGCGGCCGTCTCGCCGTGGGCGCCCGGGGGCGGCGCCCAGGCGGAGTTCGTGGTCGTCGCGGCGGACGCGCTGGCGCGCGTGCCGGAGGGCATCGGCCTGGAGGCGGCGGCGACTCTGCCGATGAACGCGCTCACCGTGCGCGCCGCCCTGGATCAGCTGGCGCTCAGCCCGGGCCAGACCCTGGCGATCACCGGGGCGGCCGGAGCGGTCGGCGGCTACGCGATCCAGCTCGCGTCCGCCGAGGGCCTGCGGGTGATCGCGGACGCCAGCCCCGCGGACGGGGACCTGGTGCGCGGCCTCGGCGCGCGCACGGTCGTGGCGCGCGGGCCGGGCGTGGCCCAGCGGATCAGGGAGGTCGTGCCGGACGGCGCGGACGCCCTGCTCGACGCGGCGGTGATGGGACCGCCGGTGCTGTCCGCGGTGCGCGACGGCGGGCAGCTGATGGCGGTGCGCCCGTTCTCCGGTGAGAGCGAGCGGGGCATCACGGTGTCCCTCGTGCTGGTCTTCCACCACCTGCACGAGGGAGGCCGGCTCGCCGCCCTCGCCGGCCTGGCCGCCAAGGGCACGCTGAGCCTGCGCGTCGCGGACGTGTTGCCGGCTGCGGATGCGGCGGATGCGCATCGCCGCTTCGAGGCGGGGGGCGTACGCGGCAGGCTGGTGCTCACGTTCTAGCGCGTGGGTGCAGGGAGTCGCTCCGCGTCGTCCTCCACTGGTGCCTTGACCCAGCCCTCTCCATGATCGTGTGTTGTTTGGTGCGGAAAACCGACCTTTCTCGCACGCAATAACCCTGGGTCAGCGGTAGACGGTGTAGTCTCCGCGGCCCAGTTGCACGATATGAGAGCTGCTCTCGGCGACCAGCTTGCGCAGGTGGCGTGCGCCACTCATCCCGGCGAGCACGACAGCCGCCGTCGCCGCCAGGACCGAGCCGCCAAACAGGGCGAGCCCCGCGACGACGTGTCCCAGCAGCATCATGACCACGCCGACGAGCAGTGCCGCCGGCACCGCCGCCACCAGCACGGCCGCGAGGAGCATTACGGCGACCACCGTCCTTGCCGAACCGCGCAACATCCGTGCCAAGTACCAACCCGCCATCTCGGCCACCCCTCAAGGAGCCAAAGCCCACACAGGACTTACGCTAGTAGGATTTACGATATGTCGCGTTTCCGGTGCAGGCAAACGGTGCGGGCAAACGGTGCAGGCGATGACAGGCTGGGCTTGGCGAGGACCGTCCGGTTCGTAATCCCCGCGGTTACCGGGAACTACTGGACGCGTTCGGGTCGCATGCCCGTATTGTCGAGTTGTGCTGGAGCGCGCGTTCCCGGGTCTGCTGCGTGCTGCGGCGGGCGGGGATGAGACCGCGTTCGCCAGGCTGTGGCGTGATAATCATCCGCCGCTGATGCGTTACCTGCGGGTCGTGGCGGGTGACGCGGCGGAGGACATAGGCAGCGAGGTATGGCTCGAGGTCGCACGAGGGCTGAGGCGGTTCCGCGGCGGCGAGGCCGAGTTCCGCGGCTGGCTGTTCACGCTCGCCCGCCGCAGGGTCATCGATCTGCGCAGGTACCGCGCCCGGCATCCGGTGTCCCTCACCGGGGAGGCCGCGGATCTCGACCGGACGAGCGGAGACGATACGGCCGCGACCGCGCTGGAGAGCATGTCCACCGAGGCGGCGCTCGGGATGATCGCGACCCTGCCGCCTGATCAGGCCGAGGTGATCGTGCTGCGCGTCATCGCCGGCATGGACACCGGGCAGGTCGCGCAGATCGTCGGGAAGCGCCCCGGCACCGTGCGGGTCACGGCGCACCGGGGGCTGCGCATGCTTGCCGCCCGGCTGTCGGCGCAGGCCGGCAAGGGGGTGACGCGATGAGCTCCCCCGCCGGGATTCCGCTTCCGCGCCCTGGCAGCCCGGAATTCCTGGACACCGCGACGGCCGAGGACCTGCTCGCGCGCCGCCGCGTGGCCCCGGGAGCCCCGGCCGGGCATCAGGCGCTCGACCGGCTGCTCCAGACGGCGGCCAGCGCGCCGAGCGCGCGGGAACTAGCCGATGAGGCCGCCGCCGTGGCCTCGTTCCTGCTGGTTACCACCCGGGAAGAGCCGGGCCGTCCCGCCGTGCCCAGGCCCTGGCGAGATCTGGTGCATTGGCGACGTCGAGGCCTCGTGCCCAGGCGGCGGCGGGGTCTCGTTGTGGGGGCGATCGCCGCCGCGGTCCTGGCCGCGGCCGGCGGCACCGCGGCCGCCGGAGCCCTGCCCGCACCGGTCCAGGAGTTCGCGCACGTCGTGTTCGGCGCGCCGGCGCCGCGTCATGCCAGCCCGCTTCCGTTCGTCAATGGTCATACGCCGCGGCATCAGGACGGGCGGCATCAGACCCCCGTCCCCGGACGGGGGAACGGCCACGCGCACGGGAATGGCAAAGCGCTCGGGAATGGCAAAGCGCACGGGAAGGCCAAGGCGCACGGCAACGGCAAGGCGCATGGCAACGGCAACGGCAACGGCAACGGCAACGGCCATGCATACGGCAAAACGAAGGCCCATGGCAACAGCGCACAGCCGAAACCCACACCACCCGGCAAGGCGAAGGGGCACCTCAAGAAGGGTGCGGCCAGTTCAAGCAGCGCCAGTTCAAGCAGCGCCAGCAAAAAACCGGCGCATGCCGGTCACGGAGCCAGCGCCGGCCATGGAGGCGGTGGCGGCCACGAGCAAGCGGCGGTCACGGAGCCGGTGGCGGCCACGGGGCCGGCTGAGCTGCCCACGGAGGCTGCGCCTGCGCAGGTCGCCGGGCATGCAGAGGCCGCCTGACAGGCAGAGGCGGCCGGGCAGGCAGAGACTGTGTCATCGGCTCCGGTTCGCCGGCACCCGCGGGCTCGGCCGCCTCACCGAGGCTGGGGACGAACTCGCTCACTTCGGCCTCAGCCGCCGCGGACTCGGACGGGTGCTCGCGAGCCCGCCACCTCGACGGCACGAACACCGGGACGATCATCGCCAGCCCGGCGACCGCCAGCACCCCGTCGAAGAGCATGGCCTCGAAGCCCGCCCCGAAGGCCTGGTACTTCAGCGGGATCAGGGCGACCGCACGCCGGCCGCTGGCCATGTAAAGGCCTGTCCAGGCGATCAGCAGCAGGCCGGGCAGGCCCGCTGCGAGCGGCGAGATCCGCGGGACGCCGACCAGGATTCCCGCCAGCACGGCGGTACCCGCCATAGCGGCGAGGGCGGTCAGTACGGCGCCGTTGGAGAGGAGGGACCCTCCCCCGGCCGGCAGCCCGGACGAGGGGACGGGTGGCGCGGGCAGCCGCAGCAGTCTCAGATAACCCCAGGCCCCCGCAAAGAACAACACCGCCACCATGACCACCGCCAGAGCGATCCCGATCAGATGCCGCAAGCCGTCACCTCCGTCAGCCGAGCCGACCCTGTGACAGGAGAAGCGAAATAATCCCTGTAAGCGTTACAGCGGCCGGACCCGGGACATCCACGACCGCCAGCCGCCAGCACTTTCCTGGAAATATTGGTGTCGCCCATCGCCGCAAAGGACCCGCCGTTTCCATGATCATGCCGCCCTACCGCGCGCCTTGGGTCTCACGGGTCTCACGGGTCTCACGGGTCGTACTGGGAGGCCTGGAGGGTGTACAGCTCGGCGTACTGGCCGCCGAGCGCCATCAGCTCGGCATGAACGCCCCGTTCGATGACCCGTCCGCCGCCCAGCACGTAGATACGGTCGGCGTGCCTGACGCTGGCGAGGCGGTGGGTGATGATCAGCACGCTGCGGTCGGCTGCGTGCCCGCGGACGGATGCGAACAGCGCGTACTCGGCGCGCGCGTCCAGCGCGGCGGTGGGCTCGTCCATGATCAGCAGCGGCGCCGACCGGTAGAAGCCGCGCGCCGCGGCGATCCGCTGCCACTGCCCCCCGGACAGTTCGGCGCCGTCCTTGAACTGCCGGTCCAGCAGCGTGTCGTAGCCGTGCGGCAGGCTCCCGATGACCGTGTCGGCACCGGACGCGGCCGCCGCGGCGGCCAGCATGTCCGGATCCGCAGCGCGGCCCATTGTGATGTTGTGGCTCACGGTCAGCGGCCAGTTCGCGTGGTCCTGCGCGATCACCGCGATCCGTTCCCGCAGCGGCTCCGCATCCACGTCCTCGATCGCCGTCTCGTCCCACCGCACGGTCCCGGCTACGGGCCGGTACAGGCCGGCCAGGATCTTGGCGAGCGTCGTCTTGCCCGAGCCGTTCTCGCCGACCAGCGCCACCACCTCGCCGCGGCGGATCTCGACGCTGACCTCATGCAGCGCGGGCTCGCTCGCGCCAGGATAGGTAAACGTCACGCGGTCCACGGTTATCCGGTCGAACCCGCGCGGCGCGGGCCGGGTGCCCCGCGGCGGCACGCGGGCCGCCGCGTCGGCGCAGAACGCCAGGTAGTCGGAGAAGTAGAGCCCTTCCTCGTAGCACTGGTTCACCGCGTACAGCAGGTTGGTCAGTGACGCCTGCGCGGAGCGGATCGCCAGCATCGCGGTGCCCGCCACGGCGAGCGGCAGCGCGCCGACAGCCAGCAGGGCGCCGAGTGCGATGTACACGCCCGCGGTCGCGACGCCGCCGGCGGCGCTGGCGGTCACCCTGGTGAGCGCCTGGCGGCGGGCCGCCGCCAGCTCCGCGTCGCGCGCGTACGCGGCGAGCCTGGCGACCCGGTCGAGCAGGAAATGCCGCAGCGTGAAGGAGCGCAGCTCGGCGGCGGTGCGGCGCTCGGCCATCAGGTCCGACAAGATCCACTTCCTGCGCCGGCTGTCGGCCAGCGCGAAGCTGGTCAAGTACCCGATCCGTGCCGAGCGCACCGCGGCCCAGCCGCCTGGCAACTGGGCGACGACCAGCAGCGCGAGCAGGATCGGCTGCAGCACCGCCACCACCGTCGCCGCGGCGATGATTCCGACCACCCCGGTCACGCAGCTGATGACCTCGCTCACCACCTGCTGCGCCGCGTACACGCCCCGGTCACGGGCCCGCTGCATGGCGTCATGGAACCCGGGCTCGTCAAAGGCGGACAGGTCCACCTGGGTCGTCAGGTCAAGCAGCCGGACCTCCACGACGCGCTCGACCTGGGGCTTCAGGCGCGCCTGCGCCCAGCCGGCGGCGGACTGCAGGCCCGACCGCACCGCCACCGCCACGGCCACCAGGACAAGCGAGGGAAGCGCGGCGCGCACCCGGGCCGGGGTCGGTCCCGCCGTGAACAGCGCCTCCAGAACCCCGGTCGTCGCGAACAGCGCGTACCCGGTGAACACGCCCGAGGCGAGATTCAACGCGATCGTCGCCGCGGTGTCATGGCGGTTCGCCTGCCAGCTCAGCCGCATCGCGTGGCCGACCAGGCCAGGAAACTGCCGGGCCGTCGCCAGGAAGCCGACCGAGGCCATCCTCGCGTCGTATGCCTGCCAGTAGAAGGCGGACAGCTCGGCCGTGAGCTCGTCGCCCTGGGCCTCGGGCGCCGCGTCCGGGCGGCGCAGGCGAGAGGTGATTCGCACCGTAGGCACTCCCGTCCGAGCACCGGTATGTGCGCAAGCTATATGCGTCAGCCGGCGGCCGCCACTGAATTTTTTACCGAACGAACGGTGTGATACGCACGGGGCGCGCGCGGGACAATGAGCTGTGGCCGTGCCGTACATGTTCCGCAAGCCCACCGGCTCCCCGGCGGACCGGGGCGCGGCGCCGCCCAGACAGCGGCGGGAGGCCGGGCCGGACGGCATGATCATCGAGCGGGACGTGCCGGTGCCGGCGCGGGGTGGCGTGACCGTCTACGCCGACGTGTTCCGCCCGGCCGACGGCGGGCCCGCGCCCGCGCTGATCGCCTGGTCGCCGTACGGCAAGCACGCGGGTCCGCAGCTTCCCGAGCGGTACCCGGACGGCGGCGTGGCCTCCGGCCAGCTCTCGGAGTACACGGCGTTCGAGTCACCCGACCCGGTGCACTGGACCGCCCGCGGGTACGCGGTGGTGAACGCGGACATACCCGGGACCTGGTACTCGGGCGGAGACGCCACGTTCCTGTCGCCCGAAGAGGCCTGGCACGGCCATGACCTGATCGAGTGGGCCGGGACGCGGGGCTGGAGCAACGGCAGGGTCGGCATGTCCGGGGTCTCCTACCTGGCGTCGAGCCAGTGGACGATCGCGGGCACGCGGCCGCCGCACCTCGCGGCGATCAACCCGTGGGAGGGGTGGAGCGACACCTACCGGGAGGTCGCCAGGCACGGCGGCATCCCGGAGACGTACTTCTGGCCGTACATCGGGCAGCGGTGGGGCTACGGAACCGGACGCGTCGAGGACCTCGCCGCCGAGACCGCGGCGCACCCGTTCTTCGACGAGTTCTGGGCCGGGAAGGCGGCGGATCTGTCCCGTATCACCGTGCCCGCCTACGTCGTCGCGAGCTGGTCGGACCAGGGGCTGCACACCAGGGGCACGTTCGAGGGGTTCCGGAAGATCGCCTCGGAGCCGAAGTGGCTGGACGCGCACGGCGGGAAGAAATGGGGCTACTACTACAGCGAGGAGGGCCTGCGGCGCCAGCAGGAGTTCTTCGACCACTTCCTCAAGGGGCTGCCGACGGGCGTGACCGAGTGGCCGCGGGTGCGGTACGAGATCAGGGACCGCGGCCACCCGGCCGCCGGGACCCGGAAGACCGGGGAGGACTGGCCGCTACCCGGCACGTCATACGTGCCGCTGTACCTCGACGCCGGGGCCGGGACGCTGGACCGCTCCCGGCCGCCGGCCGCGGCCAGCGTCTCCTACGACAGCGAGAGGGCCGGGCGCGGGCGCGGCAGGGCCGTGTTCGACTTCCGCTTCGGCTCGCCAGCGGAGCTCGCCGGGGGGATGAAGCTGCGTACGTGGATGTCGGCGCCCGACGCCACGGACATGGACGTCTTCGTCGCCGTGCAGAAGCTGGACGGCTATGGGGACCTGACCGGGTTCCCGTTCTACGCGGTGTTCACGGACGGCCCGGTGGCGCTCGGCTGGCTGCGCGCTTCCCACCGCGAGCTCGACCCGGCGCTGTCCTCGCCGTGGCAGCCGGTGCTCGCGCACCGGCGCGCGCTCCCGCTGAAGCCGGGCGAGCCGGTCCCGCTGGAGATCGAGATCCTGCCCTCGGGCACCCTGTTCCGGGCCGGCGAGACCCTCCGGCTCGTCATCCAGGGCCGCGACATCTACCGGTACCCCCGGCCGCTGATCCAGGCCCTGCACGACGACTCGGTCAACCGGGGCCCGCACGTCATCCACGCGGGCGGCGAGTTCGACTCCCACCTGCTGGTCCCCGTCGCGCCCGGCAGCCGGCTCTAGCCGCTGAACGCATGCCGGCGTGCGGGATCTGGGTGCAATCTGCGTTGTTATCACAGCACGGATCGCACCCAAATCTGGATGTGTTGGCGAAGGCCGCTCCGCAGGTGGCGGCGAAGACCGGGCCGCAGGCGTGGCGAAGGGCGCTCCGGATGTGTTGGCGAAGGCCGCTCCGGAGGTGGCGGCGAACCGCTCCGCAGGTGGCGGCGAAGGCCGCACTGGAGGGTGGCGGCGAGGCGCGCCCGGAGGGGGGCGGGGATGGCGCTTATGCGTTTGTTTCGTCTCATGTTGGTGAGTGTTGCGTGGATGCATCCAGGAACCCGCGGCGCGTAAACAAGGCGAAAGGGGTATGCGATGCGAAAGTACTTGAGAGCCAGGCCGATGGGGCTGGCTGTCGTGGCGGCCGGCGCGGCCGCGCTCGTGACACTCGCGCTGGGGCCGGCGGGCGCCGCCGCCGGCGCCACTCCGGGCACCGCCGGGCAGGCGGCGGCCGGAACGGCGCGGCCGGAGGCGCGGACGTTCAGCAACCCGGTGCTGGGCCCTGGTCAGGATCCCTCGGTGGTGACCTACCGGGGCTGGTACTACTTCACGCAGACCTCGCCGCAGTCGAACTACATCACGATCCGCCGGGCCCGCTCGATCAAGAGCCTCGCTGCGGCGCCGAAGACCGTGGTCTGGCGGGGCGGCACGGCCGGGTCGCCGTGCTGTGAGTGGTGGGCACCGGAACTGCACTTCGTTGACGGGGCGTGGTACATCTACACGACCGCCGACAACGGGAACAACAACAACCACCGGCTCCAGGTCCTCCGGGCGCGTGACCCGCTGGGTCCCTACACCTACAAGGGCCAGCTCACCACGCCCGGCAATCACTGGTCGATCGACCCGTCACCGCTGCAGCTCCCGGACGGGCGGCTCTACCTGATGTGGTCCGGGTGGCCCGATGACGTGAACGGTGTGCAGAACATCTACATCGCGCGGCTGGCCAGCCCGTGGATGATCACCGGCCCGCGCACCATGCTGAGCACCCCGACCTACCCGTGGGAGCTGCACTCCGGCAGCGTCCCCGTGAAGGTGAATGAGTCGCCGGAACCGCTGCTGCACGGCGGCAGGGTCTTCGCCACCTACTCCGGGTCCGGCTGCTGGACGCCCGACTATGCGCTCGGGCTCCTCTCCGCCCCCGTCGGCGCGAACCTGATGGACGCCGCCTCGTGGACGAAGTCCGCTCAGCCGGTCTTCAAGAGCAACCCCGCCGCGGGCATCTACGGCCCGGCCAGCAACGGGTTCTTCACCTCCCCGGACGGCCGCCAGACGTGGACCGTCTTCCACGCCGTCAACGACCCGAACGGGAACTGCGGCCTGGAGCGCGACGTCTACGCCCAGCGGGTCACCTGGAGCGCGAACGGCTTCCCGCAGCTCGGCGGCGAGCCGGTGCCGATCACGACGCCGCTGCGGGTCCCGTCCGGCGACCCCGGGGCGCCCTGAGCTCAGGCGGGGGTGACGGTTTCGGTCTTGGGGGCCTCGGCCTGCTCGGGGGCGCGCTTGCCTTGCTTGATCGCCAGGCAGCTCAGCGCGCCGACCCCGAGCAGGATGACCGGCAGCACCATCGTCTCGCGCATGGCGGTCACATAGGCGAAGGTGAACACGTCGTGGGCGATGCGGGCGATCTCCGCGGCGATCCGGGCGGGCAGGCCAGGGCCCAGGTGCGTGCTGCCGCCTGACTGGCCGGCCCCGACCTGGATGCCGTTCTTCGCGGAGCTGCCGATCCCCGCCAGGAACGGGGCGCGCAGCCGCGGCGGCAGCGCGGCCGAACGGGTCGCCGCCTGGGCCGCCATCGAGGAGACGAGCCTGTTCTGCAGCAGGGCGCCGACGGCGGCGGTGCCGATCACCAGGCCGACCTGCCGCACGGTGTTCAGCACCCCCGACGCCGCGCCCGCCATGCGGGGGTCGATGTTGCGCATGGCGACCGTGACCATCGGCGCGAAGATGCAGCCCATGCCGAACCCGGCCACGATCAGGGGTGCCAGGAAGACGGGCCACGAGGAGTTCGGCTGGGCGATGAGCGCTATCCAGCCCATCCCGGCACCGAAGAGGGTCAGCCCGGACATGAGGATGAACTTGCCGCCGATCCTGTCGGTCATCTTGCCCGCCACCGGGGCGACGAACATGGAGACCAGGGAGGCGGGCGCCATCGTGAGCCCGGCCTTCAGGGCCGAGAACCCCAGCACCGACTGGAGGTAGATGGTCAGCGGGATGAAGATCCCCATCATCCCGAGGGCGAGCACGCCGGACACCCAGTTCACCACCGAGTAGTTCCGGTCCCGGAACAGCGCGAACGGCACCAGCGGCTCGGAGTCCTGGGTGAGCTTCTGGACCAGCAGGAAGGCGAGGAGCAGCACCACCCCGAGGCCGAGAATCAGCGGGATGCTGACGAACCCGGTGATCTTCCCCCAGTTGTACTTCTGCCCCTCGACCAGGCCGTAGCAGATCGCCAGCAGCGCCGCGCTGGCCAGCAGCACCCCCGGGATGTCGATGCGGTGCCGCCGGCCGGGCCGCACGTCCGGGATGATCAGCGGGGTGACCAGCAGCACCAGCACGCCGATCGGCAGGTTCACGAAGAAGATCCACCGCCAGTCGAACGCGGTCACCAGCAGCCCGCCCAGGGTCGGCCCGGCGACGGTCGCTACCCCCGCCACCGCGCCCCACACCCCGAACGCCGCACCGCGCCGGTCGGGCGGGAACGTGTTCGTGATGATCGTCAGCGTCTGCGGCATGAGCATCGCCGCGCCCAGCCCCTGCACCGCGCGAAAGCCGATCAGCCATCCCGGGCTCGGCGCCAGCCCGCACGCGGCCGAGGCCGCGGTGAACACGCCAACGCCGGCCATGAACATGATTCGCGACCCGATCAGGTCGCCCAGCCTGCCCGCGGTGATGACCAGGACGGCGAGCACCAGGGCGTAGGCGTTGATCACCCACAGCACATCGTCCAGCGAGGCGTGCAGCTTGCTGATCAGGTTCGGGATCGCAATGTTGACGATCGTCAGGTCCAGCAGCGTCATGAAGAACCCGAGCGAGACGACGAGCAGCACCGCCCACGGGTTCGCGCGAAACTTACTCACGAATCCACGATAGGCCTGGCCCCCGACATTCGGCGGCCCGGGACCGGCGATGTGGCCCGGCCGTTACCGCCGAAGGCGGCCAGTTCCGGTACCCAGGCGTGAGGCCGGCGGCGGATACTCGTATCAGCACGCGGTAGGTAGCTGGCATGGACCATTCCGAAGCGCCGCTGCTGGCGGCACTGGCCGACTACCATGCCCGTGACCGGTACGGATTCACCCCGCCGGGGCACCGTCAGGGCCACGGCGCGGACCCGCGGACGATCAGCGCGATCGGCCGGGACGCGTTCCGCTCGGACGTGCTCGCCACGGCTGGCCTCGATGACCGTAAGTCATCGCACGGTTACCTGTCCCGGGCTGAACAGCTCATGGCCGACGCGGTCGGCGCGGAGCAGGCCTTCTTTTCCACCTGCGGCAGCTCTCTGTCGGTCAAGGCGGCCATGCTGGCGGTGGCCGGCGGCCGTGGCGGCCTGCTGGTAAGCCGGGACGCGCACAAGTCCGTCGTGGCGGGACTCGTCTTCGGCGGGGTGCAACCATGGTGGATACGGCCCCGGTACGACGAAAGACTGCATCTGGCCCATCCGCCCTCACCGCAGCAGGTGGATGAGGCCTGGCAGGAGCATCCGGATGCGGCCGGTGCCCTCATCGTCAGCCCGACACCGTACGGCACCTGCGCGGACATCAAGTCCATCGCCGACATCTGCCACCGGCGGGGCAAGCCGCTGATCGTCGACGAAGCCTGGGGCGCGCACCTGCCCTTCCACGAGGACCTGCCGACCTGGGCCATGGACGCCGGCGCGGACGTGTGCGTGGTCAGCGTGCACAAGATGGGCACCGGGTTCGAGCAAGGATCCGTCTTCCACCTGCAAGGCAGCCTGGTGGACCCGGACCAGCTGTCAGCATGCGCCGACATGCTCATGACCACCAGCCCGAACGTGATGGTCTACGCGGCGCTCGACGGCTGGCGCCGGCAGATGGCCGAGCACGGCCATTCCCTGCTCGGTGCCGCGCTCGGCCTGGCCGACCGGGTCCGGGCTGACATCGGGACCCTGCCCGGCCTGCGAGTGCTGCGGCAGGAGTTCCTCGGTGCCGAGGCCTCGCACGACCTCGACCCGCTGCACGTGGTCATCGACGTGTCCGGGCTCGGCGTCAGCGGCTACCACGCCGCCGACTGGCTGCGCGGGCACCAGCGCGTCGACGTCGGGCTCAGCGACCACCGCCGCATCGAGGCCACCCTGTCGGTGGCCGACAACGACCGGACCGCCGGCCGGCTGCTCTCGGCGCTGAGCGCTCTCGTCCGCAACGCCGCCGACGTGCCCCGGGCGAAGGAGGTCCAGTTGCCCAGCGCGGCCGGGCTCGAACTCGAGCCCGTCATGCTGCCCCGCGACGCGTTCTTCGCCGACAAGGAAACCGTCGCCGCCGACAAGGCAGCGGGACGCGTCTGCGCCGAGCAGATCACTCCGTATCCTCCGGGCATCCCCGTGATCATCCCCGGCGAGCGCATCACCGAGGAGCTCCTGAACTACCTGCGCAGCGGCCTGGCCGCCGGGATGCAGCTTCCCGACCCCGCCGATCCCAGCCTCGGCACCATCCGGGTCGTCAGCGAAACCGCATGGCCGAACCGGTGATCCCGGACCGTGCCCGGCGTGGCCGGAACCCGCCGGTGTAAGGCCGAAGCGGGTAAGGCCGAGGCGGATTGCTCCGCCGCCCGCTCCAGCTCGGCCGCCTCGGCCTCCGCCACCCGCCGCTCGGCCGCCACGTCGATGGACCGGCTGAAGACGTAGTACAGGGCCGCGGCCACGGGCAGCCCGATGAAGAACGAGATGTCCGCGCCGCCCAGTGCCTTCGCCGCCGGGCCCTCATACAGCGTGCCGACGCTGAAGAACGGTGTCATGGCGGCGAAGCCGATCAGGTAGGCGATGACCCCCCGCCAGCCCCACCGGCCGTACATCCCGCGCGGCTTGAAGATCTCGGCGATCGCGTAATGGCCACGCCGCACGATGTAGTAGTCGACGAGGTTCACCGCGGTCCACGGGACGAACAGGTACAGGACCAGCAGCAGGAAGTTGTTGAAGTTCGAGAGGAAGTGCTTGGTCGCCGCGAGCGCGCCGATCAGCGAGAGCGCCGCGGTGAAGGCCACGGTCACGGCGCGCAAGGTCAGCGTCGGCCGCATCCTCCGGATCGAGTCGGCCGCGCTGATGAGCGTCAGCGAGCCACCGTACATGTTCAGCGCGGTGACCGAGACCAGGCCGAGCGCGGCCAGGATGAGCACGACCCCGCCGAACCCGGTGAAGACGTGGTTGCCAACCTCGTCGAGCTCGGCGATCGCGTTGCCGCTGAAGTTCTTGCCCGCCCATGCCGCGAGGACGGAGCCCACGATCATCATCCACGCCCCGCCGATCAGTGAGCCCCAGTAGGTCCAGTAGAAGGTCTTGCGCACCGGCACGTCAGGAGGCAGGTAGCGCGAGTAGTCCGAGACGTAGATCGCCCAGCTGATCTGGTAGCCGGCCACCACGCCGAACTGGCCGAGGAACGGGCTCGCCCTGAAGGTGCCGACGCCGAAGGTGCCCGGCGGGTAATGGATGAGGAACAGCGTCACGGTGAAGATGCCGAACACGATGATCATCGCGTAGGTCAGCAGCCGCTCGGCCCGGTGGATCAGGTCATACCCGACAAGCGCGACGGCCAGCGCCACGACCGTCAGGATGATGACCCACAGTTTGACCGGACCGTGCGCGACACGGTTCATCGCATCGCCGCCGAGGATGGTGTTGAACACGTTGAAGCCCGCGTACTGGATGTAGGCGAACAGCCAGACGAGCAGCGCCCCCAGATAGCCGAACTGCGGGCGCGACTGGATCATCTGCGGCAGGCCGAGCTGCGGGCCCTGGGCGGAGTGGAACGCCATGAACAGCGTGCCGACCAGCATGCCGATCACGATGGCCAGCACCGACCAGAACAGCGAGGCGCCCTCGCTGATGCTTATCAGGCCGACGGCCAGCGTGGCGATCTGCGCGTTGGACATGAACCACAACGGGCCGAGGTGCCAGACCTGGCCGTGCCGTTCGGTCAGCGGCACGTAGTCGATGGAGCGGACCTCCAGCCCGCCCGTCCGCTCCCGTGTCATTGCCATGCGCAACTCCAGCGTGATCGTTCTGCAGGGCAGTTTCCTGACCGCAAAGCTTCCTGACCAGCGAGTATCTAAACCTGTACTCAAGTTCGAACGTCGCAGCGGCGCGCCGCACGGGCTGAGCCAACGGTGCTCGTTATGTTCATACCATGCTGGGTGAAGCTGACATTCTGGACGGGCTGAACGAACAGCAGCGACGGGCGGTGACGCACCAGGGCGGACCGCTGCTGGTGCTGGCCGGGGCGGGCACGGGCAAGACGCGCACGCTGGTGGCCCGGGCGGCGTGGCTGCGCGACTGCCAGGGTGTGCAGGCGAACCGGATCCTGCTGCTGACGTTCACCCGCCGCGCGGCGGCCGAGATGCTCACCCGGGCCGCGTCGCCAGGCGGAGCGGGCACGCACCCCGGCCGGATCTGCGGGGGCACCTTTCACGCGAGCGCACACAAGGTCATCCGCCAGCATGCCGAGTCGTTCTCGCTGCCGCCGCAGTTCACCGTCATCGACCCGGCCGATGCCGCCGACATCATGGACGCGCTGCGGCCGGACCACGGGCTGGCCGGCACGGGCCAGCGCGTGCCGCGGGCGGCGGTGTGCGCGGACATCTACACCCGGTGCGTGAACACGGGGCGGCCGGTCAGCGAGGTGGTCACCGCCAGCTTCCCGTGGTGCGTGCCGTTCACCGCCGAGCTGGCCAGCCTGTTCCGCGCCTACACCGCACGCAAACGGGGCCGCCACCAGCTCGACTTCGATGACCTGCTGCTGCTGTGGCAGGCGGCGCTGGCCGACCCGGTGGCCGGCCCGGTGCTGCGCGGCATGTTCGACGCGGTCCTGGTGGACGAATACCAGGACGTCAACGCGATCCAGGCCAGCATCGTCCGGCTGCTCCAGCCGGACGGCAAGCAGCTGACCTGCGTGGGTGACGACGCGCAGGCCATCTACGGGTTCCGCGGCGCCGACCCCGCGCACCTGCGGCGGCTCACCGCCGACTACCCGGGCCTGGACATCGTCCGCCTGGAGCGCAACTACCGGTCCCGGCAGGGCGTGCTGCGCCTGGCCAACGTCATCCGCCCGTCCGCGCCGGGCCTGGACCTGACGCTGACCGGCGACCGGGGCCCCGGCATGCCGCCCCTGCTGGTCCGCTGCCACGACGAGGCGACGCAGGCGCGGGAGATCTGCGCCCGGGTCCTCGGCGCCTGCGAGGACGGCGCCGCGCTGCGGGACCAGGCGGTGCTGGTCCGCGCCGCCCATCACAGCGACATCCTGGAGATCGAGCTGGGCGCCCGGCGCATCCCGTACGTGAAGTACGGCGGGCTCCGGTTCACCGACACCGCCCACGTCAAGGACTTCCTCGCCACCGCCAGGGTGCTCGCCAACCCCGCCGACGACCTGGCCTGGTTCCGCCTGCTGCGCCTGCACGAAGGCATCGGCCCGGTTCACGCCCGGCGCATCCTCGGCATCCTGGCCCCGGCCCCAGACAGCCCAGACAGCCCGGACGGCCCGGGCAACCCTCGCGCTCCGGGAACCGCGCCGGGGACGTGGGAGCGGGCCGCCGGCGCCGCCCCCGCCCGGTCCAGGCGCGCCCTCGGCGCCACCCTGCGCGTGCTCGCCGCCCCCGGTGACTCCGCCGCTGCCCAGGCCGCGGCGGTCCTGGCGACCCTGGACCCGCTGATCCGCGCCCGCTACCCCGACGCCACGGCCCGGATCGCCGACCTGCAGCGGCTCGCGGACGCGGCCACGGCCTGGCCGTCCCTGCACGAGGCGCTCGCCGAGCTGACCCTGGACCCGCCGGTCTCCGGGTCCGACCTGGCCGGACCGCCCCGGCTGGATGAGGACTACCTGACCATATCCACCATCCACGCCGCCAAGGGCCTGGAATGGCCGGTCGTGCACGTGCCCCACCTGGTGGACGGCGCGCTGCCCAGCGACATGGCCCTCGGCGACCCCGGCGGCCTGGCCGAAGAACACCGCCTGTTCTACGTCGCCGTCACCCGGGCCCGCGACCACCTGTACCTGTACGCGCCGCTGCGGCTGCACATCCACCGCTACGGCCGTGACGACAGGCACGGCTTCGGCCAGCTCACCCGCTTCCTGCACGCCGAAGCCCTGGCCGCCTGCGACGAGGTCACCGCGGCGCCGCCGGCCGCCGCGCCGCTCGCGGCCGGGCCGCTCACCGTGCAGGTCGATGCGGCCCTCGGCGCCCTGTGGGACGCCTGAACCCGCATGCGGGGCCGCCGGCGCCGAGGTGATAGGACCGCAGCCGGACGATGGAGCGGAACAGCGCGTACCGCATCGCGTCGCGGCCGAGAGCGACGAGACTGGCGGGGGTCGAGTAGGTCGAGTACTCGGTCGGGTTCGGCAGCCCGCTGAAGTCCGTGAAACGCGTGCGCGTCAGGCCGAGCGCTCTGGCGGTGGTGTTCATCTTCGCCACGAACCGGCCCAGGCCCGGGCCGTAGGAGGCCGCAAGGGTATAGGCGGCGTCGCAGCCGGAGGGAATCAGCAGCGCGTAGAGCAGCTGCCGCGCGGTGAGCATGTCGCCGACGGCAAGTCCCGCGCTGCTCCCGTCGAACTTCCCCAGGTACGCGATGACGCCTTTCGGCACCCTGATCCGCCGGTTCAGGTCCCCGGCGCGGAGCACCACGAGCGCGGTCATGACCTTGGTGATGCTGCAGCATCGACTCCTATTCTGGCAGTGCCGCCGCTAACCGTCCAGGTTGCCGGCGTGACCCCGGGCTGGGCTGGGAGCGGAGCCGCCGCCGGCGGAGCCGCGGAGCAGGTACGCGGAGCGGAGCAGTTCCGGGTTCGACCTCAGCTCGCCGGCCGCGCCGGAGAACCGGATCCGGCCGCCCTCCATGACGTACGCGCGGCTGGCCAGGCCCAGCGCCACGGTCGCGAACTGCTCGATCAGCAGCACGCCGGTGCCGCCGTCGGCCACCGCGCGGATCACCGGGATCAGCCGGCTGACCACCACCGGCGCCAGGCCCAGCGAGAGCTCGTCGATCAGCATGAAGCGCGGCTGCGAGACCAGAGCCTGGGCCAGCACCAGCATCTGCTGCTCGCCGCCGGACAGCGCGCGCGCCGGGGCCGGCAGCCGCCGCGCGATCTGCGGGAACAGCTCCAGGACGCGGGCGCGTCCCGCCTCCGCCTGCGGCCGTGGCAGCGCGTACATGGCGACGCGGAGGTTGTCCTCGACGGTCAGGTCGGACAGCATCCGCCGCCCTTCCGGCACGATCGCGACGCCCGCCTGGCGGATCCGCTCCGGCCTTCGGCCGGCCAGATCGGTGCCGTCGAGCAGCACCGCGCCGGACCGCGGGCGCAGCACCCCGCCGGCGGACAGGACCAAGGTGGATTTCCCCGCTCCGTTCGGGCCAAGCAAGGCGGTCACCTGCGCGGCGGGGACCTCGATCGAGACGTCGCGGACTACGGCGCGTCCGCCTCGCTCCACCGTGAGCCCGGACAGGCTGAGCGCGCTCACGGGAACCCCGCCGCTCACAGGACCTCCGCGGTGCCCAGGTATGCCCGCGTCACGTGCTCGTCGCGCAGCACCGCGGCGGTCGGGCCGGACGCGATCAGCTTGCCGAAGTCGAGCACCGCGGTCGTCTCACAGCACGCGGACACCAGCGACATGTCGTGATCGGTCAGGATCGTCAGCGCCCCGGTGTACTCGGGTATCCCGCTGATCACGTCGCCCAGGTGCGCGGTCTCCGCGTCCGGCAGCCCGGCGGCGGGCTCGTCCAGCAGCACCAGCCGGGGCCGCCCCGCGACCGCGCGGGCGACCTCGACGAGCCGGCGCTGGCCAGTGCCGAGCGTCCGGACCGGCGCCCAGGGCTCGGGAAGGCCGGCGAAGCCGATCGCGGCGAGCACGTCCGCACGCCGCGCCGCGCCGCGCAGCGGCGAGTGCACCATCGCCACGTTGTCAAACACCGACAGCTCCTCGATGGCCTGCTCGGTCTGAAACGTCCGCCGCACCCCCCACCGCGCGCGGCGGAAATGGGCCATCGCCAGGAGGTCTACCCCGAACGCGCGGACGGTCCCCGCGGCCGGCCTGACGAATCCGCTCAGCACGTTGAAGAACGTCGTCTTCCCGGCGCCGTTCGGCCCGATCAGCCCGCAGGTGCCCCGCTCGAACGTCAGCGACATGCCGTCCAGCGAGGTGACCCCGCCGAACCGGACCGTGAGGCCGTCCACCTCGATCATTCGGCGTCACCCCCGGCGGGAACGGCCGGGCGCGACGCCGGCCGTGAGAACAGGCGGCGAGCCAGGCGCCACAGCCGCCGGAGGTCCTTGGGCACCTGGTCGGCCAGCCCGGCGGGCGCCGTGGTGAGCACCTGCAGGACGCCGAGCCCGAACAGGATGTACAGCCAGTCCGCGGAGACCCCCCAGTTGTTCAGCAGGGCGGGCAGGAACTCCAGCAGGAAAGCGGCCACGACCGCTCCCCACATGCTGTACGCGCCGCCCATCAGGACCACCGCCATCAGCGTGATCGAGTCCTGGGTCGTGAAGTCGATCGAGTACAGATAGCGATCCGCGCCCGCCAGCGCGGCGCCCGCGACGCCCGTGACGAACGAGGCCAGCGCGAACGCCCACAGCTTGTAGAACGTGGTGTTGATCCCCGCGGCGAGCGCGGCGGGCTCGCTCTGCCTGATCGCCGCCCACGCCCGGCCCGGCCGGGTCCGGATGTGCGCGAACACCAGGCCGAACATGACGATCGCGATCACCACGCAATAGCGGAAGTACGCGGGGTCGCCGCTCGCGATCGATGGCCGGCGGATCGGCGGGATGTGCACCGAGCTGCCGTTGTAGCCGAGGAAACCGCCGCCGCCGTTCGGGAAGTTCGTGCTGGCGAGCACGACGGTGATCGCGCCGGCCAGCATCAGCGTGATCAGCGCCAGGTACAGGCCGCGCAGCCGCAGCGCCGGCAGCCCGATCACCATGCCGATGACCATCGTGACCAGCCCCGCCTCCACCAGCACCAGCGGAAACGGCTGCCCGGTGGCGAACAGCAGCCGGGCGCCGGACCACGCGCCGATGGCCAGCACCGCGCCCTGGCCCAGCGAGAACAGCCCGACGCGGCCGACCAGCACACCCAGCCCGAGCGTCACCACCGAGTAGATGGCGACCTGCGTCATCGTGTCGATGTAGTACAGGCTCAGCAGCGACGGCAGCCCGAACAGCGTGAACAGCAGCAGCACGGCGATCACCGCGGGGCGGATCAGCTGGTCACGGCGCAGGCCCCGCCCGGGCTCGACGGCCTGCCTGGGCCGAAGGAGCTGACCTGGCGCCCCGGCCATCAGGCCTCCTCCCGGGAGCGCGTCATGATCCGGCGGGGCGACATCACCAGCAGCGCCACGATCGCGAGCACGAACGGGGTCATGTCGCGGTAGTTGGTGAGGGCGGTGATGGGCGTGAGCAGGTCGTGGATGAGGCCGACCGCGATCGCGGCCGCGAACGTGACCGCGATCGACCGAAGCCGCGCGATCAGCGCCGCGGCCAGCGAGGAGATGACCAGGAACGTGAGCGTCGTCGCGTCGAGCGCCACCAGGTCGGCGAGCAGCAGCCCGGCGACGCCGGCCAGGATGCCGCAGCCCAGCCACGCGGCCGCCTCCACCCGGCGCACCGGCACGCCGAGCGTCGCGGTGATCACCCGGTCGTTGGCCATCGCCCGCATCGCGGTGCCCAGCTTCGTGAAGCGCAGGAACGCGGCCGTGCCCACCGTCAGGGCGACCCCAGCGCCGAGCGCGATCACCTGGGTCCAGTTCACCTGCACCTGCCCGACCGTGAACCCGCCGCTGTCGGTCGGCAGCGTGATCGCGCGGGACTGCCCGCCGCCGGTCGTCCACAGCAGGTCCATCGCCCCGAACAGGATGAGCGTCAGCCCGAGGGTGGCCACCGCCTTCACCAGCGGGTCCCGCTGGGCCAGCAGGGGGCCGAACACCATCCCGTAACCGAGCGTGACCAGGCCGCCGAACGCGACGCAGACGACCCACCCGGCCCAGCCGGGAAGCCCGGCGTGGCTCATCGACCACGCGATCAGCGCGCCCATCGCCCCGACCGCGCCGAACGCCAGGTAGAGCACCCCGGTGGCCCGGTACAGCACGACCAGTCCCACCCCCGACAGGGCATACACCCCGCCCAGGGCGAGACCGCTCACGATGAAGGGCTCGAAATCCTGCCAGGCCGGCATCCGCTCATCAACCCCAGGGCGTTACGGCGCCGGGGCCAGCGCCGCGGTGCCGGCGGCCTTGCGGTACGCCGCGATCTGCGGATCGACCGAAGAGATCTGCGTGCACCCCTGGGCCGTGGTCATCTTGCCGTTTTGCGGCGTGACCGTGTAGTCCATGTTGTTCGGGATGTGCATCGGGTAGCTGCCGTAGGTCCAGAGCTGGCAGAGCATCCCGGTGTTGAAGTCCGTCACCGACTTGAACGCGGCGTTGACGCTGGAGGTCGTGTACGCGCCCTTGACCGACTCCAGCGCGTGCACGGCGATCTCCGCCTCGGTGAAGCCCATCTGGCTGAAGCTGCCGATGCCGCCCTGCACCGCCTTGCCGTACTGGGCGAGGATCGCCTTGTACAGGTTCATCGCCGCCGTGTTCGTGGAGTCCGGAGGTGTCAGCTCGGCGTTGACGAACAGCTTGCTGTTCCATTTCGGCCCCAGCGACTGGGCGAGGAAGTCGGTGTTGCACGGCGTGGAGCAGCCCCACAGCTTCACCCGGTCCTCGAGGCCGAGCTTCTGCGCGGCCTGCAGGATCACCAGCGCCTCCGGCGGGGTGAAGTTGAGCACGACCGCGCCGTTCGGACCGGCGTCGTCGACCTCCTTGATCGCCACCGAGTTGGCGTCGGCGATCGGCACGGTCTCGGTGAGCTGGACGATCGGCACGTGCGCGGCGGCCGCGAGCGCCGCGGGACCCGCCGCGATGTACCCGGTGCCGGGGACGTTCGACTGGTCGAAAACGACCTTGGAGACGTGCTGTGAGAGCGCGTACTGCACCGCGCCGTCGGAGCTGTACCGCGGGCCCATGTTGACCGCGGCGCTGTTCGCCGTGGAGTAGCACTCGGGGGCGATCCCGGAGTCGATGACGTAGTAGCCGAGGTGCGCCCAGTAACTGCTGTCGATCGAGCACTCGATGATGGACGTGTTGCCGATGATGCCGACCACATGGTCGCTCTGCACGAGCTGCCTGGCGTCGGCGGCGATCTGCGCCGGGTTGGTCTGCTCGGTCGCGATGTAGTACTTGATCGGGTGCCCGTTGACGCCGCCGTTGGCGTTCACGCAGGCGAAGTACGCGTTCGCCATGTTCGCGATGTCGGTGAACGAAGTGCCCGGCTGGTCGGTGACGATGCTGCCCAGCGCGATCGGCGTGCCGGTCGCGGGTGTGCCGGGCTTGCTGCCGCACTGCGAGGTGCTGACCGTGGAGCCGCCGCCGCCCGAGCCGGCGGCCGCCGACGACGGTGCCGCGCCCGGCGTGCCGCTGTTCGGCGTGCTGCTGCTGCTACTGCTGCAGCCGGCCAGCACGGCGGCCACGACCGCCGCCGCCACGCCGAGCGTCACCGTCCCGGCCGCCCGCGCCGTCCCAGCGGCCAGCGCCGCCCGCGCCATGCCGACGCCCCGCGCCGTTCCGGCCGCCCGCGCCATGCCGACGCCCCACGCCGTCCCGGCCGCCCGCTGTCTTCGCTGAGCGAGAGTGAATATCTTCATGTCTCCCCACCTGCTGGGCCGTTAATTTTTTTTCCGAACGAAAGGTGGCGCTCCTTACCCGAATGCGCCACTCGTTAAAGGTTCTGCGTCGTTCACGAGGCTGAATCGATCGTAACGAGGATCTTGACCGCGCCAGGCTGGCGTTTCATCGCCAAATCGAACGCCTCGGCGGCCCGGCGGAGCGGGAACCGGTGCGTCAGCAGCGAGCCGACGAGCCCCGCGTGCGCCGTGACCAGCCGTATGGCCTCGGCGAAGTCCGCTCCAGACGCGCAGCTGGAGCCGAGGACGTCGATCTCCTTCTCCGGCAACACGCCGGGCCGCACCTCGGCGGTCCCCGCGGACATGCCGACCACCACGACCCGCCCGGCGGGGCAGGCCATCTCGAGGGCCTGCGCAAGCACCGACGGCTCCCCGCTCGCCTCGATGACCAGCGGCGCACCCTCGCCCCCGGTCCACTCGCGCACGGCCTCGAGCAGGCCGGCCGGCTCGCCCCACACGGCGCGGCTCGCGCCCGCCGCCATGGCCAGGTTCTGCCGTGTCACCTCGGGGTCGATGACCATGGTCTCGGCGCCGGCGTCGCCGGCGGCGATCACGGTGGCCAGCCCGATGGGCCCCGCTCCGACTATCACCGCCCGTTCCCCGGTTATGGGCCCCGCGCGGCGAAGGGCGTGCACGGCGATGGACATCGGCTCGACGAACGCGGCGCGCCCGGCGTCCAGGCCGCCGACGGGGAACGCCGCGTCCGCGGCGACGTCGAGGTACTCCTGCAGGCCGCCGTCGATGTGCACGCCGACCAGCCGCAGCCTGGCGCACACGTTCGGGCGCCCGGACCGGCAGGGGTAACAGCGCCCGCAACTGGTCAGCGGCAGGACGGCCACCCGCGTCCCGGGCGACAGCTCCGGCGGGCAGCCCGCGCCGGCCCGCTCGACGACGGCCGACACCTCATGCCCCTGGATTCGCGGATAGAACTCGGGGACGCCGGACAGCGAGCCCACATCACCGGAAAACAGGTGAAGGTCGGAACCGCAGATTCCGACGACTTCGGGCCGCACGATAACCCGCCCGGCGGCCGGCGTGGCCGGTGCCGGAATATTGTCCAGCACAAGGTTGCCCGGCGATCTCGTCACGGCGGCGAGCACGGGCCCACCCCTTTCTGGCCTCGATGCCACGTGCGGGCCAGTCACTCTAGAGGCGAGAATCACACGCGTGACGCGGCCGGGCAATGACGAGAAAACCAAATTAGCCCCCCGATTCCTGCGCCCCGCCACAAACCCTCGCAGGCGCCGGGGACCAGGCCGCTGGGACGCTGCGCGCGGGCGCTCTCCCCTCCAGTCGGTTTGGGTGCAATCCGCGTCGTTATAGCAGCGCGGATTGCACCCAAACCGCCGATTGGCGGCCCGTTACCGTGGACAAATAGGACAAATCGGGCGCACGTCAGGTGAGGTTGGCTTGCTTGCGGAGGGCGGGGGCCTTGTCGGTGAGCTCCCAGGTGAATTCGGGGCGGCCGAAGTGGCCGTAGGCGGCCGTCTTGCGGTAGATGGGGCGCCGCAGGTCGAGGTCGCGCAGCAGCGCCGCGGGGCGCAGGTCGAAGTTCTCGCTGACCAGCGCGGTGATTAGCGCTTTGTCGACTTTCTCCGTGCCGAAGGTGTCGACCAGCAGCGACATCGGGCGGGCGACGCCGATCGCGTAGGCGACCTGGACTTCGGCCCGGTCGGCGAGGCCGGCGGCCACGATGTTCTTCGCGACGTGGCGCGCGCCGTAGGCGGCCGAACGGTCCACCTTCGTCGGGTCCTTGCCGGAGAAGGCGCCGCCGCCGTGCCGCGCGAACCCGCCGTAGGTGTCCACGATGATCTTGCGCCCGGTCAGGCCGGTGTCGCCGACCGGGCCGCCGATGACGAACCGGCCGGTCGGGTTCACGTAGAACTCGCGGCGCAGCGCGGCGGCGTCGTACAGTTCCGGCGGCAGCGAGGCGGTCACCACGTGCTCCCACAGCGCGTCCGGGAGCTTGGCCTCAACGCCGTCGGCGTGCTGGGTGGAGATGAGCACCTTCTGCACCGCGGCCGGCCTGCCGGCCGCGTCGTACCGGACCGTCACCTGCGTCTTGCCGTCCGGCCGCAGGTAGGGCAGCAGGCCCTCGCGGCGGACCTGCGCGAGCCGGCGGGCCAGCCGGTGCGCCAGGGTGATCGGCATCGGCATGAGATCGGGCGTCTCGTTCGTGGCGTAGCCGAACATCATCCCCTGGTCGCCGGCGCCCGCCGCGTCGAGCGGGTCCGCGGAGCCGCCGGCGCGCGCGTCGTGCGAGGCGGTCACGCCGCGGGCGATGTCGGGCGACTGCCTGTCCAGCGCCGTGATCACGCCGACCGCGTTGCCGTCGAACCCGTAGTCGCCGGTGTCGTAGCCGATCCCGCAGATCGTCTCGCGGGCGATCGCCGCGTAGTCGAGCGTGCAGTTCGTGGTGATCTCGCCGGCGAGCACGACCAGGCCCGTCGTGAGCAGCGTCTCGACCGCGACCCGGGAGCCGGGATCGCCGGCCAGCGCGGCGTCCACGATCGCGTCGGAGACCTGGTCGGCGACCTTGTCCGGATGCCCCTCCGTCACCGACTCGGAGGTGAAGAGGAATCCGCCGTCATCCATGGGCTGCTCCTGAGGGTGAAGGAGAGGGTGCGGTCAGCTCGCTCCTGACCAGGGCCGCGCCCGCCACCATCGCGCGCAGCTTGGCGCGGGCGACGTCGGGCGCCAGGTGCCGAAGCCCGCAGTCCGGGTTGATCACCAGGCGGGTCGCGTCCACGTACTCCAGCGCGCGCCGGATGCGCGACGCCACCAGCTCCGGGGACTCGACGGCGGAAGACTTGACATCGATGACGCCCAGGCCGAGCGCGCGGTCCCACGCGTACTCGCGGATCAGCCGCAGGTCATCCAGGCCCTTGCGGGCGAACTCGAGGACGAGCTGGTCCACGCGGGCCGCCGCCACCGCGGGGAACAGGAAGTCGTAGTGGCCCTCCCACGACGGCCGGGCGTACCTGTTGCCGTAGCAGACGTGCAGCGCCCAGGTCGCGGCCACGCCATCGGTCACGATGTTGACCGCCTCGATCGCGAGCTCCGCCTGTTCCGGGTACCCGGCCAGGAACGGCTCGTCGATCTGCAGCAGGCTGGCCCCGGCCGCGGCCAGCTCGCGGGCCTCCGCGTTCAGCCTGCGGGCGAGCGCACGGACGAGGTCGGCCGGGTCCGGGTACGCGGCGTTCGTGATCCGGCGGGACAGCGAGAACGGGCCGGTGAACGAGAACTTGACCGGCCGGCTCGTCACCCGGCGGGTGAACTCGAAGTCCGCCGCCAGGCCCAGGCTGACCTTGTCGTCCTCGGGCAGCGGGCCGGTGACCTCGGCGTCGTAGTAATCGTAGTAGTCGGCCTTCGCGCGCTGCGGTATGTGCACGCCCGGCATCCGGGCGAGGAAGTAGTCGATGTCGTTGTCGCGGCGCAGCTCGCCGTCCGACACGATGCTGATGCCGGCGAGCTCCTGGTCCTTCACCGCCGCCTTGATGGCCACCTCGTGGATCTCGGCCAGGTGCTGGGCGCTGATCCGGCGCTGGTAGTACTCGGTCTTGAGCCGCTCCAGCCACTCGGGCACCGAGTACGACCCCACCACCGTCGTCGGCAGGATCACGTCGCTGTCCACGGCCTCACCGCCTCCCGGCTCAGTCCCGGACCTGCGCGGTCATGGTCTTGACGTTCGAGCCGGGGCGCTGCCGGAACGGCGCGAACCGCACGTCGAAGCCGCGCCGGCTTGCCAGCAGCTGCAGCAGCGGGCCGTTGACCCAGTTGACCACCGAGCCGTCGTACTTGCCCGGTCCGTAGAAACCGGTGCGGTAGTCGGCCTGGCCGGTCAGGAACAGGTCGTGGCACTGCACCCTGCCGAACGGGTGCAGCAGCGGCAGCGTGTCGGCGAAGCTGGCCATCGTCCCGTTGCTGACGTGCATGCGGATGTCGCCGTGCCCCTCGAGCAGCGGCCGGAGGATCTCGCCGGTCAGCGACGGCGATATGCGGTAGGTGTCCAGGCCCTCCAGCAGCACGTACCGTTCCGCCAGCCGCAGCGCCTGCCACGCGGCCTGCCAGAACGACACCGCCTGCGACGGGTCGGCGAAGTGCTCGGGCACCGACTCGCTGAGCAGCTCCGGGCCGATTCGCAGCAGCCGCTGGATCAGGGGCTCCAGGTCCTGGCGCTGGACGCCGAACCTGCCCGCGAGCCGGCCGGCCCCGGCGACGTGGGCCCGCGTCTGGACCAGGTACATCCGGCCGTCGATGCATGCCACCTCGTCGGTGGGCAGGTTGTCGTACACGTTGGAGATGTAGACGAGGAACGTCTTCCCGGTGAGGAAGCCCAGCGTAATCGCGGGCCTGGTCGCCTCCACGACCAGCGCGCTGACATGCTCGCCGTGATGCGCGACCGCCTGCCTCGCCCGGTCCAGGACGTGCGCGGAGTAGTCGCCCATCAGGTAGTGCAGACGGCGGTAGTAGTCCCGCCCGTGCCGCCTGTCCAGCTCCACGAACTGGTCCAGCCAGGTCCTTGCCTGGTTGCCGTTGCCCACGCCGAGCTCGAGGACGTACAGCTCCTCGGGCAGCGCGCGCCGCGCGTCGAGCTCGTCCCAGAGCTTGAACAGCTCGAGTATCAGCTCCCTGGCGGCCTCGGTGTTGCGCGCGTCGCTCTCGCCGCCGGGCAGCGACTGCTCGTATTCCCGGCCCGTCGCCTTCTCCCACAGCGACAGCGCCTGCCAGTACAGCGAGTTGAACCTCCAGATGCAGCTCTCCCGGCCCGAGACCCACGGTTCCAGCCACGTACAGCCGCCGGCCTCCGCGGGCTCCCCGAGCACCGCTGCCACGGCGCCCGGCAGGTCTGCGTCCGCGCAGCGGCGCAGGTCGATGGCCAGCTCGAGCTGGCCGGGCTCGCCGCCGATGACCTGGCGGGAGGCGACCGGCTCACGGAAGTTGCTGGAGTACTGGATCCAGTCGCAGACGACCCGGAGCCTGGACAGGTCGGCCGGCGACCTGCACAGCGCCTCGATGAGCGGGCCGAACGCGGCCTGCGCCGCCGCCGACTCGCGCAGCTTCCCGACCGGCCGTACCTCAACGTCCATGGCTGTCCCCCGCGACGGCGTCTCCCGTGACGGTGTCCCGCAGCCCCAGGCCGGCCGCGGAGAGTACGCCGGGGACGGCGGCCTCGTTGCCGGCCGCGAGCAGGTGAACGCCCGCGACCCCGGGGATTTCCCGTACCTGCTGGATCACCTCGGCGGCGATCCGCGCGCCCTCCTCGGCCACGCGATCGCCGGGGACGCCCCGCAGCCTGCGGCTGGTCTCCTCGGGGATGTAGACGCCGGGCACGTTGTCCGCCATGAACTCCATGGCACGCACCGAGCGGATCGCGCCCACCCCGGCCAGGATGTGGCACCGCTCGTGCAGCCCCAGGTCATGGACCTGGCTCATCCACTCGCCGAACGCGGGCACGTCGAACACGAACTGGGTCTGGACGAACTGCGCGCCCGCGGCGACCTTCTTGCCCAGCCGCTCGGCGCGGAACCCGGCCGGCGGCGCGAAGGGGTTCTCGACGGCGCCGAGGAAGCAGTCGGGCGGGGGGTTGAGCGTGCGGCCGGACATCAGCGTGCCCTCGTCGCGCATCGTCCGCGCGGCCCACAGGAACTGGATGCTGTCCAGGTCGAACACCGGCTTCGCGCCGGGATGGTCGCCGAACTTCGGGTGGTCGCCGGTCATCACCAGCACGTTGCGGATGCCCAGCGCCGACGCGCCGAGCAGGTCGGACTGCAGCGCGATGCGGTTACGGTCCCTGCAGGTCATCTGCATGATGGGTTCCAGCCCGGCCGACAGGGCGACCATGCTTCCCGCCATGCTGGACAGCCGCACGTGCGCGCCCTGGTTGTCGGTGACGTTGACCGCGTCGACCCAGCCGCGCAGCAGGTCCGCCTTGCGCCGAACCGGGTCGCCGCTGGCTCCGCGCGGGGGGCTGATCTCGGCGGTGACCGCGAAGCCGCCGGCCGCCAGGCGCGCGCGCAGCGCGCTCGTGCTCACGAGTTCCACTGCAGCTCTCCGGTCTGCACTTCCCCGGGCTCCCCTTCCCCGGGCGCGGGCTCATCCGCCCCGGCAGCCGACGGTTCCCCGGCGCGCAGCGCCGGGGACAGGACATCCTCGGTGGTCCACAGCGTATCCTCGCGGCCCTGCCAGTAGTTCAGCCAGGCGCTCTCCCCCCAGCGGCGATGGTCGACGGGACGGTGCAGGCGGCGCAGGTCACCGGGCCGGCCCTGGCTCGCGGCCCGTTCGTAGGCCACCACCCAGACGCAGCGCATTTCCGGGTGGACCTCGCAGGAGCCGTCCGCGCCCACGCCGCCGCACGGGCCGTTGCGGAGTTCCTTGGGGCAGCTCATCGGGCACGCGTACCCGGTGACGGGAAGCGCACACTGACCGCACATCCGGCAGCCGAAGAGCGGCTCCTTCGCTCGTTTCTCCGTGGCGGTGAAGAGCCTGCGCAGCACGGGGAAGCGCTCGACCGCCGCGGCCAGCCGCCGGTAGAAGGCATTGGGCGCGAGCACCCGCTGCAGCAGGTACGCCGTGCGCGGCGCGAGCCTAGGGCGGGCGGGCCTGATGGGGTGAGGCTCTGCCGCCTCCTTCGGCATCACCACTGCCCTGAAATCCGGTAAACGCGAGCCGGAAGGAAAAAAGACCCGCCTGAATACCGGCGCGATTCCCGCAATGCCACGGGCGCGTTAACGGGAGCCAGTATGGGGTCCGCTGCCACATTCTTCATGGTGCCGGACGTGCCCGCCCGCTTCATCGATGGCCGCTACAAGCTTTGTCGCCGATCGGTTGTGCGCCACGCACAAGCAAGTGCATTTATTCGGTTCCGGTGCCAGTCAGGCCACGAAAAAGGCGCCCAGAGTTTTGTGTGCGGGCACAGATAGCGGGGCGCCCGGCGCCGCGGGCAAGGGCGGAGCGGACGGGCCGCCGGGCAGCGCCCGTTCCGTTCAGTATGACCATCAGGCCAGCCTGGACACCACCTCGCTGCCGAGCAGGCGGATGTGGTCCGGGTCGTTGGGGCCGTATACGTGGAAGTACACGGTGTCCGCGCCGTCGGCCGCCAGTTCCTCGACGCGCCTGAGCACGTCCGAGGGCGAGCCGGTCACACCGAGGCGCAGCATCCGCGCGCCGGGCTCGCCGAGCGCGGCCGCGCGGCGGGCGGTCTCCTCCGGTGTGGCGCCGCAGCACACCGGCAGCGTGGTGGACAGCCGCACCTCCGCCGGATCGCGGCCGGACTGCTCGCACACCCGCCGGAAGTTGGCGAACCGCTCGCGGTCGCTGCCGGCGATGCCGCTGTTGAACTCGTCCGCGAACCTCGCCGCGAGCGCGGGGGTGCGCCGCGGCCCGGCGCCGCCGATGATGATCCGGGGCCGGCCGGCTGGCCGCGGAATGCTCGCGCAGTCCTCGAGCCGGTAGTACTTGCCGTGGAAGGTGAACCGCTCACCGGGGGCGGTTCCCCACAGCCCCGTGATGATCTCCAGCTGCTCCGCCAGGCGGTCGAACCGCTCGCCCAGCGGCGGGAACGGGATGCCGAAGTACCGGTGCTCACGCTCGTACCAGGCCGCGCCGATGCCGAGCTCGGCGCGCCCGCCGCTCATCTGGCCGACGGTCGCCACCTCGATCGCGAGCTGCCCGGGCCGCCGGAACGTCGACGCGGTCATCAGCGTGCCCAGCCGCACCCGGCTGGTCTGCACGGCGAGGCCCGCGAGCGTGGTCCACGAGTCGGTCGGCTGATAGCCGGTCTCCTCAGCGTCGATGCCCAGGTAGTGGTCGGAGCGGAAGAAGGCGTCGAAGCCGCCCTCGTCGGCCGCCCTCGCGAGAGCGAGGATCTGCGCGTACGTGGCACCGTGGTGTGGCTCGAGCAGAACCCGCAGCCTCATCGGGCGGTCTCCCTGTCTTCAAGCAGCGATCAAGCTCATACCGAACGAGTGGTGGTGCTTCCGAGCCGGACCGGCCTCGCGTCCGGGGTGGCCGGCGGCTCCAGCGGGAAATGGCAGGCCACGGCGTGGCCGCTGGCGAGCTCCCGCAGCACGGGCTCCTCGGCGGCACAGCGCTCGGCGGCACGGGGGCACCGGGTACGGAACCGGCACCCGCTCGGGGGGTCGATCGGCGACGGCGGCTCGCCCTTGATCGGCGGCCGCCCGGCGGCCGCCCGGCCGCTTCCGGACGTGCCCGGGATCGCGTCGAGCAGCGCGCGCGTGTAGGGGTGACGTGGCTCCCGGTACACCGACTCCCCCGGCCCAACCTCGCACAGCTTGCCGAGATACATGACCGCCACCCGGTCGCTCACCTGCTTGACCAGGGCCAGGTCGTGCGCGATGAACAGGTACGACAGGCCGAGCTCGGTGCGCAGCCGCTCGAACAGGTTGAGCACCTGCGCCTGGATGAGCACGTCCAGCGACGACACGGCCTCGTCGCAGATGATCAGCGAGGGCTCCAGGGCCACCGCGCGGGCGATGGCGACACGCTGGGCCTGGCCGCCGGACAGCTCCCTGGGCCGCCGCCCGCCGTGGCTGCCGGGATCGAGGCCGACCAGCTCGAGCACCTCGTCGGCCCGGCGGCGGCGCGCCGCCCGGCCGCCCGCCCGGTAGGCGACCAGCGGCTCCTCGACGATGTCCCGCACCCGCCACCTGGGATCGAGGGACCCGAACGGATCCTGGAACACCATCTGCATGTGCCGGCGCACCCGCAGCAGGCTACGGCCGCGCAGCCTGGTCAGGTCGGCGCCGCGGAACAGCACGGCGCCGGCCTTCGGCGGCGGCGCCTGCAGTACGCAGCGGGCGAGCGTCGACTTGCCGGAGCCGGTCTCGCCCACGATGCCCAGCGTCTCCCCCGGCCAGATGTCGAACGAGACACCCGAGACGGCGTGCACGACGCCGCCCTTGGCCCCGCCGTAGTCGCGGACCGTGAACTCCTGGACGACGTCGCGCGCGGACAGCAGCGGCTGTGCTTCCTCCCCGCTCGCCGGGGCTTCCTCACCGGGCGGCTGCATCGGTACCTCCGTTGACGGGATGCCAGCACGCCCACCGGTGGCCGGGCTCGTGTTCGGCAAGCGGGGGCGCGGTCGCCCGGCAGTCGTCCATGGCGCCGCGGCAGCGCGGGGCGAACGAGCACCCGGCCGGGAGATCGGCCATGTCCGGCGGCCTGCCGCCGATCACGGGCAGCGGCGAGTGCGCCGGCCGCTCCAGCCGCGGTATCGCCTCGAACAGAGCCTCGGTGTACGGCATCCGCACCCGCGCGAACAGCCGCGGCGCCGGGGCCTGCTCGACGATACGGCCGGCGTACATCACGATCACCTCATCGGCGTACGAGGCGGCGAGCCCGAGGTCATGGCTGATCAGCATCAGGGCCATGCCGAGTTCGTCCTGGAGTTCCAGCAGCAGCTCCATGATCTGCGCCTGGGTGGTGACATCCAGCGCCGTCGTCGCCTCGTCCGCGATGAGCAGCCTGGGGCGGCAGGCGAGCGCTATGGCGATCATGACGCGCTGCCGCATCCCGCCCGAGAGCTGGTGCGGGTACTCGGTGAAGCGCCGCCGCGGTACCGGCATGTGTACCAGGCGCAGCAGCTCGACGGCCTGCTCGCGGGCCTCGGCGCGGCCGGCGTTGTGGTGCGCCCTGATGGCCTCGGTGATCTGCGCGCCGACCCGCATCGTGGGGTTCAGCGATCGCGCCGGGTCCTGGAAGACCATCGCGATGTCGGTCCCCCGGTGCCTGCGCATCTCATCGTCGCTCAGCCCGATCAGCTCGCTGCCGCGCAGCAGCGCGGAGCCCGCGACGGCCGCGGTGGGCGGCAGCAGCCCCATGAGGGCGCGGCAGCTGACGGTCTTCCCCGACCCGGACTCGCCGACGATCGCGAGCGTCTGCCCGGCGTACACCGAGTAGCTCACCCCGTCGACCGCGCGCAGCTCGCGGCCGCGGGCCGGGAACGTTACCCGCAGGTCGCTCACCTCCAGCAGCGCGTCGCTCACCGGACGCCCCACCTTTCGCGGAGTGCGTCGCCGAGGAGGTTCAGCGACAGGACGGTGACGAACAGGAACGCGCTCGGGATCAGCACGAGTTCGGGCTGGCTGGAGAGCGTTTGCTGGCCATTGGCGATCATGCTTCCCCAGCTCGGGTTGGGCGGCGGGATGCCCAGCCCGAGATAGCTGAGCGCGCCCTCCAGGATGATGATCACGCCGATGCCGAGCAGGCTGAACGTCATGAGCTGCGGCATGATGTTGGGAAGGATGTGGCGCAGTACCACCCGCCACCGCGGCGTGCCGGCCAGCCGCGCGGCGAGCATGAACGTCTGCTCGCGCAGCGCCAGCGTGGCCGCCCGCGCGACCCGGCCGACGGCGGGGATGCCGAAGAACGACAGTGCCCAGATGACGTGCAGTTCGCTCGGCCCGAGCCCCTCGGCGATCGCGAGCGCGAGCACCAGCGCGGGAAACGCGATCAGCACGTCGAGCACGCGCGATATGACGGCGTCGGTGATACCGCCGAGGTAGCCGGCGATCACCCCGAAGAGGCCGCCGATCACCAGGCCGATCGCGGTGACGCTGACGCCGACCTCGAACGAGACCCGGCCACCGTACAGGATGCGGGAGAAGATGTCGTTGCCGACCGCGTCGGTGCCGAACAGGTGGCCCGGCGAGAACGGCGGCAGGCCCGCGTCGAGTATGCTCCCGCCGGTCGGCTTCGGCACCGGGTAGACCAGCGGCCACAGGAAGCACGCGCCGGCGATCAGGATCAGCAGGCCGAGCGGGATCGTGATCTTGAGATCGTGCGTCCAGTTCTCGGCGCGCCGCGTGCGCGCCCGTTTCGGCGCGGTGACCTCCGGTGGCAGAAGGGTCTGCGGCCCTGCCGGCCTAAACAGCGGCGCGCTCATACCTGATCCTCGGGTCGAGTGCTACGTACAGAAGGTCGGCGAGCAGGTTGGCGGCCACCGTGATCACCGCGAAGATCACGACGATGCCCTCGACGACGGGCAGGTCACGGTTGTTGATCGACTCGATCAGTATCGCGCCCACGCCGGGCAGCGAGAAGATCGGCTCGATGATCGCCACCGCGCCGATGAGCGTGCCGAAGTTGAGCCCGACGAGGGTGATCAGCCCGAACAGCGAGTTCCGTAGCGCGTGCCTGATCAGGATCCGCCAGGGCGGCACGCCCTTGGCGCGGGCGGTCACGATGTAGTCCTCGCGCTGCATCTGCTCGACGATGTCGGCACGCAGCAGCCGTGTGTAGACGGCGAACAGCGGGAAGCCGATGGACGCGGCGGGCAGCGTCAGCGATTTGATGTTCTCGACCGGGTTCTGGGTCAGCGGGGTGTACCCGATGGCCGGGAACCAGCCGACCTTGATGGCGAACAGGTAGACCAGTACGGGAGCCAGCACGTAGGGCGCGATGGACAGGCCCATCATGCTGACCGCCATGCTGATCCGGTCACCGATGCCGTTCGGCCGGCGTGCCGCGAGCACCGCGAGGCCGACGGCGAACACCACCGAGGCGACGAAGGCGTAGAGAAGCAGCTCGGCGGTGACCGGAAGCCGCTGGCCGAGGATCGTGGTCACCGGCTGGCCGCCGGACAGCGACGTGCCGAGATCGCCCTTGAGCAGGCCGCCGAACCAGTTGCCGTAACGCACCCAGAAGGGCTCGTTCAGGTGCAGCTGGATCTCGAGCTGGTGCACCTCGGCCGGTGTCGCGTTGGCCCCGAGCAGTTCCTGCGCGGCGTCGCCGGGGAGCATGTTCATCACGATGAAGGTCAGGAACGTCACGCCCCACAGCACCGGGATCACCGCGAGCAGCCGCCTGCCGGCGACCCGGACGCCCGGCGAGCCGACGGCCCGGCGCGCGAACTGGGTCCGCGCGCCGGGCCTTACCCCGGCTTCAGCGGTCACTGTGCTTCCCAGACATTCGCGCCATCCGGAAAGCCCATGGAGCTCATGAAGCAGCCTTGTTGTACGACACGTCCTCCCACAGGATGGTCGGCGTCACGACCACGGCCGGGAGCGGCTGGGACAGGCCGGGGCCGGTCACTCCCCTGACCGCGATGTTGGCCGGCGCGAACGCGAAGTAGAAGGGCCCGTAGTACTTCTGCGCGATGTACTGCGCGGCCTGGTTGTAGAACTGGCAGCGCTGGCTCTGGTCGACCGTGGCGGCGGCCTGGTTCAGCAGGCCGTCCAGGTGCGGGTCGTGCACCCCGCTGAACGGCGACAGCGAGGAGAACCGGAAGCCAACGCCGACACCCGCCGCCGGGTCGTAGGAGCCGGCCGTCTGCACCATCGCCTGCCACTTTTTCCCGGTGAACTGCGCGATCAGCGACGCCAGCGGGTAGCTGCTGATGGTGACCTTGATCCCGGCCTGCTGCCACTCGGTCTGCAGCGCCTCGGTGGTGTACTGGGCGACCAGGTTCTGGATCGTGCCCAGGTTCACCGTCAGCCCGCCGAGCTGCCTGACCAGCGACTTCGCCAGCGCCAGGTTGTAAGACGGGTAACCGGGAACCGTCGGCTGGTAGCAGATCCCGCCGGGACCGGTGAACCCCTCCGTCATCGGGTACAGGTTGCTGAAGATGTGCTGCAGGATCGGCGCGAAGTTCGTCGCCGCGTAAATGGCTTGCCGCGCCTTGACGTTGCTGAACGGCGGCGTCAGCGTGTTGAGCTGGAGGTCGTACGGCGACGTCGAGAGCTGGTTTTCCACGTTGAAGTGCTGCGCCGCCTGCTTCAGCAGCGCGGGAGTGGACATGTCCTCGTAGACCTGGCCGTTCCCCGCCAGCAGCGCCTCGTACGCGGCCTCGTCGCCGCCTACCGCCTTGAACGTGAGCGAGTCGAGGTAGGGGCGCCCCTTCTGCCAGTAGCCCGGGTTCTTCTTCAGCACGAGCACCGAGCTGGGCGTGTCGCTGACCACGACGAACGGGCCCGCGCCGACCGGCTTGAGCGCGAACGCCTTCTCCCCCATCTTCTGCACCGCGGCCGGCGAGGCGATCCAGTCCGCGGTGGAATCGAAGATCTGGTTGATGAACGCGCCGTCCGGCACCAGGAGGTTTACCTGCACGGTGGACGGGCTTGTGGCGGTGACGGACTTGACCAGCCAGACCGGCTTGCAGGTGCACGACGAGGCGAGGTCGCGCTTGATGTTCCAGACCACCGCCGCGGCGTTGAACGGCGTGCCGTCGGTGAACTTCACGCCCTGGCGGATATCGATGGTGATCGTCTTGCCGCCGTTGGAGAAAGCGTAGCCGGTGGCCAGGTCGGGGATGATCACTCCCCTGGGCCCGAGCTCGAACAGCTCGCCGTAGATGGCGTCCATCTGGCTCTGGTCGGCGGCGCCGTTGGTGTTGGTCGCCGGGTCGAGCCCGGCCGGCCAGTCGCCGGCGAAGCCGGACCATTCAAGTACCGTCAGCGACCCGCCGGATGCCGGGGCTGCCGAAGTGTTGTTGCCGGGAGTGCTGCTCGAAGAGCTTGAGCACGCGGCGATAACTATCGCCGCAAGCCCCAGGCAGACTGTCCTCATTGACTTGAGCCGGAATCTCACGGCGTTCACCCACCCGTGCTAACTCGTACGCTGGTATGTGACAAAAATTCAGCCGAGCGTCCAGTGATTTGTCTTGGATACTAGAATCCGCCTCGTGATGCCGCAAGGGCTCAGGGATTACGGCCGCGGGCGCGACATATGCCCTTGTCATCGCACCAGTCCCGGCGCCGGCGCAGACTGTGCCAGCACACAATGGGATGGTTAACCCCCCTTTTCTATCGGGGTCGAGGCCCCGGACCACTCGCCGAAGATCCGGACGACCATGGAGATGGCCGCGTTGCGCGCCCCGGCGACGATGATAGGGATGTGCCGGGGCGACGGCAGGATCTTGCTGAATGTTTCGTCGGCGCTGGCGTCGCCGTCGGCGAAGCGGGCGATGCCGCGCAGGCCGTTCTTTCCGGCCCGGCGCAGGTCCGCGCCCGTGCGGCCGCAGTGCTCCACCAGCCAGGCCTGGACGTCCGTCTTGGAATACCCCGCGCCGGCGAGCATCTGGGCGTGCTCCGGGCAGAACACGACGGCGGCCGAGGTATCCCGGAAGATCAGCGACCCGGTCCGCGAGATCGTGTCCGCGAAGTCCCACAGCACCTGCCCGGGATCCGGGGTGTGCCGGTTGTCCACGAACTCGGAGGTGCGGGTCAGCATGGCCGACACGGCACTCACCCCGCCGGCCTGGCCGCCGTCGGCAGCGAACGGCGGCCACGGGGACTCCTCCTCGTTCTCCGCGATGCACAGCGACCACCTGCCCGGCACGCCCTGGGTGGCCTGCTCGAGCACGTGCGGGCGGATGCCGAACGCGTTGCGCACGATCAGCCCGATCGCGCGCGCGATCGTGGCGTTCGGCCGGAAGCCGGGGCCGAACGCGCCTCCGGCGGTGTTGAAACCGAGTTCGTGCCGCACCGGGCCGTTGACGACGATGAGCGGCGCCGGGCCGCTGGTGGACTGCCAGCCGCCGCCACGCGCGGCGCGCTCCCGCATGACCGCGTCGAACGCGGCCAGCACGACCGGGAAGTACTCCGGCAGGCACCCGGCCATCGCCGCGTTCACCGCGGCCAGGTAAACCGTGCAGTCCCTGCCCACCTGCTCCAGCGTGCCGATGATCTCATCGGGCGCGCGGCTCGTCGTCGCCAGGAACCTGTCGACGAGCGGCTGGGAAGCCGGCACCAGCGGGAGGCCGTCCGACCAGCCCTGCTCGTAGCAGTACTCGATCGCCTCCTGGGCGGCGTCCGGGTCGGGAGCTTCGGCCATTCGCGCGCTCAGCCGGCGGTGGTCAGCAAGGCGACCACGTCGCCGAGCACCCGGGCGGCCCGCTCGCGTACCTGCTCGGGCGTGAGCACCGCGACCGGGTGCGGTGTGGTCGCGTAGGCGTAGCCGGGCGCGCCGCGCAATTCGGCCATCGCGTCGGCGGTTACTCCGAACGCGTCGCTGCAGATCGCCGCGGCGGGCGTGCCAGCGGTCTCGAACGCGACGCCGTCCGCCACCGCGGACGCGCTGCACGAGCCGCAGTCACCGATGCCGGTGACGATGACGTCGCAGCCCGCCTGCATCTCCTTGATCAGTTCCTCGGGCGCTGGCTGGGCGAAGTTCGTCTTCGTCCGCGCCAGCACGCCGCTCGCGCCGTACCGCTCGACCAGGAGCCGGCCGACCTCGTCGAGGAACGGGGCCGCGTTCTGCTTCGTATTGACGAGCAGCCCCACCCTGGCACCCCGCAGGCTGGCACGGCGCGGTGCCCGGGGCGGCGCCGATTTCGCCGCCTGCACCTGGCCGGTGGGGTCGAGGATCACATTCGGCATGGTGGTGCGTCCCTACTGGTGCGTCAGTGCTCGTGGATGATGACGCCGCGGAGGTTCCTGCCCTCCATCAGGTCCTGGTAGCCCTCGTTGATCTGGTCCAGCGTGTACCGCCTGGTGATCAGCTCGCTGAGCTTGATGTCGCCGGCGTGCCACAGGCCCAGGATCATCGGGATGTCGTACAGCGGGTTGGCGCCGCCGAACAGCGAGCCCTGCATCCGCCGGTGGTAGCCGATGAGGATGCCACCGGGCAGCACCATGTCGTAGTAGCCGACGCCGGTGATGACGATCGTCCCGGCCTTGCCGGTCATGTCGACGGCCGCCTTGACCACCTCGTTGTCCATCTCGCCCACGGTGCAGATCACCTTGTCCGCGAGCTGGCCCCGGGTGATGTCGATGATGACTTCCTTCGCCTTCACCGGGTCGGAGAACGTGTGCGTGGCACCGAACTCCTTGGCCCGCTCCAGCTTGTACTCGACCGGGTCGATCGCGATCACGTTCTTGCCGCCGGCGTACCGGGCGCCCTGCACCGCGTTCATGCCGACCCCGCCGGTGCCGAAGACCACCACGGTGTCCCCGGGCCGCACGTCCCCCGCGTAGATCGCCGAGCAGAAGCCAGTGGTCACGCCGCAGCTCACCAGGGCCGCGATCTCCATCGGGACGTAGTCCTCGATCTTCACACAGGACCACTCGGACAGCACGGCGTACTGGGAGAAGGAGCCGACCACGCACATGCCGCCGAGGTCCTCACCGTTGGAGTGGAACCGGAACGTCCTGTCGGGCAGGCAGCCGATGGCGGCGTTGAGTCCCGCGTCGCAGAGGTTCTGCTTCCCCGTCGAGCAGTACCGGCAGGTGCCGCAGACGGGGATGTAGGAGCAGGCCACCCGGTCCCCTACGCTGACCCGGGTCACCTTCGACCCGGCCGCCTCGACCACGCCGGCGCCCTCATGGCCGCCGACCAGCGGCAGCCGCGCCGTCCCGGTGTTGCGAATGTGCTCGTCGGAGTGACAAAGCCCGGCTGCCTCCATGCGGATGAGCACCTCGTTGGCCTTGGGCTCGTCCAGGTCGAGTTCGGTTATCTCCCACGGAGTGCCGCCCTTGCGCAGCACCGCCGCGCGGGTCTTCATCATTGTTCCTCCGGCGTGGCCAAGTCGCGATGAACCGTTGCCCGGCTGCCTGACATTTGTTTTCATATCATGCGCTTCTCGTCGCGCCAAGTGTCATATATCGTGAGCCGTGAGCCGGGCGGAGCCGTTATGACGACCGGCTAAACGGCTGGCCCTGGCGCTGTTGCCGACCCCAGTGCGCTGCCAGCCGACGGAACCCAGACTGGCGTCATCAACGCGTGAAACGCATGTTGAAGGGGTTCGCCTTGGAGATCTCGCTCGACGGCAAGGTCGCCCTGGTCACCGGGGCGGGGCCGAACATCGGCAGCGGCATCGCGCTGGCATTGGCGAAGTACGGCGCGAACGTAGCGTGCAACGACCTCAACTTCGACGCGGCGAAGGCGGCGGTGCGCCGGATCGAGCGCAACGGCGGCACCGCACTGGCGCTGTCCGGCGACGTCAGCGTCGAGGAGGACGTCACCTCGAACATCGGCGAGGTGCTCGGGGCATGGGGCCGCATCGACATCGTCATCAACAACGCGGCCTGGCTGCACACCAACCACATCCTCGAGGAGGACCTGGCCTCCTTCAACCGCGCGATCACGATCGCGGTCAACGGCAACTTCCTGTACACCAAGTACGCGGCGCTGTCGATGATCGAGCGCGGCATCAAGGGCTCCATCGTCAGCATCCTGTCGTCGAACGCGTGGCAGGGCGCGGCCGGCTTCATCGCCTACGCCACGCACAAGGGCGCCCTGGCCAACTTCGTCCGCGCTGCCGCGATGGACCTGGCGCCGTACGGCATCCGGGTCAACAGCTTCACCCCGACCGCGCCGCGGCCGGACAACCCCGAGCTCCTCGCGCAGTGGCGCGCGGAGGGACGCACCGAGCTGCGGCCGCGGCAGCCGAAACCGGACCGGCCGGCCTGGTGGCGGGAGACCGGCACGTACGACGTGCGCGGGCAGATCCCGATGGGCGAGCCGGCCACGCCCACCGACATCGGGCACTGCATCGCCTGGCTCTCGTCGGACTACGCCCGGCTGATCACCGGCTGCGACTTCGTCATCGACGGTGGCGCGCGGGCCAAGTACTGGGCGTACACCCCGGCCCCCGGCGCCGCCGGGCCCGTGCCGCTGATCCCGCTCGACATCACGGAGGTCGAGGGGCTTTCCCCGGCCTCGCCGGCGCCTTCCTTCACCTCTTCGGAGCCCTCCGCCTCCCCGGAGGCCTCCTTCACCTCGCCGGAGGCCTCCTTCACCTCTCCGGAGTCCTCTTCGGAGCCCTCCTCCGCCTCTTCGGAGCCCTCCTCCGCCTCTCCGGAGTCCTCTCCAGCGCCCTCCTCCGCCTCTCCGGCGCCCTCCTCCAGCTCCCCGGAGGCCAGCAATGGCTGACACGGTCCGGGCCGCGGTGCAGACGGCGCCGCGGCAGATCGAGATCAGGGAGTTCCCCCGCCCGGTCATCGGCCCCGATGACGGCGCGCTGCTTCGGATCGAGGCGTGCGGCATCTGCGGAAGTGACGTGGAGCAGTACAAGGGCAGCATGAGCTCCCGGTGGCTGCCGATGGTTCCCGGCCACGAGCCGCTCGGGATCATCGAGGAGGTCAGCGAGTCCGCGGCGGCCCGGTGGGGCGTCCGGCCCGGCGACCGGGTGGCCGTGGAGATCCTCATCCCGTGCCGGTCGTGCGATCTGTGCCTAGCTGGACGCTACATGTCCTGCAAGAACCGGATCGGCAGCCATGGCGGCTCCAACCCGCCCGAGCGCGGGCTCGGGCTGTGGGGCGGCTATTCCGAGTACATTCACCTGCACCCGAACTCGATCCTGCACAAGATGCGCGGTGACATCCCGGCCGAGATCGCGGTGATGTTCAACCCGCTGGGCGCGGGAGTGCGCTGGGCCGTTCACCTCGGCGGGGCCGGGCTCGGCGACACGGTGCTGATACTCGGCGCCGGCCAGCGCGGCCTGTCCGCGGTGCTCGCCGCCCGCACCGCCGGGGCGGGCACGATCATCGTGACCGGCCTGGCCCGGGACGCCGCCAAGCTGGAGCTGGCGAGGGAGTTCGGCGCGGACCACACGATCAACGTCGAGGAGGAGGACACGGTCGAGCGGGTCAGGGAGATCACCGGCGGCGATGGCGCCGACGTGGTGCTGGAGCTTACGCCGATGGCCCATCAGCCGGTCCGCGATGCACTGAACGCGGTGCGCTGGGGCGGCAGGGTTGTCCTCGCCGGCCTGAAGGGTGGCCGGAACATCGAACTGCCCACCGACATGATCATCAACAAGGCCATCACCGTGCTCGGCGCGTTCAGCGTGGACTCCCGCGCCTACGCCGAGGCGATCCGCCTGATCGAGTCCGGCCGGTTCCCGCTGGAGCGGATGCATACGCACACGTTCGGCCTCGACGACGTCGCGCGGGCCATCGAGACGCTGGCGGGTGAGATACCCGGCGAAGAAGCGGTGCACGTCGCGATCATGCCGGGGACTGAGCGAGCCGAGGCCACGAGGCGAGCGGGAGACGGAGCCTGACATGCTGATCGACGCTCACGCCCACGTGATCCCGGGCGAGTTCCCCGGGCCCCCGCGCGGCTGCGACCCGGCCACCTGGCCGGTGATGGAGCCTGCCGATGAGGGGGCGCGTGTGCTGGCGTCGGGACAGCTGCGCTTCCCCGCGAAGCCTGCGTGGTTCGACGCGGAGCGGCGGCTCGCCGCGAGCGCCGCCAGCGGCGTGGACGCGGAGGTCGTCTCCCCGTTCCCGCCATTGCTGAACTACCGGCTGCCGTCCGGCGCCGGGCGCGACCTGGCCCGCGCGGTCAACGAGTACATCGCCGGCCTGTGCGCGGCGGCGCCCGGACGAATCTACGGCCTCGGCACGGTGCCGATGCAGGATCCCGACCTCGCCGCCGCCGAGCTCGAAGACGTCGCGAAGGCCGGCCTGGCCGGCGTCGAGATCGCCTCCAACATCGCCGGGTTGTCGCTCGCCGACGGCCGGTTCCTCGGCTTCTTCGCCGAGGCCGAGCGCCTGGCGATGGCCATCTTCGTGCACGCGATGCCGGTCCCGTCCGACCGGCTGCCCGGCCCCGCCACCGCCACGTTCGGTGTCGGCGTGGAGGGCAGCCTGGCCGCCGCCGCGATCGTCACCGGCGGCGTCGCGGAGAAGTATCCGGGGCTTCGGCTGGCGTTCAGTCACGCGGCGGGCGGGTTCCCGCTGATGCTGACCCGTGCCCAGTGGTTCTGGGGCCGCACCTGGAACGAGGAGCCACCGGGCGAGCGCGGCCCGGAGGCCGCCCCGTGGGCCGCCGCGGCCGGGCCGGCCGAGCTGGCCCGCCGTTTCTACTACGACTCGCTGGTGTTCGACCGGCGCGCCATCCGGTACCTGATTGACATGCTCGGGCCGGACAGGCTGCTCGTGGGCTCGGACTTCCCGGCGATGCCGCGTGAGGAGCCCGCCGGCCGGACGCTGCGGTCGATGGGGCTGCCCGAGGCGGCGCTGAACGACATCACATGGAACAACTGCTTCCGGTTTCTCGGCGCCGAGCCGCCGAAGTGAGCCGCGGACGTGCGGCCGGCGCCGCTGTACCGGCGCTGTGCTCGCCGGCTATCCCGGTATCGCGTGCCGGCTGACAAACACTTCGGTCAGCCGTTCCTGGTCGGCCGCGCTGGCCGGGGTCAGCGCCAGCGCGTCACCGGCGAGTTCCAGCAGCACCTGCCGGCGGCCTGCCCCGCTGCGCCGCAGCCACCCCTTGATGGCGGACAGCACCCATCGCAAGCTCGCCGCGGACTGGCCCAGGGTGACTATCAGCACGCTGGCAGCGGTCCGGCCGCCCACCCTGGTGCCTGGCGGAGGCTCGCCATCGCGCACCGAGGCCACGTCGTCGGCGTTGAGCTGCAGCAGATCCATCCGCAGATAGCTGGCCAGGGCCGCGAGACGCTCAGCGTCCGCGCCCTCCTCGGAGATTTGAAGACGCAATTCAGTATCCATCGCCCACCCCCAGCTGGAAAGCGCCTGCCCCCAGAATGCACCGGCAGCCGCTACGGCGCAATCCCCGAATCGGGGCCGCGTCCGCATGAAAATGCGCGCGGATCCCTTTGGGCGTGGCCCTTTGGCGCGATCCCTTTGGTCGCCGGACGAAATTCTGGGGTTCACTTCTCTTTGCGTGGCACATAACGCACCATCAGCGCGCGACGCACAACGCACCATCAGCGCGCGACGCACAACGCACCATCATCATCCCAGCGCATAACGCACCATCAGCATCACGGCTCGCGAGGGTTCCTGAAACGAGAGCGGTGCCGGTCATCGTGTCCTCCGTTACACTGAGCGCGCAATCCACCGTGTCACCTGCCCGCCGCTTCCCGCTGTTTGCTCTCGCTCTCGCCGTTCCGGCAGCGACCGGTGCCCCCGTCTGACTTCGCTTGGAGGTAACACCATGCGCAGGATCGTGGGGCGGGTCGGCGTGGCGGCGCTGGCGATCGCGGGACTTTCGTTCGCCATGCCCGCTGGGCTGGCGACGTCCGCTCGGCCGGCGCCGGCGGCCGGCGCCGTGTGCAAGGCCTGGAGCGGGTTCCATCCCCCGTACGGCGGGCAGCTCGACGGTGTGGCCGCGTTCTCCCCGTGTGACGTCTGGGTTTCCGGGTACGCCGGCTCGCACACTCTGCTCCTGCGCTGGAACGGCCGCGACTGGGCGGCCGTTCCCGGCGGTGAGGTGGCCTTCCACGAAGTCGGCGACGGTCAGCCGACGGTTATCGCCGGGACGTCCGACCGCGACATCTGGGTGGTGACCAGCATCGGTCAGCGCCCGGTCATCGAGCACTGGAACGGCAAGCGGTTCACCCGGGTGGCGAGCCCGGCACCGTCGGGAGCGCAACTCACCCGCGTGTACGCCATATCGGCCGTATCTCCCGACGATGCCTGGGCGGTGGGCATATATACCGTTCCGTATGGCACTCCTCCCGTCTCCTCATCCACGCTGACCATGACCGAGCACTGGAACGGTCACGCCTGGACGCAGGTACCCGGTGCGAACCCCGGCTCCTCCGGCGTCTACGGCGGCGCCGACAACGAGCTGATGAGCGTGGCGGCTGTCTCCGCGAGCGACGCCTGGGCCGTGGGCGCCTACCTGGACCAGACCACCGACCATCGGGTGACGCTGACCGAGCACTGGAACGGTCACGTCTGGACGCAGGTGCCGAGCCCGAACGCCGCGTTCACCAACCAGCTCAACGCGGTCTCCGCCGACTCCGCCCGCGATGCATGGGCGGTGGGCTGGTACAACGGCCTTCCGGACCAGGCGCTGACCGAGCACTGGAACGGGCGCACCTGGCGGATCGTTGCGAGCCCGAACCCCGGGCAGGAAGGTGCCCGTCCCAGCGCCGGGCTCAGCGCCGTGACGGCGCTGAGCCCGCGTGACGCGTGGGCGGCAGGCGCCTATCCCGCTGGCGGCGGCGGCCGGGCGCTCCTCCAGCACTGGAACGGGACCTCATGGACGCAGGTGCCAGTGCCGCACGCGGGGAAGGCGAGCAACTGGGACTCCTTCCTCGGCCTGTCAGCGCCGTCGCCCAGTGACATCTGTGCGGTAGGTAGCTCCACCGCGTCGTCTGGTATCCCCCAGCAGACCCTCGTCCTGCATCACGGCTGAGTGGCCGCCCTGCGCCGCCGGGGGGCGAATGCTGGGCGGTGGACGCCGTACGTGCATGGTCACGGAATCGTCACAGTCCCCCGCTGGCTGAGCGATGCTGACCGGCCATGCGTGGTTATGGGTGTCGGAGTTCTCAGCGCGCAGTGCCGGTCCGGGTCCGGGGAGGGTGGTTTGGCGCGCGAAGGAATCTGCATCGATACCGGGCGCCGGATCACGACCTCAATGGAGCGGGAAGGAACGTTTTTCGATGCCAAGATCCTTGCGATCGCGTGCAGTGCCGGTGATCGGCGCCGGGCTGCTGGCCATCATGGTCCCGGCGACGATGGCGGCCGCCGCGGCGCCTGGCGGAGCCTCCGCCGCCGCCAGGAATGCCTTTCACCAGACGAATCTCATCTCAGATCTCGGTAACCAGGGCGCGCAGGTCGTAGACCCTAATCTCAAGAACTCGTGGGGCCTCGCGCTCGGCCCGGCGACCCCGCTGTGGGTAGCGGACAACAACGCTGGCGTTGCCACCGTGTACAGCGTCAACGCGGGCGGGACCATGGCACAGAAGGCGGCTCTCACGGTCACGCTGCCTGGCGGCCGGAAATCGACCGGCGACGGCTCCAGCCCAACCGGTCAGGTATTCAACGGAACCAGCGGTTTCGTGGTCAGCTCAAAGGCGGGCAGCGGCCCCGCGCGGTTCATCTTCTCTGCGGAAGCCGGGCAGATCAGCGCGTGGAGCCCGGTGGCCGATCCGATCGCGAACGGAGCGTCCACGGCCCAGGTGGTATTCAGCTCACGGACCGCCGTCTACAAGGGACTGACGATCGCGAACGTCGGCAAGAGCACGTTCCTCTACGCCTCGAACTTCCACGACGGCACCGTGGACGTGTTCAACACCAAGTTCCGCCACGTTCACCTGCGCGGCAACTTCCGGGATCCGCGGCTGCCAAAGGGTTACGCGCCATTCGGGATCCAGGAGATCCGTGGATTCATCTACGTGACCTACGCGCTGCAGAACGGCGCCAAGCACGATGATGTGGCGGGCCCCGGCCACGGGTTCATCGACATCTACACCAACGACGGAATCATGGTGAAGCGCCTCGTGTCCCGCGGCGCCCTCGACTCCCCGTGGGGCCTCACGATGGCGCCTCCGGGATTCGGCCCGTTCGCGGGCAAGCTCCTCGTCGGCAACTTCGGCGACGGCCTGATCCACGCGTACGCCCTGTCCACCCCCAATCACTCGTTCGGCGCGCTGCTTAACCAGCGTGGCAAGCCGATCCGCATCGACGGCCTGTGGGCACTGCTCGTTGGGACCGCCGCAACCGGCGGCACCCACACCGTGCTGTTCAGCGCCGGCATCAACGGCGAGAAGGACGGCCTCGTCGGCTCCATCAACGCCGCTCCGTAACCATTCGATCCAACCAGCCGTTCAGCGCGGACCGGTAACCGTTCAACGGCCGCCAACCACGTCCGGCAGGTGCTGCCCGTGAGAGATCAGCGGGCAGCACCTGCCCGTTGGCCGTCGGCGAGGAATGCACGGTATGCCCTATCCCTGCCGCCCCCGGAAACCTGCGGGCGGCCCTCCCTCAGGCCACCTCCAGCAACTCCGCGCTCAGTAGCGGAGGTCGGATTGAAGGGCGTAGTGGTCTGAGGGGTAAGTGTTGTTGACGGGTTTGGTGCCCACGAGAGCGGCGTGCGTTGGGTGGCCAGCGCCGCCGGTGCGCGGATTGGCGGAGAAAATGTAATCGATCCGGCGGTTGGGCCATAGCAGCTGCGTGGTCCAGGGATTGCTGTTGGACCAGGTGTGGCCCGGGGTAGGTGGGCCAGCCACCTCCCAGGCGTCGTAGAAGGACAGGCGGGGAACGGGGGCGGCGGTACGGCCGGTGAGCATGCGGATCTCGTCGCTGTCGGGATCAGCGTTGAAGTCGCCGCAGAGGATGAGCGGCGCTCGCCTGTCCTGACCCTCGTTGATGCAGGCCAACAGCTCGCGGACAGCTTGCTGACGAGCTTGGCTCTCGTCGAACCACCAGGCGTCCATCACCATGCCGTATACCTGGATCACGCCGCGAGGCCCGGACAGCTCGGCGAACTGCACGCGGGCGCCGCCGAACTTGTGGCGGGACTCGCGCCGGATCGGCCAGCGGGACATGACGGCCACGCCGGACAGAGCGGCCTCGTCCTCCTCGGCCTTCACGCCGCTGTAAGCGTGGTGCGGCAGGCCGAGCGGCCCCGCCAGGCGGGCACACTGGCTGTCACCCCCCTTCGACCACGACTCGGTCAGCACCACGATGTCGGGCCGGGTGTCTCGGAGCGTCGCGACGATCGCGGCCTCACGCTCCCGCCAGGGACCGTACAGACCCCACACGTTCCACGTGACGATCCGCAAGGTGGTCTCGATCAGCGGACCATACGATCGCGGCGGGATGTCATCCATAGGAACATGACCTTCGGCTAGATTCACGCTCCATTTACCCGAACGACCGAGCGCAAACCGGCAGTGGCATCTGCGGGCCTCATGGCGGGGAGCCACAACCCCGCGCCAGCGCCCTGGGATGGCCGGATGGCCGATGGCATGCGCCACGAGCTCATCGCTGTTGGTCCTCCCCTAGGGCTCGCTACCCTGCTCGGGCGGGTGGCCCGTGGCTGTGCAGGACCTGTCCCCACGGGGAGCGGGCCTCGGTGGTGCCGTCCGGGTGCAAGATCATCGTCCAGCCCCAGCGGTGGATAACCACCTGGTGATGGAACGAGCAGAGCAAAATACAGGACGTGACGCTGGTGGGGCCGCCGTCGGCGCGGGGGATCAGGTGGTGCACTTCGCAGGTGGCGGCGGGCCGGTCACAGCCCCCCGCCCACTCACACCGCCCCCGCGCCCGCAGGAGGACCGCACGGCGGATATGCGCCGGGATGGTGTCCGCCGCGCCTACGTCCAGCGGCAGGCTGGCGGTGCTGAACGGGGCGCCCAGCACCCGCGAGCGCAGGTAGGCCGCCAGCCCGGCGGGGCCGGACAGCGCGTCGATGGCCATGGACAGCAAGGTGCGGCGCAGCCGGGCCCGGGCCTCATCGGTCATCGGGGCGGGCGGGTGGCAGGAGCACCCGCCGCACTCACAGCCGCACCCGGCGCCGCGGTGCAGGCCCTGGGCACCGCGCTGCGCGCCGTGGGCGCCGCGCTCCGCGCCCTGGGCATCGGGCTGCGCGTCCTGGGTGCCGCGCTCCGCGCCCTGGGCGCCGGGCTGCGCGCCGTGGGTGCCGCGGTGCAGGCCGTGGGCGGTGACCCACACGCTGGTCATCTGGTCCAGCACATCCCAGTCCACCCGCCCGGTCACCACCGGAACCACCGTGGCATCACACGCGGCGGCCCGGGCACCCGGCCCGGTCAGGCACCCGGGTTCCCCCGCCCTGGCAGCCAGCCAGACAGCCTCCGCCTCCGACGCGCCGGGCATGTCCCGCAGCTGGGACAACGGCACCAGCACCTGGATCTGGGTGGGCTGCCCGGCCCGCTCCGGCAGCATCCCGGCGGCGATCAGCAGCTTCAGCGCCTCCTCCAGCGCATCGTGCTTGCGCTGGTCCTCGGTGCGCAGGTCCTGCGCGCCGCGGGGCTTGCCGAGCGCATCGAGGGTAGCCTGCAGCGCGGCCGCACACGCCGGGCTCAGATTCCCGGTCAGCACCCCGGCGCCGTCGAAGGTGGGCTCCAGCCGCACCCGCCGGTCATCAAACGGCTTGCCCTCCTCCGGGTCCGGGGCCTGCGACCGGCACCGCTCATACATGTCCGCAGCCAGGATCACCAGGTCGGCAAACGGCACCCCGCCCGCCGCCGCGGCCAGCAAGATGGCATCGGCCGCCTGCCGGTTCTCCCGCGGCAGCCGGTCACTCCAGTCGCACAATTGCCGCGCCCACGACTCCGAGATCCCCCCGCTGGCGAGTGCCCGGGCGACGCCGGGGTGGGCGTCCAGCCGCCGCATCCACCCGGCCGCGCCTTTCGCGGCGCCCTTGGTCACCCGGGTCACGTGCATCAGCCACGGCACCGGGCCGCCATGACCGTCCGCCTCATACCCGCTGGACGCGGTGAACGCCGCCAGCACCGCGGCGTGCGCGGCGGTCTGCATCGCCTGCATCTGCCCGAGCGCCACCAGCGCCCCGGCCTGCGCCGCCGACGGCAACCCCGCCACATCCGTAGCGTTCAAGAACCCGAGCGCCGAACGCATCATCCCCAGCGCGTCCGCCACCGTCGCGGGGGCTGCGGCACCACCGGGGCAGGCGGCCGCATCCGCCGACTGCGCGGACTCGCTGTTTCCGCGCAGCTCATTTCCCTGGCTGGGATCTTCGGGCTGGATAGCCACCGGGCGGACACCTCCTCCCCGTGCTGCACATGTGGCCCCTGAACGCTCAAATCCGTGAATGCCTGGCAGCCCCGCACTGCGGGAGAAGTCCCCTTGCCGGCCAGCGCCCTGTCACTCAGACGCTCCACCGGCGCACGCTCGATGCTTAGTTCGAGTATAAGCGGTGCTTCCTAAAATCGCAAGCCGGATCAGCGCATATGTCGAAGATCTTTCGATTTCACATACGAGTCGCACGGTAACCGTGGTGCGGTGGTGCCCGAGGAGCAGCTCAGCGTCGGCCTGGAGACAACCTCACCAGTGGAAGCTCGTTTCGCATACTGCGCGCGCGTCAGGGAAGTTGCGCGGCATGAACTCCGGGGACACGCCGTCCGGCGGGCTGCGCGATGGCCGCGTGGCCACGCAGGCGCGCCCACAGGCCGCAGAGGAGATCGGCACGCACCGCGACGACACGTCGCCAGGCCACGACACGTCGCCAGGCCACGACATCCCGACAGGCCACGACATCCCGACAGACGACGACACGCAGGTTGCCCCGGACGAGAGTTCCGTCGGTGCTGACGCGCCGCCCAAGGTGCGCGAGGCGGTCGAGGCCGCCGCCGCGGAGGCGGCGGAGACGGGCGGTCTCGGGCGGCTCGGCCGCCCGGTCAACCGGCGGTCGCCGTTCTTCATCGGCATGACCGCGACCGCGGGCGTCGCGATCACCTACGGACTGGTGGAACTGCTCCTCAAGGCCAGGGGGGTGCTGATCCTCATCGGCCTGGCCCTGTTCATCGCCGTCGGCCTGGAGCCGGCCGTCGCCTCCCTGACCCGGCGCGGGCTACGACGGTGGGCCGCGGTACTGGCCGTCGTCGTCGGCGCCGTGGGCATCGTCGGGGCGTTCATCGGCTCGGCGATCCCGCCGCTCGCGGCGCAGACGACCGCCCTGATCCACGAGTTCCCGCACTACATGCACCAGCTTCAGAATCACAACTCCCAGCTCGGACGGCTCAACGACAGGTTCCACATCCAGCAGCGCGTCACCAGCCTGCTCTCCACCAAGGGCGCGTCACTCGTCGGCGGCGTCATCGGCGCGGGCGCCATGGTGCTCAGCGCCGTCGGGACCACTTTCACCGTCATGATCATGAGCATCTACTTCCTGGCGAGCCTGCCGACGATCAAGCTGTTCGCCTACCGGCTGATCCCGCATTCCCGCCGGCCACGGGTCATCCTGCTCGGCGACGAGATCCTTGCCAAGGTCGGCGGTTACGTTCTCGGCAACATCCTGACCTCGGTGGTCGCGGGGCTCGGCACGTTCCTGTGGATGCTCGCGTTCGGCATCCCCTACCCGCTGCTGCTCGGCCTCCTCGTCGCCATCCTCGACCTGATACCGATCATCGGTTCCACGGTCGGCGGCGCGATCGTCAGCCTGGTCGCGCTGACCGTCTCGCTTCCGGTCGCGATCGCCACGCTGTGCTTCTACATCGGCTACCGGCTGGCCGAGGACTACCTGCTCGTCCCCAGGGTCATGGGGCACACGGTCCGGGTGCCCGCCGTGGCCACCCTGGTCTCGCTGCTCATCGGCGGCGCGCTGCTCGGGATCATCGGCGCCCTGATCGCGATCCCGGTGGCCGCCGCCATCCAGCTCCTTCTCAACGAAGTCACCTTCCCGCGCCTTGATTCCAGCTGAATCACCAACCCAGGAGGGTAAACACCGTGGTCACCTCCCTACCGCGGCGCAAGAGCCGCGCCGCCCGCTCCGCGGGCAGACGGGCCGCCAACAGCCGCGGCATGCGGTTCCTCGCGCGGGCCGGCTTCACCGCCCGCGGCATCACGTACGGCATCATCGGCTGGATCGCCCTGCTGATCGCCTTCGGCAAGTCACGCCAGCAGGCCGACCGGACCGGCGCGCTGCACGTCCTGAGCAGCACGCCGTTCGGCGGCGTGGCGCTGTGGCTGCTCGTCGTCGGGTTCATCGGCCTGGCGCTGTGGCGGCTGTCCGAGGCGGCGTACGGCGCGGCCGGTCGTGGCGGCCGCAAGGCTACCAAGCGGATCACCTCGCTGCTGCGCGCCGTCATCTACGCCGTCCTGGCGTACGGCGTGCTGAAGTACGCCCTCGGCCTGGGCTCCCCGAAATCGAGTGACCAGCAGTCGGTCGACCTGACCGCGACGGCCATGAAACACCCCGGGGGCCGGATTCTGGTCGTGATAATCGGGCTTGCCCTCATCGGCGTCGGGATCCACCTGGCCTATCAGGCGTGGAAGAAGGAGTTCCGGCACGAGCTCGAGCTCGGCCGGATGCACGCGCGAACGCGCCGCATCGTCGAATGGCTCGGCCAGGTCGGCGGCATCGCGCGCGGCGTCGTGTTCGCCACCGTGGGCGTGTTCCTGGTCGTCGCCGCCGTGGAGGTCAAGCCCGGGCAGGCCAAGGGCATCGACTCGTCGCTGCGGGCTCTCACGGCGACTCCGCTCGGCCCGTGGCTGCTCGTGATCGTCGCGCTCGGCCTCATCCTGTTCGGCGTCTTCTCCTGCTGTGAGGCCCGCTGGCGCAGGCTCTAAAGGCGCAGGACGGCACCGCGGCCGGGCCGTCCCGCGGACCGGCGCTCAGTCGCCCCAGACGTCGCGGGCTGTCTCCACGATGAGGCGGAGCTTGGCGACCTCCTGGTCATAGGTCAGTTCGTTGCCCTCGACGGTCGAGGAGAACCCGCACTGCCCGGAAAGACAAAGCTGCTCGGCAGGCACGTACTTGGCCGCCTCGTCGATCCGCCGCTTCAGCTCATCGGAGGATTCCAGCTCGCCGCGCTTGGTGGTGACCAGCCCGAGCACCACCATCTTGCCCTTCGGCACGAACCGCAGCGGCGCGAAGCCGCCGGACCTCTCGTCGTCGTACTCCAGGAAGAACCCGTCCACGTCCAGCTCGCTGAACAGCGCCTCGGCCACGAAGTCATACCCGCCGGACGCCGCCCAGGATGACCGGAAGTTCCCCCGGCACATGTGTGTCGTGATGGCCATTCCCGACGGCCGGCCGGCGACCGCGGCGTTGATCTGCCGGATGTACCGAAGGTGCATGTGCTCGGCGTCCTCGCCCCGCCCGGCGATCTCGGCGCGCTGCGCCGGGTCGTTCAGGTAAGCCAGGCTCGTGTCGTCGAACTGCAGGTACGTGCATCCCTGCTCGCCAAGCCGCGCGACCTCCTGCCCGTACGCCGCCGCGAGATCGGACCAGAGCTCCTCGATATCGGGGTAGACCGCCGGGTCGAGCGCCGCCGGGCCGCCGCGGTAGTGCACCATGTTCGGCGACGGTATGGTCAGCTTCGGCACCTGCGCGGGGCTGGCCACTGACTGCAGGTACGCGAAGTCCTCGCCGAAGATGGTCTTGTTCAGCGTGATCTTGCCGTCGACGTGCAGCGCCGCGGGCGTGAACTCGACCTCGCCCGAGGCGTTCATGAACTTCACCGCCAGGTTCCCCGGCGCCTTGCTGATCCCGCCGAGCTGGTAGATGAAGTCCATGTGCCAGGACGCCCGGCGGAACTCGCCGTCGGTGACCGACCGCAGCCCAACCTCTTCCTGCATCCGCACGACGTCGCGGATGGCGTCGTCCTCCACCTCCCGCAGGCCGGCGGCGGTGATCTGCCCGGCCGCGAAGTCCTGGCGCGCGCGAAGCAGCCGCTTCGGGCGCAGCAGGCTGCCCACATGGTCGGCGCGGAACGGCGGGCTCGTCCTCATGGGTTTCCTCACTTTCGCGTCAACCGGAACACATCCGGAAGATCAGCTTATTGGAGCCTCACGGAGACGGCGGGTAGTAGAACTCATATCACGCGTCTCCCGTCGCGCCAAGTGTCATACATCGGACCGCCGGGAATGGGCACCGGCAGCGCCACTTCGAACACAACTCCTCACGATGCTGTCATAGAGCTCCACGGCGGCGTATGCTCCAAACCAACTCGCGCGCAGAAGGAGTGATGAGCCGTGGCATCTCCTCGCCCGCTGATACTGGTAGCTGCCCTGGCTGTTGGCGCGCTGGCGGGCGCGCCCGCGGTGGCACTCGCCGCGTCGGGCACCCCCGGCCAGGCGCCCGCGCAGGTAAACGTCGCGCACCAGGCCGCGATCCGTGCGTTGCAGGCATTCGAGGCGAGGGCGTCCGCGCGGTTCCGCCCGCACGCGGTACCCGCCGCCGCGGCACGGCGGTCGCTCGCGGGGACCGCGCGCGGTCGTTCGCTCAGCCCGGTCACGCACGTCGGGAGCATCAGCAGGGACACGCTGCCGGCGCTCAGCCGGGAAATCGAGCCGGACACGCAGGTCGAGCCCGATGTCGCCATCGATCCCGGCGATCCGCGCATCATCACCGCGGTCTTCCAGCAAGGCCGCAACGGGCCGTTCGGCGCCTCTGCTGATCCTGGCTACGCCACCTCACAGGACGGCGGCCGGACCTGGGCGGACGGCAACTTCCCGCTGCTCACGACCGTGGTCGGCGGCCCGCTTCAGCTCGCGTCGGATCCCGTGGTGGCGTTCGGTCCCGACGGCTCCGATTACATACAGACGATCGCGCTCAACGAGACCAACCCGCGCAGCACGGTCACCGTGCAGCGCTCCACCGACGGCGGGATCAGCTTCGGCCGGCCCTCTCTCGTGACCGACGACAACAACATCAACATCTTCAACGACAAGAACTGGCTAGCGGTCGACACCTCCAAGCGCAGCCCGTTCTATGGCCGGCTCTACTCCGTCTGGGCAAGGTTCATCACCACCGGCACCGGGCAGAACGCGGTGACCCACTCTCCCGGGGCGCTGAGTTTCTCCGACGACCAGGGCAAGACCTGGTCGCCGATTCACTTCATGACGCCGCTGTCCGACGACGACCAGGGCTTCCTCCCGCTGATCCACCAGGACGGCTCGGTCACGGTCGTCTACGACCATTTCGTGCCGAACCCTAAGAACCCGAATCAGGGCGCCGACTTCGAGACCGCGCAGACGTCCCGTGACGGCGGGCTGACCTGGAGCAAGCCGGTGACCATCGGCCAGTTCCTCGGTTCGGAAGTGCCGGGCATGCGTTCCGGCATGCTGCCGGCCGCGGCGATCGACCCGGTCACCGGGACCATGTACGCGGTCTGGCAGGACACCCGGTTCAACCCGGGCGGGCTGAACGACATCGTGCTGTCCGTGTCCGCCGATGGCGGCGCGAGGTGGAGCGCACCGCAGGTCGTGAGCCCGAAGGTGGCCGGGCTCGACCGGTTCACGCCGGCCGTGGCCGCCGACGCCGGGGCGGTGTACATCTCGTACCGGACCCGCGGCGCGAACGGCACGGCGCCGGCGGTGAGCGAGAACTACATCGCCTCCACCGACGGCGGCAAGACGTTCGGGTTCGAGTTTCAGGTCGGGCCGCCGAGCGTGCTGCGGTGGGCCGCCGTGTCGGACGAGGTTCCGCCTCCCGTCGCGTTTCTCGGCGACTACATGGGCCTGGCCGCGGCGCCGGGCAAGGCCGAGCTGGTCTGGTGCCTGTCGTCGAAGCCGCCGGTGACCGGCCGGTACCATCAGACCGCCTGGGGTGCCACCGTCACCCCTTAGTACCCGGCGTGGGCGCCATCGGCCATGGCAGGGGCCGCTGCGGCACGACCGCTTCCGTCGCCACGGGCAGATCGAGGACGAGGCCTCCTTCCCGCTCGTGCAGGTGTACCGGGCCGTCTTCGCCGCCGCTGGCGGAGAACTGGCGGGGTTCACCATTCCAGAAACGCCCGCTGCCGTAGCTGATCCTGATCTCCCGGACGCCCGGCCGCTCCCTGGACAGCCGGGCGCCGAGCGGGACGCCCAGGTCCGTGGGCTCGGTCGGCGTGTGCGCGTTCCCCGCGACGACCAGCGTGCCGGAAGCCGCCGAGTCGGCCGAGTCCGCCGCATCCGCGCCGGCGGCCAGGATCCGCCCGGCCATCGCCTCGTCGCGGGCGGACCAGCTCCAGCCGGGCCCGGGCACGTCGCCGTCGAACAGGCACAGGGCCATCGGCCCGGCCCCGGCGCGCTCCCGCAGGACCGCCAGGTGGCCGGCCGTGATCCGGCCGTCACCCAGCCACAGCAGCTCGTGATCGGCGAGCGCGGCACCCGAAACGAACGCGCCGATCACCGGCGCCAGCGCGTCCGGCCACTCCAGGGCCAGGCTGGTGAGCCCGAGCGCCTGCATGAGCGCGCGGATCACCAGCGGGTTCTCGGCGACGCCGTGCACCTCGCCGAGCAGCAGCAGGCCCGAGGTGTCCAGCGACCGCCGTGCGGCGTCCAGCGCCCGCGGCTGGATCACCAGTCCCAGGTCGCCGACCTCGAACCCGGCGGCCGCCTGCTCGAGATCTTCAAGCGAGTCAACGCGTGACATGCCCTCAGGATTCATTCGCCACGGGTGACGCGCAAGGACCGCATGCCGGGTGAAATCGGACTCCGGCAGGCCGGAATTCCGGCGCCATAGCGGTACGAGAAGCGGCAGTAAGCGAGCCCGGAGGGCCTCCAAGCGCCCCGCAGGCGAGCGAACCGGGAGGCACAGTGAGCCAGACAAGGCGGGCGGGCCGGCCCCGCCGGTGGCTGCCATGGGCGGCGGGCGTGACCGCGCTGGTGGTCGGCGGGGTGATAGGCGGCGTCATCGTCTCCGCGACGCAATCATCGGGCTCCACCAGGGCGAACGCGCCGGGCGCGTCCGGCCCGGCGACCGAAAGCGCGTGCGCGGTCACCACCGTGGCGGACCAGGTCATCCCCTCCGTGGTGACGATCAGCGCGAAGGGCGGCGGCGGCGCCGGGACCGGCTCCGGCGAGGTGATCAGGCCGGACGGCTACATTCTGACCAACAACCACGTGATCGCGGTCGCGGCCAGCGGCGGCTCGGTCGACGTCCTGTTCGCCGACGGAACGACCGCCCCTGCGACCATTACCGGCCGTGACCCGCAGACGGACCTGGCCGTCCTCAAGGTCGGTGTCTCCCGTGAGCTGAAGGCCATCCCCCTCGGCTCGTCGGGGTCGGTGCGGGTCGGCCAGCCGGTCGTCGCGATCGGCGCACCGCTCGGCCTGTCGGGCACGGTCACCTCGGGCATCGTCAGCGCTCTGGACCGGACGATCCAGGTTCCGGCCGAGAATGACAGGTCGGCGCTGCTGGTGTCGGCGGTGCAGACGGACGCCGCCATCAATCCCGGTAACAGCGGGGGCGCTCTGGTCAACTGCGGCGGCCAGCTCGTCGGGGTGCCGTCGGCGGGCGCGACGGTGCCGGGCACGACAGGAGAATCGAGCGGAGGCAGCATCGGGCTGGGCTTCGCCATCCCGGTCGACATCGCCAGGTCGATCGCTGACGAGATCGTCTCCACCGGCAGGGTGACACACGCGTTCTTCGGCCTGCAGACCACGCCGATCCCGCCGGAGGCGGCCTCGCAGGCCGGCCTGCCCCAGGGACTGCTCGTCACGGGCGTCGTGCAGGGCGGCCCGGCGGCCAAGGCGGGGCTCGCTCCCCAGGACGTGATCGTCAGCATCAACGGCAAGCAGGCGACGAGCAACGTCCAGCTGCAGGAACTCACGCTGACGAAGAAGCCAGGCGACACGGTGCAGGCTGGGTACTCGCGGGACGGCAAGCAGGCGAAGACGACCGTGACGCTGGGCGCGCAGCCCTAAGCCTCCCCCCACACGACGTGCGAAGTTATCCTCGTTGCCGTGAGCAGTGTTCTTGCCGACGACCCTGATCCGTGGACGACCCCAGTCGCGCAGCGCCCGCCGCGGCTGCTGCTGACGCTGCTCGGTGACTACTGGTGGCAGCGGACCGAGCCGCTGCCCTCGGCGGCGATCGTCGCGCTGCTCGCCGAGTTCGGCGTGAGCGATTCCGCGGCGCGCGCCGCGCTCAGCCGCCTCACCCGCAACGGGCTCCTGGTCACGTCACGCAGCGGGCGCCGGACGTTCGCCCGGCTGAGCTCGCGCGCCGCCGGCATCCTCGACGACGGCGCGCGGCGGATCTTCTCCTTCGGCGCGCAGGCCGAGCCGTGGGACGGCATGTGGTCGCTCGTCGCGTTCTCGATACCCGAGGACAACCGCGCGGCGCGGGACGCGCTGCGCAAACAGCTGCGCTGGCTGGGCTTCGCGCCGCTGTACGACGGCCTGTGGGTGTCCCCCCGTGATCACGCCGCCGGCGTCGTCAGCGACCTGAAGGAACTGGGCATCACCACGGCGACCGCGTTCCGCGCCACGGCGGTGCCCGGGACCGGGAACGCGTTCTCGCCGCACATACCGGCCCGCGCGTGGGACCTTGCCGGGCTGCGCCAGCGCTACGAGCACTTCACCGGCTTCGCCGAGAGGCTGCGCGACCGGACCGCCGCGGGCAAGGTGCCGCCGATGGACGCGCTGGTCGCCAGGACCCGGGTGATGGACGAGTGGCGCGCGTTCCCCGCCCTGGATCCCGACCTGCCCGCGGAGCTCCTGCCGCCCGCCTGGCCGCGCGCCGGAGCCCGCGAGCTGTTCATCACCTGCTACGACATGCTCGGGCCGCTCGCCGCCCAGCGAGTCCGGCAGATCATCGCACGGTACAGCCCTGAGCTGGCCGGGAGGGCCGCTTACCACAGCTCTCAGCTCACGCTGAGGCCCGCGCCGGCCGGGGAAGTTTAGGGATTTACCGAACGAGCGATGGCTCTACCCAGGCGAATCCAGCTACCTGGTGCGCTCGCTCGCCCCCGCCCGCGGAAGGCGCGGACCAGGGATACCGCCAGCCATGCCGCTGGCAAATGTGCCGTCCGGACGTGATCTGGCAGCTGGCTGGGCCGGGACTGGCCGAGGTGCGCAGCTACCGGTGCGGCGGCATGGCCGAGACCGCGCCAGGCGTGCGGGGCCAGGCTGCGAACTGTTCCCGGAGGCGGGCGACGTCCTTCGGGGTCAGGCCATAGCGGGCGAACCGGTCGTCGCCGAGGTGGTCGAGCCGCTGGCCCACGTGGGCGAAGTCCTCGGCGGTCAGACCGGGGTCCAGGGCCAGGGCGAGGCCGGTGAGCTGCGCGACGCTGTAGCCGCGGGCGAGGGCGGCGGCGGCGTCGATGTAGTCGCGCTCGACGGCCCGGCTGGCCAGCGCGCTGACCTTGCCGCCGATCACGTCGTCCAAGTCGAGCACGGGGCCGAACTCCATGAGGACCGGCTGGTGACCGCGGTCGAAGTAGGCCATCTGGAGCATCATCTCCTGGCCGCCGGGGGTGGTGATGATCCACTCGGCTAGTCCCTCGCCCATGCCCTCGAACACCTCGGGCAGCCCCGCGGTCTTGTCCTGCCTTTCGGCGATGTAGCCGGCCTGGCGCAGCGCGGCCTCGACGACGTCCGCGGCGACGGCCACGCCGTGCTCGCGATCGGTGAACAGGTCCACGTCCTCGGTTGGCCGGTCGATGATGCCGTGCGCGATGAGCGCATTGCCGCCGCCGAGGGCAAACCCGTACCGGGCCGCGGTGCGCAGGGCGATGGCGGCGACGTCGCGGTGCAGGCCGCTGACTGGCATCAGGCGGCCGCGTGCCGGGCGGCGCGCAGCGCGGGGTGCTGGTCTTCCCACGCGCGGCGGACTCCCTTGGGCAGGAACAGCTGCGGCCAGACCGCGGCCAGGATCTCGCCGTTGAGGTAGCTGGTCAGGTCGCTGGTACGGGTTGCCTCCCGCAGCACGGTTTCGTATAGCGCCTGCAGCATCGACGGCTGGTCAAGATCGAACGCGCGGTCCGGGGCGCTCCAGAACAGCCGCAGCGGCAGCTCGACGACGCCGTGGGCGGGGCCGCGCAGGTCCGCCAGGTCAGTGATCACGATCGCCAGGCGCCCGGGCCGCGCCTGGTACGGCGCGCGCGAGCCGGGCGCTGCCGTAACGGTCGGCGGGCCGAGCAGCGGTTCCAGCGCGCGCAGCGCACTGCGAAGGCCAGCGGCCACGGTCTGGAGCTCATGGGCGGTGTCCGGCGGGACCGGCTCCCCGCCGGGGTTCCCGAGCTGGCCGAGGAGCGCGGCGGGGATGATCGCTGCCGCGGCGCGGCCGTGACGGGTGATGAGCGTGACGTTGCCCCGCTCGGCGTCGTCGAGCAGCTCGGCAAAGCGGGCGCGGGCCTCGCGCATGCTGGCGCGTCCGGTTTCCATGCCACTGAGTGTACATAACAGGCGGCTGTGTACACATAGAGGATGCGCGCTGACCATGGCGCTCATCCGGGTCTCAGGTCGCGGCGCCCGCGCCCCGGCCGGAATAAACCTCCGGCTGCCGGGCCTGGGGCGGAGGGGCCCCGGGCGGGCGACTCCCGTGGAGAGGCTTATCACCGCTGGGGCGGTCCCTAGAGGCTGGGGCCGTGATCGCTTTGGATGGCGCTGATCTGCCGTGATCTTTCCTTTCGGGTGGGCTGGTCATGGCAGGTGCGTGGCGTGCGGGGTATGTCCTGCTCAGCCGCGCATGATTTTGATGTAGGTGGGGTAGTCGCCGGCGAGTTCGGCGATCACGGTGGCGGTGGTGGCCAGGGTGATGCCGTCGTGTTCCATCCGGCGCAGCGTGATGTCGTGCCCGAACGTGGTGAGCGAGCCGGCCGCGTCGGCGGCGAAGGTGACCTGGTAGCCGTCCCGCCGGGCGTGCAGGGCGGGCGCGACCCCGCACACGTCGGTGCCGATTCCGGCGATGATGAGCTGGCGGCGGCCGGTGGCGGTGAGCGCCTCGGCGACGGCGGGGTCGGCGAGGGCGTCGATGATGCCGTGCCGCTGGATGCGGGCCGCGTAGGCCTCTGGCGCGGCCTGCTCCAGCGAGGGCAGGAGCGTGCCGTTCTGGTTTTCCTCGCTGGTGGTGAAGATCACCGGCATACCGAGCGCGGTGGCGGCGCGGGCGAGCCGGAGCACGCTGGCCTCGACTTGCTCCCGCGGCGGGGCCTTGACTACGTAATCCAGCACGCCGGTCTGGTGATCGGCCAGCAGGAGCACGGCGGTGGACGGGGCGAGCGGTTCGGATGTCATGATCTCCTCCATAGCGCTGAGTGAACCTTTGGCTTTGCTCCGGGGCGCCGCGGCTGGCCGCGTACGCCCCGGCTATTACGAGTGCGGTCCCGAAGAGGCCGGCCGCCGTGACGGGCTCGCCACGGGCCGCGCCGAGCGTGATGGCCACGGCGGGCACCAAATACACGGTGACCCGTGCGCGAGCCGGCCCGGCTCGCCCGGCCAGGGCCGCGAACGCGGCGAACGCCGCGGCGGTTCCCAGGCATCACCCCGTACAGCCCTTCGTCCCCGATCTTGATGAGCAAGAACGAGGCGCCCCAGGTGACCGCCACGCCAGCCAGCAGCGCCCAGCCGGCGGCGGCGAAACTATCGCGGGAAGGGCCTTGGCTGCTAACGGCCCGGGCGGAGGGGGCGGATGCCATGCCCCTGACGCTACGAACTAGCCGGTTCCCTGATAAGGTCCACTTCGATGCCAGATGACAGTACCAGTGCAGCGCGCGAGCTGCTGGTAATGCTGGATCGCGGCGCAGGCCAGCCGCTGCGGGCTCAGCTCGAGCACCGGCTGCGGGACGCGATCCGGTCCGGGCAGCTTCCGGCGGCCTGCCAGCTGCCCTCCACCCGCACCCTCGCCCGGGACCTCGGCGTCACCCGGGGCCTGGTCGTGGAGGCCTACGCCCAGCTGCAGGCCGAAGGGTATCTGGCGACCCGGCCCGGAGCGGGAACCGTCGTGGCCGCCAGCGCGGCCGCCAGCGCGGCCGCAGGCCGGCCCGCCCGGCCGCCTCGCTCGGCGCACGCAGTGCCCGCGCTGCGGTGGGATTTCCGCCCCGGGGTACCTGACCTGCGGTCCTTCCCGCGCCGGGACTGGGCTGCGGCGTCGCGCCGCGCTGTGCAGTCCGTCCCCGACGCCGCCCTCGGGTATGGCGACCCGCGCGGCACGCCCGAACTCCGGCACGCGCTGGCCGGCTACCTCGGCCGAGTCCGCGGCACGCTCACCGATCCGGACCACATCGTGATCTGCGCCGGGTTCGCGCAGGCCCGCAACCTGCTGACCCGGGTGCTCCGCGAGCGCGGCGCCCGGCGCATCGGCCTGGAAGATCCAGGGCAGCCCGAATCGGCCCTCTCCGCCCAGCACGCCGGTCTTGACGCGGTGCCCATTCCCGTCGACCAGGACGGCTTGCGCGCCGACGCCGTCCGCCGGGCCGGGCCGGACGCTGTCCTGATAACTCCCGCGCACCAGTTCCCCACCGGAACCGTGCTCGCCCCCGCACGGCGTCTCGCCCTGCTGGACTGGGCACGCAAACACGGCGCCGTGATCATCGAAGACGACTACGACGCCGAGTTCCGCTACGACCGCGACCCGGTCGGCGCCTTGCAAGGGCTCGCCCCCGAGCACGTCATCTACGCCGGATCGGCCAGCAAATCCCTCGCCCCCGGGCTGAGGATCGGCTGGCTGTGCTGCCCACCCGGCCTCGCCGCACAGATCACCGAAGCCAAACGAGCCGAAGACCTCGGCGCACCTATCCTGGAGCAGCTCACCCTCGCCCACCTGATGAACTCCGGCCGCTTCGACCGGCACCTGCGCCGCTGCCGCGCCCGGTACCGGTCCCGCCGCGACGCGCTCGCCGCCGCGCTCCACCAGCACGCCCCCCACATCAAGCTGGCCGGCATCTCCGCCGGCCTGCACGCGGTAACCATCCTCCCCGGCAACGCCGATGAGCAAGCTATCACCGGCCAGGCCCGCCACCGCTCGGTCGGCCTCTACCCCATCAGCACCTACCGCATCAGCCAGCAGGACCAGCCTCCAGCCCTCGTCTTCGGATACGGCGGCTGCAGCGAACACGCCATCGGCACCGGCATCGCCCAGATCGCCGACCTGCTCGCCAGTGACACGGCCCCCCGCTCACGCCCACATCTCGAGCGGCGAACAGCTTATCGACGCTGATACCTGCCCAGCCCCCAGAGGCGGCCGCGGCCAGGCCGGCTGATCCGTGAATCCGCATTGCACGCCCCGGCCGAAACTGCTTGCTCAGGGTTGGTGTGCAAACAGCCGCCCGTAGCCGTTGATCCCGAACGTGTCATCTGCCTGTGCGAGGAGCTGCCAAAGCAAAACCTGGTTCGAGGTGAGCACGGGGCGATTGATCGCTGCCTCCAGCGCTTCGATTGCTCCCGCGGCCCTGAAGCCGTTGCCTCCGATGAAGACTGCTTGCGCGGTGTCTGCCGCGTGCCCTGAGGCCCATTCGCAGACGGCGGCGGGCTCGATCGCGCGTGGGTCTTGCGAGAGTTCGGCCGACACTGATGAGACGACATCGAATCCCTGGCTAGCGAAGTAGGCGGCACCGAGTTCATTGAACTCGGGGTCGAACCATGGTGCACCGATAAGCGCCACCCGCTCCACCTTCAGGACGCGCAGCGCACGCACCGCCGATGCGCAGGTAGCAGCAACCGGGCGCCCGGTCAGCTGGGACAGCCGCAAGACCATGGCCATTTCGGCATCGAAGCCGATCGTGTACGCCGACGTGGTCGACGCGTAGCCGATCACATCGACCGGGTCCGTCAGCAGCTGTCCGGCGGCGCGGTCCACCGACGGCGCGGTGGTCAGCGGGCCCAAGACGGCCGGGGAAACCGGGCCGTCACTGCCGCCAGCCTCTGCGGTGCTCGTGATACGCACGACGCGCGTTGTGAGGCACCCGGGTGCCATCGCTGCGAACTCCACCTCCGGTCCGGGCACCTCGTGCGGCGTCAGCACACCGATGTGGATCACGGTGCCCATCATAGGCTCGGAAGCCGACCGTCAGGAGCATCGATAAACGACATCGGAAAGCCGCCAGCTCATAGCTGCCCAGCCGTCAGAAGAGCGGCGCCCATTCGACGGGCGGCGACCACGCGAAGACCCGCTCGACCCGCACATCGGCGGCCGTTCCCCGGCCAGCGATCCGCTGCGCCAGGTCACGCGCCGCATCCTCGTTGCTGGCGCCGAGCACGACGGACCTGCGCCGCCGCACCAGCGGCAGCCCCTCCGCGGTGAGCTGACCCGCCAGCTCCGCGGCGGCCCGCCGGGACGGCAGCGTGACCCGCACGGTCCACTGGAAGACCCCGGTGGCCCCGGTTCGCTCCGTGTCCTCGGCGACGCGGCGCCGGTGGATCGCCTCCGCCAGCTCGCTGGCGGACATCGATACCACGCGCGGATCGTCGTCCCATTCCGCGCTGGCCGGATGCCAGCGGTGCACCCTGACGTCCGCGGGCACACCGTGGCGGGCGGTCAGCTCGAGCGCCACCTGCACCGCCTCACTGGCGGCCGCTTCGGTCCCCGCGTAGGCGAAGAGGGCGAGATCACCGGCGCTGACCGTGGCGAGCTGTCCCAGCCGTTCCCGCATCTCGCCCGCCACCCGGCCACGGAGCAGCGAGGCCAGGCCACGCGACCCGCGGTAGAGCTGCACCGTGACGCGCCAGTCCGCCTCCACCGCCTTCGCCACCTCACCGCGGATCATCCGGGACGCGAGCGCGGATACCCGCGCCCGTTCTGAAGACAGATCTTGATTTTTCCAGCCGGCACTCCTGCGGACAATGGCCGATTGGGTTGCCCTCGCTGCCCTGACCGGCCAACGTTCGCGCCGCCACACTGCCCGGGGACCGCACCCGCTTTCTGCCTAACGTTGTCATCAACGCATATCGGCAACTATTGACAAATTTCCACATGCTCGCGTCTGATTAGAGCAGAGCGAGTCCTGCGAGGAGGCGGGGTCATGACTGAAGGCACTCACCACGACGCGGCGGGAGACGGCCCGTCCGCTCCGTCCGCTTGGTCCCGGCCGCGCAGGCGCGACTTCCTGCGGTACTCGGGCGCCGCCGTGGCCGGCGGGAGCCTGGCCGCTGCCGGAGGGGGGATGCTCGCCCCGGGGACCGCGCTCGCGGCCACGGCACCACGGAACGCGCTCCTGCCCGGCGCGGACGGCGCGGGCAGGCCGGCGGGCGGCACCACGGATCCCATCAGGCCACCGGCGGTGCCGCTGGCGGTGCGCGGCCCGTACCTGAGCACCTGGCTGCCGGCGACCGAGCTGCCGGGTACCTGGCAGCAGTTCTGGACCGGGCACATCACCGCGATGGCCGGCATCATCCGTGCCGACGGCATCTCGTACATGTTCATGGGCGCGCCTGCGATCGTGCTGGACGTGCCCAACGGCAACTCGGGCACGCAGTCGACGGTGCTCGGGTTCGAGCGCGCGCTCGAGCAGACGCTCCTCGAGGTCACCGCCACCAGGTCACGGTTCCGCCTGCAGGGCGGCGGCGTGGGGCTGGTCGCGGAGTTCCTGTCCCCCGTAGTACCGGGCGACCTGCGCCGCCAGTCGATCCCCATGAGTTACGTCCTGCTCACCGTGCACAGCCTCGACGGGCGGCCGCACGCCGTCCAGCTGTACGCCGACATCTCCGGTGAGTGGACGAGCGGCGACGTCGGCCAGATGATCACCTGGGCGCCGTACTCGGACTCCTCGATCAACGCGTGGACGGTGCAGCTGAGCAGCCAGCAACCGCTCACCGAGCAGGGCCAGCTCGCCGCGTGGGGCACGGTCGTGTGGGCGACCCCGGGCGCGCCGGGCCTGACCGTGCAGTCCGGCCAGGACCTCGTCGTGCGCGGCCAGTTCGTCTCCAGCGGCACGCTCACCGGCGCCAACGACACCAACTACCGGCCCATCTCCGACAAGTGGCCGGTCTTCGCGTTCTCCCGGGACCTCGGCACGGTGGGCACGTCGCCGGTCACCGTGCCGCTGGCCATCGGGCAGGTGCGCACGCCCGCGGTCAGCTACCTCGGCCAGAACCTGCAGCCGCTGTGGGCGGGTTACTTCTCCGGGTGGCAGGACATGACCCGGTTCTTCCTCGCCGACGCCGGCGGCGCGCGCAGGCAGGCGGACAGCCTGGACGAACGGGTGCGGGACGACGCGACAGCGGCCGGGGGCGAAGCCTACGCCGGGCTGTGCGCGATCTCGCTACGGCAGGCCTACGGCGGAACCGAGCTGGTGACGGGACCCAGCGGGCAGCCGTGGGCGCTCCTGAAGGAGATCTCCAGCGACGGCAACGTGTCCACCGTGGACGTCGTGTACCCGGCCTCACCGGCCTGGATCTACGCGGACCCGGCATACCTGGGGCTGCTGCTGGAGCCGCTGCTCGCCTACGCGGAGACCGGCGGCTGGCCGAAGGCCTTCGCCGAGCACGACCTGGGGTCCTCCTACCCGGTCGCGGCGGGGCACAACAACGGGCAGGAGGAGGACATGCCGGTCGAGGAGTCCGGCAACATGCTGATCATGACGGCCGCGTACCTGAGGCGGGCCGGCTCGAAGGCCGCGCCGTTCGCGAGGGCGCACTACACGATCCTCAAGCAGTGGGCCGACTACCTGACCGCCAACCTGCCCGACCCCGGGTACCAGAACCAGACCGACGACTTCGCCGGGTTCATCGCGCACAGCGTCAACCTCGCGCTCAAGGCGATCATCGCGGTCGCCGCCATGGGGCAGATCGCCGCCGCGGCGGGCAACAACGCGGACGCCGCCCACTACCGGGGGCAGGCCAAGGGGTTCATCAGCTACTGGCTGGCCAATGCGCAGGACCCGTCCGGCCAGCATCTGGACCTCACCTACAACGGCGCCGGCGGCGGCAACGGGACCTGGGGCACCACGTACAACGCGTACGCCGACCGGCTGCTCGGCACCGGGCTGATCCCGGCCGCGGTGCTGGCCGAGCAGGCGGCGTGGTACTCGAGCGTGATGAACGCGTTCGGCCTGCCGCTGCAGGTGCCGCACAGCTACGCGAAGTCGGACTGGGAGCTGTTCACCGCGGCCTGGCTGTCCCGCTACCCGGTCAAGCAGCAGCTCATCGACCGCGTCTACGGCTACGCGAACACCACGCCCAGCCGTGTCCCGTTCAGCGACCTGTACGACACCATCAGCGACCAGCAGGTGGGCTTCCAGGCCCGGCCGGTGCAGGGCGGCATCCTCGCGCTGCTCGCCCTGCACGCCACGGGCGGCTGAGCGATCTCAGCGCCCGCCTTCCCGGACTGCCCAACCGCGGGGCTGACCCAACCTTCAGCACCTCACCGGCGTCTGAAGTAGCGGATGACACGACGGGTAACTACGGGAAGGATTGGGAGCCGGGATGAAATGTGCGTTTAAGCGATGGACGCCACGCGCCGCCAGCCGAGGGGCGGCAGCCGGGTTGCTGGCTGTGGCGGCGGGAGCGGCGGCGGGCGCGGCCGGCGTCGCCGCCACCGGCACGGCAGCCGCCGCGACCAGCATCTGCACCGCCGCATCGTCGTCGCATGCAGCGCTCGCGGCGAGGCTGTCGCGGGACATCGTGCACGCTCTCGCCGGACGCGCGGACACCTACTCGGTCACGGTGGCCGACCGGCGCACCGGGATCGTGTGCCGGCTGGACGAGGGGCACCGCTACGACTCCGCCAGCGTCGTGAAGGCGACCATTCTCGCCGCCCTGCTGCGCTGGCACCAGGAGACGGGCCGCCGGCTGACGCAGAACGAGGTTCACCTGGCGACCTTGATGATCACCCAGTCGGACAACAACGCGGCCTCCGCGCTGTGGGCCGAGGCCGGCAGGGCGCGCCTGCAGCACTTGCTCAACCTGGCGAGGATGACCGAGACCCAGCTCGGTCCCGGCGGGTACTGGGGCCTGACCCAGATCACTGCCCGCGACGAGCTGACCTTGCTGCGCCTGCTGACCAAGAGCAACTCCGTGCTGAACTCCGCGTCGCGGTCGTTCGAGCTGGGCCTGATGGCCAGGGTCGTCTCATGGCAGCGCTGGGGCACTCCCGCGGGCGCGCCCAGGGCCGTGACCGTGCACGTGAAGAACGGCTGGCTGCCGCGGGCCACCCGCGGCTGGCGGATTCACAGCATCGGCGCGTTCACCGGCAAGGGCCGCGACTACATGATCGCCGTGCTGACCGACAACAACCCGTCGATGGCCTACGGGGTGACCACGATCGAGGACGTGGCCGTGGTCATTCACCGCGATCTCAACGCCGGCCTCCCGGCCGCGGTCGGGCGTACCGCGCTGACGCCGGCCCAGCAGGTTCCCGACGAGCGGCTTCCGGCGCTGCCCGCGATTCCGTGACGCCGGCGTCCCCGGCCGCCGGCGGTGGTGCCGTCGGCGGCCGGCGCTCCCCTCCAGAAGCTTTCAGCGAAGACCAGCATCGCGCCCAGAGAATTCACAGCGAATTCTCAAGGCGGAGTACTGGGCTCAGGTCATGAGACTTCGTTTGCTACTGGGAACGGGCGCGGTGGTGGCGCTGGGAGCCGGCGCGGCTGTCAGTGTGGGACTGCCCTCACCGGCGCCGGCGGTTTCCCTGGCCGCATCGGCCGTAACCGGACCGCAGGGTATTCACAAGATCAAGCATGTAATCGTGATCATGCAGGAGAACCGGTCATTCGACTCCTATTTCGGGACCTATCCGGGTGCCGACGGCATTCCGCAAGGAGTCTGTGTCCCCGACCCGCTGCACCACACGTGCATCAGGCCGTACGTTGACCACGCCGACAAAAACGCGGGCGGCCCGCACCTGAACGCGAACAGCATCGCGGACGTAGACGGCGGCAAGATGGACGGCTTCGTCAAGGAAGCCGAGACGGCGTGCAAGAGCGGCAAGCCCTGTTCGACGGATGTGATGGGGCATCATGTCGCGTCCGACATCCCGAATTACTGGGCGTACGCGAACAACTTCGCCCTTGACGACCACATGTTCGAGTCCGACGATTCCTGGAGCCTGCCGGCGCACATGGAGCTGGTATCCGCGTGGACGGCGAACTGCAGTGACCCGGCGAACCCGATGAGCTGCGTGGGAACGGACATGCCCAGGAACAGGACCGCCGCCAATCCCCGGCCGTTCGCCTGGACCGACCTGACGTGGCTGATGCACAGAAACAACGTGAGCTGGGGGTATTACCTCGATCATGGCGCGCAGTCCGCGGCCAACCCGGCGGGCGTTCCGGCGATCTGGAACGCGGTGCCCGGCTTCACCGACGTCCAACAGGACAACCAGGAGGGCGACGTCGCGCCGCTGAGCACGTTCCTCAGCCAGGCCGGGGCCGGCACGCTCCCGGCTGTCTCCTGGATCGTGCCCGCCCCGGCCGACAGCGAGCATCCGCCGGCCCTGGTCAGCAGGGGCCAGGCGTACGTGACCCGGATCATCAACGCGGTCATGAAGAGCAGCGACTGGAATTCCAGCGCGATCTTCCTCACCTGGGACGACTGGGGCGGCTTCTACGATCACGTGGTGCCGCCGGCGGTGGACGCCCTCGGCTACGGGATCCGGGTGCCCGCCATGGTCATCAGCCCCTATGCCAGGCGCGGGTTCATCGATCACCAGGCCCTGTCGTCGGACGCCTACCTGAAGTTCATCGAGGACGACTTCCTCGGCGGCGCCCGTCTCGACCCGGCCACCGACGGCCGCCCCGATTCACGCCCGGACGTCCGGGAGAACCTGGCGGGCAACATCATCCAGGACTTCGACTTCGGCCAGCCGCCGCGGCCACCGCTCGTCCTCAAACCCTGTCCCGCGACAACTCTCGTCCCGAAGCCGGTGAAGGGATGCACCGGATCCGTCGCTCTCGATTTCCGGAGCTGGGGAGACAGCTAGCCCGGCCGGAGGCTCCCATACGGCGCCCCGCGGACCCGTCGCTTACCGGACGGTGCTCACGGGGCGCCGCTCACCCGGCGGCGTGTGCGCCTGGATCCACGATGGCGGGCGCGTTCATGGCGGTGAGGCTGAGGAAGTCCGCGGCCCGCTCGAAGGTCTCCCCGACGGTATGGCCGGCCAGCCGGGACTGGTAGGCCCGGTACCGCATCATCTCCCAGCGCTGCGCGCGCGCCGACAGCGACGCGCAGGCGGGCGCGGGGAGCGAGTTCCACCTCCAGGCGGTGACCTCGGTGTCGCTGGCGCCGGGGGCACCGTCCGGAGCTGGCTCGATGAAGTCGGCGGGGTCGAGGTGCAGCCCCATCTGGTTACGCACGAAGCGCAGGCCGGCCAGGATGCCTTCGGTCGAGCGGCGTTCCGCCGCGGACTGCCCTGCCAGAACTGCGTCGTAGGTGTCGGGGTGGTAGCGCACCAGCGTGGCGTCCACGAGGGTGACCCACCAGACCGCCTCGCCGATCACCGCGAGCGCCCGTGGCCAGTCCGACGCCCTGACCCGGGCGAGCCGCGTGGTCACGTCGCTCATCGCGGTCATGGACCAGCCGAGCGCGCTCGCGCCGGCCGCGAGGGCACCCGTGTTCGCTCGGTTCCACGCGACCCGGCAGCGAGCCGAGCAGAACCGGGCGTGCTCCCGGCGAGGCGCGAACTCCATGCCGCACTGCGCGCAGACGCGGGTCTCAGCCATGCCGCCATGTTACGCGTAACACGCAGGGCGGCGCGCCGGACACGCAGGGCGGGCCGGACACGCAGGGCGGCGGGCCGGAGGCTGGCGCAAGCTGAGGGGATACCTGCCAGACTGGTGCTGTGCGTGAGACCAGGGAACACGACGAGCCCCCGCCGGGAGAGCCCGCGCCCGGCCCGCAAGTCGAAGCGGCCGGCGGGCAGAATGATCCGCGTACCGACAGCGCGCTGATACTCGAGGGCATCCGCACGCTGCACAGTCGGCTGTATGACCTCGAATGCCGGATCGTGCCGGGGGCACGGGACCACGAGGCCGGGAAGCGCCCCGGCGCCCGGGACTTCGTGCCGGCGTGGAGACGCCCCACTCAGGGCGAGGCCCGCTGGCAGGTGGCGACCGCCGTCGCGGTCGCGGTCGCGCTCCAGTTCCCGGTGCCGGGCCGGCTCGCCCTCCTCCGCCCGGCGTGGCTGCTGCCGATGGCCGAGGGACTGCTGCTCCTGGCCCTCGTCATGGCCAACCCGCACCGCATCAACCGGGAATCACGGGTGCTGCGGACGATGAGCCTCGTCCTCGCGGCCCTTCTCAGCCTCGCCAACGCGTGGTCGGTGGCACGCCTCGTGATCGGGCTGGTGCAGGGCACCGAGGGGGAAAAAGCCGGGCCGCTCCTGGTAACGGGCGCGGTCATCTGGATCACGAACGTGATCGTCTTCGCGCTGTGGTACTGGGAATACGACCGCGGCGGCCCGGTCGCCCGGGCGAACGCCACCCGTGTCTACCCGGACTTCCAGTTCCCGCAGATGACGAGCCCGGAACTGGCTCCGCCGCACTGGGAGCCCGCGTTCGGCGATTACTTCTACCTGTCGTTCACCAACGCCACGGCCTTCAGCCCGACCGATGTCATGCCGATGTCCCGCTGGGCCAAGATGGCCATGACGGTGCAAGCCGCCGTCTCCATAGTGACCGTCGCCCTCGTCGTCGCCCGCGCCGTGAACATCCTCAAGTAACACCGAACCGGCGAACGACTCGGGCGAACGGCGCGGCAGCCGGTGAGCGGGCGGCGTCGTTAGACTTGGCGGCCATGAGCACCGAGCCGCCCGCCGTCACGAACACCGCCGTCACGAACACCGCCGTCACGAACACCGGGCCGCCGACCGCGGGAAACACGGAGCCCCCGGCGGCGAAGCGGATCCCGGCCAAGCGCACGCATCACGGCGACACAGTCATCGACGAGTACGCGTGGCTCACGGACCCCAGTGACCCGGCGACCATCGCCCACCTCGAGGCGGAGAACGCCTATACCGACGCGATGACAGCGGGCCTGGCCGGCCCGCGCGAGGAGATCTTCGCTGAGATCAAGGCGCGCACCCAGGAAACGGACCTTTCGGTGCCCGTGAGGAAGGGCGGCTGGTGGCGCTACGCACGGACGGTCGAGGGGCAGCAGTACGCGGTGTACTGCCGCCGCGCGGTGCGGCCGGGTGAGGTGACCCCGCCGCTGCCGGAGGACGGCAAGCCCCTCGACGGCGAGGAGGTTCTGCTCGACGAGAACGAGCTCGCCGCGGGCGCCGGATTCTTCGCGCTCGGCGCGTTCCAGCTCAGCCCGGACGGCCGGCTGCTCGCCTACTCCACCGACTTCTCCGGCGACGAGAGGTTCACGCTGCGGGTCAAGGACCTCTCCTCCGGCCAGGTACTGCCCGACGAGATCCCGGGCACGTTCTACGGCTGCGCCTGGTCGGCTGACCGCTCGGCGCTGTTCTACGTCACGGTCGACGACGCCTGGCGGCCGTACCGGGTGTGGCGGCACGAGATCGGCAGTCCCGCGGCCGGGGACACGATGGTCTTCGAGGAGACCGACGAGCGCTTCTGGGTCAGCGTCGGCCTCACCCGCAGCGAGCGGTACCTGAGCATCAGCACCGCCAGCGTGCTCACCAGCGAGGTGTGGCTGCTGGACGCGGCGCGCCCGCGCGGTGAGTTCGCCGTGGTGGCGCCGCGGCGGCAGGGCGTCGAGTACAGCGTCGAGGACGCGGGCGACCATCTGCTCATTCTGCACAACGACGACGGCGCGGAGAATTTCGAGCTGGCGACCGCGCCGCTGCCCGCGCCGGCCGGGGCCGGGATGGCTGGGGCCGCCGGGGTGGCTGGGGCCGCCGGGGCGGCTGGGGCGGCTGGGGTGGCTGGGGTGGCCGGCGCGGCTGGGGTGGCCGGCGCGGCGACCGCGCCCGGGGCCGCGGGCCCGCGGACGTGGACCCCGCTGATCCCGCACCGCGCCGACACCCGGCTGCTGAGCGTGAGCGCCTTCGAGGACTTCATCGTCGTCTACTTCCGCCGCGACGGGCTGACCGGCCTGCGCGTTCGCGGCTCCGGCGGCGAGCACGAGATCGCCTTCCCCGAACCCATCTACAGCGTGTCGCCCGGCATCAATCCGGAGTACGCGTCGACCACCTTCCGGCTCGGATACACGTCGCTGACCACCCCGGATACCGTCTACGACTACGCGATCACGACTCGCGAGCTCACCCTGCTCAAGCGCCAGCCGGTGCTGCCGCTGCCCGGCGGGCGCGGGTACGACCCCGCCGGCTACGAGCAGCACCGCGAATGGGCGACGGCGGGCGACGGCACGCGCGTCCCGGTATCCGTGGTGTGCGCCAGGGGAACGCCGCGTGACGGGAGCGCGCCCTGCCTGCTCTACGGGTACGGCAGCTACGAGGCATCCATGGACCCGCGCTTCTCGATCTCCCGCCTGTCGCTGCTCGACCGCGGTTTCGTCTACGCGATCGCGCACGTGCGCGGCGGCGGCGAGCTGGGCCGGCGCTGGTATCTCGACGGGAAGCTGCTCGAGAAGAAGAACACGTTCACCGACTTCGTGGCCTGTGCCGATCACCTGGTGAAGCAGGGCTGGAGCGCGCCGGAGCGGCTCGTCGCCCGGGGCGCGTCGGCCGGCGGCCTGCTGATGGGCGCGGTGGCCAACACGGCGCCGCGGTCCTTCGCCGGCATCGTCGCCCAGGTCCCGTTCGTGGACGCGCTGAACACGATCCTGGACCCGTCGCTGCCGCTGACCGTGACCGAGTGGGAAGAATGGGGCGACCCGCTGCACGACCCGAACGCGTACTGGTACATGAAGTCGTACTCCCCCTACGAGAACGTGACGGCGCGGGACTACCCGCGGATCTTCGCGCTGACCAGCCTGAACGACACCCGGGTGCGGTACCACGAGCCCGCGAAGTGGATCGCCAGGCTCCGCGCCGTGGGCGCGGGCGGGCCGTTCCTGCTCAAGACCGAGATGGAGGCCGGCCACGGCGGCCGAAGCGGCAGGTACGACGCCTGGCGGGAAGAGGCGCTGGTGCTCGCCTGGATCATCGGCACCGCCCGCGCCGCCCAGCTTGGCTAGGTGTCGAAGAGGGCGCTGACGGACTCGCCGCCGTGGATGCGCCGGATCGCCTCGGCCAGAATGGGGGCCACGGTCAGCACCTGCAGCTTGGGATTCGAGGCCGGCACCGGCACCGAGTTCGTGCAGACGATCTCGGTCACATCCTCGGCCGCGGCGAGCTTGTCCAGCGCGCCGTCGGTGAAAAGGCCGTGCGTGCACGCCACCGCGATCGACCGGACGTCCTGCTCGCGCAGCCGTTCCAGCAGCTCGAACATGGTAGTGCCGCGCGCGATCTCATCGTCGATGACGATCACGTCGCGGCCGGCCACGTCGCCGATGATGGCGGAGATCGAGACCCGCGAGTCGCTGAACCGCTCCTTGGCGCCGGCGGCCAGCGGCAGCCCCAGCCGGCGGGCGAACGTCGCGGCCCGCTTGGCGTAGCCGAGGTCGGGCACCACAACGACCGCCGAGGAAAGGTCCCGGCCGCCGAAATACCCGGCGAGCTCGCGCAGCGCGTGCAGGTGATCGACGGGCACCGAGAAGAAGCCGTGCACCTGCGGCGCGTGCAGGGTCAGTGTGAGGACCCGGTTGACGCCCGCGGTGACCATCAGGTCGGCGACGAGGCGGCCGCCGATGGAGATCCTGGGCTTGTCCTTTTTGTCCGAGCGGGCGTAGGCGTAGTGCGGCATGACCGCGGTCACTCGCGCCGCCGACGCGCCCCTGGCCGCGTCCGCCATCAGCAGCAGCTCGACCAGGTGCTCCTGGACCGGCGGCACAAGCGGCTGGATCAGGAACACGTCCCGTTCCCGGCAGTTGGCCTGCAACTGCACCTCGAGGCAGTCGTTGGCGAACCGGGTCATCCGCACCGGGCTTAGCGGCACGGAGAGCTGTGTGCTTATCTCGGCGGCCAGCGCCGGATGCGCGCTGCCGCCGAACAGGACGACGTCACCGTTCACAGGCCATCCGGCCGGGTTTCGTCAGGGCGGCTCGGCGCGTCCGGATGGCGCGGCGGGAGCCCGAGACGCTCCCTGATCTCCTTCTGGACGATGTCCGGCGCGGACCGCGCGTCAAAGGTGATCACGTATTCCTTCCGGCGGAACAGGTCGAGCACCGGGTTGGTCTTCTCGTGGTATTCCCGCAGCCGGACCGCGAGCGCCTCCTCCGTGTCGTCTTCCCTGGTGACCAGCTCTCCCCCGCATACGTCGCACCGTCCCGGCACGGTGGGGCTGTTGGCGAGCAGGTTGTAGTCCATGCCGCACCCGGAACACAGCCGCCGGTTGAGCACCCGGCGGCGGACCTCGCTGTCCGGCAGGTCCAGATAGATGACCGCGTCGATGTCGTAGCTCTCCAGGAAGAACTCGGTCTGGCGGCGGTTACGGGGAAACCCGTCGATGATGAAGCCGTAGTTCCAGTCGTGCTGCGTCAGGCGGTCCTGTACCACGGACTCGACCAGGTCGTCGCCGACCAGTTCCCCCGCCGCCATGACGCGCCGCACCTGTGCCCCCAGCTTGGTGTGCTTCTGCACGTTCCAGCGGAAGAGGTCGCCCACGCCGATATGCACGATATCCAGGTCCGCCTCGAGCATCTCGCTCTGCGTTCCCTTGCCGCTGCCCTGAACCCCCATGATGACGTACTTTCGCATGCCAACACCCTAGCCACGGTTCGTCGCGCGGAGCCGGCTGCCCTCCACCGGCCGCAGCATATGCACCCATGCGCTGGTGTGCTGGGTCTCACCCGGGGCGCGCTAGTCTCGTTGACATGGAAAACCCCGGCTCCGTGCCTACCTGGCGGTTCCTCGTATCGCCGAAATGGCTGGGCTGGCACCTGCTGATGGTCGTGTCGTTCGCGGGCATGCTGTGGATGGGCGACTGGCAGCTGCACCGCGCACTGTCGGGCAACGGTTTGAGCTGGGCGTACACATTCGAATGGCCGTTGTTCGCGGGATTCGCCGTGGTGTTCTGGGCCAAGACCATCAAGGACGAGTTCCGCATCAGGCGCGGCGGCGGCGAGGAGCCGGCGGTCGCGGCAGCCGATCTGCCGGCCGGGATCGGCGCCAGGCCGCCGGACGGCGCCGCCGTGGCCGGAGTGGCCGCACCGCCCGGCGACGATCCCGAGGACGAGGAGCTTGCCGCCTACAACGCGTACCTGGCCCGGCTGAACACCGAGGTCAAGGGCCACGGCCGGTGGCACGGGCTCAGGTAGGACGACAGCTCGGGCAGGACGACAGACGGACAGGAGGTACCCGCGTTGCGCGCAGCCGTGCTCCGCTACCGGGTGATGGCGTACATAACCGGCGTGGTGCTGATCGTGCTGTGCTTCGCCGGAATCCCGCTGCAGGTCGCGGGCCACCCCGCCGTGGCCAACGACGTCGGCGTGGTGCACGGCATCCTGTACATCATCTACCTGGTGACCGCCTGGGTGCTGTCCAGGAAGCTGCGGCTCGCCACGGGGCCCACGGTGATCCTGCTGCTGGCGGGCACGATCCCGGTGATGACGTTCGTCGTCGAGCGCTGGGTCACCCGCCGGTTCATCAACCCCGCGCTCGCCGGGACCTCGCCGGCGGCGCAGACGGTGAGTCCTTGACCCACGTGAACCAGCATTACTTCTCGCCGCATCCGGAGGCGCCGCACCGCCCGGGCACCGTCCGCGTGGTCCTCCGGGACGTCTACCTGGAGCTGGAGACCGACGCCGGGGTGTTCTCCCCCGGCCGCCTCGACCCCGGCACGCGGCTGCTGCTGGAGGCGGGGCCGCCGCCCCCGCCGTCGGGAGACCTCCTCGACCTCGGATGCGGCTACGGCCCGGTCGCGTGCGTGCTCGCCGCCCGGTCGCCGGGCGCGACGGTCTGGGCGACCGACGTCAACGAGCGGGCGCTGGCGCTGTGCGCGGGCAACGCCCAGCGATCCGGGCTGCGCAACGTCCGCTGCGTCCCGCCCGGCGACCCGGCGCTGCCCGGAAAGTTCGACGCCATCTGGTCCAACCCGCCCGTCCGCATAGGGAAGGATGCCCTGCACCAGCTGCTGCGCGACTGGCTCGCCCGGCTGCGTCCCGGCGGCCTGGCATGCCTGGTGATGAGCCGCCACCTCGGCGCGGACTCGCTGCACGCCTGGCTGCGGGCGAACGGCTGGCCGGTGACACGGATCGCCGCACGGACCGGTTACCGGCTGCTCCTTGTCGATTATCCCGAACGAGAGGTGGCGGCTCCCTCATGACGGACCAGGACCCGGTGCCGCGGCCGGCCGCACCGGCCGGGCCGCCCCGGCAGCTGCGGCCCACCGAGGTCAAGCGGCTGAACCGGGAATGGCGGCGGCAGACCGGGGCGCGGCTGGCGCTGCTGCTCGACTCGGTCGGCCAGCCGTTCAACGTCGGCTCGATCATCAGGACCGCGGCGGCGTTCGGGGCCGAGCACATGTGGCTGTGCGGCAGCACCGCGCCGCCCGGCCACCCATCCGCGCGGAAGACCGCGCTGGGCACCGAGCGCCTGGTCACCACCGAAATCGAGCCGAGCCCGGTCGCCGCCGCCAAGGCGGCGGCGACCATGGGGATGCGCGTGGTCGCGGTCGAGCTCGCGTCGGGCGCGGTGCCGCTCGCCGCGGCGCCGCTCGACGGCGACGTGTGCCTGGCGGTCGGCAACGAGGACCACGGCTGCAGCGCGGCGCTGCTCGCCGTCGCCGACGCCGTGACCTACATTCCGCAGACCGGCCGGGTCGGCTCGCTGAACGTCGCGGTCGCCGCCGCCATCGCCATGGCCGAGGCCCGCCGCCGGGAGTGGGCGCGGTGAGGTGAGAGCCGGTAACAAACGGCTACCGTCTCCTTGCGCTCCCGACACGCGGCGTTCACCGGGTACACCAGGCCAGAAGGCATACTCACGTCTGTGGCAGTAGCGTTCCTTGATCACCCGCGCCCGGCCGCGTTCGCGCACCGGGGCGGCGCGGCGCATGGCCTGGAGAACTCCTGGCCCGCTTTCGAGTACGCGGTCAAGCTCGGCTACGCGTACCTGGAGACCGACGCCCGCGTCACGTCCGACGGGGTCCTGCTCGCCTTCCACGACCGCACCCTGGACCGGGTCACCGACTCCTCGGGGCCGGTCGCCGCCATGCCGTACAGCGAGGTCGCCACGGCCAGAATTGGCGGCAAGGAGCCCATACCGCTGATCGAGGATCTGCTGGGCAGCTGGCCTGAACTGCGGTTCAACATCGACCTGAAGGATGCGGGCTCGATCCGCGCGGTGGGCCGGGCGCTCAGCCGCACGCGGAGCTGGGACCGGGTGTGCATCACGTCGTTCTCCGGCGCGCGGCTGCGCGAGGCGATGGGGATACTCGACCGCCCGGTATGCATGGCCGTCACCCCTGCGGCGATCGCGGCCCTGCGGTACGCGGGGGTCCCCGGCCGGGCGCTGGCCGCCTGGCTCGCGCGGTCCGGTGCCCAGTGCGCGCAGGTCCCGCGGCAGATCGCCACCCGCGAGTTCATCCGGCGTGCCCAGGCGCTCGGGCTGCACGTGCACGTGTGGACGCTCAACACCCGGCACGCGATCGAGCGCGCGCTGGATCTCGGCGCGGACGGGGTCATGACCGACCAGATCGTGCTGCTCCGCGACGTCCTCACCGAGCGCGGCCAGTGGCATCCCCGGCCCGGCTTCAGCGACCGGCCGGTTTTCACCGAGCCGCGCCTCTAACGAGACCTGTTCGCGATCTTTCCGCACCGTGGGGTTTTGGATACGCCCGGCAAGGGGAATCTTGTCCGGGTATCCAGCGTTGCTCTAAGAGATCGCAAACCGCCTGGGAGGCAGCAAGTATGGCCGAACGCGCACTACGCGGAACCCGGCTCGGTGCAACTAGCTACGAGAACGACAGGAACACCGACCTGGCCCCTCGCCAGGACGTGGCCTTCGACTGCCCCAACGGCCACCATTTTAGCGTGCCGTTCGCCGCGGAGGCGGAACTGCCCCCGGTCTGGGAGTGTCGTGTCTGCGGCGCCATGGCCGTCGCCACGACCGGCCAGTCTCCGTCGCCCAAGAAGTCGAAGCCGCCGCGCAGCCACTGGGACATGCTCATGGAGCGGCGCAGCGTCGAGGACCTCGAGGCTGTGCTGGCCGAGCGGCTCGAGATCATCAGGGAGCGGCGCCAGGTGGAAAGCAGCCGGGACGCCGCCGCGGCGGAGCGTACGCACCACCGCCGCAGCGCCTAGCTAGCGGCCGCCCAGGCCGCGGCCGCGGTGGCGCAGGCGGGTGGCGAAGCCCCACTGGGCGACCCGCCAGAACGCCTCGCGGATGACCGTGCTGTCCATCTTGCTGACCCCGCGCTCCCGCTCGACGAACGTGATCGGCACCTCGGTGACCCGCAGGCCCGCCTGGATGACGCGGATGGTCAGGTCGATCTGGAAGCTGTAACCGGTCGACTCGACGTTGCTCAGGTCGATTCTGCGGAGCGTCGACGCGCGGTACGCGCGGAAGCCGCCGGTGGCGTCTCGCACGCCGAAGCCGAGCATCAGCCGGATGTAGATGTTGGCGCCCTTGGACAGGAACTCGCGGGACTTCGGCCAGTTGACGACCCGGCCGCCGGGGACGTAACGCGAGCCGATCACCGCGTCCGCACCGTCCAGGGCCAACAGCAGGCTGGGCAGGTCCTCCGGCCGGTGTGAGCCGTCGGCGTCCATTTCCACGATCACGTCGTAGCCGTGCTCGAGGGCCCAGCTGAAGCCCGCGATGTAGGCGCGGCCGAGTCCTGCCTTCTCGGTGCGGTGCATGATCTGGACGTGGCTGTCGGTCTCGGCGAGCTTGTCGGCGAGGTCACCGGTGCCGTCGGGGCTGTTGTCGTCGACGACCAGCAGGTCCACGTCCGGTGCCGACGTCCTGATGCGCCCCGCCATGATCTCGAGGTTCTGCCGCTCGTTGTACGTCGGCATGACGATGATCACGCGGTCCGTGCTTGCCGCCGCCTCCGCCATACTCCTGCCCTTCGCCCAATCGTTTCCAGCGGAAGAGGGCCCGGGCAGCACCTTCGGACCGGATCCGTCCCGTCGGCAACGAGCTCGGTCTCCGTTGTCTACTGGGCGCCCGGGCCCCTTCCAGGCCCAACCCCCCGTCCAGCCGGACGTGCGCAGGCCCGCTCTCCATTCCGCGCCCGGCATCCGAGTGGCTGGGTGCCTCTCCGCCCCCGCCCCTGACGCGGCCTGCAATCACGTGCCAGCCGGTCCAGCCGGCGAGCCCGGTGCTGGACTGTGCAAAGAACTTACCGCTGATCCCGTCAATGTCAACTGCGGAGGTCACCGGTCCCGGCCGGGCATGGCCCTACACTACGGCGTCGACGGCACCAGCGCGCTGACCGTGACGTTCAGCACACCCCTCGCGGCGGCGCCGCCGTGCACCCTCGTCACCGTCACCTCCTGAGCGGTGTTTTGCCTGGCAGGGGGCTTCCAGTCGCGGCCTGGGCGAGGTACAACGGAGTCTTGGGAGCGGAATGAGCGGCGCACGGCGCGCCGCGCGATCGCCCGTCCTGCTCGCGGGCTTCAAACGCGCGGCAGGAGGCAGCCATGTCAGCCAGCGTGTGGATACTCAACCTCATCGTGCTCGCCGCGGTCCTCGAGGCGGACCTGGGCTACCGGCGGATCACGCCGAGACGGCTGCTGCGGCCGGTCATCATCGCCGCTGTGGTCGCGGCCATCTATCTCAAGGGCGCCAGCGGTTCCGGGACCGGGCTGTGGCTGGAGCTGGCGGCCGTCGGCGCCGGGATCGTGCTGGGCCTGGTGGCGAGCGCGCTCATGCGGGTCTCGGCCGGGCCCGACGGCAGTGCCTACAGCCGCGCCGGGGCCGCCTACGCCGCGCTGTGGGTCGTGGTCGTCGGCGCCCGGCTCTGGTTCGCCTGGGGCTCCGGTCACGAATTCTCCCGGCAGCTCGGCAGCTGGCTGCACACCGAGCACGTCACCGGCGCCGTGCTCGTCGACTCGCTTATCTTCCTGGCCATCGCGATGCTGCTCACCAGGACCGCCAGCCTGCTGGTGCGATCCGGCCTGCTGAGCGGCGGCGGTGTGGCCGCCGGCCCGGCCGCCGGCCGCCGCATCCGCCCGGGCGCGTCCCTGTAACGGGGCGGGAACGACGACCGTGCCGGTGGCGGTGACGGCGATCAGCGGCTCGGCGAGGACGGTCGCGGCCGAGGGGCCGCGGGAGGGGTCGGCTCGGCAGACCACGCGCGCCTCGAAGGCCAGTTCCCGGCTGCGGCGGCCGACGGCCGTCACCGCGGCCGACACCTCGATGACGTCGCCGGCCCGCACCGGCGCGCGGAACTGCACCTCCGAGTAGGCGGCGAACAGCCCTTCGTCGCCGTCCATGCGGATGCACGCCTCGGTGGCGACGTCGCCGAGCAGGCCGAGAACGTACGCGCCGTCGACGAGACCGCCGCCGTAGTGCGCGGCGCCGTGCGGGACGTACCGCCGGTGGGTCACCACAAGGTCGAGTCGCGGTTCGGCGTCCCCGGCGGTCATGCGCGGGCCCCCGCGCGCCCCGTGCCGGCGCTGGCGGGCTCCGTGTGGGCCCCCGCGGGCTCCGGGGCGAGCGCGTGCACCAGGTAGCTGGCCACCTCGCGGGGTGTCGTGCCCCGGCCGAAGATCTTGTCGACGCCGAGCGCGCCGGCCGCCGACGGGTCGAACCGGGGGCCGCCGACCACGAGCAGGGGACGCGGGCGGACGTCGCGGAACGCCTCGCCGAGCGCCCGGGCGTTGAACAGGTGCGCGTCGCGCTGGGTGACGACCTGGCTGACGAGCACCGCGTCGGCGCGCTCGGCGACCGCCCGCGAGACGAGCGCGGGGATCGCCACCTGAGCGCCCATGTTGACCACCCGTATCTCGCGGTAGTACTCCAGTCCCTTCTCTCCCGCATGCCCCTTCACGTTCAGGATGGCGTCGATGCCCACCGTGTGCGCGTCGGTTCCCACGCAGGCGCCGACGACGGCCAGCTTCCTGCCGAGTGCCGCGCGGATCCGCAGGTTCACCTCGGCCGACGGCAGCACCGGGAACTCCCGTTCGGCCACCGTGACCGCCGACAAGTCGACAAGGTGACTTACCCGCCCGTAGACGATGAAGAACGTGAAGTCCGGCCCGATGGCCTTGGCATGCACCACCATCGCCGGGTCGAGGCCCATCTTCGCGGCGAGCTGCAGGGCGGCGCCCTCGCCGAGCGCGCGCTCGGCCTCGGTGCCCGACGGGACCGGAAGCGTGAACGACACCTGGACCCGCCCGTCCCCCGTCGTGTCGCCGTAGGGCCTGATGACGCGCTGCTGATCCATGGCCTGCGCGACGCCCGTCGTACGGGTCTCCGGGTCGCCCATCACACGCCTCCCTCCAGGGCCACGATGGCCGGATTGAAATACCCGCCGGCCCGCTCGATGACGCCGTCCAGGCCGCGGCCGCCGGCGGGCGGGCGTTTCGTCACGCCGAACGTGCCGTCGGCGATCGCCTGGAGCAGCCCGCCGGCGCAGATCCGGCGCAGCAGGTCCACGGCCTCGTCGAGCACCAGCCGGGCACGGCGGGCGACGAACCCGTCCGGCTCCGGGCGGAACGACTCGCCGAGCCGCCCCGCGGCCTGCCGGACGTACCGGACGTTCTCGAGCGCCAGGTCCCGGTCCGCCAGGAACGGCGTGTGTATGCCCTCGGTCATCATGCCGACGAGCAGGATGGACTGACCGGTCATGAACCCGCACAGGTTGAAGAACGCGTCGAGCAGGTAGCCCGCGAACACGTTCCCGGTCATGTGCTTGGTCGGCGGCATGTACTTCAGCGGCGCGTCCGGGAACAGCTCGCGGACGAGCTGCGCGTGGGCCAGCTCGAGCAGGAACGAGTCGGGCACGGCGGGGTTGATCTCGAACGCGTGCCCGAGGCCGAGCTGCCAGTCCTCCAGCCCGGCCTCCCGCGCGAAGTACTCGTTGAGCAGCTGGGAGACCACCACCGTGTGCGCGGCGCCGACCGCGTCGGCGGTCGTGAGGTAGTTGTCTTCGCCGGTGTTGATCACGATGCCGGCGCGGGCGTGCACCTGCCGGGAGAAGCGCTGGTCGATGAAGGTGCGCACGGGGTTGATGTCGCGGAAGATGATCCCGTACATGCAGTCGTTCAGCATCAAGTCCAGCCGCTCCAGCCCGGCCAGCGCGGCGCTCTCCGGCATGCACAGCCCGGAGGCGTAGTTGGTGAGCCGGACGTAGCGTCCCAGCTCCCGCGACACGTCGTCCAGCGCCGCCCGCATCAGCCGGAAGTTCTCCCGCGTCGCGTAGGTGCCCGCGTAGCCCTCCCTGGTCGCGCCCTCGGGCACGTAGTCGAGCAGGGACTGGCCGGTGGACCGGATCACCGCGATCACGTCCGCGCCCTCCCGCGCCGCGGCCTGCGCCTGCGGGATGTCCTCGTAGATGTCGCCGGTGGCCACGATCAGGTAGATCCACGGTTTCGGCGGGTCGGCGATGTCCGTGATCATGCGGGCCCGTAGCGCCCGCTGGGCGTCGATCTTCGCCAGGCCCGCTTGTACCGAACGGGCGGCGGCTTCGCGCGCCGCGACGGCATCCCGCCCGTCGGGGATCCTGAACTTCACCTGGCCCGCCGCGGCCTGTTCGGCCAGCGCCCGCAGGTCCGGGTGGCCGCCGGCGAGCATCGCGTCCCAGGCGGGCAGGGCGACGCCGTGCTCCAGCCCGGCCGCCTCGCGGACGGCGTCGGTGAGCCTGTTGACCCACGGCATCCCGTCGGCGTCGGCCCCGTCCAGGCCCGCCAGCCTCAGCACGGCCCGCTCGATGGACACCGTGGTGTGCGTCCGCGCCATCCGCGTGACCGGCTCCCCCGCCCGGCGCGCGAGCTCGCGCGCCTCTATTACCTTCGCGGGGTCGAGCCCGAGCTTCGCCGTCACCTGCCGTCACCTCCCCCAGCCGTCCCCCCTTCGCCTCCTCCAGCGCCGTCCATTTCGTGATCACGGAATCGCGGGGTCGTATATGGCACCTTCGTTTCCACCACGCCGTTTGTTGCTGGGGTTTCGTGGAAACGAGGGGTCGTTCCGGGGCCCGGGGTTTCCGCCGATTCGGCCTCCAGCCGCTTCTCGAAGAGGGAGCGGACGAAGGGGTTGGTGCGGATGAGGCCCAGGGCGAGTTCCGCGTGGCCCGGCACGTAGCCGTTGCCGATGAGCATGGTCACGTCGGCCGCCAGGCCCTCGGCGCCAAGCGCGGCGGCGCTGAACGACGTCGCCATGGAGAAGAAGATCACGGTGCCGCCCGCGGCGGTGGCCAGGATCGCGCCGCCCTCGCAGCCGGGAACGTCGACGCACACGACGGTGACGTCGGCCGGGCCGCCGGCCGCGGCCACCGCCGCGGCGACCGCCACCGGATGCCGCGCGTCCGCGATCACCACCGCGTCGGCGAGCGGCCCGGCGCCGCGGAGCAGCGCCGCCTCTTTTTCGTCGGGGACGACGCCGATGATCCGGCTGGCGCCCGCCTCCCGCGCGGCGGCCGCCGACAGCGACCCGCTCTTTCCCGACGCGCCCAGGACGGCGACCACCGGGGCGCTGCGCCCGCGCACGACCCGCCAGGTCAGCGCGGGGGCACCGCAGACATCGAGGACGGCCAGCGAAAGCGGCACCGGCAGGTCATCGGGCAGCACCGCCGCGATCGACCGGGCGAACACGATCGCGTGCCCGTCGCACGGCACCTGCTCCGACAGCCCGTCCCAGCGGGCCAGGCCGTCGTGGATGGCCAGCGGGGTGAGCGTCAGTGACACCAGCGTCGCGACCCGGTCGCCCGGTCGCAGGCCCAGCGGGGAGCGCGGGCCGACGGCCTCGACCACGCCGGTCAGCATGCCGCCCGAGCCGGTCACCGGGTTGTGCATCTTCCCGCGAGACGCGATGATCTCGCGCACCGCCGCCCGGATCGCGTCCCCGTCGCCGCCGTGCTCCCGGCTGAGCTGCCGGTAGGACGCGGCGTCGAGGTTGAGCCGCTGCACCCGGATCCGTACCTCGTCCGGCGCGATCTCCGGGCTGGCATCGAGCCGCCACGCCGCCTGCGGGAGGACGCCCGCGTCACGCTCCGGCCCGGTCACCCGGTGCAGGCCGAGCGGCGAGCCGGATGCGCCTGTCACCGGGCCGCCCGGGTCCGCCTGGGTCGTGGCCCCCGGCCGTACTGGATGTAGCTCGCGCATGCCGTCACCTTCCCGTCGGTCACCGCGGTCCCACCGGTCTCCGGATCGCCTGCGGATCCTGGTATGCCCCGCGGATCCTGGTAAGCGCTGCGGATCCTGGTAAGCGCCGCGGTCCTGCTAAGCGCCGCCCGCTTCAGGAAAATTTGCTCTTGAGGTACTCTTCTACCGTAGCTTCTTTCGTAAGTTACGAGTAGTCCGCAGCATCGTCCCGTCCCCGTCACTTCGATGCTCCGGGAGGCATCCATGGTCGATCAGCCGTATGTCTACCGGCGGCGCGAGCTCACCGAGCCGGACTGGCGCCGCTTCCCCGGCTGGGCCGGGGTGACCCAGGCGGAGTGGGAATCCGCGCAATGGCAGCGCGCGCACTGCGTGAAGAACGCACGCCAGCTTCGCGAGGTGACCGGCGCCGGGCTCGGCGAGGGGTTCTTCGGCGACCTGGAGCGGGATCAGCGGGAGCGTGCCACGATGTCGATGCTGGTGCCGCCGCAGATGCTCAACACGATCGCGCCCGCGACCGCGCCGGAAGACCGCGCGTTTACCGACGCGTTCTACGCCGACCCGGTGCGCCGGTACATGATCCCCGTATTCAGCGACCGCCGGGCGGACTGGCCGTCGCACCCCTACGCCCAGCGGGATTCGCTGCACGAGGCGGAGATGTGGGCGGTCGAGGGGCTCACTCACCGCTACCCGACCAAGGTGCTTGCCGAGCTGCTGCCGACCTGCCCCCAGTACTGCGGCCACTGCACCCGGATGGACCTCGTCGGGAACCCCACCCCGTTGTTCGGCAAGCAGAAGTTCGCGCTGGCGCGCGGGGACCGGCTCACCGCGATGCTCGACTACCTGCGGCGTACGCCGGGGGTTCGCGACGTCGTGGTGTCCGGCGGTGACGTGGCGAACCTGCCGTGGCCGCGACTGGAGTCGTTCGTTGCCTCACTGCTCGAGATCGAGAACATCCGCGACATCCGCCTCGCCAGCAAGGCGCTGATGGGGCTGCCGCAGCACTGGCTGTCCGGCGAGGTGCGGGCGGGAATGTCCCGGCTGGGCACAGTCGCGCGCTCGCGCGGGGTGAACATCGCGATCCACACCCACGTGAACGCCGCCCAGTCCGTCACGCCCCTGGTGGCGCGCGCCGCGCGGGCGATGCTGGATACGGGCATCAGGGACGTGCGCAACCAGGGCGTGCTGCTGCGCGGGGTCAACGACAGCGCGGGCGCGCTGCTCGACCTGTGCTTCAGCCTGCTGGATGAGGCCGGGGTCATGCCTTATTACTTCTACATGTGCGACATGATCCCCGGCAGTGAGCACTGGCGGCTGACGCTGCGCGAGGGCCAGTCGCTGCAGCAGGAGATCATGGGCTACCTGCCGGGGTTCGCCACGCCGCGGGTCGTGTGCGACGTGCCCTACGTGGGCAAGCGCTGGGTGCACCAGGCGGCCCGTTACGACACGTCGCTCGGCATCTCGTACTGGGCGAAGAACTACCGCACCGCGCTGGAGGCGGACGACCCGCTCGCCCTCGGCCGCGAGTACGCGTACTACGACCCGATCTACATGCTCCCGGAGGACGGCCAGGCCTGGTGGCGGGCGCGCGCCCGCCGCAGCGAGCACAGCCAGTACAGCGAGCACAGCCAGTACAGCGAGCACGGCCAGTACAGCGAGCACGGCACGGAGGGTGCCGCCGTGACCACGGCGGCACCCTCCGCCGCCGGCTGAGTCACCGGCTGAGTCACCGGCCGAGCGGGATCTCGGCGAACGGGAAGGCGGCGGGCTGGCGCCCCGTGGCCTGTGCCCGTCCCGATCCCTTCACCCGCTCCGACTCCTCCGGGTCCACCGCGAATATGGTCAGCCGGCCGCCGGTGAGACCCCTCTCACGAGCCCACGTGCTGAGTTCCTGGACCATGCCGCCGAGGTGGTCCGCGCACACGTCCGTCCGGCGGAGCACCGGCTCCGGCCCGGACGCCTTCAGCTGGACCTGAAAGCAGACGGCGTGGTGGCAGCCCTCCTCGGCCCCGCACGCCGCGCCGTCCCGTCGCGGCTCCGGCCCGGGCTCGCCGGGCATGCGTCAGCCGCCAGCCAGCGTGTGCGGCATGGGCAGCGCCCCCGCGCCTGCCCCGCCGCCCAGCACGATCGCGTCCGTGACGGGCGCGCCGGCCGCGCAGGCCACGGCGGCGGCCGCGGCACCGGCCGCCGCCGTGGCGAGCGCGATGATCCCCGGCCGCGACGTCATCGGCGTCACCGCTGACCGGGACGTGTGCAGAGCCGCCGCCGGCACCGGTGTCGCGCATCCGGATCACGAGGTACTCCCCGAGCCGGTCCCGCGCGTCGTACAGTCATAGAAGGTGTTCCTTTCCTGGGGAATGCTTTGGAACAGTGACGGCCCCCCTGCTGCAACAGGGGGGCCGTTGCCGTTACGGCAACGGCCCGGTGCCGCTGGGCGAAAGTACGGCACCGAAGCCGCCAGACGCAATATTGGCGGCAATATGGTGCGGCTGCCACCCCAATGGAAATATTCGCCACAGTCCCCACTTGCGTGTGTGATTATCTGAATACAACGCGTATTGCCGTTTAACGGCAACCGTTCGGTCGCGCGTACGGATCATGGTCTTTACTTGGCGAGTTGCCCACTCCTTTGGAGGGCGACGGTCGTGCTCACGGCTTAAAATGCCGGCATCGCCAGGCACAGCGACTCATGATCATGAAAGCCGATCACCGGCCGGCCGGTTGCGGTCATCGGCGCATCGAACGTGTCCCGCCTGTGGCGGCGCAAGCGCTATTTGCAGTTGCACGTGCATTGGCGAATTTGTGAACGCTAACAACTGGAAATCGGCCCCGCCGCTTCCTGCGGTCAGCCTGAATGCGGGCCCCAGCCGGTGACCGACCGTAGCGCGTCGATCGACGAATCATGAACCTTTCACCGCGCGGGTCCGCCGGCACGCCGGTGACCTGCGTCGCAGCGGCCAGGCCTGGTAGACGGCGGCGACCGGGGCTTACCGTGCGCTCAGGAGCAAAGGTTCTTCCGAGGAAGGAGGGACGGCTGAGTGCGTTTCAGGCCATCTTTCGCGGCGGGCGCCATCGCGGTGCTCACGATGGCGGGCGGCGCCGCGATGCTCACGAACACCGGTGCCCGCGCCGCCACGACCACATTGTGTAATTCGCAGACCCAATCGGTCGCCGGCGGCACCTACATCGTCCAGAACAACGAGTGGGGTTCCAGCGCATCCGAGTGCATCACCACCGACGGCAACGCCGACTTCACGGTGGCGAACTCGGCCATCAGCAACGCCACGAACGGCGCGCCCGGCGGCTACCCGTCGATCTACCAGGGGTGCCACTGGGGTGCGTGCAGCTCGGGCGGCCTGACCTCCACCCCGATCCAGGTCTCCAGCCTGACCCCGGGCAAGGTGACGACCAGCTGGAGCACAACGCAGCCCGGCGGCAGCAACGACTACGACGTCGCCTACGACATCTGGTTCAACCGGACGCCGACGACGACGGGCCAGCCCAACTGCACCGAGCTGATGGTCTGGCTCAACCACAACGGGCCCGTGCAGCCGTTCGGCTCGACCATCGCCAGCAACGTCACCGTCGGCGGCCACACCTACAACATCTGGGAGGGCGCCCAGTCGAGCTGGGACACCATCAGCTACGACATGACGTCCGGCACCACCTCGGTCAGCAACCTGGACGTCGGCGCGCTCGCACAGGACGCGGTCAGCCGCGGCTACCTGTCGAGTTCGTGCTACCTGATCGACGTCGAGGCCGGCTTCGAGCTCTGGCAGGGCGGCGCGGGCCTCGCCACCAACTCGTTCTCGGTGAGCGTCAACGGCAGCGCCCCGTCCCCCTCACCGACCCCGGCGTCGCCCTCCCCGTCACCGACACCCACGTCCCCGTCACCGTCACCGACGCCGACGGGTGGCTCCACGTCAGCCTGCTCGGTCGCGTACTCGCTGGTCAACAGCTGGCCGGGCGGCTTCCAGGGACAGGTCAGGGTGTCCAATACCGGCTCCAGCGCGATCAGCGGCTGGACGCTGCGCTGGACGTTCCCCGGCGACCAGAAGATCAGCAGCCTGTGGAACGGCAGCTACACGCAGTCCGGGGAGCAGGTCACGGTGACCAACGCCCCGTACAACGCGACGATCGCGCCGGGAAGCTCGGTCACAGTCGGGTTCACCGGCACCTACACCAGCAGCGACGCCTCGCCGACCGCGTTCACGGTCAACGGCGCCGCCTGCACGTAGCGGCGAACGCGGGGGGCGGGACCGGTACGGCCAGCTCATCTGCCGTGCCCGTCCCGCCTCCGTTCCGTCCCCGTCCAGCGGACGCGTAACCAGGCGTAAACGTAACGTATCGGTAATTTGCCGTCGACGGGCGGCGGCGGAGGGTCAGCACGTGCGACGATCTGCGTTATGACCCCTGCCTCGTGGCTGATCGCGCTCGCGCTCAGCGCCCTGGCAGCCAGCGCGGCGGCCATGGCACCCTACGGTCTCTGGCGCCTTGACCGGCGCCGGAGCCCTGAGGTCAGCGTCGTCCAGGCACGTGCACGTGACCGGGAAGCGATCTTGCACCGGGTGCGCGACAAGTGGATCACCGGGGTGCTCGAGCCGTCCCTCGCGCACGCCGAGCGGCTGGCCCTCGACCTGGCCAGGCGTCCCGAGGCCGTCGCGCCGCGGGAGACACGCGTGCCGCATCCCGACTACGCCGCGCTGTACGCGAACGCGGGGGGCACCATCCCCATGAACGCCCCGATCATCGCGGGCGGCACGCCGGTGCTCCGGCTGTTCCTGCGGACCGGCGGCGGGCTGCTGATCCTCGGGGCGCCCGGGAGCGGCAAGACGACGCTTCTGCTGCAGCTCGCGGACGCGCTGCTGCAGCGCGCGGAAAGCGACGGCTCGCAGCCGGTCCCGATCGTGGCGAGCCTCGCGTCCTGGGCCGGCAGGCACCAGTCGCTGACCACCTGGCTGGCCGGCGAGCTGGCGGAAAGCTACCGGATCCCGCGGGATGCGGCCGATTCCTGGCTGGCCGCCGATGATCTGGTGCTGCTGCTCGATGGGCTCGATGAGGTTACCGAACGGTACCGGCGCTTCTGTGCCGAGGAGATCAATGCCTACCTACGGGGTCACGGCCTGGCCAGGATGGCGGTGAGCGGGCGGTCGGCTGTTTTCGCCGGCCTCGGAACGAAGCTGGCGCTGCCCGAGGCCGTGGAGCTTCTTCCGGCGACCGAGGCGCAGATCGACGCCTACCTCGCCCGCCTGGAGACGACCTGGCGGCCGCTTGCCGACGTGCGGGCGGCGCTCGCCGCGGACGAGAGCCTGCGGACGCCGCTGATGCTGCGGGCGGCCGCGCTCGCCTACCGGGGCCGGCTGGCGCCGCCGCCGCTGCCCGGCGGGATGGTGGCGCAGCCGTGGCCGCCGGAGGTCGCGGCCCTGCTGGCGGATACCGGGATCACCGAGCCGGGCCGCGCTTCCTCCCCCGCCGAACTGTGGGACGCGTACCTTTCGCGCATGCTCGAGCCGGAGGCGCACTACGACGGCGCCGGGACGGCCGGGCCGGCGCCCGGGCCGGATCTGGCGCGCGGCTACCTGGGCTGGCTCGCAGCGACGCTGCGCGGCGCGGACCGGCCGGAGTTCCAGCTCGACCAGCTCGCGCCGCCGTGGACCATCGGGGCCGCGCATGACCGCCAGTTCCGCCGGCTCCGCCCGCTCGCCGCGCGCCTCGACCGGATCGCGGCCGCCGGCACACGGATGGCCGAGGCGGGGACCCGTGGGGGCAGTCACGCGCTCCGGGCGGCCAGTCATCCAGCGCGCCCGGCCAGGGGGGTTCGGGGGGATGGCTTCCCCCCGAGCGGAGGGTCAACGGGGGGCCGGCCCCCGGGAGCAAGCACAGAGCGCATCGTGTCCCGGCTGGGCGCGAGGACGCTGGCCTGGCTCGGGCGCCAGGCCCGCATCGCCACCAGTCCCGCGCAGGAATACTCCTGGGGCCCGGCGGCCGCCGGCGCTCCGCCACGGCTGTCGCGCCCCATGCTTGTGCTGGTCCTCGGGGCGCCGCTCGCCACGGCCGCCCTGTCGCTGCTCACCGGGCTGTGGATAGTGCCGCTGGCGGCTCTCGCCACGGGCCTGCTGTGGGGTGTGAACCTGCCTCCACGGCTCGGCCTGGTGCCACGGCCGAGGCGCTGGCGAGTCGTCCCCGACGAGGCCATCCGCAGATCCGCGGGGCACGGGGCGCTGACCGCTGTGCTGGCGGCGGCCGGCTATGGCATCGGCCTCTACCTGGCCTACCGGCTGCTTTATCACCCGCCGCGGGGATCCGGCGGCACGCTGGCGGTGATCGCGGCGCTGCTCGCAGGCGCCGCCGCCGGCCTCGGCAACGGCGGCGGCGCCTGCCTGCGGCATTACGCGGTTCGCGCCGGCCTGGTCAGGCGCGGCGTGATCCCGTGGCGGCTCCGCTCCTTCCTTGACGCGATGACCGCGCGCGGGCTGCTGCACCGGGCCGGCGGCGGCTACGCGTTCATCCACCGCATGCTGCTCGACCATCTCGCCCCAGTCGTCCCCGGGGCCACGTCCGCGGGAGTTCCGGAGACCGTCTCCCGGGCCAGCACCGAAGCGGGCTAGGGCGGGTAGCGCGGCGGGCGGGGTTCCGGGGGGTGTCCCCCCGGACTACCGTTATCCCATGACACGGCGCAGTGAGCAGATAAGTCTCCACCTGAACGCCTATCTCACGGCGCACAGCAGCCCGCCGGACGCGATCTTGCGGGAACTGGCCGGCGAGACGGCGGAGCGGTTCCCCAGCGAGACCAGCCTGCAGATCGCCCCGGAGCAGGGGACGTTCCTGACGCTGCTGACCAGGATCGCAGGTGCCCGCACGGCGGTTGAGGTCGGGACGTTCACCGGTTACTCGTCGATCTGCATCGCGCGCGGCCTCGGGGCCGGAGGGCGGCTGCTGTGCTGCGACATCAACGACGAGTGGACCTCGGTCGCCCGCAAGTACTGGGAAAAGGCCGGCCTGGCCGACCGGATCGAGCTGCGGCTCGGCCCGGCGCTGGACACTCTGCGCGCGCTGCCCGAAGAGGAGGCCTTCGACCTGGCGTTCATCGACGCGGACAAGATCTCCTACCTGAGCTACTGGCTCGAGCTGGTGCCGCGGGTACGCAGCGGAGGCGTGATCATGGTGGACAACACGTTCTCGCACGGCAGGGTCCTCGACGCGGGTAACGACAACCCGTCGGTCATCGCGGTGCGCGACCTGAACGACCACGCGGCCGCCGACGACCGGGTGGAGCTCGTGATGCTTCCGATCGGCGACGGCCTCACGGTAGCCCGCAAGAATTAGCCGGTTACTTGGCGCTGGTCACCGCGCCGCCGAGGTACAGCGCGCCGATCTCCGGGTGCTCGAGCACCTCGCGGCCGGTGCCGGAGAGGCGGACCGTGCCGTTCTCCATCACGACGCCGCGGGTGGACAGCCGCAGGCCGGCCCGGGCGTTCTGCTCGACGAGGAGGATCGTCGTGCCGTTCGCGTTCATCTGCCGGACCGCGGCGAACACCGACTTGAGGATCTTGGGCGCCAGTCCCATCGACGGCTCGTCGAGCAGGATCAGCTTCGGCTCGAGCATGAGGGCCCGGGCGAACTCGACCAGCCGCTGCTGGCCGCCGGACAGGCTCCCGGCCTTCATCCCGGCCCAGCCGGCGACCTGCGGGAACATCTCGAAGACGGCCTTCATCCTGCGCGCGGCGAGGGCGCGGTCGGACAGGATGTAGCCGCCCAGGTCGATGTTCTCGCGCACGGTCATGTCCTTGAACAGACTGTGGTTCTGCGGCACCTGGACGACGCCCATGTTGAGGATCTGCCGCGGTGACCGCCCGGTCAGCGGCTCCCCGTGCAGCGTGACCGAGCCGAGCCGTGGCCGGAGCAGCCCGCTGATCGTCGCCATCAGGGTGGATTTGCCGGCGCCGTTCGGGCCGACCACACAGGTGATCGCGCCCTGCGGTACCTCGAACGAGACGCCGCGCAGCACGTCGCCGCCACCGTAGCCCGCCACGACGCCGCTGACGACCAGCGCCGGGGGTCCCTCAGCCCCGGGCGGCTCCTTGCCGGGTGCCTCGCCGCCCGGGATTGCGGGCCCCGTGTTGAGAGGCCCCGTGTTGAGAGGCCCCGTGTTGAGAGGCTCAGCCGGGGATGTCATCGTCGTCCTCCACATCCTCGCCCAGGTAAGCATCGAGCACGCGCTTGTCCGTCCGGATGATGTCCGGCGGCCCGCTGGCGGTCGCGCTGCCGGAGTCGAGCACCGTGATCCGGGAGCAGAGCCCCATCACGAACTCCATGTTGTGCTCGACGATGAGGAACGTCTTGCCGGACTTGTTCAGCTCGCGTATCCGGTCGGAGATGTGGTTGATCAGCGACGGGTTCACGCCGCCCGCCGGCTCATCCAGCAGGATCACGGCGGGATCGGCCACGAGCACGTAGGCGAGCTCGAGCAGCTTGCGCTGGCCGTAGGACAGCGTGCCGGCTCCCACGCCCGCGTGCCCGGCGATGCCGACGAACTCCAGCAGGTCCATGGCCCGCCGCCGCTGCTGCACCCAGTGGCCCCGGCTCGTCCGCGCCAGCAAGTTCCGCGGGCGTCCCTTGTGCTGTGTGGCGACGAGCATGTTCTCCAGCACGGTGAGCCTGGCGAAGATCCTCGTAAGCTGGAAGGTCCTGCCGATCCCCAGCGCGAACACCCGGTCGGGCGCGGCGTTGGTTATCGCCCGGTCACCGAAGTACACCTCGCCCGCGTCCGCCCGCCCGTACCCGGTGATCACGTTGAACAGCGTGGTCTTGCCCGACCCGTTCGGCCCGATCAGGCCGGCCACCGTGCCCTCGTCGACTTCGATCGTGGCGCCGCTCAGCGCCTGCACGCCGCCGAACGACTTCGTGACGCCATCGGTACGCAGCAGCGCGCTCATCGTGAACCTCCCGGAGTGGAGGGGGACCGGGAGGCGGGTGGGGCCGTCGTGGGCGGGGAGGGGGCGGCCTGAGGCGGTGCCGCCGCTGGCGGCGGCGGTGCCGTGGCCGGGGTCACCGCGGGGCGGCCACGGGTGCGCAGCGCCGTGATCCATTCGCCGCCGGTCGGGATGATGCCCCTGGGCACAAAGAGCACGACCAGCAGGAACAGCGCGCCGAGCAGGATCTCGCTGTAATAGCCGTTGGTGAAGTGAGCGGTGAGGTAGAGCTGCCCGGGCTCGATGATGAGCGCGCCGACGACCGGGCCGGCGATGGTGCCGAACCCGCCGAGGAACGCCATGAGCACGATCGACAGGTCGAACAGGGGGTCGAAGCCGGTTGACGGCTGGACCTGGGTCAGGTAGTAGAACCAGACGCCGCCGATCAGCGCGGTGACCGCGCCGGAGAGCGCGAACGCGGCGAGCTTCACCCGCATCGCCCGTACCCCCAGCCCGCGCGCCCGGTCCTCGTCGTCGCGGATCGCCCGCAGCTGCAGGCCGAACCTGGAGCGCCGGATCAGCCAGGCGAGGCCGATCATGCCCACCGCGCAGGCCAGGGTGATGTAGTAGAAGGGGTTGTTGTAGGTATCCGCGTGCCAGTTGAGGAACGGCGAGGACAGCCCCGTGGAACCGCCGGTGAAGGAGAAGTTGTAGGCCATCAGCTGGAAGATGAAGAACACGGCGATCGTGATCACGATGAAGGTGTGCCGCCTTACCCGCAGCGCGACCAGGCCGAACGGCACCGCGATCAGCGCCCCCACCGCCGCGCAGGCCGGCAGCAGGGCGAACACCGCGTCTCCGCTGACGTGCCAGTCCCGCGCGGCGATGCCCAGCGCGTAGGCGCCGCTGCCGAAAAACACCGCCTGGCCGAGGGAGATGTAGCCGGAGAAGCCGGAGAACACGTTCCAGGCGGATGCCGCCACGACGAAGATCAGCGTGAACACGCCGTAGTTGGTGACCACGGGGTTCGTGAAGACGAGCGGGAACACGATCGCGGCCGCGGCCAGGGCGGCCAGGCCGGCCGCCTGGGCGGTGCGCTGGGTGCTCATTGGGCCCGCACCGCCTGCCGCCCGAAGAACCCAGTCGGGCGGATCACGAGAACGACCACGAGTGCGCCGTAGAACACGACGATCGCCCAGTTCGGCGACCAGATATCCACGAGCGACTCCAGGGTGAGCATGAAGATGGACGCGGCGAGCGCTCCGCCGATGCTGCCGAGGCCGCCCAGGATGATGATCGCGAGCAGCCGCGAGATCAGGTCGTAGCCGCTGTTCGGATTGAAGCCGCCGCTGGTGGCGCCGTACACCATTCCGCCAACCGCGGTCACCGCGACGCCGACGCCGAACGTCAGGGCGGCGACCCGGTTCACATCGATGCCGACGAGCCGTGCGGCCGTCTCGTCCTGCATCGTGGCGCGCACGCTCCGGCCGAACCTGGTCCGGTACAGCAGCGTGTAGAGCGCCACGATGAGGGCGACCGCGAGAATGAAACCGTAGATATAGATGTAGGGCAGGTAGAAGCCGAACACGTGCACGCTGGAGTTCACGTACGACGCCTTCAGCTGTACGTAGTTCGGCCCCCAGACCTTGTAGAGGATGCCCTCGACGATCAGCGCCACCGCGTACGTCACCAGCAGTGTCATCGACGTGCGCTCCCGGCCGCGGAGCCGCCGGAGGAACGCCCAGTGGATGACGACGCCGATGATGAACATGGCGGGCACGGTGATGAGCAGGCCCACGAAAAGGTCGATGCCGGCCCGCACCGACAGCTCGTAGCTGAGGTAGGCGCCCAGGATGACCAGGACACCCTGGGCGATGTTGATGATGTCAAGCACGCCGAAGATCAGCGTGAGGCCGACCGCCATCAGGGCGTAGACGCCTCCGGTGAGTATCCCGTCGACGATGGCCTCGTAGATCTGCCGTGCCATGCAAACTCCGTCCTGGTCGGTTGTGGTGCGTGAGGGTCAGCTGGTCCAGGCCGGCTTGGTGGCGATGATCGTCTTCGATCCCGTGTCACCGGTCGGCAGCACCTGGTTGAACGCCTTGCCGCCGTCCTGCCACTGGAACGTGAACGCCGCGGCGGCGTGGTTCTCGCCGAGCGAGTCGAACTTGACCGGGCCCTGCACGCTGCTGAGCGTGACGCCGCTGTGCAGGTAGCTGATGATCTTTGAGTTGTCGGTGCCCTTGGTCGCGGTGACGGCCTGGGCCATCACCTGGCCGACCGCGTAGGCCTCGGCCACGTCGGCGTTGACGTCCGATGGTGAGCCGCCGTACTTGGCGACATACTCATTGACCATCGCCTGGCTCTGCGCGTTCGCGAATCCGGGGTACCAGCCGTTGGGCACCATCATGCCCGCGGCGTTCCCCTTGCCGACCGCGGACGTGAATGCCGCGCCCTGATCGGGGCCGGCCGCCGCGATGAACAGCTTGGGCGTGTAGTGCTGCTGCTCGAACGCCTGCATGAAGGCCGCCACGGTCGGCACGTCGGTGGAACCGAGGACGACGATCTGCGGTGCCTTCGCGGCCACCTGGTCGGCGGGTGCCTTGTAGGCGGTGACCTCGGCGGGGAAGATGTTCGAGTACACGGTCTTCACGCCGAGCGCCTGCAGCATGGACTGCGCCTCCTGCACCGGCGGGTCGGCGAACGGGTCGTTGGCCATTGGGTAGGCCGCGGTCTTCGGCCGCTGGCCGGCGGGCAGCGACTGGATCCAGTTCACGAACGGGACCATTTCGTCCTTGATGGGCAGGCTCACGTCGAACACGTTGTGATCGGCCTGGTTGGACGGGGTGTTGAAGACGGCGGGAGCGCCGCCCGCGCCTTCCACGAACGCGTACCCGTAACGCGCGGCCACCGCGGACGAGGGGCCGGTCAGCAGTGAGGAGAACGGCCCGAAGGCGAGGTCGACGTGGTCGGAAGCGAACAGGGTCTGGTAGTTCGTGACCACCTGGGTCGGGGAGCTGGCGTCGTTGAGGACCTTGATCTCAACCTTGCGGCCCAGCAGGCCGCCGTTCTTGTTGACGTCGCTGGCCCACAAGTTGTAGCCGCGCTGGAAGGCTTGGCCGTCCGCGGAAAAGTCGCCGGTCAGCGACAAGGACGCGCCGACGACAATGGGCTTGCCCGAGCCCGAGTTCGAGGTATTGCCGCTGCTGCTGCTGTTGTTATTAGTGCTGCTGCTACCGCTGCTGCACGCCGCCAGAACGCCCGCGCAGAGCGCCGCGGCGGCGCCCAGGGCAAGAGCGTTTCTGGAGAACCGGTTGCTTGAAAACAACGGAAGGTCGGGTCTCACGCCCGGTCCCTCCTTTCTCCTCGTTAGTCTGCGCCGAGCCCGTCGGACACGTCCGCGTGCTCGCTCTCCAAGGTCAGGCCCGACGCCTCCGCCTGCTGCTGGAGCAGCGCGGCGAAGTCACGGTCGCCGTAACCTCGCCCGATGAGGCTCTGGACGAGCTGGTACACGGCCGAGGCGACGGGCATTGGCACCTCGCGCTCCCGCGCCGCCGCCAGGCCAAGGTCGAAATCCTTGCGCAGCAGCGTCGCGGTGAACGTGGGCTCGAAGTCAAGGTTCACGTACGCCGGCGTCTTGTATCCGGTGAACAGCGAACCCATGACGCTCTTGTTCAGGCAGTCGAGGAACGCTTGACGGCTGATGCCGCCTCGTTCCGCGAGAACGGTCACCTCAGCCATGGACTGGGCGACCACGCCGAGGAAAAGGTTATGGCAGAGCTTGACCAGCCGTGCAACCTCCCCCTCGCCGACATAGGTCACTCCCCTGCCCAGCACATTCAGGTAGGGCTCCGCTATATCGAACGCGTCGCGTGGGCCCGACACCGCCGCGGTCATCTTCCCGGCCCGTACCACGCTGGGGTTGCCCATCACAGGTGCCGCGAGCAGCGCGGTGCCGCGCTCCGCGAGTTTCTCCCGGACCAGCGCTGATGCCTCCACGGACACCGTGGAGCAGTCCACCACGACCTTCGGCGCGGCGCTGCCCGACATCAGCCCGCCGGGGCCGGTCAGGGCGCTGATCAGATCCTCGGGAGTACCGAGCGTGGTGAAGACGATCTCGCTTTCGGCAAGATCCTGCAACGATCCGGCGAGCTTCGCGCCCTTCTCGACGAGCGGGGCCGCCCTCGAGGCTGTGCGGTTATACACCGTGACGGCGCAGCCTCCGGCCAGCAGACGGCGCACCATCTCGGCGCCCATCCGCCCCGTGCCGAGCCATCCCAGCCAGCGAGCATCACCCTGTTCTGTCATACCGCGTACGCCCCGATCCTGTGCACAATCGTTTGCATCCAGAGACTCCACCTCAGCCAGCGGTTTTGTCAACACGCTATGTCCAATCCGTTACACAGCCGTGCCAGAAGAGCGTCCTTCGCGCCCCTGAGCAGCCTCATAACGCGGAACGCATCGCGCACACAGTTGCGCAAGACGCAAACGCGCCTGTCCGCAATCGATGACTTCCGGCCCCCAACGCACAGACCATCCCAGTTCCTACCATCTGCAATCGAATGCAGCCGATACTGCTGTCACAGCGGCATTACGGAGGAGCCTGGCACGGAGGGAGCCTGGCTATGGCGGAACCGAAGCGGAGCGCGCGGGCTAACGCGACCTCAGGCGGGCAGAGCCCCCAGGGAGGACAGAGACGGATGCGCTGGGCTGGTCGTCCGCCGTGGGGGCGGCGGTGGACCTGCGGACCACCAGCTCGGGAGCCAGGTACAGGATCTTCACCGGGCTGTCGGCCTCACTGATCCGCTCCAGCAGGAGCTGCGCGGCCTCCGTTCCGAGCTGATAGTGGGGAAAGCGGACCGTGGAGAGCGGGGGGCGCAGCCGGTCGATGAACGGCATGTCGTTGAAGCCGATCACGGAGATGTCGTCCGGGCACCGCAGCCCGGCCTCGTCCAGCGCGGCGTAGCATCCCACGGCGAGCATGTCGTTGGCCGCGGCGATCGCGGTGCACCCCGTGTCCTGCGCCAGAAGCTCGTGACAGCAGCGCAGCCCTTCCTCGATCGTGTAGCCGGCGGCGTAGACCACCGGGCTCTGATCCGGGTCCAGCCCGTTCGACCGCAGGCCTTCCGTGAAACCGCGCAGCCGGCTGACGCCGGTCGAGATCTCCTGCGGCCCCGCGATGTGCGCGATTCGGGTGTGCCCCAGCCGGGCCAGGTGCGACACGGCGGTCCTGGTGCCCTGCTCGTTGTCCACGGAGACCGAGGAGAACGGGTAGTCCTGCGCCGTGCGGTTCATCAGCACCACTGGCAGCTCCGCCGCCGCGGCTTCGTCGAGCACCGGGTTGTGCAGGGTCGCCGTCGCGAGCACGAAGCCGTCGACGTGGCGCGCTCGCATCTGGTCGAACACCATGCGCTCGCGTCTCGCGTCACCGTCGGTGTTGCCCAGCAGCGCGACATAGCCCTTCTCGGCCAGCCGGTCCTCGAGGCCGCGGACGATCGGCGGGAACAGCGGGTTGTTGAGGTCGGGGATGAGAACCCCAACGGTGTACGACCGCCTGGTGCGCAGCGACCGCGCGACCGGATTCGGCCGGTAGCCGAGCCGCGCAGCCGCATCGGCGACCCGTTTCGCGGTGTCCTCGCTGACCAGGAGGCGAGTCTCCGGGTTGAGCGCGCGCGATGCGGTAGCCGGGTGCACACGGGCCGCAGCCGCCACGTCCCGCAGCGTCGCGGGCCGACCGGACTTTGTCATCGTGCTCCCTGGTCCCCGTCCCGGTGGGAAGGAATTCGCTGTTCCCGCTCGAAAAGACAACTATCCCACTGGGAAAGACGATAGGACAAACTGAGCGCGATATTCACCCTGTCTCCCCTCCCGCACCAACATTACCTTGAAGGCGCACTTGACGCAGGTGGAACGCATCTGATCACGACTCCCGAACGGGCGCCGGCAATGAGAGTGAATGCGCCATGCCCGCGCAGCCGCGGACCTGTAAGAGTGACGGAATCGGGCTTACGGCCGCGGCCACCACCTGGCCGGGCACTTGCGGCGTGAGCACGCGGGAAAGTACCTCGCGGTGGGTCGGGACCGCCTCAGCGTGCCGGTGCTGCCCGGCCTCGGTCAGCACGACGTACACGCCGCGCCTGTCCATGTCGCAGGCGCAGCGCTCCACCAGGCCATGCCGCGCGAGCCGGTCGACGAGCCTGGACAGCGCACTCTGGCTCAGGTGTACCGCCTCGGCGAGGTCCTGGGAACGCGCCTTGCGTTCGGGGCTCTCGGCGAGCCTCTCGAGAACCTCGAAGTCACTGACGCCCAGCCCGTGGCGCTCACCAAGCTCGTGTTCGAGCGCCGCGCACGCAGCAGCGTGACAGGCGGCCACCTGCCGCCAGGCCGTCACCACCGCATCTCGTTCCATGGGCGCATGATAGCGCCACGGCAGACTAGATGCAAATACATTAATTGCGTTTGCATCTAGTGCTTGGGCATGCATATAGTCTGAGGCATGTCGTCAATCACAAGCCAGCGCTGGACCCCACGGCTGTGGGGTACCCTCATGGTGCTCGGCGGCGCACTGTGCCTCGACGCCCTCGACGTGTCGATGGTCGGCGTCGCGCTCCCGTCCATCCGGTCCGCGCTCGGCCTCAACACGTCCTCGCTCCAGTGGATCGTCAGCGGCTACGTGCTCGGCTACGGCGGCCTCCTGCTCCTCGGCGGCCGGGCCGCCGACCTGCTCGGCCGCAGGCGGGTCTTCCTCACCGCGGTCGGCGTGTTCGCGGTCGTCTCGCTGTTCGGCGGCCTGGTCAGCACGCCGGGCCTGCTGATCGCCGCCCGCTTCATCAAGGGCATCGCCGCGGCGTTCACCGCCCCCGCCAGCATGTCGCTGCTGACCACGACGTTCCCTGAGGGGCCCATGCGCAACCGGGCCTTCAGCATCTACACGGTCTTCGGCGCCAGCGGGTTCTCGCTCGGCCTGGTCCTGTCCGGCGTGCTCACCGAGGTCAGCTGGCGCTGGACGCTGCTCGTGCCGGCACCGGTCGCGCTGGTTGTCCTCGCCGCAGGGGTCTGGCTGATCCCCCGCGGCGAGCGCGCCGACCGCGCGGGCCGCAGGTTCGACGTGCCGGGCGCGGTTACCGTGACCGCCGCGATGCTGCTGCTCGTCTACACGGTTGTCACCGCTCAGCAGGCCGGCTGGGGGTCGGCCAGGACCATCGGCTCGTTCGCTGGCGTGGCGGTACTGCTCGCCGCGTTCGCCGCGATCGAGCGGCGCAGCGAGGACCCGCTTGTGCCGTTCGGCATCTTCCGCTCCGCCGCGCTGCGGCGCGCGAACATCGGCGCGGTGACCCTGTTCGGCACCTATATCTCGTTCCAGTTCCTTGTCACCCAGTACCTGCAGAGCCTGGCCGGCTGGTCGGCGCTCACCACGGCGCTGGCGTTCCTTCCGGCCGGGGTCATAGTCGCCGTGCTGTCCACCCGGATGGCGTCGCTGCTCGGCCGCTTCGGGACGGCAAGGCTGTCCGCGGTCGCGTTCGGCTGCCTGGTCATCGCCTATGCGGTGTTCCTGCGGGCGGGCACCCGTCCTGACTACCCCGCGGTGATGCTGCCGACGATGCTGCTTGTCGGCCTGGCGTTCGGGCTCGGCTTCTCCTCGCTCAGCGTGGCCGCCACGGCGGGGGTCCCCAACGAGGAGCAGGGGCTCGCCGCCAGCCTGTTCCAGACGTCCTTCCAGGTGGGCGGCGCCGTGGTTCTCGCGGTCGTCACGGCTGTCGTGGACGCCGGCGGCGCCAGCAAGCTGACCTCGCCGTCCGCGGTGCTCGGGGCGTACCGGCCGGCGCTCGGCCTCATCACCGGCGTCGCGGCGGTTGGCGCGCTCGTCGCGCTGAGCGGCCTGCGGCGGCGGCCGGCCGAGGTGGCGGTCCCGTCGGCGGTGGCCGTCCCGGCGGCGGTGGCCGTCCCGGCGGCAGTGGCGGCGGGGCCCGGCCAGTCCGCGACCGCGGAAGCCGCCTCGGAGCGCCTCGGGGAGGACCGCGACGATGTCCGCGCGCAGGCCGTCCGGGCCGACGCCCGCTAAGGCAGGAAGCTGACACCAGCCGAACAAAGAGCGCCCGGTGGTTCCGGCGGGCGACGTGCCGGAACCACCGGACGCGGTCTGTGAGCGGCCAGGCGACCGGGTAGCGGTCAGGCCACGGTGACGGTCAGGCCACGGTGACGGTCAGGCCGTTATCGGCGGGTTTCTCGTTACCAGGCACCTGGCCGGTGGTTTGTCGGACCCGATCATTATGGCGAGGGGTGCTGACATTTTCGGGGCCGGTGGCTGACGTCCAGCCGGCCGGCCAGGAGCCGCCAGCCTGCCGCGTGAACAGCGCCCGGGACCGTGCCGCCATGCGACGATGGTTGAATGCGGATCACTGGCGTCGAGTCCACCAGCCTGTTCCGGGGCACCGCCCAGCGGCCACTGCAGATCGTAAGGGTCACGATCGTCAACGACGGGCCCAGCGCCGTCGCGAGCGCCGCCGTGACGATAGGCGGCCCCGGAGCGGGAACCACAGCGCCGTTCAGTATTACTGATCTTGATCCTGGCCAGCAGCGGACCGCCGAGGTGCCGGTGGAGGTCGCCGCGCACTGTCAGCCAGGCACCGTGCGGCCGGTCACGGTCATCGCGGAGAAATCCGGCCCCGGGCACGGGCCGGGCAACCGGGAGACCGTGCACACCCGCACGGAGCGGCAGGCCGAGGTCACCGTCGCGGAGGCGGGCTGGACGATGTGGATGGTCAGCCACTTCCACTACGACCCGGTCTGGTGGACCACGCAGGGCCAGTTCACCGAGGCCCGGCTCGTGCTGCCGGACGAGGACGGCAGCCTGCCGGACACGAGGACCGCGTTTGAGCTTGTCCAGCTTCACCTGGAGAAGGCGCGCCGTGACCCGGACTACAAGTTCGTGCTGGCGGAGATCGACTACCTGAAGCCGCACTTCGACGCCTACCCGCAGGACCGCGCCGACCTGCGCCGGCTGATCGCGGACGGCAGGGTGGAGATCGTGGGCGGCACCTACAACGAACCCAACACCAACCTTACCAGCGCCGAATCCACCATCCGCAACGCCGTCCACGGCGCCGGGTTCCAGCGCGGCGTGCTCGGCGCGGACCCGCGGTCCGCGTGGATGCTCGACGCGTTCGGGCACGATCCCGGATTCCCGGGCCTGATGGCCGCGGCCGGCCTCACGTCCTCCTCCTGGGCGCGCGGGCCGTTCCATCAGTGGGGCCCGGAGGACAACAACCGCATGCAGTTCGCAAGCGAGTTCGAGTGGCTCTCCCCCGACGGCCGCGGCCTGCTCACCAGCTACATGACCAACCACTACGGGGCAGGCTGGGGGCTGCACAGCGGTGCGGACCTGGCCGCCGCCGAGGCCGAGGCGTACCGCCAGTTCACCTTGCTCGCCGAGGTCGCCGCGACGCGGAACGTGATGCTGCCGGTTGGCGCCGACCACGTGATACCTGCCAGGTGGGTCACCGACATTCACCGCGACTGGAACGAGCGCTACCTGTGGCCGCGGTTCGTGACCGCCATTCCGCGCGAGTTCTTCGCCGCCGTCCGGGCCGAGGCGGAAAGCCGCGACATCTGGATCACGCCGCAAACCCGCGACATGAACCCGGTGTACACCGGCAAGGATGTCTCCTACACCGACACAAAGCAGGCGCAGCGGGCGGGCGAGACCGCGGTAGCCGAGGGCGAGCGGCTGGCCACGCTGGCCTGGCTGGGCGGCGCCCCGTTCCCGGCCGAGTCGCTCGACAAGGCGTGGCGCCAGCTCGCCTACGGCGCGCATCACGACGCGATCACCGGAACCGAGTCCGACCAGGTGTACCTGGACCTGCTCAGCGGCTGGCGCGAGGCATGGGAACGCGGGGACTCGGCACGCCGCGCCGCGATCGCGGCGCTGACGGGCGGCGGCGGCCGGCAGGCTGCCGTCGTCAACGGGCTGGCGCGGGAACGGAACGCCATGGCCACGGTCACAGTTGAGCTGCCTGAGCCTGGGACGCGCTGGCTGGTCATCCGCGACGAGGCCGGCGCGGAGGTCCCGGCCCTGGCGGAGGGTGTGCGGCGGCACGGGGACGGATCGCTCGCCGGGGTGACGCTGACCTTCCGCGCGGCGGCCGTGCCCGCGCTCGGGTACCGGTCCTACCGCCTGGAGCCCAGCGCGGAACCCGGGACGCCAGGGGAACGGTCCTGGTCAGACGTACCTGGAACGGCGATCGAGAACGAGGCGTACCTGGTGACCGCCGACCCCGAGCGCGGCGGCACGCTCAGCGTCACCGACAAGCGGTCCGGGGAGGCGGTGCTGCGCGGGCCCGGCAACGAACTGCTGCTGCAGGACGAGTACGACAAGCATCCCCGCTGGGGTGAGGGACCGTGGCACCTGTCGCCGCGCGGGCCAGGGCGGGGGTCGGCCGCCGCGCCCGCGCGGGTGCGCGCCCAGCGGTCGCCGGCCGGCTCACGGCTCATGGCCGAATTCAGCCTGGGCGACCTGGCGATCACCCAGGAAACGGTGCTGTGGGACGGCGCGGAGCGCGTCGAGTTCCGGACCCACGTCAGCGGGTCCATCGGCAAGGACCGGCTGCTGCGGGTGCGTTTCCCGGCGGGCGTTCCCGGCGCGCTGCCGCTCTACCAGACGGCGACCGCGGTGATCGGGCGGCCGTTTGGCGCGCCCGAGGCGGACACGGCCAGGCACTGGTACACCCTGGACAACCCGGCCAACCAGTGGTTCGGGCTCGGCTCGGCGGCCCGGGTGGAGCTCGAGGTCTCCGGCCGTGGCCGGCTGAGGCAGGCGATCGGCGTGGCCGAGGTGATCCCGCCACTTCAGCCAAACGGGCACCGGAATCTCGTCCGGGACGTGATCACCGCCCTGGCGGCGGCCGGCGTCACGGCCACCTGCTCCCGTGCCGACGGTTCCCGTTACGGATCGGTGGACACGGACTCGAACCTGCCCGACGTGCGAATCGCGCTCGGCGGCCCGGCGGACAACCCGTTCACCGCCGAGGTGCTCGCGGCGGCCGACCCGTCGCACGCCAAGCGGCTCGCCGCGCTGCTCGCTGACGGCGACACCGCCCGGCTGTGGGTGCCGGCCGCCCGGTCACGCGAGGACGCGTTCGCGCCCGGCGCGGACTTGCGCGGCGCGCGGGACCTGCCGGTGCTGATCGTGGCCGGCGGGGACCCGGCCGCCCTCGCCGCCGCCCTCGCCGGGCTGGCGGACGATATGGCCGACGCCGAGATCGGGGCCTCAGCCGCCGCCCCGACGGCCGCCGGCGACGACGTCTACGAGGCACCGCTGGCCGACCGGTCGGTGGCGCTGTTCAACCAGGGCACGCCCGGCGGCGTGATCGCGCCGGACGGCACGCTGTACCTGTCCCTGATGCGTGCGTGCTCCTCGTGGCCATGCGGGGTCTGGATCGACGGAGACCGGCGGCCCACGCCGGACGGCGGCAGCTTCGCCTGGCAGCACTGGAGTCACACGTTCGAGTACGCGCTGGCCTCGGGTCCCGGTGACTGGCGGCGGGCCGGGTACAACGCGGCCGCCGAAGACTACAACCACGGCCTGCTCACGGCCGGGACGTTCGCGGCGGACGAGCCGGGCGCGGCCGCGCCTTCCGCGGCCGGTGTACCGTCCGGGACGAGCCTCGCGTCGGCCGAGCCGCGGAACGTCACGCTGACCGCCCTCAAGCCGCACGGCAATCCGCTCGCGTCCTCACGGCCGGGAACACCGCGGGAAGGGACCGTCACCGTCCGGCTGCGCGAAACCGACGGAACGCCGGTCAGGGCGGCGGTCCGGCTCGCCGCGGGGATCCGCGCCGCGTGGCTGAGCGACCTGCTCGAGGAGTCGGCCGGGGCGCCGGTCGCGGTTTCTGACGGAGCGGCTTTCGTCGACGTTCCGGCGTTCGGGACCGTAACCCTCGTCTTGCAGGTGGAGGGCGGTCTGGGCATGTCTTCCCCGGGAAGTCTCCGAACGCCGGGGGGAAACACGCCGCAGCCCGCTGTTCCCGAAGCGGTCCAGCCGGTGTACACGCGGTACTGGCTGCACGGGAAGGGGCCGGCGCCGGCGGGGAACTTGCCTGTCGCCGTGCATGTCTCGCCCACGCGGGTGGCTGTGGCGCGGGCTGCTCTCGCGCTTGCAGCGTCCGCCGCCGCCTCATCAGACGCCCCTGCCTCAGCCGAAACGGCAGTTGTGCGGGTTAGCGTGGCTTGTGGGCCTCAAGGGGCGGCAGGAGAGCTGGAGCTCGTTGTGCCGGAGGGGATCGCGGCCGAAGCGGAGGGCGTGCTGCGATACGACCTGGGACCGGGCGAGTTCGCTGCGTGGGATGTGACGGTGAGGGCGGTTCCCGGGGCGGCGGACGGACGTTACTTCCTGGGCGCGCGGGTGCGCGACGGGCTCGGGCAGGTTCTCGAGGACACCGCCATGGTGGCGATCGGCGAGCCGGGGAAGCCGAACTCCCGCCTGCCGGCGGAGGAGCTGTTCGTCCGGCTGCAGGAGGACCTTCGGACGCAGGCCGGTGAGGTCAGCCTGACCGTGCTCACGCCAGAACTGCGCCTTGCCCCGGGTGAGCAGGGAGCGCTGCGGGTCCGGATCACCAGCCGGCTGGCATCCGAGCTTCGCGGCGAGGCGCAGCCGCTGTCCCCGTTCGGTAGCTGGACGGCGGTAGATCCGTGGATCCAGGACGTCCGTGCCGATCCGGGGGGATCCGCGACGCTCAGCTACCCGGTCACGGCGCCGGCGACGGCCCAGCCGGGACAGCACTGGTGGCTGCTGGTCAAGCTCATGTACTTCGGCCGCGTCCTTTACTCCGAGGCGGTTCCGCTCGCCATCCGATGACCGGCGGCGAGCGGGGCCGGAGTAGTGGCTCCGGCTCGCTTCGCGGCCAGGCTCGTTTCGCGGCCCGGCTCGCCGATCGTGGCCGCCCCGGTAGAGGCCACGATCGGCGAGCCGGATCCAGCCCGGGCAGGGTCTCGAGACCGAGACCGCCTGCCCCTCAGGCCGGGACGGCTTCCTCTTCTTCCTCCCGGGCCGGGTGGGGTACCGGCTGCGGGCGGCGGCCGCGAATGAGCGCGGCGATCACCAGCAGGGTTACGGCGTCGAAGATGGCGGCGAGCAGGAAGGCCGTGGACATCCCGTGGGCCAGCACGTGGTGCTGCTGCGCGACCGCGGACAGGCCCGGCACCGGGTGCCTGGCGGCGTCGCGGCTCGCGGTGCCGAAGACGGCGACCAGGACGGCGAGCCCCAGCGACCCGCCAACCTGCTGCATCACGTTCACCATGCTGGACGCGGCGCCGGAGTCCTCCGGGCGTACCCCCGCGAGCGACGCCGTGGTGAGCGGCACGAACACGATGCCCATGCCCGCGCCGAGCAGCACCATGGGACCGAACACGCCCGACCAGTAGCCGGTGGCCGGCGAGACGCGGGACAGCCACGCCATCCCCGCGATGACCGGCAGCATGCCGGCGATCATCAGCGGCTTCGCGCCGAAGGCCGGCATCAGCCTCGGGACCGTCCGGGAAACAGCGAACAGCGTGATCGTCAGCGGCAGGAACGCGACTCCCGCCCGTAGCGGGCTGAAGCCGAGGATGTCCTGAATGAACTGGGTGAGGAAGAAGAACATGCCGAACATGCCGGCGACGAGCAGCAGCCGCGCCACGAACGACCCGGAGCGGCTCACGTCGGCGAACAGGCGCAGCGGGGTGATGGGCTGGCGGGCCCGGGTCTCGGTCAGCAGGAAGGCCGCGAGCAGGACGGCCGCCGCCGCGAACGAGACCACGGCGGTGCGGTCCCCCCAGCCGCTGGAGGCGGCGCGGATGAAACCGTAGACGAGCGCCGCCACGCCGGCGGTGGACGTGATCGCGCCGGCCAGGTCGAAGCGCCCGGGCTGCCGCGGCGTCTCACCGACGAACAGCGGGGCGGCCGCGATGACGAGCAGGCCGATCGGCACGTTGATGAACAGCACCCACCGCCAGGAGAGCCACTCGGTGATCACGCCGCCGAGCACGAGGCCGAGCGACGCGCCGCCCATGACAACGCCGGTGTAGACGCCCAGCGCCCGGGTCCTCTCCCGTCCCTCGGGGAAGCTGCCGACGATCAGGGCAAGCACCGCCGGCGACGCGAGGGCACCGCCGGCGCCCTGGAGCGCACGTGCGGCAAGGAGCAGGGCCGCCGAGTTGGCGAGGCCGCCCGCGAGCGAGGCCAGCGTGAACACGGCGATGCCGGCGATGAACGTGCGCCGTCTGCCGAGGATGTCGCCGGCCCGGCCGCCGAGCAGCAGCAGCCCGCCGAACGTCAGCGTGTACCCGTTCAGCACCCACGACAGGCTCGTGGCGGTGAAGTGCAGGCCCGACTGTATGTGCGGCAGCGCGATGTTCACCACGGTAACGTCAAGAATGATCATGAGCTGGGCGCCGAGCATGATGGCGAGCGCGATGCCAGGGCGGCCGCTGCCGCGCCTTGGCGCGCCGCGCTCGCGCGCCGCGGCCTCAGGTGCCGGTGAAGCCGGTGAAGCCGGTGAAGAAGACAAGATGCCTCCACGCTTGTTTACTTGACGGGTCGTAACGGCCCACTGAGCTCCCATGGCGCGTGCACCCCTTCTCTCGCCTCGGGATGAACGCTACGCGTAGGGTCTGACATTTTGGGGGTCCGGAGGCCGCGCCACCCCAGATGTAGATGGCGGGTCCCTGGGTCCTCGGGATCAGCGGTCGGTCAGGAGGGCGAGATGACACACCGCCGACCGGGCGGTACTCTTGGGAACTATCCGGAGGTTCACTCCGCTTACTATACGGAGGGACCCTCCGGTTTGGCAAACGAATTTTGAGGATGATGACGCAACGCCGATGACGACAGAGACGACCGCGGGCCACGAGCGGCCCGCGCGGATGCGCGCCGACGCGCAGCGGAGCCATGCCAAGCTGCTCGTGGCCGCGACCGCGACGTTCGCCGAGAACGGCGCCGACGCGCCGCTCGAGGACATCGCCCGCCGGGCGGGCGTCGGTATCGGTACGCTCTACCGGCACTTCCCCACCCGTCTCGACCTGCAGGCGGCCGTCTACCGCAGCCAGGTGAACGCCGTGTGCGAGCGGGCGGAGGACCTGCTGGAGGGCGCACCGCCGGAGCAGGCGTTCGCGGGCTGGATCAGAGCCCTGGCCGGTTACCTCGTCACGAAGCGCGGACTGTCCCACTCGCTGATCAGCTCGCTGGGCAGGGATTCCGAGCTGATCTCGAGCTGCTGGATAGCGATGCGCGACACGGCCGACCGCCTTCTCGTCCACGCCCAGGAAGCCGGCGTGGTGCGGCCCGACATCACCGCCATGGACGTCATGCGGCTGGTGCACGGGATCGTGGTGAGCTCGGAGCAGGCGCCCGACCAGGCCGACCGCCTGCTGTCGCTCATGTTCGACGGCCTCCGCGCCAGGCCAGCGGACTCTTGATCCTGTGCTGTGCCATAACTTGTTCGCGTTACCCCGCCGACGCATCGATCAGGGAGCGCTTGCTCGCCGGATCGATTTGCCTGAAGTCGTAGACGGAGGTGATCGCGGTGATGAGGCCGGTGGACAGGGTCACCTCCAAGCCCCGCGTCGGTGAAGGTGCGGTGTGGCTTGACGAACTCCTCGGCCCAGAACCCAGTCGGATGCGGGTGCCATCCTTCATGGTCCACACGCTGGAACCCTCCTTCCCCGGGGATGCTCGGCAACATATAACATTCCGCGGAAGGCTTCGCGACGGAAGCGGCTTGCCCGGAATCTTGATCAGCGGCCGGGCCGACGGACCCGGATCCCCGGCGTAAGGCCGCCGCCGCTGGCCACGGCGCCTGTCATCTGACCGGCGGCGGTGTGCCCTCAGCGCTAGCCGCCAGCGTCATGTCCCAGCCGCAAACCACGCACGCGTGGCGGAAGGCTGACCGGGCGAACTCCACCGCCGCCGCCCGGGGATCCGGGTCCGACCGCACGTCATCCCAGTCCAGGATGTACTCTCCCAGGCCCGGCTCCCAGCGCGCCGCGGCCGGGGACAAGGCCGCACCCGCGAAACCCGGCGCGGCGGGGTGCGCGTAGGCGTAGAAGGCCGCCTTACCGTAGCGGGCGTCGCCGGGCCACCAGCCGACAGCGACCTCCTGGGCGTCCATCGCGTTGCGCATGATGAAATCCCGCGACGGGGGGTCAGCCGGCAGCCCGGAGAACAGGCTCACCGCCAGGTCAAACGAGCCCCACCACGCATTGACCGGCGTGGACCGGCCACGGAACGGCGCCCGGTAGGCGGCCAGGACCAGCGCCGCCTGGGTCGCCGCGGCGAAGTAGTCGCTGACCTGCCGCGGGTCGTAGCGGGCGTGCTGCGAGTCCTCCGTCAGCGGTACGCTCCAGGGGACTTCCTGCGGCGCCGGGTCAATCTCGGCCGGTCCGCCGAGGACGGCGACCGCCGCCAGCACCGCGCTGGTCACCTCGCCGACCGGCCGGTCCGGGGTCAGCACGATGCGCTCGGTCCGCCCGCCGCTGTGCTCCACCACCGCCTCGTGCCGCCGCAGATCCAGCGCGATCACCAGCGCGCCCGAACCGTCGGGGGCGGGCAGTGGCGCGGTTTCCCAGCCCCGCGCGGTCAGCCGCAGCGCCGCATGCTGCAGTTGCGGCTCAGGCGGCGCGAGCCTGGCCGCCAGCTTGCCGAGCACCTGGGTATGCGCGTGCAGCGTGTCGCAGGTCTCGCGCCAGCGGTCATACGAAAGGGCAGGCCAAGCTGACACCATGAAAGGCGGGGAATCGCCTGCCGCATCCATGCGTCCTCCATCCGGCATTCAAGAGCGATCCAGGATCTGCAAAGGGCTGCCTGCGCCCGGGCTTCGGGCGCTAGGCACTGTCTTCCCAGGCACTGTCTTCCCAGGCACTGTCTTCCTAGGCACTGTCTTCCATCGAGAGGCGATGACCAGCCGCACGGATGCGGGTCAGCGTCGACGCGAACTGCCGCAGGGTCCGCTCCGGCACGGCGGAACCGAGCCAGCGCTGCAGCTCCTCGTCGAAGGCCACCCCGGCCTTGCCGAGGAGGACCTTGCCCTCTTCGGTCAGTTCCAGCAGCGACGATCGCCGATCGGCCGGGTTCGGGAGCCTCCGGCAGTACCCGTTGGCCTCGATCCGGTCCACCAGCTTGCTCGTGCCGCCGGTCGTGATGCCCAGTTCCCTGGCGATATCGAAGACCCGGCAGCCGGGGAGCCGGCCGATCACCGACATGGGCTCGAAGTGCGTCAACGGCAGGTCGAACTCGCTCTTCAGCCGGTCGTCAACCGCATTCCACAGCTCGATCTCGAAGCGGACCAGGTCGTTGAACACTTCCCTGAGGTCGGACATCTCCGACTCACCTCCCACGGCAGTTGCAGCTTACCGCCCGACGGAAGTAACTTCCCTATAGGTTGATTCTGGATAAGCGACGCCATGCCTGCGGCGCGTCAGCCGATCTGTTCGGCCAGGGCGACGATGATGCCCGCGGGACCGCGGAGGTAGCAGAGCCGGTAGATGCCCTCGTACTGCGCCACCTCGCCGAGGAGTTCGGCGCCGTGGGCGCGCAGGCGGGCGACGGTGTCGTCGATGTCGTCGACGGCGAACATGACGCGATGCAGGCCCAGCGTGTTGGGCGGCGGGTTCTCCGGCTCGGCGCCGGCCGCCGCGGGGGTGTGGTACTTCGTAAGCTCAAGCTTGCTATGGCCGTCCGGGGTCCGCATCATTGCGATGTCGCTCCGGACGCCGTCGAGTCCGACGGTGCGGTCGGCGAAAAGGCCTTCGATCTGCGCCTTGCCTTCCAGCTCCATGCCCAGCTCGGTGAAGAACGCGACGGCGGCATCCAGGTCTCCGACGACGATGGCGACGTTGTCCATCCGCTGAATGGTCATGTCTGCGAGCATAAAACAGCGGCGAGCCGCCGGTTCGTGTGCCGGAATGCGGGATCGTTATGCCGAGGTCGGGCCGATGGCGGTGGCGAACAGGAACCAGGTGGAGTGCGGTAGCCACTGCTCCATGATCCGCCAGTCGTCTGGCCAGTTCGCGGTGAAGGCATCGGACCTGTAGCCCGGCTCGTACTGGATGCCCCTGCCGTCCGTGGTCAGGCCGCTGATCCCGTTGTTGATGCCGCCTGCCTGGGGCAGGAATTGCCAGGTGCCCGCGACGTCGTAGTACTGCGGGTTGTTCACGCCAACGCCGTTGAGCATGCAGGACGCGTAGGGGTTCAGGCCGCAGATCCAGTTGAGCTGGTCGGTCGCGTACTGCTCCAGGGGAGCGCTGGCGCCGCCGTGCACGGCGAGCAGCCGCGCGGCCGCGGCCAGCGAGCCCAGCCGTGCGTTCTCGCCCTGGAACCAGCCGCCGGCCTGAGTGGACGGTGACACGTCGTGCGGGTAGAAGAAGGTGGTGAACCGCCTGCCGTCGGCGACCTGCACGAGCTGCCGCGCGTAGCCGAACGGGTTGACGGTGTCCTGGGTGGCAGCGATCTCGAACTGCAGCGATCTGCGCGCCGCCTCCAGCAGGCGAGCACGCTCGGCGCCCCCGGCCAGGTCGGCGTAGCTCAGCAGGCTGACGGCCGGCAGCCCCGCGTTGCTCGGGTGGAAGAACGGGCGGCTGCCGTCGCCGGCGCGCCAGTACCCCTTGCTGGTCACGCGGCTGGCGAGGCTGTGCGCGCGGTCACGGGCGATAGCCAGGTAGGACTGGTCGCCGGTGGCCCGGTAGAGCTCGCTGGCCGCGATGAGGACCTCGCTGTCGTCCAGGATGTTGTCCGGCGTGCCGTAGTTCAGCTTCCGGTTGTTCGCCTGGAGGAACCTGAACGCACGCTCCGCCGCCGACAGGTAGTCGCGCGGGCCGTACTCACCGGTCTCGGCGTTACGGCGGGTGCTGGCGATGGCGAGCGCTCCGATCGCGCTGCCGCCGCCGGTCCGGAAGCTCACCATCAGCGGCCGATCCGAATGCGGGACCGTGTCGAGGAACCGCCAGCGCGGGTCCTCCGGGTCGGCCATGGTGTTCCCCGGCTCGGGCTGATCGATGGACCAGTAGAACGACCCGTCCGCCGGCTGCATCCGCACCAGCCAGTCGGCGCCGTACATCGCCTCGTCCAGCAGCCAGTACCGCAGCTGCGTGTACTGATCGCTCCATCGCCGCTCGATCTGCCGCAGCGAAGCGAACAGCACCCACGCGGTGAGCGGGGCCTGAGTAGTGACCAGGTACGGCGCGGTTGGGCCCTGGAAGTACTGGGCGAAGTGAATGCCCAGGTCACCGGTCGCGTCATACCAGCCGCCGTGCACGTCAACGAAGTGCGTGCCGTTCTGCCCGACCGGCAGGCGCCGGTCCCGTTTCTCGAACGGCCCGGAGCTACGCGAGCCCTTGAAGTAATGCAGCACATGGGACATCGTGTGCCGTTCATACAGATGAGCCTCGATCTGGAACGGATAAGACCAGCCGACATCCGACCCGTCCGCGTCGCCTGCCACGACGATGTACTGGCTCTGCCTGGCCAGGCCGCTGAAGTCGCCGGTCCAGTACACGGCCGGGACCTGCGGAGAGGCGCGCCGCCAGTCGGCGACCGGGCCGGCGAAGCGTGCCACGCCCCGATGCACCACCGCCCCGCTCGTGGTATCGACCAGCTGGTATGCCAGCGGACCGGAACCGTGCGCCGCGCCCACGACCAAGCGCTTGGGACCGTCGGCCTCGTAGCCCACGTTGTTCACGAACACCTGCAGTGTGCCCAGGCCGGGCAGTGCGGCCGGCTGTGCCGCTCTGGCCTGGCCGCCCAGCGCGGTCACGGCGCCGACGGCGACGGTGCCGGCCGAAGCGCCGAGGAATGCCCGGCGCGGCAAGGGCCGGGATCCGGTAGCGGACATCGCCATCCTCCTTCACCTGCCCCCGAATGTCATTTGTTAGGAAAGAAACCTAATTAGGAATGGCGGTCCTGTCTAGACCTCCGGATGCTCACGGCCGGGCTGACGATGGCGGCGGGGCCGCTGGCGCATCTGGCCCCGCCCAGTGGGGCCGCTGGCGCATTTGGCCCCGCCCAGTGGGGCCGCTGGCGCATTTGGCCCCGCGCAGGGCCCGCGCGGGCGCCGGCTGCCGGCAGCAGGGGTGTTACCTGTGGGCATGGAGGGCCGGATAGCGATCGATGAGGTTAGTTACCATCTCGAGGCCGGGCGGCCCGGGATCCGGGCTGGCGCTGCCCGTTACAGCGCGGGCGGGCGGTTCTCGTAGGGCGTGCTGAGCACGACGGTGGTTCGCGTGGAGACCCCTGCCAGCGTGCGGATCTGCTGCAGGAGCTCTTCGAGCGCAGCCGGCGACGCGACACGCACCTTGAGTATGTAGTTCTCATCGCCCGCGACGCTGTGACATGCCTCGATCTCGGCGAGCTGGAACAGCCGCTGCGGGACGTCGTCCGGGGCGGCGACGTCGAAGGGCTTGATCGAGATGAACGCCGTCAGCGGAAGGCCGATCACCTCCGGGTCACACAGGGCGACGTAGCCCGTGATGACGCGGTCCTGCTCCAGCCTGCGCACCCGCTGGTGCACCGCGGAAACCGACAGCCCCGCCTGCCTGGCGAGCTCGGTGAAGCTCATCCGCCCGTTGCGTGAGAGCAGTGACACGATCCTTCGGTCGATGTCTTCCACCCCGTCAAAGGTAACGCCCCGTACTCACTTCCGTGACACCGCATGGTAACGGAATGATCACGGGCTTTACGCTCCCGTAACATTAGAGGCGGCACGCTTACCGGGCCGCCCGGCCGTCGTTAGGCTCTGCCAGGACAGACCCCCGCCGCGGAGCAGGGCTCCGCGGGGAGAGGCAACACGAGGAGTTCCCGCATGGCACAGATTGTGCTCGATCACGTGGAGAAGGTCTACCAGGGCAACGTCAAGGCCATTGACGACCTGAGCCTGGACGTCAAGGACGGCGAGTTCATGGTGCTCGTCGGGCCGTCCGGGTCCGGCAAGTCGACCGCTCTGCGCGCCATCGCCGGCCTGGAGGAGATCACCGGCGGCACGATCCAGATCGGCAGCCGGGTCGTGAACGACCTGCCGCCCAAGGACCGTGACATCGCGATGGTGTTCCAGAACTACGCGCTCTACCCGCACATGACGGTCGAGGACAACCTGGCGTTCGGCCTGAAGCTCCGCAAGACCCCCAAGGACGAGATCAGGCGGCGGGTCGGCGATGCGGCCAAGATGCTCGGCCTCGAGCAGTACCTGTCACGGAAGCCCTCGCAGCTTTCCGGCGGCCAGCGCCAGCGGGTGGCGATGGGCCGCGCGATCGTCCGCGAGCCGCAGGCGTTCCTCATGGACGAGCCGCTGTCCAACCTGGACGCCAAGCTCCGCGTGTCCATGCGCGCGTCGCTCAACCAGCTCCACGAGCGGCTCGGCGTGACCACCGTCTACGTGACACACGACCAGGTCGAGGCGATGACGCTGGGACACCGCGTCTGCGTGCTCAGGGACGGCAAGCTGCAGCAGGTCGACACGCCGCAGACGCTGTTCGACTCGCCGGTGAACCTGTTCGTGGCCGGCTTCATCGGCTCGCCGGCGATGAACTTCGTGACGGCGGAGCTGGTGCGCGACGACGGCCCCGCGGTCACGTTCGCGGGCTACCGGTTCGCGGTGCCCGCGGAGGTTCTCGAGAACAAGCCCGGGCTCAGCGACTACTTCGGCCGCAAGATCATCCTCGGCATCCGCCCGTCAGACTTCGAGGACGCCAGCCTGGGCGACGGCCGCTGGGCGCGGATGCCGGCCACGGCCGAGGTCACCGAGGAACTCGGCAGCGAGATCCACGTGATCTTCACGATCGACGCGCCGCCGGTGGAGCACGCCAGCATCACGGACGCCGCCGCCGGAAGCGAAGAGGAAGAGGAGACCGTCGCCGCGCTGGTCGGCGGCAAGTCACTGTGGACCGCGCGTGTGTCGGCACGGTCCCGGGTACGCCCGGGGCAGCCCGTCGAGCTCGGCGTGGACACCAACAACCTTCAGTTCTTCGACCCGGACACCAGCCTGTCCATCGGCCATCCGCAGGCCAGCCCCACCGCGAGTGCCGCGCCGGCTACGGTCACGGACACCGAGGACGTCAAGGACACCGCCTGAGGACGGCTGCCGCCGGGCGCGGGATGGATCTTCGCCGGCTGCGCGTTGCACGGCCTGAGACGGTGACGCGTGGTGGGAGACTGAGAGCATGCAGCAGCATCCGGAGGAACTCTACGAGCTGGACCTGGCCGCGCCGGAGGTGAGCGGCGCGGCCATGCTGGTTCACCTGGAGGGGTTCATGGACGCCGGCGCGGCGGGGCGTCTGCTGACCGAGCACCTGCTTGCCCACTTCGATCACGAGAAGGTCGCCAGCTTCGACACCGACCGCCTGCTGGATTTCCGCTCCCGCCGCCCCCTCATGACCTACGACAAGGACCACTGGGAAAGCTACGAGGCGCCCGAGCTTGACGTGCACCTGCTCGGCGACGGTAAGGGCGCGCCGTTCCTGCTGCTGACCGGGCCGGAACCAGACCATGAGTGGGAGCTGTTCACGGCCGCGGCCAGGTCCGTCGCCGACCGGCTGGGCGCCGGGCCGGCCGTCACGTTCATCGGCATCCCGATGGGCGTTCCGCACACCAGGCCACTCGGCGTGCTCGCGCACGCCACCAGGCCGGCCCTGGTCACGAGCCGGCACCAGATGCCCAGCAGGCTGCAGGTGCCGGGGAGCGCGTCCGCCCTGCTGGAGCTGCGCTTCGGCCAGGCGGGCCGGGACGCGGTCGGCTTCGCCGTCCAGGTCCCGCATTACCTGGCGCAGGCCGTCTACCCGGCGGCCTCGCTCGCGCTGCTGGACGCGGTGAGCGAGGCGACCGGGCTCGACCTGCCGGCGGACGCGCTCCGCGAGGCCTCCGAGCGCACCAACACGCTGATCGACCGCCAGGTGGCCGAATCGGCTGAGGTCGCCGACCTGGTGCGCGGGCTGGAACAGCAGTACGACGCCGCCCTGGCCGCGGGCGGCAACGATCTGCTCGCCGACGGCGAGGAGATGCCCACCGCCGACGAGCTCGCCGCCCAGTTCGAGCAGTTCCTCGCCGAGCAGCAGCGCCGCGGCGACCAGCCCGACCGCTAGACCACCACGAGATCCCGGGTGCCGTTGTTGAGGCGCTCGTAGCCGTCTTCGGTGCACATAACGATGTCCTCGATCCTGGCGCCGTGCGGCCCGGGGTAGATCCCCGGCTCCACGGAGAACGCCATGCCGGGCTCGAGGAGCTCGGTGTTGCCGGCCACGATGTACGGGTCCTCGTGCGTCTCCAGGCCGATCCCGTGCCCAGTTCGGTGTATGAACCACTCCCCGTAACCCGCGCCGGCGATCAGCGACCGCGCCGCGTCGTCCACCGACCCGGCGCTCACCCCCGGCCGCACGAATGCGCACGCCGCCTCCTGCGCTTCCTGCAGCACCTTGTAGTAGGCGGCGAACTCGGGCGGCGGCTGGCCGATCGCGTACGTGCGGGTGCAGTCCGAGCAGTACCCCGACGGCATCGTCCCGCCGATGTCCACGACCACCACGTCGCCGGTCAGCAGCACCCGGTCCGACAGGTCATGGTGCGGGCTCGCGGCGTTCGGCCCGGATCCGACGATCACGAAGTCGACCTGCGCGTGGCCCTCCGCGAGAATGGCCTCGGCTATGCGGGAACCCACCTCCCGTTCGGTCAAACCGGGCCGCAGCCAGCCCGGGACGCGCGCGTGGACGCGGTCGATCGCGGCACCGGCCTCCCGCAGCGCCGCCGCCTCGGCTGCCGTCTTGCGCATCCGCAGGCCACGGAGGGCGGTGCTGGCCAGCTCCTGGCGCGCCGAGGGCAGCGCGTCCCGGAATTTGAGCACGTTCAAAGCCCACATCCGGTCGGAAAGGCCGACCGCGCCGACGCCGGCGAGGTTTTCTGAGATTATCCGGAACGGATCGTGCGTTTCCTCCCAGGCAACCATCTCCAGGCCGAGTGCGGAGACCGGGGACGCCTGCGCCGCGGCGAGCTCGAGCTTCGGCACAACCAGGAACGCGGCTCCGTCCGCGGGCACCGCCAGGCACGTCAGGCGCTCCAGCTGGATCGCGTCGTAGCCCGTCACGTAACGCAGGTCCGGCCCGGGGGTGAGCAGCAGCGCGTCGAGCCCGGCAGCGCGGGCCGCCCTGGCGGCCGCGCCCAGCCGGGACGCCGGGTACAGGTCCGCGAGACGGTTGTTCATCGGTTTCATGTCCCTTCGGTTGCTGCTTGTGGTTACTTAGCGCCGCTGGGTAGCGGATTAGTTGAATCAGCCCCTAGACAACCGGACCGCGATGTATGACGCTAGGTACACAGCCGATTACCGTTTGCGAGCAGATATGGACCCCTCACATGTCTAGTTCATCACCCGCCGGTGTCGATCGCATCCCGGATCCGGCGTCCGCGGTCGGCATCCCGTGTCGGCGGCACGGCCTCCCGCGGCGGCGCGCGGACCGCGTGCCCGCCGTGAGCCTGGCTCCCCCCGAGCCCGCTCCCCCGGCGCTCGAGGACCTGCTCCTTCCCCCGCCGGAGACCATCGCGTTCATGCCCGGCCTCCGCCTGGCCGTGCGGTACAGCACCGCGCCGCCAGCCCCCGTGGCGCCAGCCGTCGCTTCGGTGCCCGCCGCGAGACCGGCGCCGGATCGTTCCGCGGGCACCGGCCCGGCGTTCGGTGCCGGCGGGGACTGGTATCACGCCACCGTGACACCGACGGGCCTGGTGCTGGTCGCCATCGGCGACGTGGCGGGGCATGGCGGTCCCGCCGCGCGTGACATGCTGCGGCTCTACCGGGGGCTGGCAGGCCTGGCCGCGACCTGCTCGCCGCCGGGCCTGCTGATGAGGTGGCTGAACATCCTGATGCACGCCCGCGGCCCCGAGCGAACGGCCTCCGCGCTGGCCGGGTACTTCGACCCCGGTGCGAGGACGTTCGTCTGGGCACAGGCCGGTCATCCGCCGCCGGTGCTGATCAGGGACGGGGCGCCCAGGCCACTGGAGCGCCCGGCGGGCGTGCTGCTCGGCGCCTCCTACGGCGACTACGACGCCGCGGCCATCCGGCTGCGCCCGGGTGACCTCATGCTGCTGTACAGCGACGGGCTGATCGGGCGCCGCGAAGAAACGTTCGCGGACGGGCTCGCGACCGTGCTCCGCGCCGCGGCTGGGCAGACCGACCCGGAACTGGCCGCCACGGCGGTCCTGGAGGCGGCCGGCGAGCAGAACCCGGCCGATGACATCTGCGTGCTGGTGCTCGAGGTACTGTTACCCCGCCGTGATCGCGGCGAGGAAACGGGTCAGCGAGGAGCCCAGCCCCCACTTGGCGCCGAGATCGGCGAGGCGCGCGGGGTCCGGGGGGTGCGCCGGCAGCGCGCCGCCGACGGGCGGCAGCGGAATGTCGGTGGCGACGCGGACCACGGGCGGCGCTACGTCCAGGTAGCCGCGCGCGGCGGCGAGCTTCTTCCTGGTGCCGCCGGGGAAGCCGCCGTGCCCGGCGTCCAGCGCGCTGATGATCCCCCCGATGCCGCCAAACGTCCTGATCAGCGTCGCGGCGGTCTTCTCTCCCACGCCGGGAACGCCGGGAAGCCCGTCACTCGGGTCGCCGCGCAGCACCGCGAAGTCGGCGTACGCCCGCCCGGGGATGCCGTAGCGCGCGGCCACCGCGGCCTCCTCGATGACCTCCAGCTTCCCGAGCCCCCGCACGGTATAGAGGACCCGCACCTGCCGCGCGTCGTCGATGACCTGGAACAGGTCGCGGTCGCCGGTCACCACGTCGACGGGTTCCGCCGCCCTGGCGGCGAGCGTGCCGATGATGTCGTCCGCCTCGAAGCCCGCATACCCCGCCATGGCAACGCCCGATTCGTTCAGTACCTCGCTGACGAGCGGGATCTGTGCGGCGAGTCCCGGCGGGGTCTGCTCGGTCCCGTCCGGCTCCGCGCGGTGCGCCTTGTACGACGGGATCGCCGCGACCCGGAAGGCGGGGCGCCAGTCCACGTCCATGCACGCCACCAGGCGCGCCGGGCGGCGGTCCCTGACCAGCCTGCCGATCGTGTCGAGGAGGCCGCGCACGGCGTTCACCGGCGTCCCGTCCGGAGCGGTCACCGTGTCGGGCATTCCGTAGAACGCGCGGTAGTACAGCGACGCGGTATCCAGCAGCATCAGCGAGCTCATCCCGCTATCCTGCCAGGCCGTACTGACATCGGGGGCCGGCAGCGGGGAGCCGGCAGCGGGGCCGGCATCCGGGGCCAGGCGGAGCCGCCCTGGGTTACAGCAGCAGGATCTTGCCGTCCTTGATCGCGATCGACTTGGCCGCCAGCGGCGATGCCGCCGGGCCGGTCACGACCGCGCCGTCGGTGACCTTGAAGGTGCTGCCGTGGCACGGACAGTCGATGGTGCCGTTCGCGACTCTGTTGCATATGCAGCCAACGTGCGTGCACACCGCGCTGAACGCGCGGAACTGCCCCGCCGCAGGCTGGGTGACGACGACCTGGTGGGCCATGAACACCTTGCCGCCCCCGAGAGGGATCTCCGAGGTCAGGCCCAGGAGAGCGCCGGACATGGTGTTCGCGGCGCCGCCGCCTGCCGAGCCGGTCCCGCCCTGGGCTGACTCCCCCGTCCCGCCCTGGCCTGACCCGCCGGTCCCGCCCTGGCCTGACCCGCCGGTCCCGCCCTGGGCTGACCCGCCGCCCGAGCCGCCCATCGAGCCGCCGGCGGTGTTGCCCGTGCCGCTCCCCGCCGGGCCCGCTTGCATGCCCGCCGCCGCGGACGGGGACGAGGTGGCCTCCGTCCCGGGCGCCTGCCCGGCCTCGTTGGCGTCATAGGGAACCGAGGCGGTGCTGCAGCCGGCCAGCGCGCCGCCGATTCCGGCGAGGCCCACTCCCAGTAGCACTCCGCGCCGGGTGGCGCACCGGTCCTGCTGGGGCTCTTGTGTCATCGATCATCCTTCGCTTGTGTGCGCTCTGCTGGCCCCACGGGGACCCTTCGCTGTGTTTTCGGATCGCTGTGTTTTCGGATCGCTGTGTCTTTCGGACCGGGGGACGCTTCCCGGACCCGCTTGCCGGGGACGAGCCCCCGGGACCCCGTTGGAAGCGGGGACAACACTCTTGTACGGGAAACCGGCCGTACCGCGTCCGGCGGCGGGCGCTCCGTAAGAGTCCGGTAATCCGGTGTGTGAGGCGAACGGCGAGCGATACCGTGCGGGTCACACTACCCGCACGGCATCGCGATTTCAGGCGTTACCGGCTTGTCTGTCCCGGCCGGTCGCGGCCGGTCGCGGCCGGGTCGCCATCACCACCACCAGTGGTGGTGGTGATGGCTGGCCGACCCGGCGTTGCCCCCGGGAGCGTTTCCGCCGCCTCCGGAGGCGGTCGCGGTCGGCGGCGGGGCCACGGACGGCGCGGCCGTCGCCGATGCGCTGGCGGTCGCCACCGGCATGGCGGTCCCGGAGGCCCCGGCCGTCGCCGACGCGAACGGGGTCGGAGTCGGGACGAACGGAGGCGACGTTGCCACGGTGGTTCCCGTCGCGCTGGCCGCCGGGCTGGCCGTCGCGCTGGCTGACGTGGTGGCCGACGCCGAGGCCGACGCCGTGCTGGCCGGGCAGACCGTCATGCCCGCGGTTGGGTTGCCGGCCCCGGCGGTGACCGGGTTGACCTGGTGCAGGAAGCACGCCGCGACCACGGTGCCCGCACCGTTCACGGTGGTGGAGACGTCGTTCTGCAGGCCGAAGTTCTGGCAGTTGAGGTTCATGAAGGACTGCTGCAGCCGCATCGCCAGGAACGTGAAGAGGTTGGTGGCCAGCGCGGGCAGCGGGCCGGGCTTGCCGATCGTCAGGTTGACGTCCTGCTGCAGCCGGGTGCCCTGGATGCTCTCCATGTCGCCGCAGTACTGCGCCGGCGACTCGCCTGCGGGCAGCGGCGGCTGATCCATAATCGACCGGTAGGTGTTGGCCTTGTCCGTGTTGAAGTTGGCGTTGTTGTCCAGCGTCATCGGGTCGTTCAGCGGGACCAGAGCGGCCGGGCCGCCCTGGCGGCCGGCGAACGCCGCCGCCTGCAGCTCGTCGAGCGGCAGCGCGGGGGCAGGCGCGCCGCCGTTGGCGAGGTCCGGGGCCTTCCAGGGCGTGCAGCCGAGCGCCGGGTCCACGAACAGGTCGATGAGCCCGTTGTCGCTGCCGTTGAACAGCGTCGCGGCGCCGGCCAGCGCCTGCTGGTTCCCGGCGGTGTCCTGCGCGGTCTGCCCGTTGCCGTTGGCCAGGTACTCGGTCGTGACGTTGTCGCTCTGGTCCTGGTCGATGACCGAGAAGTCGCGCGTGGTCGGGCATGGCTGCCCGTCGAGCGCGGTCCCCGGCGACGGCACGGTGAGCTTGCCCTCCTGGATGGCGTCGTTCGCCGCATGAAAGAACGCCAGCCCGTTGCACGACCCCACCTGAGTGAACGAGGAGAACTGGCCCTGGATGCTCTCGCCGGCGATGCAGTTGGCCTGCTGCAGGATCGCGTCGGGCGTGGCCGACGCGGCCGGGACGTTGGCGTTGGCAGGCGGCGTGGTGGGGGTGCCCGCAGGGCCGCCCGCAGCGCCCGCAGGGCCGCCCGCAGCGCCCGCGGGTCCAGACGCGGCGCCCGCGGGTCCGCCGACGGTGCCCGCGGCAGAACCGTTACCGCCCGAAGACCTGCCGGCCGGCACCGTGCCGTAGCGCCAGCCGTGGCCGTGGTGCCGGTGGTGGCGCCAGTGCAGATAGCGGTGGTGGTGCCAGTAGAAGTAGTAGTACCACCAGCCGTTGCCGCCTGGGGTCCAGGTGGGCGACGGTGTAGGCGTGGCGGTCGGCGTGGCTGTCGGCGTGCCGCTCGGCGCCGTGGTCGGTGTGACGGTCGGCGCCGTCGTCGGCGCGGTCGTGGGAGTGGCGCTCGCTGGGCCGCTCGGCGCGGTCGTCGGAGCCGCCGTCGGCGATCCGGTCGGCGTGGGCCCGGTGATCCCGGCCTGGTCCGCTCCCTGCAGCGTCAGCGTGTTGCCGTTGAACCCGAACCACACCGCGACGATGCCGCCTGCCGGGAGCGCGGGCATCACAGGCTGCTGTGCGGGCTGCGTGCCCTTGTCGATGACCAGCGGGTTGTAGACGGATATCTGGCCCGTGGCCGGGTTGATGACGGCGCCCTGCACGAACGCGGTCTGGTTCGGGTTCGCCTCGTTGCATGGCCCTGCCGCCGGATTGGTCGCGGTGAGCTGGTATGGGGAGGCGAGTCCCTGTGCGGTCAGCGGGTTGGCCGGCACGATCAGTGTGCAGTTCATGTTCACGGCCGGCGCTGTCGCCGCAGCCGTGTGGGCGGAGAAGAGATGGCTGGCCGAGGCGGCCACCACCACCAGCCCGACGCTCACCGCCCCGGCCACGGCGGCTATGAGCGGAGTCCTCGCATCCCGCCTGCCCGACCGGTAACGCCTGTAATGCCGGTACCTACGCCCGCGTGCCATGTTGACGATCCCCTCAGGTATTCCTTCAGTGACGCTCCCAGGGCACGAACGTTAGCGACTTGTTACGGAAGCCGCGGAACTTTCGAAGGTTATATGTCTTACGAAGTTATTTCGTCGTAATCAACAGGCCCCGCCGCGAGCGGGCGTCCGCGGCGGGAAGCCCTTCGCCGACGGGTTTGCGCGCCAGACGGCCGACTCTGGGCTCACCTCTCAGCATGATCATGGAAACGGCGGGCCGAATACGGCACCTACGATTCCGCGATCATGGGGCGTGATGCTGATGGGGCGGATGGGAGTGACGGACGCCCCGCTTGCGGGGCCGGCGTTACTGTTGCGACTGATGTTCTGTCGCGGCCGACGTTGCTGCGGCGAAAGCGGCCGGGCGGTCCGGGCGTCCAGCCCGGCGCACAAACGATATCCGGCGGCGTCGCAGCCCCCGTTACCGTCCCGAGAGATATGCGCCCGACCCAGCCGGTCTCCGATGGTTCACGCCCGGTCCGACGAGTCCTCGTCCCCGTCGGAGCGGCGCCAGCCGGCGGCGAGCTCGCGTATCTGCCCAGCCGCCTCCGGCAGCGGCTGGCCGCGTCCCACCGCCACGCCCACGAGGTAGGCCGTGAGCGGCGCGGCGGGCCTCGCGACGCCGTGCGCCACGTCGCGGGCCAGGTCGAGCACCTCCCCCACGTCCGCCGAACCGGGGTCGAGCCCCAGGTCCAGGCACACCGCCGCCGTCCATTCCTCAAGCGTGTTCACGGCACCCTCGCGTCTTATGACATCCCATGGCCGTCCAGTGCGTCCCCAGTATCAGCTTTCCCGTCATTCGCTCCCTGTCATCTCTTCCCGTCATCAGAGCCATTCTCCGCCCGTAGCCCGCAGATTCTGGCCGGTGATCCACTGCGAGTCCGGGCCGGCCAGGAAGGCGACGACGCTGGCGATGTCGGCCGGCTGGCCGAGCCGCTTCAGCGCGATGAACGACGCCGTGTCCTCGAACGTCTCGCCGGGGTTGGCGCTGCGCAGCAGTTCGGTGTCGGTAGACCCGGGTGACACGCAGTTCACGGTGATCCCACGACCGCCGAATACCATCGCGGCCACGGTCGCGAACTGCTCCAGCGCCGCCTTGCTCGCCGGGTAGACCGGGCTGTCGGGCGTATGCAGCACGGTGCTCAGCGTGGAGATGCAGATGATGCGCCCGCCATCGCGCAGCTTCGGACCCGCTCGCTGGATCAGGAAGAACGGTCCCTTGGCGTTGACCGCCATCACCCGGTCATAGCTCTCCTCCGTGACGTCACCGAAGGCTTCTGGCGGCGCGATGCCCGCGTTGATCACCAGGATGTCCAGCGGCCCGAAAAGCTGCCCGGCCTGGCCAGGCAGCGCGAGCAGATCGTCGAGGCTGCCCTGATCGGCCCGGACGGCGTGGGCCTGGCCACCGTCGTCGGCGACCTCCTTCACCACCGCGGCGGCGGCCGCCTCGTTCTCGTAATAACTGAAGACGACCGACGCCCCGTCGCGGGCCAGCCGCCGAACGATCGCGCGCCCTATCCCCCGCGACCCGCCCGACACGAGAGCCGTCTTCCCGTCCAGCACGCCCATGCGATTCACCTCCGGTCTCCTCATCCTGCCCGGTGTGAGGGATGACCAGGAGCCAGGGTGTTGATGACGACGAGTCAAGATGCGGGTGACGAGGAGTTCTCCGGAGACGACGAGGAGTTCTCCGGTCACGTCGCGGACCGCCTCATCGGCTCGATCCTGTCGAGTCTGGATTCCGGCGGCCTCACCAGCGCGGTGGACGCGGTCGCCGAGCTGCTGGAAGAGGCCACCTCGCGATCGGCTCCATGAGCTTCGTCCTTTCGTTTGCCCTGGCCGCGTCACCTGAGCGCAATGGCATATCGAAAAAACTAGAGAACAAACAGGTATATGGACTTGTGATCTTGAATATGCTAGCGGTAGTATTCATGGTAGCAACCAGGTTTACCGAACGGGCGGTGGCTCATGCCTGACGAACCCATTCCCGGCAGCGGGCACGACGGCGAGCAGCCGCTGCCCGCGTTCGGGGATGGGTTCGCCGCCGACGGAGTCGGCGCGGACGGGTTTGACCTGGACGCGGACATGGACCGGCTGGCCGCCGACATCGAGGCCGGGCGGGTCCAGGTTCCCCCGGAGGGTGCGTGCGCGCAGGGCCTGTCGTTCATCGCCGCCGGGCCGGAAGACCTGGTCGCGCTCGGGGTACAGGACCTGACCGGGCTGGGCGCGGCCGGGTTCACCCAGGGCGGGGCGGCTGATGCGATGCCGCCCGGCGCGGTGCTGCTCGCGGTGGCCGAAGCGGCGTGCGCGGCCGGGACGCTGGGCGGGCTGGATGACGGGCAGGCGCTCGGCCTGGCAAAAGCGGGCAGGCGCCTGGCCGCGCTCGGCGCCTGGGTGCAGACCACCGCGGTCGCCGAGTTCGCCGGACGGCGGCGCGGCGAACAGGCGCCCAGCCGGGTGGCCGGCGAGACGGTCACCGAGTTCACCGAGTTCGCCTCCCACGAGCTGGCCCCGGAACTGGTGATCACCGACCGGGCGGCTGAGGAGCTGATGCGCCGCGCCGCCCAGGTCGCCCGGCGGCTGCCCGCCTGCCTGGCCGCGCTGCACGCCGGGCAGGTCAGCGAGTTCCAGCTGAAGATCGCCGCCGACGCCACCGTGGGCCTGTCGGATGCGGACGCCCTGGAGGCGGACAAACTGATCGCGGCCGCCGCCCCCGCGCTGACCCCGGGCATGCTGCGCACCATGTGCGCCCGCACGGTGATGATGATCGACCCGCAGGCCGCCAAACGGCGTAAGGATGAGGCGGCCAAGGACGCCCGGATCGAGTGGTTCCAGGAGCATGCCGGGACCGCCGCCTTGTGCGGCCGGGACCTGCCACCGGATGAGGTGCTGGCCTCGTGTGCGCATATCGATGGGCTGGCGCGCCAGCTGCGCGCCGCCGGGATGAAAGCCACGCTGCGCGCGCTGCGGGTGCGGGTGTACCTGGACCTGCTGCAAGGCAAGGACCCCCGCGACCGCCTGGCCACCGCCACCACCGCAACCGGCCAGCACTCCCCCGGCCCCGCCACCGGCCAGCAGTCGCCCCGCGCCGCCGGTGAGCACTCCCCCGCCACCGGCAGCCCAGGCACCGGGACCGCCGCCCCCGCCGGCGCGGGCACGGCGGGCTGGGACGAAGCCGAGGCCTGGAACGAGGCCAACTACGATCCCGGAAACCCGGGCGACCCGGCCAGCCCCGCGGCCCCCGGCGGCCGCGCCGCCTTCCCCGCGCTGATCAACCTGCTCATTCCCGCCGGCACCCTGCTCGGCTGGTCCCACGCCCCCGGCCAGGCCGCCGGCTGGGGCCTGCTCGACCCCGGCACCACCCAGGACCTCGTCACCGCCGCCTCTGCCCACCCAAGAACTCGCTGGTGCGTGACAGTAGTCGGCCCCGACGGCACCGCCACCGCCCACGGCTGCGCCCCCGGACACCACCCCTACCACCCCGGCATGTACCGGCCAGACCCGGGGACATCCCGGCCCGGCCCAAGCACTCACCCGCCGGGCCCAGGCACTCCCCCGCCTACCGGGGGTAGCCGCGACGGCTCCGCCCGCGCCCAGGATGGCACCCCTCATGCCCGGGACGGCACCCCCACCCCGGCCGCAGCCGGCCAGCTCGCCGCCCTCCTCGGCCAGCTGAAAGTCCAGCTCGCCCCCATCGCGAAGGGAACCTGCGACCACCGGCATCACGAGGACCACTACGTTGTCAGCCGGAAACTGAAACACCTCATCCAGGCGCGGACCGCCCGGTGCACCGCGCCCGGCTGCAACCGGCAGGCGGCGGAATGTGACGCCGACCACACGATCCCGTGGCCGGACGGGCCGTCCTGCGAATGCAACCTGGGGCCGCCGTGCCGCCGGCACCACCGGGCCAAGCAGGCACCAGGGTGGAAGCTTGAACAGACCAGCCCAGGCGTGATGACCTGGACCAACCCCTCGGGACGCACACACACCACCAAGCCCACGATCTACTGGACATGCTAGAGCCGGGACCCGCTGGCCATCGCCGTGGGCACCCAGCAGCGGTGATCGGCGATCTTTGGCGACATCCCTGCCGGGGTGCTTAGCGCGGTTTCTCCGGTCGCGGCCGGTGACCGGATCGCCGGGCCGGGGGGTAATGCCTTCAGCGGCTCAGGTGCCGGTAACGGTGCAGGGACAGCGGGAAGAAGACGGCGATGAGCAGCAACGGCCACGCGACTGCCATGAGAACCGCGTGGTCTGTGATCCAGGAGGGGTGGGACCCGGTGGGGTCGCCGAAGAGCTGGCGGGCGGCCGAGACGGTGGAGGATAGCGGGTTCCATTGCGCGATGGCGGAGAGCCATGCGGGCATGGTGGAGATGGCGACGAACGGATTGCCCAGGAATCCGACGGGGAATTCGAGGGTTCTTGCTGCGGTGACTGCCTCGGGGTTGCGGTAGTACGTCAGCCCCAGGTAGATCCCGGTCCACACGAAGGCGAACCGCAGCAGCAGGAGCAGCGCGAGTGCGGCAACAGCGCGGGTCGCGCCGCGGTGCGGGTGCCAGCCCACCATGAGACCGCAGCCGGTCAGCACCGCCAGCGCCGCCGCCGAGTTGAGCATGTCCGCGGCGGCTCGCCCGGCGATGACGGCCGAGGTGGCCATGGGCATTGAGCGGAACCGGTCGGTGATCCCGCGCGCGGCGTCGGCGCTGACGGCGGCCAGGGTCGCGCCGATGCCGAACACCATCGTCATGGCGAACATGCCGGGCATGAGAAAGTCGCGGTAGTCACCGCCGCCGGGCACGGTCATCGCCCCGCCCAGCAGGTAGCCGAACATCAGCACGATCAGGATGGGGAACAGCAGGGTGTTGGCGATCACTGCGCCGGGCTGCCGCGCCCAGTGCGCCAGGTCACGGCAGGTGATGACCCAGGCGTCGGTGATTGCCCAGGCCAGCCGGGAGTGGAGTGTTCCCGGGGGCGCCGGCGTGAGAGTCATCACGTGTTCACCTTGGAAGGCTGGAAGGCGAGGCGGGGGCGGGGGCGGCGGTGCCGCTGGATGGTGGCTGCTGGCCGGTCAGGTACAGGAACGCTTCATCCAGGGTCGGCCTGCGCACGGTGATGTCTTCTGCGGTGATGTTCTCGTCCTGCAATGAGCGGATGATCTCGGTCAGGGTGGCGAGCCGGCCGGTGACCGGCACGCTGAGTTCCCGGCTGTCATTATCGAGACGCACATCGGCGCGGAACCGGGCCTGCAGGAGCCTGGCCGCGGGAACCAGGTCGCCGGCGTCGCGCAGGACGACGTCGATCCGGTCGCCCCCGGCCAGCGACTTCAGGTCGCCCGGGGTGCCTTCGGCGACGACGCGGCCCGCGGCGATCACCGCGATGGCGTCGGCGAGCTGATCGGCCTCGTCCAGGTACTGGGTGGTGAGCAGCACCGTCGTGCCGCCCCCGGCCAGCGTGCGGATCGTCTGCCAGACCTCGTTGCGGCCGTGCGGGTCGAGCCCGGCGGTGGGCTCGTCGAGGAACAGCACGCGCGGGGCCACGATGAAGCTCGCGGCCAGGTCAAGCCGGCGGCGCATGCCGCCGGAGTACTGCCGGACCGGCTCGCCGGCGGCCTCGGTCAGGGCGAACTGGGCGAGCAGTTCGTCCGCCCGGCGCCGCGCGGCGCCGATGGGCAGGTGGTACAGCCGCCCGAACATCACCAGGTTCTGCCGGCCGGACAAGATCTCATCCACGGCGGCGTTCTGCCCAGCCAGCCCGATGCGGGCACGCACCTGGGCTGCCTGCCGGGCCACGTCGAAGCCGGCGACCCGGGCGTGCCCGGAATCAGGACGCAGCAAGGTCGCCAGGACCCGGACAGCGGTCGTCTTGCCCGCCCCGTTCGGCCCCAGCAGGCCATAGACAGCGCCCTCCGGAACGGCCAGATCCAAGCCGCCGAGCGCCGTAGCTTTCCCGAACCGCTTGCACAGCCCTTCGCATGCTATAGCGGAGGTACCCAACAGCTCACCTTCAACTCTCTACACCGTAGGAAGTTTGATTACTTTACAGTGTATGGAGTTCTAGCGCAAGAACGGACCAGGATGTGGCCACCGAATACAGCGGCAGCGGAGACCCCCAGCGCACCATCGACCTGCTCTGGGGGGTACACCGCCGCCGCAGGGGGCCTAAGCCCAGTCTGAGCGGCGAGCAGGTCGTGACCACGGCGATCCAGATCGCCGACCGGGACGGGCTCGGCGGGCTGTCCATGCGCCGGCTCGCCGACGAGCTGGGCATCACCGCCATGTCCCTCTACGGCTACGTGCCCAGCAAAGCCGAGCTGCTTGACGTCATGGCCGACCGCGCCTATGGCGAGATCACTGTTCCCCGCGACCCCGCCATGCCATGGCAGGCACGGCTCGCCGCTCTCGCCGAACAGCACTGGACACTCCTGCTATCCCATCCATGGCTCCTGCAGATCGCCGCCAGCCGACCGCTGCTAGGCCCGAACATGACCGCGTTTTATGACGCTGAACTCGCCGCTGTGGACGGGCTCGGCCTCACCGACATCGACATGGATCTCATCGCCAGCCTCCTCGACGACTACGTCCGCGGGACCGCCCGGGGAGCCGTCGAAGCCGCCGGAGCCCAGGCCCGCACCGGCATCTCTGACCAGCAGTGGTGGCAAATCTACGGCCCGCTGCTCGCCGGCGTCCTCGACCCGGCCCGCTACCCCACCGCCGTGCGGGTCGGCACCGCTGTCGGCGCCGAGTACGGCGCCGCCCACGACCCGGCCCGCTCCTTCGGATTCGGCCTGCAACGACTCATCGACGGCATCGCGATCTTTGTTGGCCAAGCCTCCCCGTAAGGCGATCCGGACCGCGACGAGCCACCCTCCACCACAACCTGCCCGGCCTCAGCCGGCATCAGCGACCTCAACCTGGCCCAATTCGAAATCGGATGCCAACCCAAACATGCTGAGAAACTCATTGACCCCGCCGTTAAGCTTGAACGTATGAGCAGTAGTTCAGATGAGCAGCTGGCTGTGGGGCTTGAGGACTGCGCGGTGCGCATGGTCGACCCGGAGCGGGTCGCCATGGTCGTCAGCGCGATGCCTGCGGACGACGACATCGCGGGCCTGGCCGATGTGTTCGGCCTGCTCGCTGACGCGGGGCGGCTGCGGGTTCTGGTCGCGCTGCTCGAGGGCGAGATGTGCGTGTGCGATCTCGCCTCCGTCGCCCGGGCGAGCGAATCGGCGGTCTCCCACCACCTGCGGCTGCTGCGCGCTCACCGCGTGGTGCAGGTCCGGCGGGCTGGCCGTATGGCCTACTACAGGCTCGCCGACGCACACGTCCGGATGCTGCTCGACGTCGCGCTGACCCATATCGGTCACGCGCCTGCCGCCGCACACCCCGAGCACGCTGTGCCGGCCCAGGCGGGCGGATGACATGACGGGCGGCCACGACGGGCACCGGCATGCCGGCGGAGTGCCCGGGGAGGCTGACGCGCGCTGGCTGGCTGGCTCGCTGGCGCTCATAGTCGCGTTCATGGGCGCCGAGATCGCGGCCGGGATCCTCGCGCACTCACTCGCTCTCGTCTCCGACGCCGCGCACATGCTGACCGACGCGGCGTCCATCGGGCTGGTGCTCGCCACGATGCGGCTCGCGGCGAAGCCGCCGGCGGGCGGCTACACCTACGGGCTCAAGCGGGCGGAGATCCTGTCGGCACAGGCCAACGGGATCACGCTTGTGGTACTGGCGGCGTGGCTCGGCTACGCCGCGATCCGGCGGCTGATCACGCCGCCGCCCGTCACCGGTGGCGTGGTTCTTGGCGTCGCCCTGGCCGGGGTTTGCGTGAACCTGGCTGCCACGTGCATGATGGCTCGCGCACGGCGGCCGGCCGGCGGGCACGGCAGCCTGAACGTCGAGGGCGCTTTCGCGCACATCGTGACGGATCTCTACGCGTTCGCCGCGACCGCGGTCGCGGGCCTGGTCATCCTGCTCACCGGGTTCGCCCGTGCCGACGCCATCGCCACGCTGGTCGTGGTCGGGCTGATGCTGCGCGCTGGCGGCGGCCTCATCCGGGCTTCCGGCCGGATTTTCCTCGAAGCCGCGCCCGCGGGCCTTGAACCGGCAGCCCTGGGCGCGGCGATGGCAGGCCGGCCGCACGTGGCGGAGGTGCATGATCTGCACGTCTGGGTGATCACCTCGGGCATGCATGCCGCGTCCGCGCACGTGCTGGTCGCGCCCGGCCAGGATTGTCACACGGTGCGGGCGGACCTGGAGGGGTTGCTCGCGCGCGAGTACGGCATCACCCACGCGACCCTTCAGGTGGATCACGTGCCCGAGCCGCTGCTCAAGGTGAGCCGCATCCCGTCCGGTCCCGGCGAACCGCACTGCGGCGACCCGCACGGCCCGTGCTACCGGCCCGGCGACAGGGAGCATTGATGGGAACCGGCACGTCCCCGCGGGGCGCGCAGATGCTGCCGATTCCGCCCGGCCTGCGCGAGTGTCTCAGCGAACCGGATCATGACGGCCGCCCGCCGAACTGCCACCTGTGTACCTCGATGCCGGCGTACCGGTCCGGGGTCAAGATGACGCGTGCCGTGTCCGGGTCCCGCGCCCGGACCAGCGCCGCCGTACCCAGCCAGGTGGCGCCGCTGTCGGACAGCAGCGGCCCGTACGCGATCAGCTCGCCCCGGTCTGGCGGCGCGGCAAGGTCGGCGGCTTGCCCCGCGCCGAGGCCGAGCACCAGGTACCGGTTGCCGCCGTCCGGGCCGCCGGGGAAGTCCCACATGGTGCGCCCCAGCAAGTTGCGCCACCGGCGCAACAGCACGTCCCGGTACACGCCGGCCTGGTAGCTGGGCTCGTCGAAGGCGAACGCGCGGGCTGCGGCGGGATCGGGAAGGTCGACGATGTGCACGCTGCCGGTGGGTATGTCGCCGTCGGCGGTGAGGGTCGGGCCGCGGGCGATCATCTGCGCCTGGTACCGGTCCATGTAGGACCAGTGTTCTTCCAGCAGCTCCTCGCGCAACGTCACGGAGTCTGGCCGGTCGCGGTGGTAGCAGAAGAATTCCACGCCCCACAGTCTTGACCACCACGCCGGTGACCCGCACCACCGGGGTGGCCGCCGTCAGACAGCCCCGGACCCGCGAGGCGGGGGTCCGGGCTGTCTCCCACGTGACTAAGGTGGTCAGTCGCCCAGGTAGCCGGCGGGCAGGTTGGCTCCCGGCACCCGGCTCGGCGGCAGGATCTTCCTGGTGACCAACGGCCCGGCGAAGGTACCCGCTCGTTCAAAAGGGGCGCCGGAACGGCCGGACGGGAGTGACCACCGCTCGTTCGGGATGATGATCTGATTTTCCGAACGCACGGTGGCTAATTCCCGGTCGTCAGCTCACCGCCTTCTTCACGAGCGCGGCGATCCTCGCCTCGCCGACCGCGGTCGGCTCCGTCAGAGCGAAGGAGGTCGGCCACATGGCGCCCTCGTCGAGGTTCGCCTTGTCGCTGAAGCCGAGCGTCGCGTACCTCGACTTGAACTTCTGCGCGGGCTGGAAGAAGCAGACGACGTTGCCGTCCTTGGCATACGCGGGCATCCCGTACCAGAGTCTCGGCGAGAGGTCCGGCGCGCTGGCTTTGATGATGGCATGGAGCCGCTCCGCCATGGCGCGGTCTGCTTCCTGCATCTCGGCGATCTTCGCGAGCACGTCGCTTTCCCCGTCCGCCTCGCCCGGGCGCGAGCCGCGGCGCGCGACCGCCTTCAGCTCCCGGGCGTGCTCCCTCATCGCCGCCCGTTCCTCGTCCGTGAATCCGCCGTACGTCTTGCCGACCGCGGTGGTGCTCCTGGCGGGCTTCTGCTTGCCGCTCATTGCAGATTCCTTCCGCGCGAGTCTTGACCGGGACAACTCTCATGCTAGGAAGCCGCCGCGGCGGCGGCTTCTCCAAAACTGACCGGTCGTCACCTGGCTCTGAGCATGACGAACACCGCCTAGGGAGCCGACGGTCCCGCCGTCGTCTGGCCGACCTCGATCAGGTGGCCGTCGGGGTCGCGGATGTACGCACGGATCTCGCGGCCGTGGTCCTTGGGCTCGGTGAGGAACTCGGCCCCCTTCGCCGACCACTCCCGGTAGGCCGCGGCGATGTCCGCGACCCTGATGTTGAGGAACGCGCTGGTGTGGTTCGGATCGGCGGGCGGCGCGAGCGTCACCGCGGGCTTGTCGTCCGTCGGGCCGCCACCCACGTTGAGGACCAGCCAGCTGTTGGCGATCTTCATGATGACCGGATCGCGCTCTATCAGCACCTTCGCCCCGAACACCGAGCGGTAGTACTCGCGCGACCGGTCCTGGTCGGAGACCACCAGGAAGTGCGTGATCACGAACCCGCTCTCCGGTGCCGGAAAATCGTTGTCTGTCATGGAAACCTCCTGTACGCGGCCGACGGCCCGATTCTTTGGGTACCCCTTCGGCGCGGCGGACTCACCGGGCGCGCCCGGGCAGGGGTGTAGGGGCGGGGGGTGTATCTGTGGGTAGGTGAGCATCACGTAGTAAAGGACGCAGGAGAGGACGCGTGCGTGACCGTCGCTCGCCACTGCCGGCACTGCTGGGGCAATCACCGGGGTGACTGCCTCATCGGTGACACGGGAATGTGCATCCACAGCAGCAACAGCGCACTACCGTGGCCCATGCGAGCGCGGCTACTGCTGAGCCGGACGTGGTGGCGACGGGTGCGGCGCGGCATCCGATGAGGAATCCGCCCTGGCTTCTCCGTCACGAGCCCCTGACTTGGGCCTCCCCGTCACGGGCACCTGTCCTGGGCCTCCCCGTCGCACGCCCTGACCTGGGCCTCCCCCGTCACGGGCACCTCCCGGCCTCACCCGTCACGGCACCGCGGTCTCGCCCGTCACGAGCACCCGCCCGGCACGGCACCTCCCGGCCTCGCCCGTCACGAGCACCCGCCCGGCACGGCACCCCTCTGATCGCCGTTATTGAGTGCGAAAACGTTCGGCTATCCGTGCAGAACAACACGCGAAAACGCGCGACATGCCGGTCGCGCGCCGAGTAACCCCTGCCGCCCCACGGTGCCCCGGCGAGTTTCGGCGAGTGTCCGGCGGCACATCGTTTCCACCATGTTGTTCGTTGCTGGCGCGTCGTGGAAACGGCGGGTCGAATACGGCACCGAGATTTCCGTGATCATGGAACGGGTGATTGCTCGATGTAGCCGGTGGGGCCGATGAGGAAGGATATGGCGGTACCACCCAGGTGCACGGTAAGGCGGTAAGAGCCGGCGGGCTGCCGGGTGATCGCGGTGGTGACGGGGGTGCCGGGACTGGTCGGTGCGATCAGGGTGAGCATCGCCACGGACCTGCCGGTGCGGGTCATTGTGATCACTGAGGAGGGGATCCGCTCCAGCATCTGGTGGGACACCCAGCCTTGGTAGTAAGGCCGGGTCTGGCCGCGGATGACGCGGGTTGACCCGCTCGGGATCACCTGGCCGGGGAGCGGGACCTGGCCGATGTAGAGCTGGGTGCCCGGCGCGGCGGCGACCGCGGAGGAACTGGTCACCCTGGTGACGGTGAGGGCCGGGTCGAGGTGCCATAGCTGCTCGTAGCTGGCGGCGCCCGAGGCGCGGTCGAGGACCAGCACGAGGTCCGGGCGCTGGCAGACGTAGACGCTGCGCTCGCGGGGGTGCCTGCCGAAGGCGGTATCGGAGAGCTCGAAGAATTGCCCGGCCGGCCCGATGAACTGCCTGGTCAGGTGGGTCGGCGCGGCGCCGTCGAAGCGCGCGCCGGGCATCACCAGGACGTTGCCGGCCTCCGGCGAGATGAGGAAGGCGCGGTAGGGGGTGTTCTCGTACCCGGTGTGGCCGGCGTTGACGAGGAGGTTGCGGCCGCGGGCGTAGTAGGTCAGCGACATGTGGTCCTCATGGCCGTGGACCTGCCTGGCCGGGCCAAAGCGCAGCGAATAGAACGACTGCTGGCCGAACGTCGCGGCCGTCCCCCAGCCCGACCGGCCGAACACGTAACCTGCCTGGTAAACACCCACCTGCCGCGACGGCGGCGCGCCGGCCCGGCCGAGCGTCGCGGCGTACTGCAGCGGCGTTCCGGCAACCCAGTGCCGCGGAGGCTGCACGTAGGTGTCGCCGATCTGCACGAGCTTGCCGTCGGGCTGCGTGGCCAGGGCGAGGAACATCGGCATCAGCGCTATCCGCGCGGCGATCGCGGCCGGCAGCGAGTAGCCGCACGCCGCCAGATGCCGCTCCGCGTACGTCCACAGACCGTAGGTGAAGTCGGCGTACCCGGTGGCCTCCTCGTTCGCCGCGCCCTGGACGTCGACGGCGGGGCCGAGCCGGTTCGGCGCGAAAGAGGCGATCATCTGCCCGTAGGCGGTCCGCCGCCATCCCAGGGCCTGGCCGCCGAAGGCGCCCGGCGGGTAGCCGCACCCTATCTGCAGCAGCTCGAGGTCCTGCTTGAGCCCGTGATTCCAGGCCCCCTGCCAGTGTGTGGCCAGGTAGCGGACGGCGGGCGGGATCTGGCTGTTGATCCAGCTCTCGCCGGGGAATGCCTCCGATGAGCAGATCAGGGTTTCCGGATCGCGGTTCCGCTGGGGCACCTGCGCCAGCCATCCGGTCAGCAGGGCCTGGGCACGATCCCGGTAGGCCTTCGCGTGCGGGCCGCCGGCCAGGTATCCCTCGACCAGTGCCTCCATCCATCCGCCGGACTGGAAATCCTGCTGCCACGTCGGATGGTGGAACGGGTCCATCGACCAGTTGATGTGGCCGTCGCGGTGCGGGTCGATCGTGACGGTGGGCCATGGCGCGATGGTCAGCCGCCCGGCCATGATCTCGTCGGCGTAGCCCGGCGGGAACGACGGCAGTGTCCCGCACGCCCTGGCCGCATCCGTGATCCACGCGGACTGCCCGGCTCCGGACCGCGAGACCACCATCCCGGCAGGCCGCGCCAGGGTCGAACCTGCGCACCCGGCTGCGGCGATCACGGCGCAGGCGGCGATCACGGCGCAGCTGTCAGCGACAGAATGGCGCCGCCTCCATCGCGACGCCGCGCTGAGCGCCGTACGCGTCCCGGCCACGCCGTTCTCCCGCCGTTCTCCCCCGTCGTCAGTCCCCCAGCATCCCACAACGAGCGGTGCCTTCCCAGAGTTGCGAAGCGGCCCGCGCCGAACGGCGTGCCGGGCTGCCGCGGCATCGCGACCCAACGGCGACTGACGGCAGGCTACGGCCAGTGGTGAGTACCTCAGCGGGTAGCGGCGGGTTCCGGGGCACCGTCCCCCCGGGCTGGCACGGCGTTGGCTCGGATGACGTCGGAGTAGAAGCGGGCGCTTGACTTGGGGGTCCGGCGCTGGGTTCCGAAGTCGACGAAGACGATGCCGAAGCGTTTCTGGTAGCCCCACCCCCACTCGAAGTTGTCCAGCAGCGACCAGACGAAGTAGCCCGCCAGGCTCGCGCCGTCCCTGATGGCCCGGGCCGCGGCGTCCAGGTGCAGGTGCAGGTACCTGACGCGCTCGACGTCGTTGACGGCGCCCTCCGGGTTCACGTAGTCCTCGGCGGCGCAGCCGTTCTCGGTGACGTACAGCGGCAGGCCCGGCGCGTCCTTGGAGAGGCGCACCAGGAGCTCGTAGAGCCCGTCGGGGTCAACGAGCCAGCCCATCGGCGTGCGCTCGAGCGATTCGGGGCTGTACCCGACGACGCCGGGGACTCCGCCGCGGATCGCGTGCTCGTTCGCCCTCAGGTCACGCGGATCGCCGGCCCGGAGGTAGACGGGGCTGTAGTAGTTGACGCCGAGGAAGTCGAGCGGCTGGCTGACCGCCTCGAGGTCGCCGTCGGCGATGAGCGACTCGGGCGGCAGGAGCTCCGCCTCGGCGTGCGCCGGGTAGCGGCCGTGCAGCAGCGGCTCGAGGAACAGGCCGTTGAGGTTCGCGTCGGTGATCAGCCGTGCCCGTTCGACGAGGTCGGCGCGGCCGTCGCCCACGACCCGCACCGGGTGCATGTCGAGCGTGACGCCGGCCGGCGTGCCGGCCGGGAGCCCGGCACGCAGCGCCTGAACGGCCAGGCCGTGGCCGAGCAGCAGGTGATGGGTCGCCGCGGCAGCGGCGGCGGCGTCACGCAGCCCGGGCGCGTGGTCGCCGGTGCGGTAGCCGTTGTTCGCGACGACCTGGGGCTCGTTCAGCGTGATCCAGCGGGCGACGCGGTCGCCGAGTGCGGCGCCGGTGATCTCGGCGAACTCGGCGAAGCGGTACGCGGTGTCGCGGGCCGCCCAGCCGCCCTCGTCCTGCAGCTCCTGGGGAAGATCCCAGTGGTAGAGCGTGACCGCCGGCGCTATGCCGCGGTCGGCGAGCTGGTCGAGCAGCGCCCGGTAGTAGTCCAGGCCCCTGGAGTTCACGGCTCCCCTGCCGCCGGGCTGAACGCGGGGCCACGAGACGGAAAAGCGGTACGCGTTCAGGCCGAGCGAGGCCATCAGCGCCACGTCCTCCTGGTAACGGTGGTAGGAGTCACAGGCGATGTCGCCGGTGTCCCCGCCACGGACCTTGCCGGGCGTGTGGCTGAAGGTGTCCCATACGGACGGCCCTCTCCCGTCGGCCCTGGCCGCGCCCTCGATCTGGTATGCGGCGGTCGCCGCTCCCCAGACGAATCCCGGCGGGAACGGCAGGGCACCGTCCGTACTGGACGCCAGTGTGGTCATCGGCTCCTCCTCGGCGCGACGGCGCAACTACGTCCCATCAAGTTTAGGGCTTATAACAAGCCTTGACGGACCTATCCCCGGCGGTTAGCGTAAGCGCTTAGACTCGGCGGCGGCCCAGGAGCCGAGGGCCGCGGGCATCGACGCGACCTTCCAGGGCCTGACCGTCAATGCCTGGAACGCCGACGTCGCCGACGGCGACTTCTCCATGACCGAGCACTGGTCGAGGTGGTCATCCTCCGCCTGCACCCGGCCGGGTAGCGCTCCGCACTCAGCACCGCACCAGCTCCGTCCCCGGGCCGAGACCCCCCCAACCGGCCCGGGGACGGCTTTATGACGGGAAGTACACTGATGCGCATCGCCTACAGCACCCTGGCGTTCCCCGATGCCAGCCTCGCCACAGCCACGGCGCTCGGGCGCCGGTGGGGTTTTGACGGCGTGGAGCTGCGGCTCATCGACGGCGAGCTGATCGACCCGTCGATGCCCGCCGCCGATCGCGCCAGGGTGAAGCGGACCGTGACCGGCGCGGGCCTACCGGTCGTCGCCGTGGACAGTTCGGTGCGCCTGACCGGCGACGATCCCGTCCCCGAGATTCTCCGGTTCCTGCAGCTCGCCAGCGACTGGGAGTCCCCGCTGGTGCGCGTGTTCGGCGGGGAGCTGCAGGCCGCGGAACCGGGCCAGCAGGCGGCCCGGGCGGTGGCTCTGGAGGCGGCTCTGGAGGCGGCGGCGCGGGTGCTCGAGCAGTGCCTGCCCGCCGCCGAGCGGCTCGGGGTCGCCATCGGCGTCGAGACACACGACGCGTTCTCGGCGTCGTCGCTGCTGGCGCGCCTGCTCGCGATCGTCCCCTCGCCGTGGGCCGGCGCGGTGTGGGACAGCCACCATCCGCACCGGGTGGGCGAGCGGCCGGACGACGTCTGCCGGCACCTCGGTGACCGCGTTCTGCTCGCCCAGGTCAAGGACGCCAGGCGGGCGGACCCATCCGGCCAGCCCGACGGCTGGCGGCTCGTGCTGCTCGGCGAGGGTGAGGTGCCGGTGCGCGAGATGCTGGCGCTGCTCGCCGGGCGCGGCTACCAGGGCTGGGTGTCGGTCGAGTGGGAGAAGCGCTGGCATCCCGAGATCGAGGAGCCCGAGGTGGCCCTGCCGCAGCACCTGGAGGTGCTCAGGGAGTGGGGGGTGGAGTGACGCGGTGAGTTCGCACGGGTTCGGCGTCGTCGGCGCCGGCGTGATCGCGGCGACGCACGCCGAAGCGATCGCGGCGCTGCCTTCCGCGACGCTGGTGGCGGTCACGGACGTGCAGCCGGATGCCGCGGCCGGCCTTGCCCGGGCACACGGCTGCGCGGCGGAGCCGGGCCTCGGCGCGCTCCTGGCCCGCGACGACATCGACGTCGTCTCGGTGTGCGTGCCGAGCGGGCTGCACGCGGAGGTGGGCGTGCGGGCGGCCGCGGCCGGAAAGCACCTCGTCGTGGAGAAGCCGCTCGACGTGACGCTGGACGCCGCCGACCGGCTCATCGGCGCCGCCGGCGACGCGGGCGTCGCCATGACGGTGATCTCCCAGCACCGTTTCGACCCCGGGCTGATCGAGCTGCGCCGGCTGCTCGACGACGGCATCCTCGGCCGGCTCGTGCTCGGTGAGGCCAGCACGAAGTGGTACCGCACCCAGGGGTACTACGACAGCGCGCGGTGGCGGGGCACCAGCGCCCTCGACGGCGGGTCCCTGATGAACCAGGGCATTCACTACGTCGACCTGCTCCGCTGGTGCATGGGGCCGGTCGCCGAGGTGACCGCCGTGTGCACCACGCTGGCCCACCAGATCGAGGCCGAGGACGTCGCGCTCGCGCTCCTGCGGTTCGGCTCCGGCGCCGTCGGCACGATCGTGACCAGCACCGCCGTCTTCCCCGGTCTCGCGCAGCGCCTGGAGATCACCGGGACGAACGGCACCGTCACCGTCGAGGACGGCGAGATCGTCCGCCGCGCCCTCGTGCCCGGCGTGCCCGCCGGCGTGACCGGCGAGGACGGTGCGCGCCCGGCCGCGCCCGCCGCCGACGACGGCCCGGGCGGGGCCGCGGACCCCGCGTCGCCGGGCGGGGCCGCGGACCCCGCGGCCATCGGCGCGGACACCCACGCCGCGCAGATAGCCGACTTCCTCGCCGCGATCGACGAGGGCCGGGCGCCGGCGGTCACCGCGGAGGACGGACGGAACGCGCTGGAGATCGTCTGCGCCGTGTACGAGTCGGCGCGCGAGGGCCGCACCGTGGTGCTGCCCGGGGCGAGGGATCCGCGATGACCGCGGGCGCGCGATGACCTTTGTCCTCAGCGGCTTCGCCGACGAGATCTCGCCCAAGCTGAGCGAGCAGCTAGCCACGCTCGCGGAGGAATCCATCTGCCACCTCGAGCTGCGCAGCGTGTGGTCGGTCAACGTCGCCAGCCTGAGCGACAGGCAGCTCGCCCGGATACGCCGGGCGCTCGCGGACGCGGGGGTGCGCGTATCGGCGATCGGCTCCCCCATCGGCAAGATCGGCATCGGCGCGCCGATCGGCCCGGAGCAGGAGCGCCTGCGCCGCATCGCCGCGATCGCGGGCGAGCTGGGCACCGGCATCGTACGGGTCTTCTCGTTCTTCATCCCGCCCGGCGATCCGCCGGAGCGGTACCGGCAGCAGGTCATCGACCGCATGGGGTCACTGGCGGCCATCGCGGCCGCCCGCGGGCTCGTCCTCGCCCACGAGAACGAGAAGCAGATCTACGGCGACAGCCCGCAGCGGTGCGCGGACCTGCTGAAGAGCGTGGGCTCGCCGGCGCTGCGGGCCACGTTCGACGCAGCGAACTTCGTCCAGTGCGGGGTGCGGCCGCACACCGAAGGCTACGGCCTGCTCCGGCCGTACCTCGTCTACCTCCAGGTCAAGGACGCGCTGGCGGCGTCGGGCGCGGTGGTCCCGGCCGGCGAGGGCGACGGCGAGGTGCCCCAGACGCTGGCGGCGCTGCGGGATTCCGGCTTCACGGGTTACGTGTCGCTGGAGCCGCACCTGGCGGAGGCCGGGCGGTTCGGCGGCTTCAGCGGCCCCGGCGGGTTCCGCCGTGCGGCCCAGGCGCTCAAGGCGCTGCTCGGCGAGCTTTCCATCCCCTGGCGCTGATCCCGCCGGCCAGCGTCACCGCGGCGGCCACGGCGAACGAAAGGATGGACGCCGACATCCAGCTCGCCGGGGTGAAGTGGACCAGCCGCCCGAAAGACGTCCACGCCGAGACCCACCAGGAGACGGACCCCGGGTTGATGAGCTGGTAGGTGACGAACCCCGCCGCCCATGGCACGAGCATCGCCCACCGCGCCCGCGCGGAAAGGTCCCAGCGGCCCCCCGACAGCACGAAGTAGTCGGCGATGAGCACCGCCGACATCGGCACGAACACCGAGCCGATGAGCGTGAGGAAGTTCTCGTAGTCCGCGATGTTCAGCCAGAGCGCGCCCGCGGTCGTCACCGCCGCGATCACCCCCGCCAGCACGCGGCGGTCCCACAGCGGCCGCAGGTTCTGCGCGGACACCGCGGTCGAGTACACATTCGCGAACGACTGGTCGAGCTCGCGCGCCGCGAGGATGGCGAAGCCGAGGGATCCCATCGGCAGCGCTATGAACGCGCCGTAGATGTCGCCGGGGTTCCGCGCGACCGTGACGAGCGCGAGGAGGCCGATCACGTAGCAGAGCACCTGCGTGACGCTGTAGCCGGTCAGCGTGCCCGCGAACGCGGCGTGTGACGTGCGGGAGTGGCGCGTGTAGTCGGCGGCGAGCGGGGCCCAGGAGATCGCCACGGCGACCACCGTGTCCGTCGCCGCCCAGTACCCGGACCAGGTGCCGTGCGCGAAGCCGGGCAGCGGATGGCGCACGAGCTGGACGAAAAGGTAGACGAGCACGATCAGCACGGCGGTCGTCGCGTACCGGCGCAGCACCCGGATCGCGCCGAGCGGCCGGATCGTCAGCAGCGCGGTCGCCAGGCCGGCGATCAGCACGTAGCCGGTCTTCGGCAGCGCCGGGGCGACGGTGTGCGCGGCGGTCGCGATCGTGACCAGCTCGAAGATGCCCCAGCCGACGCACTGCGCTATGTTCAGCGCGGTCGGCAGATAGGACAGCCGGGTACCGAACAGGCCGCGCAGCAGGACCATGGCCGGCGCTCCGGTTCGCGCGCCCGCCACCCCGGCCAGCGCGACCGGCAGCATGCCGAGCAGCGTGCCGGCCACGATCGCGGTCAGCGCGGCGGCGAGGGACAGCCCCGGGGTGCCCGTACCTCCCGGCCGCAGGACGAAGATCGCCCCGGTGAAGCCGAGCAGGCTCACCCCGAGGTTTCCCCAGAGCCCGAACTGGTCGAGCACTCCGAGCGGCTGCGGGACGGGCTCGGCGAGCGTCCGCGGGGCCTCGGAGTGACGATCCCCGGCGACTGTGGTGAATCCGCTGCTCACGGCCGTCATCGGCTGCCTCCCTACGCCGGCATTACCCGGACAGGTTCCAACGGTCGGTGGCGCCGGCCCACGCGGCCCGCGGCCTTGGTGGGCAGCCACCCTCTCAGCCCGGTCGGCCCGAGCTCCCGTGATGATTTACCTGGCATTTTACCCGGGAACGTGACGTCCATAATTCGCTGGGGACCGTAGCGTCCAGCCTTTAGGCTTCGGTCGTGGCTGCGAAACGCGAGGCTGGCGGGTACGGCGTGATCGCCGCGGCCGCGGTCACGGTACTGCTGTGGGCGTCCGCGTTCGTTTCTATCCGCAGCGCGGGCGCGCACTTCTCCCCCGGTGCCCTGGCGCTGGGCCGAATGCTGACCGCGTCGCTTGCGCTGGGCGCGATCTGGCTGGCACGCGGCGTGGGCCTGCCGCCGCGCGCGGCATGGCCGGGCATCGCCGCGACCGGGCTGCTCTGGTTCGGCGGTTACATGGTCGCGCTCAACTGGGGCGAGCGCGACGTGGACGCGGGCACGGCGGCGATGCTCGTGAACATCGGCCCGGTGCTCATCGCCCTGCTCAGCGGCTGGCTGCTTCGCGAGGGGTTCCCGGCCCGGCTGCTGGCGGGCGTCACCGTGTCGTTCGGCGGCGCGGTGGTGGTCGGATTGTCGGAGTCGCACGGCGGCCGCACATCCGTTCTCGGCGTGCTGCTCTGCCTGGCCGCGGCGGCGTCCTACTCGGTCGCGGTCGTGTGCCAGAAGCCGGCGCTGCGGCACGCGTCCGCCCTCCAGGTGATCACGTTCGCGTCCCTCATCGGGACGCTCGCCTGCCTGCCCTTCGCCGGCCAGCTCGCGGCGCAGCTCGCCCGCGCGCCGCTTCCGGCCACGCTGAACGTCCTCTACCTGGGCATCTTCCCGACAACGCTGGGCTTCACGACGTGGGCATACGCGCTGGCCCGCACCGCCGCGGGCACGATGGGCGCCACCACGTACCTGGTCCCCGTGCTGGTCATCGCGATGTCGTGGCTGTTCCTCGGCCAGGTGCCCGGCTTGCTGACGCTGGCCGGCGGCGCCCTGTGCCTGGCTGGCGTCGCGGTCACGAGGCGCGGCACGTTCCGGCCGGGGACCGTGTCGAGTTCTACTGAACGGGCGGTGGCTCCGCCTGTCACGGACGCAGCGCCGTGAACGGGGCGAAAGGCAGGTTGCGCAGCACCGTCCAGGCGGCTATCACGATCACCGCGGCCGGGGTGACCCACAGGACCTGGCGTTACCGCTGGCCGCCGTAGCCGGGGCTGGGCGGGTAGCCCGGGTCCTGCGGGTAGCCCGGACGCTGTGCCTCGTTCCCGTAACCGGGGCCCCGCCCGTTGTTCTGGCCGTACTGGTAGGGCGGCTCCTGCGGCCCGCTGGGAAAAGCGGCGCCCTGCGCGTGACCGGAACCTTGCGGGTACCCAGGCCCCTGCGGGTTCCCAGGCCCTTGCGAGTAGCCGGGCCCCTGTGGGTAACCGGGCTGCTGCGGGTAACCCTGGGGGACGGTCTGGCCTGGATAGCCGCTCTGCGGGTACTGGCCGGTGGCCTGCGGGTAAGCGCCGCGTCCGCGCTGATCGACGGCGCTCTGCGGGGAATAGGGCTCGTCAGCCGGGACGACAACGGTGTGCACAATCTTGTCCGCGATCGTCTGCCTTTTCTGGTCCCACAGCGGGAAAAGGTACCCTATGTAACAAATAAGCCCGTCGATGACGTGCGCAAGATCGCGGACAAACGCCATCAGAGCGCCGATAGGCTGACGGGTTTCCTCATCAATGAGGCGGACGCCCACGACCTGTTTCCCCCAGCTCTGCCCCGTGCGTCCCGCTCGGATCCAGCGATTGTAAATTGCCACGCCGAGCGCTGAAAGGTAAAAGAGCATGGCGAACAGGAGCGCCACCGTGCTGCCCTTCCCGGCGCTGAGCACCACGATCGCGATCACAGTCAGCACCAGCTGCGGAACGGAGTCCACGAGGGTCGCGGCGACCCTGGTCAGCCAGCTCGCGTAGTCCGCGGGCGAGCCGTATGCGGGCTGATAGCCGGCCGCGCTTGCCCCGTAGCCCGCAGGCGGCGCCCCGTACGGCTGGGCCTGGGAAGCGTCGCTGCCGTAACCAGAAGCTGGTACGGAGCCGTAACCCTGCTGTGACTGCCCGTACTCCGCCTGCCGCGGCTGCCCGTACGGCCCGGCCTGCGGCTGCCCGTACGATCCGGGCTGCGGCTGGGCGAACGGCCCGGGCTGCGGCCCGCCGTAAGCCCCGGGCTGCGGCCCGCCGTACGTTCCCGGCGGCGGACCATAGCCGCCGGACCGCGGCTGCCCGTAAGCCCCCGGCTGCTGCGCCTGGCCGTGACCGGCCTCCCCGTATGACGGCAGCCGGTCGTCTTGTGGATCATAGTGATTGGTCATGTGCGGCCCCGCTTACATGCCCGTTGAGCGCCTTGTAAGAACCTGGGAAGTTTATCGGCGGGATGCCCGCGCGTACGGCGATTCGCCAACCGGTTACCGAACCGTGCCGGAGTCTGTCATTCTGTAGTTTTCCATGCGCCCGCTGTAATTGCCCGGGAATGGGCATATTTGCGCAGAACGTGCCCGGACCAGCGGGCGTGCCGGAAAGCCGGTACCGAATTGACGGCTGATGTACTGGGTCATGAATCCCTCCCATGCCTTCGTGATATACAAGGCCGGTGCGCGAAACGGTGAGCTTGCGCAACCGGGTCGCGTTCGCGCTGGCCAGGACGGGGTAGGTGCCGTCCCAGCTAGGCATAGGCGTAGTCCCGCGACGGGGACGCAAGGGGATTACCAGACACATAAGGGAGTACTCGTGTACGCAGCCTTCAGGACAGCTCCGGCCGTCCTTTTTGCGGCCACTCTCGCCGTGGCCACGGCCGCCTGCGGCTCATCGAGCAGCAGCGGCACCCCGGCGGCCTCATCGGCCACGTCGGGCAGCAACGCGCTGGCGGGGATGAGCGCTGACCAGATCGCCGCCCGGGCGGTCGCCGACCTCGGCACAAGCTCCAGCGTGCACGTCTCGGGCAGCGTGACCGATTCGGGGCAGACCATCGGCCTGGACCTCGCGCTCGCACGAGGCGAGGGCTGCCAGGGCAGCATGAGCCTTTCGGGAAAGGGCTCGTTCGAGATCGTGAACAAGGGAAGCACGGTGTGGATCAAGCCGACGGACGCGTTCTACAAGGGCGTTGGCGCCAGCGGCGCGGCGGTGCGCCTGCTTTCCGGCAAGTGGCTGAAGGTGCCCGCCAACGGCTCAGGCCTTGGCTCCCTCTCCTCGCTGTGCAACGCGAGCAGCCTCGCCCACAGTTTCGCGAAGAACGCGACCGGCTTCACCAAGGGCCCGGCCACGACCGTCAACGGCCAGCCGGCACAGGAGCTGAACCAGCCGAGCCACAAGACCCACGTCTTCGTGTCGCAGTCGGCCACCCCGGAGATCCTGCAGATCCAGGGCCCCAAGGGCCAGGGCTACGTGAACTTCACCAACTACGACGCGCCGGCCACGATTACCACGCCGCCGGCCGGCGAGACGCTGGACGGGACCAAGTACGGGTTCTGACCGGCCGGCGCCCGGCGTGGTCGACCGCGGGGCCGGCTACCTGATCGGCCCGGAGACGAAGGGCCGCCCGCTAGCCGAGCGGGACGGTATCGAGCAGGACAGCATCGAGCATTAGAGGTCTTTGGGTGCGATTCGTGCTGTGATAACGACGCGGATCGCACCCAAATCCGCGCGCCGCCCCGCGCGCGGGTGAATTTCCCGTTGCGGGCGCCGGGCCGCCGGGCCGCCGGGCATCGCCCCGCGCGCGGACGAAATATCCCGTTGTGGGCGCCGAGCCGCGTGGCGCCCCGCGCGGAGCGCGGAAGAACGCGCGGTCTTACCCGCCGGACCAGGCACGGGCCCGGCGCAGGTCGTCCACCGTGTCACAGTCCATCCAGGGGGGCGGCGTGCCCGGCGCCGGGCGCAGGCGCAGCATGACGGGCTCGAGCGGGCCGAGCAGGCCGCGCAGCGAGCCGCCGCGGTAGCGGGCCGCGGCCTCGCGGAGCGCGCTTGCCCGCCAGCAGCCGGCCACCCACTGCGGCCGCCCGGCGTCGTCCGCCAGGACGGCACCGCGCGAGCCGCCTGCCGCGCGCAGCAGCGCGCGCAGGTGATCCGCGCGCAGGAACGGCAGGTCGGCGCCGAGCACCGCGACCCACTCCCCGGTCACCGCGGCGAGCCCACAGCGCAGCGCGGGAACCGGCCCGGCTCCCGGCGGCTCCTCCCGCACGTACGCGATCTCGTCCGCCACACGCGGCGCTGGGCCGGTCCCCGCGTCCATCCGCCGTTCCGGCCCGGCGATCACCACCCGCTGCGCGCCCGCCTCGATGCCGGCGGCCACGACCGACTCGAGCATCGTGCGGCCCCCGACGGCGAGTCCGGGCTTGTCCGCCCCGCCCATCCTTCTCGCCGCCCCGCCGGCCAGGATGATGACGCCGAACGAGGCCGTGGTTCCCGCCGGGCCGGCCGCCCCGCCGGAGGCGCCGGTGCCACGGTTTCCTGCCGCACGCATCGGCGGCGTTCCGGTCTCAGCCGCCGATGGCGGACATGGGCCGGTCCGGCTGCAGGAACGACGGGTCGTTGATCCCGTGGCCGGGAAGCTTGCCCGCCACAGCCGCCACCCATCGTTTGGCAAGATCATCGTCATCGGCGCCGGCCCTCAGCGGTTCCCGCAGGTCGCTTTCGGTGCGGGCGAACAGGCAGTTGCGGACCTGGCCGTCCGCGGTCAGCCGGACCCTGTCGCACGAGCCGCAGAATGGCCGGGTGACCGAGGCGATCACCCCCACCCGGGCGGGGCCGCCGCCGACGATGAAGGCCTCGGCGGGCGCGGAGCCGCGCTGCCGGGGGTCGTCCGGGGTGAGCGTGAAGCCGGCGCGCAGCGCGGCGAGGATCTCCTCGGCGGTCACCATCTCGGCGCGCTTCCAGCCGTGCTGAGCGTCCAGCGGCATCTGCTCGATGAACCGCAGCTCGTAGCCGTTGTCGAGGCAGAACCGCAGCAGCGGCACGGCCTCGTCGTCGTTGAGCCCGCGCATCAGCACCGCGTTCACCTTGACCGGGGTGAGCCCGGCGGCGGCGGCAGCGGCCAGGCCGTCGAGCACGTCGGGCAGCCGGTCCCTGCGCGCCAGCTTGCGGAATACCTCCGGGCGCAGCGTGTCCAGCGACACGTTGACCCGGTCCAGCCCGGCCTCACGCAGCGTAGCCACGGTACGGGTGAGCCCGATGCCGTTCGTGGTCAGCGAGATCTCCGGGCGCGGCCGCAGTTCCGCGGTGCGCCGCACGATCTCCGCCAGGCCGCGGCGCAGCAGCGGCTCGCCGCCGGTGAAGCGGACCTCCCGGATGCCGAGCCGCTCGACGCCAACCCGGACCAGCCGGATAACCTCGTCGTCGGTGAGGATCTCCGGCGACGGCAGCCAGTCCAGGCCCTCGGGCGGCATGCAGTAAGCGCACCGCAGGTTGCAGCGATCGGTCAGCGAAACCCGCAGATCGGTCGCAACCCGCCCGAAGGAGTCAGCCAGCATCGCTCAAGCCTACGCGCATCCTCGCCCCGTACCCGGGCTCGCGGTGTTCATGTCCCAGTAGTGACGAATCCGGTGGCAGCCGAGCGCATCGGTGGCGGAGGCGGACGGGAATCGAACCCGCCGACGACGCGGCGCGCCGTCCACTGGTTTTGAAGACCAGGGGGGCCACCAGGCACCCAAACGCCTCCACGTCGACTCTACTGAGCCCGGCCGGCAGAATGGGCGTGGGTGACGTGAACGACCGGCGGGGGTGAGCAACGGATGAGCGCTGACGAGCGCGCCTGGTGGGACGACGCGGTCGTCTACGAGGTGTACCCGCGCAGTTTCGCCGACAGCAACGGCGACGGCGTCGGAGACATCGCCGGGGTGCGGTCCCGGCTTCCGTACCTTTCCTGGCTGGGCGTGGACGCGATCTGGCTGACGCCGTTCTACCCGTCGCCGCTTGCCGACGGCGGCTACGACGTCAGCGACTACTGCGACGTCGACCCGCTGCTCGGTACGCTCGCGGACTTCGACGCGCTCGTCGCCGAGGCGCGGGCGCACGGCATCCGGGTGATCATCGACCTGGTGCCGAACCACAGCTCGGTGAACCATCCGCTGTTCCGCGCCGCGCTGGCGGCCGGCCCCGGCAGCCGGGAACGCGCCCGGTTCATCTTCCGCGACGCGCCCGGCGGCGAACCGCCGAACAACTGGCCATCGCAGTTCGGCGGCCCCGCCTGGACCCGGGTCCCGGACGGTCAGTGGTACCTGCACCTGTACGACTCGAGCCAGCCGGACTGGAACTGGCTCGACCCCGACGTCCCCGCGTTCTTCGAGAAGGTCATCAGGTTCTGGCTGGACCGGGACGTCGCGGGGCTGCGCGTCGACGTGGCGCACGGGCTCTTCAAGGACCCGGACCTGCCGGACAACCCCCCGGCCGTGCCGGGCCTCGGCCCGTCCGCTTACCGTCACCGGCCCGAGCTGCACGCGCTGTACCGGTCGTGGCGGTCGATCCTGGACTCATACCCGCCAGGCGTGTTCCCCGGCCGGCGCACCGCGATCGGCGAGGTGTGGTACGACGAGCCGGACACCCTGCGCCCGTACCTGGAGCCCGGCGGGCTGCCGCAGGTGTTCAATTTCCAGCTGATCAGTGCCCCGTGGGACACCGCGGCGCTGCGCGCGGCCATCGACGCCACGCGGTCGCTGGCCGGGGGCTCCCGCGCCCCGTGGGTCCTCGGCAACCACGACGTGACCCGCCCGGTGACCCGGTACGCGCGCGGCGAGGCGGATGACCCGGAGCGTGGCGAGCGGCGTGCCCGGGCGGCCGTGCTGCTTCTGCTCGCGCTGCCCGGCTCGGCGTACATCTACCAGGGCGAGGAGCTCGGGCTCCCGGAGGTGCTCGCCCTGCCACCCGGGGCCCGCGCCGATCCGCGGTTCCGGCGCAGCGGAGGCGAGCGGATCGGACGCGACGGCTGCCGGGTCCCGCTTCCGTGGAGTGCTGGCGGGGCTTCGTTCGGATTTTCCGGAACGAGCGCCGGTGATCCCCAGGCGTCACCGTGGCTACCTCAGCCCGGGGACTGGGGCCGCCGCAGCGTCGAGGCGCAGCGGGCGGAGCCCGGCTCCTTCCTGAGCCTGTACCGCGCCGCCCTGCGCCTGCGCCGCGGCCATCCTGCCCTCGGCGCGGGCGCCATGCGCTGGCTGGACGGCGTGGGCTCCGGCTCCGAGCTGCTGTGCTTCGCGCGCGAGCCCGGGTTCATCTTCGCCGCCAACCTCGGCCGGGCACCGGCCGCGCTGCCCCCGTACCGTGAGGTCCTGCTCGCCAGCGGCGAGTTCGGCGGCGGCGTACTGCCGCCCGACACCGCCGCCTGGCTCGCCGGCTGAGGAAGGCACGCGCCTTACTCCGCCCGCCGGCCCGTTCAGAACCGCGCCGACGGGCACGCCATCCGGTTGCTGATGCCATCCGGTTGCTGATGACGGCCTTGATGTTCACCGTCGCGCTCCTCGTCAGGATGCGGTGGCGTAGGCACGGGTGATGGTTCGGGGACCTGGCCCCGGGCCGTGTCGGCCGCTTCACGTCAGCAACGTCAGTGTCGGCCGTTCACTACAGCAACGTCAGCCGCGACAGCAGCGCCAGACCCGCGAGCGGGGACGTGCACCAGCCCCATGCGTCCCATCAGCACCACACTCCATGATCGTGGAATCGTAGGTGCCGTATAGGGCCTTGTGTCAACGCTTCCGCAGGGGTGGGGGTGGCAGGGGGCTGCGGGTCGGGGTTGAGGCCGGTGTCGTTGCCGGTGCGGGGGTCGGCTAGGAGGGCGGCGATGGTGCCGGGGGTGGTGTCGGTGATGGTTGCCCAGATGGTGGCCTGGTTTTGCTCTTTGCGGTAGAGGCACTGGATGTCCAGGGCGGTGATCAGTTTTTCGATGAGGGCGGGGGGAGCTTTGGGGAGGATGTCTGCGAGGTAGGGCAGTTCGTCGAGCAGGGTGGGGTCGTTGGACTGGGGGCTGGTGGTGTCCAGTTCGGTTAGCTCAGCCTCGGCCTGGGTGCGCTGGCCGTGCAGGTCGGCGTTGCGGGCGCGGATGCGGGTGCGGTAGGCGGCGGCTGCGCCGCTGGTGTCGGGTCCGAGTTCTTCCAGTTCGGTCAGCAGCCCGGCTTGGGCGGTGTCGATGCGGGCGAGTTCCTTGCGCAGCGCGGCGGCGCGGGCCTGGCGCTGGGTGTCGAGGGCGGCGGTGGTGGCGGGCAGGGTGGCGGCGAGCATGGCGGCGCGGTCGTGGCCGAATACGTACTTGGCGAGGAAGTCCCCGGTGATGGCGGCGAGGAGGGTGTCTTCGCGGATGGAGACGGAGGTGGGCGGGTGGTCGGGGTGGGCGGCGCGGTGGTGGGGGCTGGCGGGGTTGTACGGGCATTTGTAGTAGATGTACACGTCAGCGTCGTTGCCGGAGGGCCGGTAGATGCCGGTCATGCGGTGCTGGCAGGCGGCGTGCCGGACGTGTGAGCGCAGCACATACCGGGTACCGGGCTGGGTGGTGGGTTTTTCGGCGTCGCGGGTGTTGCCGCGTTCGGCTCCGATGGTCTGGGCGGCGTGCCAGGTGGCGCGGTCGGTGAGCGCGGGGTGGGTGGGCTCAGGTGACCAGAGCCACTGGCTGGGGGGGACGGGGCGGGTTTTGCCGGTGGCGGGGTTTTTGCGGGTGCGGCCGAACACCATGTGCCCGGTGTATTTGGGGTTGGCCAAGATGTTGCACACGGTGGATTCGGCCCAGCCTGGGGCGCCGGGGGGCGGGGGGTAGGCGGCGGGGTCGGCGTTCAGCCGCCACGCGATGGTGGGTACCGAGAGCCGGTGGTTGACCCGCCAGTTGAAAATCAGGGTGACGATGGGGCCGCGTACCTCGTCGATGGCCAGCCGTGAGCGGGTGCGGCCCTGGGATGCCTTGGACGGCACGGTGTGCAGCACACGCTCGCAGACGTACCCGTAGGGGGCGGGGCCGATGTTCCACCCGGCGAGGGAGTGTTCCTGAAGGCCTTTCCAGGCTTTTTCCTTGATCTGGAGCCGGAACCATTCCGCCACGCCTTGTTTTACCCGGCGCACAAGTACGGTGGTGGCGTTGGCGCCTTCCACGCTGGCGGGCTCGTCGGTGGCGAACAGCAGGATGCCTTGTGCGGATAGTTCTTTTTCCAGTTTCAGCGCGTTGAACGTGTCACGGCCGGATCGTTCGATGTCTTCGCAGACGACGGCGGCGAACCGGGGTGCGGGGGCTTTGGCTTCGGCCAAAAGGTCGGCCATGCCGCCGTCGCGGGGGATGCCTGCATCTGCGAATTGCCGCCAGTCATCGCCTTGGGAGCGGTCTTCGAGGTCGATGCCGCCGGATTCGACGTCCCAGTAGTACCCGGCGATTTTCCAGCCGCCGGGCAGCCAGGCGGCGCATGACCTGATCTGCCTGCGCAGGGAGGCGAGCGGGTCCTGGAGGACGAGGGTGGAGGTGCGGGCCAGGATGGCGACGGGTACCGGCTCGGCGGTGGTTACTTCGGCGGGTGGCTGGTCTTGTAGTGTCGTGCCCATTGCAGTAGCTCCCTGATTGCCTCGGCCTGCTGCGCGTCCCGCGCGGCGGCTTTCCTGCCTGTTTCTACCCGGATTTTGAATCTGACTTTCAGCCCGGCGGGCCGTTCAGCCTCATTTAGATTATAACTGATTATGCGCGTAATATCGTCCATCCGGGCCTAATTACCTCCATGATATTCACAGCCTAATTTCATGATCTATTACAGCCGGAAGCGGCCAGCCGGAAAAGGGGGTGCCCGGCGCGTTTATCCAGGCTGCTTTTCACGTCTCCGGGGTGTATGCGGACGGCGGAAGATCCCAGACGCTGACCGTGCCCGGCGGCATGGCGGCGGCGCAGCGTTCCGCCACGCGGCGGGCGGCCGGGGCGGTGAGGTAGATGACCTGGGCGTACCCGGCGCCGGCGGTCAGCGCGGTCATGATGGCGGTGGTGCGGGCGGCGTGCTTGGCGGTCAGCTCGACTTCGATCGCCCAGATCTGCCCGGCGTACGGGCTGGCGGTCAGCGATGGCCAGTGGATCTCCGCATCCGGCCGGTGCCCGGTGCCGGCGGCCGGGCCAACCGCCCGGATGCGCCGTTCGGATTGCCACCACGGGCGGCCTTGCTGCCATGCCGGGGTGGCCTGCCACCACAGCCGGGCGGCGAGCACCGCGCGGAGGTGTTCCAGCCGGGCCAGCGGCGGGCGGCCGGCCGGGTAGCGCAGCCCGGCGGCGGTCATCCCGGCCGCCGTCAGCCAGCACCACGCGGGGCCGGGGCCGAGCCGGCCGGTGGCGGCGTACCCGGCGTGGCGCCACCGGGCCACGATGGCGCGCACCCGGGCAGGCTGCGCGGTCAGCGCGGCGGCGAGCAGGTCGTAGGGGGCGCCGGCATGCTCGGCGCACAGCATTAACCCGTCGATGTCGCGCTGGCTCAGCCGTACCATGCCGGCGTCGGCTCGGCGCCCGGTGCTGGTTCCCGCCATGACCATCACCCCTGATCAGCGTCCGGTGCCCGGCGTGCGGGTAATTCGCGCCGGTTGTGGCGATTCTGCCGCGCGGGCCGGGGCAGGCGGGCACCGCGCAGCGTGCGTAAGGAAATCGTTATGGTGCCTGCTCTTGCCTCCCTGCCCCCGTCTGTCTCCCTGTCCCCTTGGTGTTCATCTCACCCGGCAGGCTGCCCCCCGCCAGTAGTCAGACTGCCGCTGCTGCGGCACCGCCCGGCGGGCGGGTCCGCGCAGGTCGCGGCGGGTTCAGCCGGTGCCCGGCCCGCGCAGTGCCCGCTCGGGCGGGCGCTGGCGTGTGCGGGACATGTGCGGTGCCTGCCCGGACGCCGGGCGTGCCGGTTTTGCTGCTGTTGCCCCGGCCTGGCCGCTAATGTCGGGCCGTGCACTTCGGGTTAGGCCGCGCGGTCACCGAGATGGTCAGCGCGGCGGCGGTCCTGGCGGCGTTCGGTGCCGGTTTCCGCTATCTGGCGGGCCGGGCGTTCGGCCGCCAGCCCGGCGTGCCCCGGCTGCGGGCCGCAAGGTTCGGGCGCCGTGGCGGGCTTATGGCGTGGCTGGTACGGGCCGGGTGGCGGGCCGTGGTGCTGGCCGGCCGGTTCGCGGCCGGCGCCCCGCTGGGCCAGCGCCGCACCGACGCCACCTTCGTATCCGCTGGCACGAAGGTGACCGGCGGAGTGCCCGGCTGGTTCAGCCCGGGGCAGCCGGGCCGGTGGGCGTTCCTGCCCGGCTGGCAGCGCGCCGCCGCCCGCTGGGCGGTGATCGCTGCCGCCGCCGGACTGTACGCCCGCCCGCTGTGGACTGCCGCCGTGCTGGGCTGGCTAGCCGTGCTGGCCGGGGCGGCGCTGTTCCCCCGGTTGCGGTGGCGGCGGTACGTGCGCCGCGTGATCCGCCCGGTCTACCTGCAACTATGCCAGTACCTGGGCACCGACCCCGGTGACAAGCCGGATCGGTGGCTGTCCATCCCGCCCGGCTTCACCACCGGCCAGGACGCGGTCATCACGCTGGCCTACCCGGCGGCCTGGAATCCCGACACCGCCCGGCAGCGCGCGATCGATGAGCTGATCCGCCGGCATCTGGGCGCGGGCCTGGTACCCCGGTTCGGCCCGTCCGCCGCCACCTGGGCGCACCCGCCCGCCCCGCCCGCGCTGGCCCGGTTCGACGGGTACGGCCTGCCCGCGCACCGCATCCACCTGGCCACCCTGGCCGGGGACCGCAAGTGGATCGCGGACCTGCAAGACGAAGAACCGCACCTGTTCATCGCGGCTGGCACCGGGGGCGGCAAGACCAGCGCCGCGTCCATCCCGGCCGCGCACACCCGCGCGCACGGCTGGCTGGTGGACATCATCGACCCCAAACGCCGCTCCTACATCGACCGGAAAACCGGCGCCGACGTGCTCACAAACGTGCCCGGCATCCGGGTGCACACCGACATCGAGTCCATGATGTGGGCACTGGAGGAGTTCTTCTTGTCCATGCTCGGGGTCAACATCACGGTCGGCGCCCGCACCGGCTGGCCCGCCGCGTTCCCGGCCCGGCTGCTGATCATCGACGAGTTCGGCACCTTCGCCGGGATGGCCACCCGGATGTGGCGGCGCGGCGGCGGCACCGGCCCGCCGCCCGCCCTCGACCAGCGCCGCCAGATCGAATGGCAAGGACGGCAAGCCGGGCACCGGCTGGTGCTCGCGGTGCACCAGCCGAACCTGCGGCTGTTCGGGGACTCCGACAGCCGCGGCCAGTACGGGTACCGGCTGATCACCGGCGCCTACACCACGTCACTGTGGCGGATGACGTTCGGGTTCGCGCCCCGCATCGAATGGGACGCCCGGATCAAAGGCCGGGGCGTCGTCGGCGTGGGCGAGGCCACTGACCTGATCCACCACGCACAACTCGCGTGGATGCCGCCGGCCGAGCGGCGCCGGTACGCGCTGACCGGGCCACCGCCACCGCAATGGTTCACCGGCATGCAGCCCGCCCCATGGATCGATGCCCACGTCATCAGTGAGGGCCGCAAGCTCGCCGGGGTGTCCCTGGTCCATGTCCCACCCGGACAGCACCCCCACCCACCAGTGCAAACACCCCCGGATGTCCCGCCCGGTGTCCCGGTAGATGTCCCGGCCCCCGGCGCCGGGCCGCCCTTCCCGGCCCAGCCGGCAGCCACCACGCGGGGCGGGAAGCACCGCGCCCCGGCGCCCCGTGATGACATGCCGGTTACCAGTACCGGGGCCGCCGCCCGGCACCGCGCGGCCACCCCCGGCGAGAAGATACCCGCCCCGGATGAGGAGCTGATCACCGGAATCGAAGCTGCCGCCCGCTACCTCGGCTACCGCAAGGCCGACAGCTTCCGCCGCGCCCGCACCCGCCACCCCATCCCCGGCGAGCGCAAGACAGGCGACGGCCGCCCTTACTGGACCCCTGCCGCGCTGCGCAGCTGGCACAGCAAACGGAAAATCGCCGGTAACCGCACGGGCGGCGGGCCAGGCTAGCCCGGCCGCTCACCCCGAAGCGGCCAGGACCACCACCCCAACCTCCACATCCCTCCCGCAGTGCGGGCAGGTGATCTCCGTCGCCGCGATCTTGGGCGGCGTGCTGGCCCACAGCACGCGGTCCCGCACGCGGTAGCCGTGCTGCCTGCCCGCGTGCCGCAAGAGCCCTTCGCCGACCAGCAGCCGCAGCGCCTCCGTCGCGGTGCCCAGCCCGCACTCGTACTCGCGCGCGACGGGCACAAGCCGCAGTGCCTCGCCAGGAGTCAGCTCGCCCGCCATGATGCGGTGGCGCAGGTCGGCGGCGATGCGCATGTACTTGTTGGTCGTGTGCAGCTTCGCCATCGTCGTTACCGGGCCGGCTCGCGCCCGGCGACGGCGTACCCGGCCGTTGCCGGGAGCTGGCGCAGGTAGCCGGCCCGCACAAGCACCGCCATACCCTTACGCACAGTGCCCTTGCCCCACCCGGTCTCACGCGCAGTACCAGCGACACGGACCCGGGCTCCCCGTTTGAGGGTGCCGTCTTCAATCTGGTGGCGCACCGCCCAGGCGACCTGCATATAACCGAGCAAGCTCAAAATCGCATCCTCGAACGGGTCCGCTGGTGTGAAGGCTCTCGTCCGGGCAAGAGCGCGCTCCAGGTGGGCGACCAGGGACTTGCGCGGTACCGCGTGGAAGCCGCTATCCCAGACCACCTCCAGTTCCCCAGCGTGGATCATGCGCCACAGCGCCGGCAGCGAGATCCGCAAAATCGCCGCGACCTCATGCACCGCCATGGGGGTGTCATCCTCGGTCATCTGTCTGCCTTCCGGTAACAGCCGCCGCAGCGCCATATGGGCTCGGCGCCGTAGCTCAGGGTCGGTTGGTGCGCCCCGTTTGGGGCGGCGTGGGTATGGCCGGCGGGTGGGCCGCTGCGTGGTCATCTGGCGGCGTCATCAGGTCCCCCGGGACGGCTGGACAGCGTGACCCAGACGACTTTGCCGGGCCAGCCGTCCACGCTCGCCCAGCCCCATGTGTCCGACAGCACGTCCACGAGCTGAAGGCCCCGGCCGGTGAGCCTTCTAGGCGATCAAAGCCGTGGTAGTGCTGCGTGAACTCTGGTCAGGGTTTGCGGGTCGGCCGGTTCCCAGCGCAGTACGCGACCGCCGGCCGGTGGTTCGGAGGGCGTCCGGCGTGGCAGCGGCGGGGCTGACGGGGCTTGCGGTCGTTTCCTCGTCATCCGGCGGCGTACAGGACATGGGGCCGTGTGGTTCCCAGCGGAACATGCCAGCGGTGCCGCTCACGACGCGGGCTGTTTGGCCCCGGCTGCTGGCTCGGCTTCGAGCTCTACCAGGGCTTCTACCCGGTCCAGAACACGCTCCAGGCTGGGATCGGTGAGGACGGCCTCCTGGGCACCGTTCAAGCGGCGGAACTGGTGATAGAGCGGGCGGCCCTCGGGCCGGATCACTGACGCCTGCCATTCCGGGTGTTCGGCAAGGAATTTCTCTTTGCGGACTACCTGATCGGGGTAGTCGTCCACTCCAGTCACGGCGCGCCTCCTTGGCTGGTGGCGGCCGAACCCCGCGCTGTGTGGTCGTCGCGGATGAGTTCCCGTAGCCCGGCGGGCGTGTCGGCTTCCAGGACAGTGTCCGGGTCGTCGCGGCGCTGCGCCCGGTAGGGCCGGGTTTCTCCCGGGACACGGGCGATGGCGTACAACTCGCCCCAGTCGCTTTTGAGCATTCCGTACTGGTCCATCTCGTCAACGTTTGGCATGGTCGCTCCTTCCTGCGGCCCCGGCCCGCCGGGTGACCTGCGGGCCGGGGGCGCGCCCGGGGCGTGAAGTCCAGGGTCCCGGGCGCGCATGACAAGCATCATCCGGCGGCGTACCGTTCACACTGGGTCACAGGCCGTCTGCACGGTCGTGCGGCCAGGTTTGAAGGTCCCTCTTTCGAGTGTGAAGGCCGGTGAAATGACACCATCTGCACGTGACCCCGATCGCGCACTGTTCGCGGACGAACTGCGCGCAATGCGCAAGCACGCGGGCTGGACTCAGGAGGAGCTAGCCGACAAGATCGGTTACAGCGGCTCAACGATCGCGAACATTGAGACACAGCACCGGGGCGCGACTAAGGACCAGGCCAGGCGGCTGGATGGGGCGTTTGGGCTGCCTGGCACGTTCGCCCGTCTTGAGGAGCGCTTGCGCGGGGTGCCGTTCTCCGCTGGCTTCCGGCCGTTCCACCCGTATGAGGCTGAGGCGCGTTCGCTGCGCTGGTTCGAGCACGTTCTGATTCCGGGCCTGTTGCAGACGGAGAACTACGCGAGGGCGGTCCTGTCAACGCGGCCCGTGACCACAACAGACGAGATTGAGGAGCGGGTAACGGCGAGGCTGGCGCGGCAGGCGATCCTTGACCGCGAGGACCCTCCTCCGCCGATGTTGTGGGTTCTGCTGGACGAAAATGTGCTGTACCGCGATGTAGGCGGCGCTAAGGTCATGCGCGAACAGCTCTTGCACCTGGTAGAGATGGCGCGGCGGCCAACCGTTGCGGTACAGATCGTGCCCTACTCGGCTGGTCCGCATTCCGGCTTGCTGGGCTCGTTCATCATCGCGGAACCGGACGATTCGGGCGCTATCGTGTACCTGGAGAACGCGCACGAGGGGCAGACCGTGGAGGACGCCGCCACGGTGGCGAACATGGCACTAACGTTCGACGCGCTCCGCTTGGAGGCGCTGCCAGGGAGCGCCTCTCTGAGCCTGATTGAGAGAGTGGCTGAGGAACGATGGAAGGGAACCGCGCCGTAACCTGGCGCAAGTCCAGTTATAGCGGCAACAACGGTGGTGCCTGCATCGAAGTGGGTACCGCAGACGGCGCGATCGCCGTTAGGGATTCTAAGGACCCGGACGGTCCCCGCCTCGCCTTCGGGCGCGAGGCATGGCAGGCGTTCACGGCGACGGTGAAAGCACATGTTAACCCGGCGTGAGCGAAAGGAAGCGGCTCCGCGCGTGCTAGCGTGCGGAGCCGTTTCCGGCTGTTCCGGCGTCTGGGCTGGGGTTTTGCGTGTTGTGCGTGGATCGGCGGGGGGTCTCGGGGGGCCGCAGGCCCCCCGGCGCAGGCTGGTGTGGGTGACGGGTGCCGGGCGGCGGCCCGGGTTCCGACCTCGGGCATCCCGCGTACGTCCACGACCCGGAAATGTGCTCGCCTCGGTGACGGGGCAGCGGCCGGTGGCGCAGACCGCGCCGGGGCACCTTCCGCGTTGGGCCGCGCGGGGCTGTGCCCGCCCCGTGCCGCGCGGAGCGCGGTGTCCTTTGTGCACCTTCCCCGGTGATGTGTGGCGGGTGTGCTTGCAGGCTTCCCCGGTCATTGGCGCGGGACGGCGACCACGTTCCCCGGGCGGGGTGGAGGCAGGAAGGGGGTCAGGGGGGAACCTGGAACCGGGGCCGGGCGTGCGGCTGGGTTGTGCCGGGCGGCCGGGGGCGGTTCCGGGTTCCCCCCTGCCGTGGTGTGGTTTGGCCTCCCCTCCTGCTGATTTTGCTTTTGCGGAGTGGAGTTGGAGTGATTCCCGACCTCACCCTCGGGGGTCCCCTTGGGGGTGGGGGTGAGGTCGGGAATCACTGAGGCGGAGCGCAGCAGCGCGTTAGCGCTGGCCGGAGGGGAGGCCGGGGCACGCCACGGGTGCACAGTGCCCGCACGCGCGGGCGCTGTGCTGTGTGTCCGCTGCCGGCCGCTGTGCGGCTGGTGAGCGGGGTCCGGGGCGGAGCCCCGGTGGGTTCAATTTATTGAACTTTTATTTCCGGGGCGACGAGACAATCCAGTCAAGGGACTGAGGGGATGTTGTACTACCTCAAAGGCGGGTGATGGGGTGTGCTCGGCGCGCTTCTCCCGAACGCCAGCGTCCCGGCCACCCTTGCGGCGCGCCGATTGGGTGACCGGGAACGCTATCGTGTACTGCGGGTATTACCTGCTGGTCACCAAGACCAGCGCCACTGCTGCGGCGGCCACCGCGAGCAGGGCGATCAGGCGGGCGGTCGGTGCCCAGCCGGCTCGGGCCGCCCGTCCGATCTCTGTAATCAACCGCCCGAGGGGGTCTCCCCCTTCTTCCACTGATGCCTCCTTGATCAGCAATGCGGCGGCGCTCTGCCGTCCGCTGCCTACAAGCTTTCCGGCCTTCAGGAGGGGTTGATACACAAAGTTCACCGTGGGTATCGCCGCGCGTACACGTGCTATTCGGTGCTTTGGCGTGTCTGAGGCGGGACGTGGGTTGACATAGCTAGACTTCGGTTGTTTTCGTGTGTGATCAGCAGCCAGAGGACCAAGGCGATGGCTAGAACTATGCGGATGCCGGGCGAGGCAGAGCTGCCACCGGGCACTGTGCGCGACTTCGTAGGCCTCCTGTTCTTCTTCTATCGGCAGGCCCATCGTCCGACGCTCCGCGAGATCAGCGACTGGATAGAAAAGAGCGGGCTGCCCGGGACCGCGAGCACTGAGACGATCCGCAAGATGCTGCGCGGGATGACGGTTCCTGCTCACTGGGAAACGGTGAGGGCGGTGCTTGAAGCCCTCAGCGGCCTGGCGGGAACGGGCGCGGACTCAAGGCTTATTTACGAGGACGCGGACGGAACGCGCAGCTCGCATCTGGAGCGCCTTTGGCACCGCGCACTGGACGAGCCGGATGCCCTTTACCGCCAGGCTGAACATGACCCGTGGGCGGACGACGGTACCGGCGGTTACTCAGACGAACCGCCGTTCTTGCCGGAGACTGCTCCGTAGGCAAACCTAACGTTCCGACTTCGGCGGACGTTCGGTCTCGGGGCCGGGGCGCCAGCCACGGGAGCCGTGGCGTCGCCCGGCGTGGTGCCGTCAGGCGCTATGTTCTGGGGATGAGCGCCCGGAGGGCGCATTTGGCGGTTTCGTGGCTGGTCCGTGGTGCGGCGGTGGCAGGTCCGTACGGCGGGGACCG
>JAFAZE010000055.1 GCA_019239975.1 Streptosporangiaceae bacterium
GAGGCGGCGCGGGAGGCGGGAGGCGGCGCGGGAGGCGGGAGGCGGCGCGGGAGGCAGGGGCGATGCCGGGTCAGGGGCGATGCCGGGGGCGGGGGCCGCTGGGGCGGGGCGCCGCCGCGGGGGCGGGCGCCGGGGGGGGCGAGGGCCGCGAGGGCGGGGCGGGGGTGGGGCCGGGGTCAGGGGTCGGTGCAGATCAGGCCCCAGGGTTTGCCGCTGACGCGGGTCAGCACGACGGTCGCGCGGTTGGGGCCCGCGAGCTTCAGTCGGCGGCGGATCCGGTCGACGTCACCGGCGAGGCCGCGGCGGCGCAGGTCGGCGGCGCCGATCCCCAGCTCGCGCAGTCTGCGCGCGAAGTGCTTCTCGTTCCACGGGGCTGATTCGAGCACGCGCAGCGTCCTGGCGAAGGGCGTGCGCGTTTCGCGGTCCGTGGCGAGGAAGGCGATCATCGGGTCGATCTGCCGCGCGCCAAGCCGGCGCGCCAGCTCCGCGACCAGCCCGGCGCGGGTCACCGCCGGGTTCGGGTCGAGCAGGTACTCGCCCGGGGCGCCGACCGGGACATCGGGCCCGGGTTCGGGGACGAGCGTGTCCCCGGCGGGCAGAATCGTCGCCCGGCGTGCCGCCGTAGCCAGCGCCGGTGACCAGAGCATGGCCTCCTTGAGATCGCGGCCGTCGGCGATGAACTCGGCCTCCCAGCCCGCCGGGACAATGTTCAGCGGCAGCCCGGGCGCCGCCTTGATGCCGACGGCCGGCGCCTGCCCGGTCAGGGCGAGGCACCAGTCCATCGGCGGCTCTGTCAGGCCGGCCCGGAACCGCCGCGGTCCGGTTTCGCGGGGACCAGTTTCCCGGTTACCGGTCTCCCGGTTACCGGCGGTGCGGCGGGCGGGGTCGGCGAAGACCGCGTCCAGGCCGCCGAGCCGCACGTCCCGCACGTCCGCGACGCACGCCCGCACCCAGGCGCCGGCGCCGTACACGCCGGCGTTGTGCACGGCCAGCCGCGCGTGCACCTCGTACCGGTCGACCGCGAGCACCTCCCGGCCGGCCGCCAGCGCGGTCAGGTCGCCGCCGATCCCGCAGCACAGGTCGGCCGTTCGCCCGGCGCCGCCGAAACGGCGGGCCCGGTGCCGGGCGATCATCTCCGAGGACGCCTGCTCGAGCCCATCCCTGGTGAACAGCATCTCCATCGCGCGGCCGAACTTCGCCCGTGCGGCCAGCCGCAGTTCGTGTTGCGCCTGGGCGGCGGCCACCAGGGCGGCCGGGTACTCGCGGCGCAGCCGGGCACCGAGCGCCAGGCCTCCCGGCTTTTCGCCCGCGGCGGCTATCCGGGCCAGCAGTTCCTGGCCCTCGGCGGAGAGCAGCGCGGTTGGGCCGGCGTACACGGCGGGGTCGGCATTCATGGCGCTGCCGAGTTAACCACGGCCCCGGCCCACTCCCGGCGGCGGTTTTAGGCTTGCACCTTCGCTTTGCCAAAGGTGGCGAGGTAGGCCTTCGCCAGCTCCCCGTACTTTTCGACGTACCCGACGATGGTGTTGCACCTTACGTGCAGGAGGCCGACGTAGGCTTCCGGCGAAACACATTTTCCCGGATGACCTGGCCTGCGCCCGCAGTGTGCCTTCGCGTTAGGCATCCATCTGCCGCACGTAGGCTTGTCGCTGTCTGGCACGGTGAGTACCCACCTGTCAGTCAGAGCCCGTGGGGTGCGGGAACACCCTGCGGGCTCGCCTGCTTCCTCGTGGGCCGTGCTGGGTTCGAACCAGCGACCTCTGCCGTGTGAAGGCAGCGCGCTTCCGCTGCGCCAACGGCCCTCCAAAGCACTGACCGCCTCGGTACACTGGCTCGCGGGCCGTCTCAGGAGGGTGAACCAGTGTCGGAGCCAGTGCCCCGCTGTGTAGTTTTTCGAAAATCCCCTGCCATGTTGGTGGTCCTAGCAGGTCGGCCGACTCGGAGTGAACGAGGCGCTCTCCCGCTGAGCCAATCGCCCGCCGCATGGGGTGGACCCGGCCCGCTGTGGCCCGGCGCCGCGATCTCCGTCCCGTGCGCTCCACAGCGTAGCGCATCTTTGGCCAGTGGTGGGCGCGAGCGGGCCGGCGCGGAGGCACGGCGTGCACGATCGGCGATTACAGGAGTGATATCCGGCGGTGCAATCGTGAGCGCTGAATAACGATCTCATCGCGTCGCGTTGCAACTCGCGCACGGTGGGTACACCCCTTACGGGGCACGGGATGCGATGAAGGTCACAGGTTATGCAATCGATGCGCAGGAACATTACACTGTGGCGACGCCGTTCATGGTTAGATGGCGTTGACCAGGTCAGATGCCGCAACAACCAAACCCTGGCTGGGTAGCGGAACTCGCATGCTGAACGAATCGGGCAGCCGAGAACGTTCATACTCTGTGCGCGTCGCAGTTACCCACAGGTTGCGTCAGAGCAGTAGAGCCCGGCACCCCGGGACCCGGCGAGGTAAAGGTTAGGCCCACACAATGAACAGCAGCAGCCGTACGGTCTCAGCCGAACTCGGTCTTCGGCTGGTCGTTCCCCAGCAAACGATTGTGCCGCTCGTGGCCAGCCTCTACTACTCCGGTGACGACCCGTATGCCATCCGTATAGCGTTCCACGTCGGCCTTGACGAGCCGGTTGAGTGGATCTTCGCCAGGGAGCTGCTTGCGTCCGGAATCACCTCCCGCCAGGGCCTGGGCGACGTCCAGGTCTGGCCGTCCGCGGCGACCGCGGCCGCCGGCGGCGAGGCCGCCGGCGCTGGCGCCGGCCAGGAGGTGCTGAACATCGAGCTGTCCTCGCCGTTCGGCCAGGCGCACTTCGAGGCGCCGATCCCGGACATCTCCGACTTCCTCCGCCGGACCTATGAGATCGTCCCGGCAGGCAAGGAAAGCGACTTCGTTGACGTCGAGGCCGAGCTGAGCGACCTTCTTCGCCAGGCCTGACAACGCGCACTCCGCCAGGCATAACAGCGCGCACGACCAGGCAGCTTCCCCGGCCCGCTCCCCCGTGGCGGGCCGGGGATTCCCGGGCACGGGGTCAGCGGAATCCGGGGGAGGCCGTCCGTGCCGTCCGGCAGATGTCCGGAAGCAGGCCATCCACGGCGGCGATCTGGCCGGCCACCTCGCGGTCGGTGTCCATTCGCGGCACCGCCGAACGCACGAGCGCGTGCACGACGCGCAGAGGCTCGCTCGGCGCCGCGATCGCAGTGCGCAGGTCGATGCCCTGCGCGGCGCACAGGATCTCCACGGACAGGCAGGCGCGCACGTTGGCGACCACGTCCCTGAGCTTGCGCACCGACGTCCACCCCATCGACACGTGGTCCTCCTGCTTGCCCGAGGTCGGGATGGTATCCACGCTGGCCGGGTGGGCGAGCACCTTGTTCTCGCTGACCAGAGCGGCGGCGGTGTACTGGGCCAGCATGAACCCGGAGTTCGTGCCCGCGGCCGGCGCGAGGAATGGCGGCAGGCCGCGGGAGAACGCGGGGTCGAGCATCCGGTCGACCCGGCGCTCGCTGATCGACGCCAGCTCGGAGAGCGCCATCGCGAGCATGTCGGCCGCGAACGCCAGTGGCTCTCCGTGGAAGTTTCCCGTGGTCATGACCTCGCCGTCGGGCACGATGACCGGATTGTCGACGATCGCGCCGAGTTCGGTCTCGATGACCCGCCGCGCGTACACCAGCACGTCCCGCACGGCGCCGTGCACCTGCGGCGCGCAGCGCAGGCAGTACGCGTCCTGCACGGCGTGCCTGCTGTGCCGGTGGCTCGCCAGCAACGGCGACCCGGCGAGCAGGGCGCGCAGGTTGGCCGCGCTCTCCAGTTGCCCGGGATGCGGGCGGATCACCTGGACCCGCTCGTCGTAGGGCCGGTCGGTGCCGAGCAGCGCCTCGACCGACAGCGCGCATGCCACGTCGGCCGCCTGCACCAGCATCGTCGCATCATGCACGGAGAACGCGAGCAGCGCCTGCATCGGCTCGGTGCCGTTGACCAGGGACAGTCCCTCCTTCGGGGCCAGCTCGAGCGGTGTGAGCCCGTGGTCGGCGAGCACCTCCGCGGCGGGGCGCCCCTCCTGGGGGCCGCCGGGCCAGCGCAGCCGACCCTCGCCGATCAGCGGCTGCGCGAGGTGCGCGAGCTGCGCGAGGTCACCGGACGCGCCCACCGAGCCCTTGCCCGGGATCACCGGCAGCAGGCCGCGGCGCAGCAACTCCAGAAGGCGCTCCGGAAGTTCCGCCCGTACCCCGGAGTAGCCGGCGGCAAGGGTCCGTGCCCGGAGCAGCAGGAGCGCGCGGACAACATCGTCCGGCAGCGGCTCACCCGTTCCGGCGGCGTGTGACCGGACGATGGCCCCCTGCAGCGCCGTGAGGTCCCTCTCCCCCACCGGCGTGTCGGCGAGCGCGCCGAAGCCGGTGTTCACCCCGTACACCGGCGCGCCCCCGGTCAGCGCCTTGACCACCACCGACCGGCTCGCCTCCATGCGCGCCCGCACGTTGTCCCCGAGCCGCACCCGCGCATCGCCGCGCGCCACCGCCACCACGTCCTCGATCGTGAGCGCGCTCCCGTCCACCATCACATCTCGCATGATCAGTAGCGTGCCACGGCGCCCGGACTCCCCGCACACCGGGCGCCAAGCATGTTGATCTTGGCGGCGGGCTGCTGTGGCGGGCGCGGAGGGTCGAGGGCGGGCGGCGGAAGGGCGACGCGGCCGAGGGCGGCAGGCGGAAGGAGGGCGAGGCGGCCGAGGGCGGCAGGGCATGGGGCCGCTGGCGCATTTGGCCCCGCCCAGTGGGGCCGATGGCGCCAACGGCCCCAAATCGGGCCCGGACCGAGCGGACACCGCCACCGACGGGAGGCACGCGGCGACGCGCAGACGCGCGGGGCAGCGAGGCGCGGGGGCAGTGGGGGCAGAAACGTGGGGCCGCTGGCGCATCTGGCCCCACCCAGTGGGGCCGATGGCGCCAACGGCCCCGGGCCAGGGGGAGGGGAGGGGGAGGGGGCCGGAAGGGAGGGAAGGAAGGGAGGGAAGGGAGGGAAGGAAGGAAGG
>JAFAZE010000066.1 GCA_019239975.1 Streptosporangiaceae bacterium
CCAGACCTGGGCGGCGATCCGCGGCTCGGTGCGCCGCGTCACGGTGTAGGCAGCCCCGATGGTGTCATACAACTGCGCGCTGGACATGTGCCCGCCTCCCATCTCCGGCGGCGGATCATGTGACGATCCGTCGGCGCGATGTATCGAGATCGAATGAGCCGCTTACCTGGACGCCGACTTCGACGTTGGGGATATCGTCCTTGTAGAGCATGATGTTGTGTCCTTCATATCCAGGGATGTGGCGACGCCTGCCTGAGCTCGGCTGTCAGCGCAGGAGGCCGAAGTAGCGCGACAGGCTGTGCTCGACCTGGGCCATGTCATCGCCGGAGAGGCAATCCACGAGCTCGCCGGTGACATAACGGGTGTCGACGGTGCGGATCTGATCGATCAAGATCCTGGTCTCCCGTCCCGCTACGATGACGTCCGGCCTGAACACGGCCGGCTGGGCGCTGGTCGAGGTCGGGATGATAGTCACCGTGGACCAGGCATTCAGCTCGATGCTGATGACGAGCCCGAGACGCCTGCCCCGCTGCTCATGGCCGCGCTTGGTATCGCCCAGGTCCACGGGATAGACCGCGCCGCGAATCATGCCTGATCATCTGGACGCGCCGGGACCGTCAGGCCGGCGCCCGCGATCCGGATGTTCCCATCGGAGTCGTACTCCCACGCATCCGGCTCAGCGGACAGCTCCTCGCTCCGCAGCCGGTGCATGTCAGCACGAGCGCGCTCCTCCCATGCCTCACGGTCCAGCAGCCGCAGCGCCCGGCGGATGACATCACTGGTCTTCTCATCCTCGCGGCGGTTGGCCTCGATGACACGGAGATCTTCTTCGGTAGGGCGGAACCCGACGCTCATGAACCCAATGGTACAACAATTGTTGGACACACGCTCTTGTCAGCCCGTCGACCTCGGACCCGGCAATTCGACTGTCCCCGGCAGCCCGACAATGAGGCACTAAAACCCTGTAAGTTCCGAATGTCCAAGTTCAGAGAACACTAGCGCGGCGGAGCTCACGATTTTCCTCTCCAGCTCCGCGATCCGCTGGCGATGAGCGCAGCGAGTTGCAGGCTCCGACCGCGTGCAACAGCGCGTCGGCTCCTCCCGCCTCTGCCTGGGCGCGAGCCGGACGGCGCGGTCCGGGCGCTGGCCGAGGTGGCGGCACGGTGGTTTTTGGGCGCGGCATGAGCGGGAACCGCCGGCGGCCAGGCCGCCCAGCGCATACCTCGCCCGCGCCGCAGCGGGCGCGGGCACGCCCGTTACCAGGAGATGGCGAACGTCGTAACGGGGCGCGCTACCAGGGCTGCATCCGGCGCGGTGTCTGGTTCGGCCGACACGCGGCTGGCGGTGATGACGGGCTGGCCGGGGCGCTGACGGTCCCATTCAGCGAGGAGCCCGTGCGCGGTCTCGGCCAGCTTGGCGCTGCCGGGTCCGCGGACATCGATGCCGAGTTCGTTGGTGTCCTCGTCGATTTCGCGGGCGATTATCCAGACGAGGGTACCGCCCTGGTAGAGGGCGGCACCGGCCCAGCGCATGGCTGGATCGGCCAGCCCGCTTCTGCGGGCGTCCGCGGTGACGGACAGCCGACTGAAGGAGGCGCCCGCGCCGCGACCGCGGCAGAGCATGCTGTACAACCACAGGCCCAGATGCCCGGCGGGTTCGTCGCGGCGGACGCGGATCCCGGTCCAGCGCTGGTCAGGCGGGCTGCCGAGGACGCGGGACAGGGCCGCGGCGTCGGGCAGGTCAGCGGCGTCGACCCTGAGCACCGCGCCGGCGTCCAGGCGGATCTGCTGCTCCGCCTGCTCGCTGCTGCCGCGCATGGCCACGAAGCCGCACACCTGCGCCGAGTCTGAGACCATCGTACTGGTGCCCGTGCGGCGCAGCCCGAGAGATCGGGTCAGGCCGCTGCCGTGCAGGCGGACGGGGACGACGATGCGGCCAGCAGGGGTGAGTTGGTCCCACCAGGCGGCTGTGATGTCGGTCGCCTCGGCGGTGACGATGATCCTGTCGTACGGTGCGGCGTCCTGGTGCCCGAGGGCGCCGTCACCGGTGATCACCCGTACATCCGGGTACCCGGCGCGGCGCAGGTTCTCAGCGGCCTGGGTGGCCAGGTCACCGACGTATTCGATGGTGACGACCTTGCCGCCCGGGCTGGTGAGGAAGGCGAGGAGCGCGGCGTTGAAACCGGTCGCGGCACCGATCTCCAAGACCGCGTTCCCGGGTTCTGCCTGGAGCTGTTCGAGCATGCCCGCGACGAGATTCGGGCTGGACGCCGAGCTTGTTGGCGTGCCGTCGGCAGCGCGCTGGGTGACCACGGGCTTGCGGCCGTAGGCAGTCTCCAGGTCCATGCCGGGCAGGAACTGGTGGCGGGACACGGTGCGGAATGCCTGCTCCACGCCGGGACTCTGGAACGTTCCCCTGCCGCGGATCCAGTCGGCGAGCTCGTTCCTCAGGGCTGCGGCCCGGTTCTCGTCGGTGCTGTCGGTGGTCATGGGTGTCACGGCACTGACTGTAGCCTTCCTGGCCGTCCTGGCCGTCCTGGCCGCCGCCGGACGCCGCCAGCCCCCGCCCGGCGGCATGATCCCGCTGACCGCCAGCGAGATCCACCACCTGCTCACCGTCCTCGCCAGCCAGCCGCCCCGCGGCATCCGGCACCGCCCGCACTGGTCAGCCTGGCGGGGCGCTGGTGACCTGGCCGAGATCGTGGCCGCCGGCGACGGGGGCCGGGGGATCCTCGAGCTACTGCCATGGGGCAACCGCTGGGACCCCGAGCTCGGGTCGGTTCCCGTCGCTCCCCCGGAGCCCTGGCCGGCCGGCCGGGCTGCTCAAGGGCTCAGGCCCACGCACCGGGCACTACGCCTGGGGAAGCCGGAGAAGATCGGGCTGAACCGCTGGAGCACGTCACCGCCGGCGGCGCGGTTACCTTGTCCTGGTGCAACAGCCTGGCCAGCGCAACCGCAATCCAGGCGCCCGCGGGCGACCTGCCAGGTGTCCCCTCCAACCGGGTAGCACAAGCGTCAAGAACTCCCATCGCCCCAGCCCAGACGGCATACGTTCGCACCGGTGCGCCTGACACTGAACTGCGCGGTGGATCGAGTCTCAGCCTGCCGCAGTCCGCAGTCGCATACCCGATAACGAGGTCACGCTGCCGTACCAGCCGAGGAGCGATCGCGCTGGTAGACGGCACACTGTGGCCATGCTGGTCCTGGGACGACCCGCTTCATTTTGACCGCATACCCCATTGGCCCGTTGATTGAATCGGTGAGCTCCCAGCCAGTTCCACCCGCGAGCTGCCGCAGCTCATCCATCGATGGGCACAGGTAGTAGAACCAATCGGTGCAGATCGAGCGGTGCCGGACCCTTATGCGGAGCTGTCCGGGCATTCTGCCTTGCTCGATATTGCGATTCTTGTAGGCAATATGCTCGGGCTCATCTTCAGGCGGTGGATAAGCGCTCGAACCAATCAGGCAGCCCCCGGCGGGAACGAGACGTGCGAGCTTGCGCAGGATATCTCCGGCTTTCGCGCGGCTTTCGAGAAGGCCGAGGTTATGCCCCAGCATGAGCACCGTGTCGAATGCGCCGAGATCGGGCAGCGAATCCACGGACGCCTGGACCACGGTCATACCGCGAGAGCGGGCCACGTGAACGGCGCCGGGTGATAGATCGATGCCTACGACCTCGTGACCTCGGGACATGAGCACAAGGCCGTGCCGGCCCGAGCCACAGCCCACGTCAAGCACCCGGCCTTCGGCCTGATCGCAGGCCCACCTGTCCACCGGACCCATCAGGTGCGGGGGCTGGAAGTAGTGGGCAATATCGACAATGAACAGGAATCCGTCATCACGTTCTGAAATTTCAAAGACGGTCCCGCGCCGGACCCCCCTGTCCCAGCAGTCCCGCAGCGCCCGGCCAAAGGCGTCACCTACCTCTAGGCTGTTGTACACCGATCAGCCCTTCCGCCTCGCAAGTTGTGCATTGTACTAGTATGGGCGTCATAACCGACGTTGGCGCAGAGGGTCCGGAACATGATCCAGGTCTCGTTCACCCCGGGTACGAAAGTCATCACGATTGATCCCGATCGCGTCGTGTTTGAGCGCCAGGGACGGCGCATGGCGCTGCGCGGAACCAATGGCCTGGCGTCCGTTTTCCGCACTCTCGCACATGGCCCGGCCGATCTGCGCGACATCCCCGCCGCCGGACCGACCGCCGCCGACCCGGTCAGCCGGGCGCTGAACATGCTGGCCGCCCGTCAGCTTGTCCGCTTCCGCTGCTTCGCCGAGGGCCGCGAACTGCTCGGTGCCGAAGCGCTAGGTCCGCTGTGCGCGTTCGACTTCACGCACACCGCGAACCTCGCCGCGATCCTGGCCGGGCACCAAGACGACCACGGCCAGCGCACGCTCCAGCTCTCCCGGTTCGCGTACGCCCGCCGCGGCGAGCAAGGGCTCGTGATCGACTGCCCACACCGGTCTGCCCGCTTGACCGCCCGCTCGGCCGAGATCGGCGGTTACCTCGTGGCCCTCGCCGCTCCGATAACGCGTGCCGAACTGGTCCGCCGCCTTCCCGCCATTGCGCCCGAACTGGCTGGTGAGTGCATCGCGCTGCTCCTCGCGGCCGGTGCCGTCGCGGAGGCAGACGACGACGGGCTGCTACCGGAAGACCGCCATCCCGCGCTGGCCCAGCGGGAGTTCCACGATGTCCTCATGCATTCTCGCAGCCGCTATGGAATGGGCGGCGGGCCAACCGGAGCGACGTTCTCGTTCGCCGGGATCGTTCCCCCGCAGCCGGCGCTGAAGCCGGCCCCTCATGACCGACTCCTGCCGCTGCCTCGACCCGACCTCGTCAGGCTCGCGTCCTGCGATCCCCCGCTAGTCACGACGATGGAGACCAGGCAGTCCCTGCGCCGCCATGGCAGCCGGCCGCTGAGCTTCGGCGAGCTCGGCGAGTTCCTCTACCGGGTCGGCAGGGTGCGCGACATCAAGCCCGCTACCTCGGCGGACCCGCACAGCTACGAGACGACGCACCGCACCTACCCGAGCGGGGGGGCCGTCTACGACCTGGAGATCTACCTGGTGGCCCGCCAGTGCGCCGGGGTGACCCCCGGCATGTACCACTACGAGCCTTCCGACCATGCCCTCTCCCTCATTCAGCAAGACGAGCGAATTCTCAAGGGACTGCTCCGCTACGCCTACATGTCGAGCGGCTTTGCTGGCGTACCGCAGGCCCTGTTCGTCATCTCATCGCGTTTCACGCGGCTAAGCTGGAAGTACCGTGGCATCGCCTACGCGACGACGCTGCGCAACGTCGGCGTTCTGTACGAGGCGATGTACCTCGCGGCGACAGCGATGGGGCTCGCGCCGTGCGCGCTGGGCGGCGGCAACTCGCAGCTATTCGCGGAAGCGACAGCTCTTGATCCGCTCACCGAGTCCTCGGTGGGCGAGTTCATGCTGGGCACCGTCGCGGGCTGAGGCAGCAGCAGAGCTACTCCAGGGAAATCCAGTCAGCCTTAGGCTCTATCCACTCGTTTTCCATCCGGTCGAGCAGTTCTTCTGGCGAATGGCCGCGAAGGGAGGCGATCATCTTCTCGGTCCAGTCCTGCACCTCGGCCAGCCGCTGCTCACGGCTCCCCGAGATCCACTGGGTCTGCCTGAAGGCGGAGGTGAACGAGCCAGCCCAAGCGGTGACAAGCGCCCGCAGCGGCGGCTCGGTTATGGACAGGGTGACATGCAGCGAATACTTGCTGTCGGCGAGGGCCCGGTGCGGAGAGCCGACGGGCACATAGTAGATCTGCTCGGTACCGACGCGGGTCTTGTCGATCGGCGCGGGCGAGCCGTTGTCCTTGTCCGGCAAGCCGTCGAAGACTTCCCAGATCTTGCTGCCCGCCATTTGAATAACGAACGTATGGCCCGCGTCGCGATGAACCTTGCGTCCGCCGCGGCCAAGCCGGCTGAGGAATACGAACGCATGCACCTGGGCACGCAGGGCGAGGGCGAGGGCGCGGCAGAGCCGGGCGGAACCCGCATGCCAGTCCTCGATCGTGTACAGCTCCAGTGTGGCGCCGCGCGCCAGGCTGGCCTGGACTTTCGCCGGATCGACGTAACCGGTGCGCTTGCGCCCGTAGAAGTTGCGGTCGCCGAATATGCCGCCCGGCGGGTGCTGGCCGTCGAGGACGAGTTCGATCTGCCCGGTCCGCAGGTTTCCGGCATTGATCCACGTCTCGATGTCGCCGAAGGTGACCAGGCGAGTGGCCGCCTCGCTCGCGGACAGCAGCACGGGAGACCGGCCCCAGGCGGCTGCGAGCCGGGTCAGGTCCTCATCCGATGCGAGCAGGTGGCGCAGCGCGCCGAGCCCATCAGGAGCCAGCGAGGATGGCACGGCAGCGGCTCGCTGACCTGCGATATCGGGCTGTCCACTGCTGGCGGGCATAAGCGCTCCCTTAAGAACATGCAGGTCATAGCTGTCGTGCGTATCTGCAGGTCCGTGGTGCTAGTCAAATCTCTTACGTTGAATATTGTGCCGCTCCAACCCTAGATGTACCATACTTATGTACAACTTGCCGGTAGACCACTTCAGCCGCGGCCGTGTGGAAATCATATGCACGCACAACGGATGCCGAACGAGTTCGTGGACGACAACGCGGCGCGAAACGCGCATCGCGCAAAGGTCGCACTCGTCAATATGCCGTGGGCAAGGTGCGATTCTCCCTCCATCCAATGCGGCCTGCTCCAGGCGATCCTCCAGCGGCAAGGACACGACTGCACGAGCTTCTATTTCAACCTCGAAATTTGCAAGCTCCTTGGCGTGCGGCGGTACAACGCGATTTCCGACATCCCGTCAGAACGGCTCTACCTGTTCGGGGAATGGCTGTTCACGCCGGCCGCCTTCGGAGCGGCGGATAGCCCGGAAGAGTACCTCAGGTTGTTTCCCGGGCTGCTCAAGATATGCAAGTATATTCAGATCAGCCAGGATGATATCTGCGAGCTCAGAAATCACACTCTCCCTGCCTGGCTCGATGAGATCGCCGAAAGGCCCGTATGGCAGGACCATGACATCATAGGCTTCACGTCCACATTCTCGCAGAACGTGGCCGCTCTCGCCCTCGCCAAGCGGATCAAACGTCGTTACCCCCAGGTGCAAGTCATCTTCGGGGGCGCGAATTACGACGACGAGATGGGCCCCGAATACATGCGGCATATTCCCGAGATCGACTATGTCGTCATCGGTGAGGGCGACCGCGCGCTGCCACGGCTTGTTGAGGCCATCGCAGACGGCAACGAAGCCATCGGCATTCCCGGCGTCTGCGCCCGCCGCCCCGACGGGACCCTATCCGTGCCCGGGCCGGCGCCACTGCTCCAGAACCTCGACACCCTGCCCGTTCCCGACTACTCGGACTACTTCGACACGCTCGATCGTCTCGGCAAGCAGCATATGACGGACGGCAAGCCCATCCGCCTGCTGGCCGAACTTTCGCGTGGCTGCTGGTGGGGCGAGAAGCATCACTGCACGTTCTGCGGTCTCAATAATATGGGAATGAAATACCGCGCGAAATCGTCGGCGCGAGTGATCAGCGAGATAGAACAGCTAGCCCGCAAGCATCAGGTACGCTTTATTGATACCGTTGACAATATCATTGACATGAAGTACATCACGGGACTCTGCGCCGAACTGGAAGCCGCGGGGTGGGATCTCGACATCTTCTATGAAGTGAAGGCAAATCTTACCCGCGAGCAAGTAGCGGCACTGGCCGCCGCTGGCGTGCGTCGTATCCAGCCTGGCATCGAGAGCCTCAGCACTAACGTACTCCGTCTCATGCGCAAGGGCACGACTCGTCTTATGAATGTCCGGCTGCTGAAGTGGGCACGATATTACGACGTGCGAGTGTCCTGGAATATGCTGAGCGGTTTTCCTGGCGAGACGGATGAGGATTACTATCAGCAGATACGCCTCATGCCGCTCTTGAGTCATCTTCAGCCACCAGCGACAGATGGCAGGAACATCTGGCTTGAACGTTTTAGTCCATTTTACACCGACCGTTCGCTTGGTTTCGAGAACATCCAGCCCAGGGCGGCATACAGATATGCCTACCCCATACCTGGAATGGACCATAGCAAAATCGCCTACTTCTTCAGCTACACGGCCCGCAATACCGCGTCCAGGAAAGCAGTGGCCGCGTTCGGGAAAGCGATAGCGGCGTGGCAGGACACCTGGGAGAAGGGACCGCGACCGCGGCTGGTGTACGTCCGCGGGCCAGGCTGGATCAAGATCACCGACACTCGCGGGGGACGGTGCAGGCAGGTCACCATCCGTGACTGGCGGGCGGCCGTCGTCGAGATCTGCGGACCGACGGCGCGCAGTGCGGCGCGTATCCACTCAGAGCTCAGCGCCATTGGCTTCGCACCAGCCGAGCAGGAGCTGAACGGTTTCCTCCACGCCCTCGTGCGCGACGGCATCGTGCTTGAGGAGGATGGCCGGTTCCTCTCGCTGGCATTGCCCCAGTTCCGGCTGGCAACATCGAATGCAGGCAGGTAGTGAACAGGGAAAGGGGAAGAGATGGATGCACCAGAGCTCGACATCGAGGTGGCGAGCAGCAGCGACCTCGAATGGGAGGAACTGGCATCAGACATGCTAGGTCCGGAGGACTTCGTCAATCAGTCCACTTCGGATGGCACCACGTACGGACCGACGTATGACATCACGTTCTACGAGTGCGCCGGCGCAGACGAATAGCCCAGACGGCCCTGATCGGTGCGGAAGTCAGTGACTGGTGCGCGTTTAGTCGCGCACCAGCGCAGATCCCTGGAGGTCGACGGCGTTGGGTTCATCCGCGCGTGAGGACAGTCTCATCTCGCCGTTTGGTGTCATCGCCGACGTCATCGCCATCCAGGCCCCCCGTGGCCTGCCGCAGCTGTCATCGTTCCGCGCCCCCGTCGGAAGCGGCAAGCCCGGGTCCGGTACACACCGGCTGGCCATGGCCGGCATGGGGTATGCCATGGCTAGTCCGGACCGGGCACGGAAGATCGCGATATCGGAGGCGGTTGAGCGCTATTCCTCCGGCGACTTCGCCAGCACGGAGTACCTGGAGGCCAGCGGCGCCGAGCTTTCCGGTGACTGCCTGGATCTCGCGACGGTACCGCGCTGCTCACCCGCCGAGTATGCGGACCCGCGCTGTCCCCTGGTCCCGGCGGATCCGCACGCGAAGATACGCTGGCTGGAGGGCTGGGATCTGGCTTCGGCCAGGCCGGTCTGGGTTCCGGCCGTCATGGGGTGCTACCGGCTGGACAAGCCCTGGCCGCAGGAGCGATTCTGGCATCAGATCTCAACGGGATACGCCGTGCACCCGGATCCGCGAGAGGCGCTGGTTCAGGGGATCTGCGAGATCATCGAGCGGGACGCCATCGCGCTGCTGTGGCTGCAGAAACTCGCATTCCCCCGGACCTCGCTGCGGGACTACGCGCGATGGGGGGCGAGCAGTGCGGCTGCCGGAGAGGCGTTCGCTGACCTTCAGACGGTACTCACCTGGAGCGGGCGGCACTATATCGAGACATACCTCTTCGATGCCACTACCGATATCGGGATACCCACTGTCTACTGCATGCAGGTGGCCGAGCATGATTCACACGGCCATCAGCTTATTGGCTGCGGGACCTCGCGTACCCTCGTCCAGGCGGCACGGAAGGCTATCATGGAGTGCGTCCAGCTCCGTCGCGCCTTCCACGCGCTGGGCGATACGCCGACCGGACCTGAGGAGTTTCGCGAGTTCACCGATGGCGGGCACTACATGGGCGCCCGGGAACGGGCCCCGGCGTTCACGTTCCTGTTCGATCGGTCCCGTGCGGTCACACATGGCCACCGGCGGGAACTGCCGGACGATTCCGCCGATGCGCTTACCAGTCTCGTTGATGCCCTGGCGGCTAAGAACATGCCGGTCATCGCCGTCGACCGGACCTCACGGGATCTGACGGCCGCGGGCCTGACCGCGGTCGCGGTGTTCATCCCGGCACTACAGCCGATGTCGTTCCATCCATTCTCTCAGTACAAGGGGCATGAGCGGCTCATGCTGGCTCCCGTCGCGATGGGCGTGCCAGCGCTGGCCGAAGAGGAGCTGAATCCATGGCCGCAGCCGTTCATGTAACCGTGGCGGAGCCGGTCAGCGTCGTTCCCGTCGGCCCCTTCGGCGCGGCCGTCGCGGAGCTTGTCCGCTCGTCAGGGCGAGCCGTGACAGTCGTCGCGGATGGCGACGTACATCGTGCGTTCCGGGAACCAGCCGGTCTCGTCGTGATGGTCTCGTGGCGCCCGTGCCCGTCCCTGTGCGCTGGGGCCGACGATCTAGCGTTCGCACTCGGCCGCCCGTGGCTGCCGGTGCTCCGCAACCGGGAGGTAATCGCCGCTGGCCCCCTGGTCAGTCCGCCCGACGGGCCTTGTTACCGGTGCTACACACGCCGCGCCCTCCAGCACGACAGGCGTTTTGACGAGACCGAAACGCTCAACGCCGCATTCGACAGCGGCCAGGCATTCGGGCCGGCCGGCTTCCTGCCGCAAGAGGCAAGAGTAGCGGCCGGGCTGATAGCCGCTATCATCGCCACCAATGCAGCGGTCACGGCAGCGCGCACGACATTCAGCCTGGTCGATCGTTCTGTCAAAGTGCATGACGTTATCCCGTGCCCGGATTGCGACCGGTGCCTGGCCGGCCAGGATCGCCTTCGGAAAAGCAGGCAAGACTTCTCCGAAATGATTGCCGCCAGGCGGGGGCCAGGCGCATGAACACACCAGGCCAGGCCCGCTGCGCCGAGGCGCGGCTGCGCCGGGACGCGGTCAGCGCGGTGGTTGGCAACGGCGTCCTGGTCGAGTGCGGATCGCGGCGTGTGGTTTTCAAGGGAGCCGACGCCTCCGCTTTCCTGCCCCGGCTGCTGCCCCTGCTGGACGGCACCAGTGACATCGCCACGCTGGAGGCCGCGCTCGGCATATCGCGCGGCAATCTGACCCGCCTCCTGGAACTGCTCCGCACTCATGAGCTCCTGGACGACACTCATGAGTTCCTGGACGCGCAACCCGGCGGCGACCCGACCGTGCTCGTGGCGGCGCATGGGCGTCTCGCCGCGAGCATCCTGGCCGATCTGCGGGCAGCGGGGATCCCCAGCGCACTGATGGAAGCCGGCGCCATGCGGGAAACCGGCGCCGACGTGGCACCGCCGCTGATAGTGGCCGAAGACCGCGACGACTCGCCGGGTCTCACCGAAGTCATGACGGCCGGCGCTGGCCGAGCGGTCGTGCTGCGCTGCGCGGCCGGCGGTAGCTACGTCGAGGTCGGCCCCATCTTCCACGGGGACTATCCCGCCTGTCTCACCTGTTTGCGCGAGTCCCGGCGCCAGGCGGGCTGGGATCACCCGAGTGAACCGGCCGGACCTGAGCCGCGAGCGGCGCTAGACCTCGCCGCCGGACTCGCGGGCCTGGAGATCCTCGGCTTGCTGGGAAAACTGCCCGGCACGGCGACGTGGCCACGGGCAGTCCGGAGATACCACGTGAATTCCATGGCGAGCGAGTGCCGCCTCCTGACGCCATACGCGGACTGCCCGGCCTGCGGGTGGGGAGCCCGAGATCACGGCGTCGAGCAGCAGGTGCTGGACTATGAGGGGCAGTCGGAGGTCACGAGTCTGAGCCGTTGCGCGGGTCCGGCCAGTGCCACCGCGCAGGCGGTCCGCCGCAGCGCCACGGTCACCATTCACCTCGCGCATCTTCCGGTCAGGAAACTCCCCGGGGTCGCCAGCGACGACCATGCGCCCGACGGATCTGACCCGGGCGGCCAGGACCGCTACGCGCTGGCCGCTTTGCTGAATTCGGCGGCCCGGGCCGTGCAATTCATGCAGCCGGTTAGCTTCGAGAAGCCGCCCGGTGGAGTGCCGCCGGTCCGGCCGCCGATTGTGGACTTCTACGCTGTCACCGATATGAACCCGTTTGACCTGCCGGGCGCGATATTCAGATACGACCACAGTACGCATAGCGTGCTCTCGGTGAATTCAGATGATGCGGCCTTCCAGAGCTTTCTTTCCCTCATCGGCGCGACCGCCGGCCCGTCCCGGCTCTTCATAGTGCTGGCCGGCACGTTCTGGACCGCGGCGGAACGCTTGGACCCATCCTTGCGGCAAGCCCACTTGTACACCGGGTACGCGCTCGCCGAGCTCATGTCAGCCGCGGAACGGTTCCAGATGCGGACCCGGCCGGTAACCGCATGGCCCGCTGAAACGCCGAGGCTGCTGGAGCTACGGCCCGGCCAGGAAGTAATCACGGCTATCTGCGAACTCACGACTCACGCCTAGCTGAGGAGGTCATGACGTGCCGCTGATCTCGACGGCGGAGTCGAATGCCATTGTCTGCGGCCTGCTGGACCATCGCTCACCCCTTGCGGCTGCCCGTTCCGCGGATAACCGTTCCGCAGCTGACCGTTCCGCCGCCGCGCCCGCCGGGGCGGGTGTACCGCCGGGCGACGGTGACGCCGCCGTTTCCGTGCTGCGCCGGATCGTCAAGAGCACACTCCAGGCTCATGATCCCGGCCAGGCTGATCGCCTCCGGCTTCTCGCCGCTGTCCCGTCCGCGCCGGGGTGGTGGCAGCTTTACACGATCGACGGCGAGGGAACCTTCAGCGCGACTGGAGTCACGACCGCCGAATCGTTCGCGAACGCTCCGGACCAGCCCGCTGGGTGCCTTCTTGTCGTGGCGAGCCTGCGCGAGGTACTGCGCGACGGCGACGCGGGCGAGTACGGACGGCTGCTGGTCGACGCAGGCGCGCTCGCGTGGGGCTTGCGCGCGAGCGCCACCCGTTGCGATATGGCCGCCACGGTGGATCCGTTTCAGTCGTGGCGGGTGACGCAGTCGGTGCGACAGAGGAACGCGGAGCTCCGCCACATCCTGAGTGTCGTCATTCACGAGACGGATCACGATGATGCCTGAAGTCAATCACGAGAGCCGTAGCCCGGTCTTCATCCTTTGCCCGCCGCGCTCGTACTCGACCATCGCTACCGCCCTGCTCTCGGGGCATCCGGAGATCTACGCCTTCCCTGAACTCCTCATCTTCTCCGCCAGGACGGTAGGGGAACTGCTGGTGAAGGGATCTCGCCGCCGCGATGATAAGGAGCCGCCGACCCAGGGCCAGTTCCGTGCCGTGCGGCTGACTGGGCTGCTGCGTACGGTGGCGCAACTGCATGAAGACAGCCAGGAAGACGCGCCGATACTACGGGCCGTCGACTGGCTCACCGAGCGCTCGGACTGGAGCATGAAGCAGCTATTTGACTACCTGCTTACGCTCGTGCATCCGCGCATCGGGCTGGAAAAATCACCCACCACGATACTGGCGGACGCGAATTTGCGGCGCTGCCTCGACGCGTATCCACAGGCCAGATACATTCACCTGACCCGTCACCCGGTCTCGGCGCAGAAGTCGATGCAGGCGCACACCGCCCTGATCCACCCTCAGTCGAGCCCGCGTCAGACGGTGGTGACCGCCGCGACTACCTGGTACCTGGGACATCGCCGGGCCACCCAGGCACTCGCGACAATCCCGCGCCGCAACTGGCTGCGCATCCAGGCGGAGCAGTTGCTCAGTGAGCCAAGGACTTGGCTGCCGTACATCCTGGACTGGCTGGACATAGGTTATGACGACACGATCATCGAGGCGATGCTGCGGACCGACCGCTGGGACTTCGCCGGCACCGGACCGTCGGGCCGTCTCTACGGCGGAGACTACAAGTTCATGGCCTCTCCCGCCCTGCGCCCCGTCGAGAAGCCGGCGCCACGGGGATTCGACCCGGACTGGGGCCTGCTGGACGAGATGAAGAAGCGGATGACCGCGCTCGCTACCGAATTCGGGTATCAGGTAACAGAGGACAGCAGATGAAACAGTCTGGCTCGCTGGGCGCGCTTGCCCGGGTGGACACAGTAGTGACCGAACCATCCGTGCTGAGCGCCGCGGAGTGCGCGTCGCTCCGCGAGTGGACGATCGACGCGATCACGAAAGGCATCATGAGGAGAACTCCCCGGGTTCCCCATGATTACTTCACGCCCTTCTTGCTGTCCGACGGCAGCGAGACCCCACCTTCCCGCGCGGCGGCCAGATACGCCCGCAATACCGCCGTCAAGCCGGCCGACTGCATGCCGGATGGATTCTGGGAGATCCGCGACCGGGCGATGAAGCTGCTCGGCATCGGTTCGCTGGCCGAGGATATCAGGAAGGGCTCCTTCCTCAACTACATCCTGCCGGGCGGCGATATTCACCCGCATCAAGACGACCGGATTCCTGTTGACGGCGCGGAGCTTATCGCCATCCGGTGCAATGTCATGTTCTCCAAGCCGGAGCAGGGCGGGATTCCATTCATCGATGGGCGCCCCCTCGACATTCCGCAGGGCGGGCTGTGGGCTTTTCACGCCTCCGAGCATCCGCATTACGCGTCCACGATCCACGGCACAGTCGGCCGCGGCACGCTTTCCTTCGCGTTCATGGCCGACCCGGCGGACTGCGCGGGGCCCTGACCGCAGGCGAGCTAGTCTGCTCACACCCCCGTCCTGGATCGGTATGCACCCGCGCCCGCATGAACCACACGCAGCGCGCGGCCGGTCGGCTGGTTCATCTTTCCGGCTCCACGGGACGGCGCACGTGACCCTGCTTGCCGACGATCTGATGTCGCCGACTCCCGCTTCACTTCCCCTGGCGCGTGGCGCCGGGCGAGAGCCTAGTCGACAACATACGCATTCATTATGCATAATGTATGTATGCCGTTGATTCAGATCAGGGATGTCCCGGAGCCCGTCCGGGATGAGCTTGCCAGGAAGGCCGCTGCTGCCGGGCAGTCAATGCAGGCGTACCTGCTGGGTGAGCTGAGCAAGCTGGCCGAGCGGCCAAGTATGGCCGAGATCGTCGGGCGAGCGCAGGCCCGGGCCAAGGCCACCGGGTCCACGGTGACCATGGATGACGCTGTCGCTGCAGTGCGCGCCGCGCGAGATCGTCGGCAGGAACCATGAGTGGATTTGTTCTCGACGCATCCGTCGCCGTGACCGCGCTGACCGAGACAGGGAGTCCGGCGGCCGCCCTGCTGTCCGTGGACGACGCGGTTTTCCAGGTTCCGTCGATTTTCGACGCCGAGGTGCTCAGCGCCCTTCGGGGCCTGGTCCGCGGCCGGAAGTTCGACCACGCCGCGGCGACGGACCTCATCGTCGACTTGATGGTGCTTCCCGTCGACCGCTGGCACATGTCGCCTCTGCTCCCCCGCATGTGGGAACTGCGCGATAACCTCACTCCATATGATGCCGCCTATGTGGCCCTGGCGGAGCTGACCGGGGCCGTCCTCGTCACGGGCGACGAGCGCATCACAGCCGCTCCCGGAGCACGCTGCGACATTCAGGTAATCAAGTAGACCGCCTGGCGCAGGGCGGAGTCGCGGACAAACGACACAGCCAGGCATTGTCCGGTACCGGGCGAACGCAAACCCGCCGACTCTGAACCCGCGGGTTCGGGTTCTGCCGGGGCGTCCTGTCTGAGCGCGTCCGGCGAGTTGTCCGGACCTTGGCAGGGTGTCTGCTCGAGGTTTACTGTGGTGCGCTGCTGTTTCTGAGGTAGGTGATGACGGCGAGGACGCGGCGGTTGGTGTCGTCGGTCTGGGGGAGCCGGAGCTTGGCGAAGATGTTGCCGACGTGCTTGCCCACGGCGGGTTCGGAGATGACGAGCTGCCGGGCGATCGCGGTGTTGGAGTGCCCTTCGGCGATGAGGGCGATGACCTCGCGTTCGCGGGGAGACAGTGCGGACAGCGGGTCGCGGCGGCGACGCACCAGCTGTCGCACGACCTGCGGGTCGACGACGGTGCCGCCGGCGGCGACGCGGCGCAGCGCGGTGATGAAGTCCTCAACGTCGCCCACCCTGTCTTTGAGGAGGTAGCCGATCCCCCGGCCGTCGCTGGAGTCGAGCAGGTCGCCGACGTAGCCGTGCTGGACGTACTGGCTGAGCACGACTACCGGCAGGCCGGGATGGCTGCGGCGCAGTCCGACGGCGGCGCGGAGTCCTTCATCGGTATGGGTCGGGGGCATCCGGATATCGGTTATGACCAGGTCAGGGACGTGCTCGTCCACCGCAGCCAGGAGTCCTGGAGCGTCGCCGACCGCGGCGGTCACGAACCCGAACCTGTCCAGGAGACCGGCCAGTCCCTCTCGGAGCAGGACGCCGTCCTCGGCCAGGATGACCCGGATCACGGCTGGCCCTGGCACGGTAGTTCCGCGCGAACGAGAGTCGGGCCGCCGGGCGGGCTGGACAGCAGCATCCTGCCGCCCGTTACGGCGATCCGGTCGGCCAGCCCGGTCAGGCCGGTGCCGCGGCCTGGGCTGGCCCCGCCACGCCCGTTATCGCTGACCTCGATGGCCAGCGCGCCGCTGTCCCGGAAAGCGGTGACGCTTGCCCTGGTGGCTCCGCTGTGCTTGACGACGTTGGTGAGTGCTTCGGCCACTACGAAGTAAGCGGTGTACTCGACCTGGCCCGGGAACCGGCCGGCCAGGCCGGTGGTCACGGTCACCGGGACCGGGCACTGGTCGGCGAGCTCCCTCAGCGCCGCCGGCAGCCCGAGGTCGGCCAGGACCTGCGGCCGGATGCCGTGAATCAGCTCGCGCAGGTCGGCCATGAGCTGTTTGGCCTGCTCATGGGCGGCGGTAACAGCCGTGGCGGCCGGCGAGCCGGGAGGCGTGTCGAGCCTGGCCAGGCCGAGTTGCATGGTGAGGCTGACGAGTTTCTGCTGGGCGCCGTCGTGCAGGTCGCGTTCGATCCGGCGGCGCTCGGCCTCGAAGGCGTCCGCCAGCCGGGCGCGGGACCGGGACACGTCAGCCAGCTCAGCGCGCAGCCGTTCGGCAGGGCCGCCTTCCAGCAGTGCCCGTGCTACCGCGCCGTGCGCGCCCGCCGCCAGCGTCAGCAGGTGGGGGACCAGCAGGAGCAGCACGATGCCGGCAATGGCGTAGGGCACTGCCTGCCCCGCGGTCGCCGCCGTGCCGAGAGGCAGCGCTACCGGCGCACTGCCCGGCTGCTGGGCCAGCACCAGGAACGGGCTCGCGATGAGCATCGCGGCCAGCGGCACGGCCGACAGCGCGGCGATGGACAGCACGGGTGCCACGGTTGCCAGCAGGCAGGCATAGCAGGTCTCGCGCCAGGTCGCGGGCTCGGTGTAACGGGTCGCCAGCCATGCCCTTGCTCCGGTGGCCGGAGGGTGGCGGTGCCCGGACGCAACAGGATGCGCATCCACCACGCGGAGTCTCCTGCGCTCCAGTTCCGCCAGCGGAACCGCCGCCGCCGGCCCGGCCAGGCCGACCAGCGCGGCGCCGAGCAGGATCAGAGCCGCGATCGCGCCTGCCTGGTAGTTCCCGGCGGCCAGCCGCGCCCCGAGCTCCAGCCAGGGCAGGCTCACGATCGCCAGGCCGGTGAACGCCGCCAGCGCTACCGGCATTGTCGTCAGCAGGTAGCCGGCAGACCGCCAGGGCCAGCTGCTGGCGAGCAGCCTGGGCCAGGCAGTAGCCTGCAACGCGGTCTGCGGGCCTGCGGTGCGCATGCGACCACGGTAGCCCCGGGAGCGGGCCGTGCCAGTGAGGCTGGCGATAGCAGCCTGGTATGCCCGGCCATACCCCGTACTGGCCGCCTGGGCGTAGTGACCCCCCGGCCTTGGGCTGGTGTGCTGGCTGGCATCGTCCCCGCCCAAGGAGGCACACCTGTGGTCCCAGTGAAGTCCCGGCTGGTTCAGGCCGGCGCCGCGGCCTGGATCGCCGGCACCGCGCAGTTCTTCGCGGCTTCGCTCATTGTCCAGTCCGCCTGGCGCACTCCCTACAGCTGGGCGGCCAACGCGATCAGCGATCTGGGTGCCGTCCACTGCCAGGACACCGGCACCGCCAATCCGCCGGACCGCTACGTCTGTTCCCCGCTGCACGCCGTGGCGAACCCGTCCTTCATCGCCCTCGGCATACTGCTCGCCAGCGGCGCGCTGCTGACCGGCCCCGCGTGGGGCAAAGGCGCCGTGTCCCGGGCTGCCCGCGGCCTGCTCACCGCCGCCGGGGGCGGAATGATCCTGGCAGGCCTGATGCCCGAGGACGTCAACCTGAACCTGCACGTGCTCGGCGCGTTCCTCATCATGGGAGTCGGCAACACCGGCTTCGTCCTCGCCGCACTGGCCCGGCGCACGACCCCAGTCGGCAGGCTCCGCGCTCTCACGCTGCCGCTCAGCCTCATCGCCCTGCTCGCAACCTGGCTGATGTTCAGCCACCACACCCCCGTCCTCGGCTACGGAGGGATGGAACGGGCCGCCCTCTACCCGCTGCTGTGCTGGACCGTCATCACCGGCATCTACCTGCTGCGCACGACCACCCGCCCACCTGGAGCACCTGTCAGCCGGCCAGTTCGCCAAGGTCATCAACACCCCCGGCGGCGAGACCCGGAAATCCCGTCACCTCATGCGAGGTGCGAATATCCTGGATCAGGCCGCCGAGCCGGTCCCGGGCGCAGAACCGGACTTTACGCCGGGAGCGAGTGACTGCAGACACCCGGCAGGGCGAGCCAGCCGAATATGCGCAGCATCACCAGGCTAGGAAGATCACCAGGCTTCCATGAGGTCCGCGGGTGTGAAGACGGCATCGGCATGCGCGGTGGACACCCCGGAGCGGGAGACGGCGATGAGCGGGACGGGGTCGGGGGTGATGCGGTCGCGGTGGTGCTGGAGCGCTACAAGGTCGTGGTCATCGAACTGGCCTGCCTCCAGCCACTTGACCGAGCCAAGGAACAGCAGCTGCCTAGCCACGGGGTCCCGGTCGGCACCGACGACATCGATCTCGACATCGTTACTGCGTGTCCAGTAGCCGCCGATCACTGGCGCGGCGGGGATGCCCTGAGCGGGCAGCAGGCGGGCGAGCGCCTCGCGGACCAGCGGCTCGATGGCGCGGCCGCGCCAGTCGGTCCAGCTACGCCCGATCCGGGCGAGCGTCAGGTCCGACCGCATCCGATCCACCTCGGTCAGGTGCGGGCCGAGGAACGCGAGCCAGAACCGCAGGTAGGAATCGGTGATGCGGTACCGGCGCTCCTTCGACGGGGACAGGCTGACCGGCAGTTCCCCGGCGACCACGCCCTTGCTGATCAGCAGGTCCGCGGCGCGAGTCAGCGTAGAGTGAGCGATGCCGCCGGCGGCGCGGGCGATGTTGGTGAAGGTCCGCTCCCCGCTGCCGATGGCAGCCAGGACCATCCGGGCCTGCGCCTGATCCGGGAACTCTGCCGCGAGCGAAAGCTGCGCGGAAACCACCAGCGGGCTCACCGGGTTGGCCAGCTCGCGGGCGAGGAAGGAGCGCATGTCCTCGCCGTGTCGCCACCGGACGCAGATGATCGGCAGGCCGCCAGTAACCAGAGTCGCGTCGAAGGCCTCGGCGGCAGGCAGCCCGGCCATCGCCGCGACGTCCGCCGGGTTCAGCGGCTCTACCTTGAGCTGCGTGCCTCGCTGGTGGAACGGACGGCCGTACGAGGTAAGCGCCTCCATCATCGACAGGTCGGATCCGACCAGGATCAGCAGCACCGGCCTGCGGGACAGCTCCCGGTCCCACGATCGCTGCAGCACACTCTCGAACACACCATCCGGGTCCATCAAGTACGGCAGCTCATCCAGGACGACGATGCTGGGACCTTCATCGGGAAGCACCCCCGCCAGCTGGCGGAACGCTGCTGCCCAGTTCCCCGGCACCGCCTCACCGAAGACATCCGCATCGGGCAACGAGGAGACGCGCACCGCCTCGCTGAACTCCCGCAGCGGCTGACCGCCGAAGCCGATCTCAGCGGTATAGAACACGCTCGGCACCTGCTGCCGCTCGATGAACTCCTCGACGAGCGCGGACTTGCCGATCCGCCGGCGCCCCCAGACAATCACGCACCTACCCGGCCGGGTTCCCGGCTGCCTCCGGACCTCGTCAAGCAACCCGCCGAGCAAGGCCAGCTCGCGCCGCCGCCCCACGAAATCAGTCACAAACCAGATACTATCTCTAAAGATACTTTCTCTAAAGAGAGTATGGTCAGCGGTTCAGGCCGGCATCCGGTCGTTGACCTGGCGGCGGGTGGCGGTGCGCCGGTCGTCCACCAGTTCCCACTGGTCGCCGTAAGTGAGCTCGGTGACGCCGCGCTGGCGGAGCATGTCGTGGGGGAAGCCCAGGGTCACGGCGCTGGCTTCGTCCAGCAGTTCGCGCTGCCGCGCGTCGAGCGTCACGCCGGCCGCGGCCAGGTTGCCGCGCAACTGGTCGTCTCGCGTGGCGCCGAGGATCGGCACGACGGTGCCGGGGCGGGAGCGCAGCCAGGCCAGCGCGACGTGGGCTGGCGGGCAGCCGATGTCCGCGGCGATGCGTACCACCAGGCGGACGATGTCGTCGCTGCCGCTTCGGCTGTGCTCGAAGATGTTCTCGGCGATATTCTCGGCGGTCTCCAGCCGGCCACCGGATCCCTGATCGAGATACTTGCCGGTCAAGCGCCCTTCCGCCAGCGGGCCCCAGGCCACCACGCCGAGGTCGAAGGCCCGGGCCATCGGCAGCAGTTCCCGCTCGGGGGTGCGCTCCAGCAGGTTGTAGCGGAGCTGAAGGCCGATGAACGGCGACCAGCCGCGCAGCTCGGCGAGCGTGTTGGCCTGTGCTATCTCCCATGCCGGCCAGTCCGACACGCCGACGTAGAGCACCTTGCCGGCCCGCACCTGGTCGTCCAGCGCGCGGACCACCTCGGCCACCGGGGTCCAGGTTTCCCGGACGTGCACCCACAGGAGGTCGACGTGGTCGGTGTTGAGCCGCCGGAGGCTGGCTTCCAGGGACTGGACGAGGTTCTTGCGGTGATTGCCGGCCGAGTTGAGGTCCCCGGGACGCGTCTGCAGCGTGTACTTGGTGGCTACCACGAGCCGGTCGCGCCGGCCGGTGAGCAGCTTCCCCAGGATCGTCTCGGCGTTGCCATGCGAGTACCGGTCGGCGGTGTCGATGAAGTTGCCGCCGGCCTCCAAGAAGGTGCCGAACATCCGCTCGCTCTCCGCGACGGACGCGCCCCAGCTCATCGGCTCGCCGAACGTCATCGTGCCCAGCGCGAACTCCGAAACGCGAAGGCCCGTCTGCCCCAGCAACGTGTATCGCACGTGCCCGTTCCTTTCTGCCCGTCTACCGTTCTCCGTCGTGATGTCGACCAGCGTGCTACCTGGAGCCGGGTCCAGGTCAAGCCGCGCCATACTGGACCCGTGACCGAGTACTTCACCCCGGCCCAGGTCGTCGATCGGCTTGGCTTCAGTCACGACACGCTGCGGTACTACGAGCGCATCGGAGTGCTGGAGCACATCAGCCGCGATCCGGCCGGGCGGCGCCGTTTCAGCGCGGCGGACGTGGAATGGCTGGAGGCGGTGCGCTACCTCCGGGACACGGGTATGCCATTGAACGAGATCCGCCGCTACTCGCAGCTCGCCAAGGACGGCGACCGCACCGCCACCACCCGGCTCGAACTGCTGCTCTGCCACGAAGAGCGCGTCACCGACCGCATCGCGCACCTCAACCGCCAGCACGAGCAGCTTCGCCAGAAGATCGGCTGGTATCGCGAACACCTCGCACGCCAGGGCGCCCGCGACCACTCCTGAGTCCTGTGCGGACCAGCCGGCTGTGCAGGCCGGCCTCAGCAGCCCGGCCGAAGGTGGATGCCCGGCCTGATCCGCAGTAGCGCGTCCGGCCTCTCCGGGAAGCCGATCGGCCGCTGCGGCGAAGCATACGTGAGAGCTGACACTCCCACGAGAGAGGCATCCGCATGACGGAGACCGAGACGTGAGCGCTCAGGCGGACGTGCGGCCGGATGAGGCGGAGTTCGCGGTCCGGCTGCGGCGTGAGCCGGAGCTGTTCGAGGTCGTTTACGACCGGTACTTCCGTGACGTCTACCGCTACATCGCCGGGCGGCTGGGCGCCCAGGCCGCCGACGACATCGCCGCCGAGACGTTTCTCGTCGCGTACGGCCAGCGTGACAGGTTCGACGCGACCAGGGGAGGCCTCCGGCCCTGGCTGTTCGGCATCGCCACGAACCTGGTCGCGCCACCGCCGTAAGGAGGGCCGCCACTACGCCGCGCTCGCGCGGCAGGAGCCGGAGTCCGTCACGGACAGCCACGAGAACAGGGGTTGTCGCCTCGGTGACCGCCGAACACATGCGGGCATCGCTGGCGAAGGGCCTGGCAACCCTGTCACAGGGAGACCGCGATGTCCTGCTCCTCGTGGCGCTCAGCCAGCTCAGCTACCAGGAGGTCGCCGAGGCGCTCGGGATCTCCAAGGGCACGGTCGGCTCACGGCTCAACCGTGCCCGCAGGAAGCTACGGAACGCAATGGACCGGGAGAAAGCCGATGAATGACATAGAGATGCTCGGTACCGCGCTGGGCACGCCCGGCCCGTCCCCCGAGGTGACCGAACGCGGCAGGCAGCGGCTGCGGGCCGCGATGCGCGCCCCTGCGCGCCGGCCGCGGACCCGCTGGCTGGCGGGCGGCCTCGGCCTGGCCGCGGCGGGCGCGGCGGCCGCGCTCGTGGTCGCGTCGGCGCCGGCGCACACTGGCACCAGCCAGAACCCCGCCGCCTCGGCGCGGCAGGTCCTGCTCGCGGCCGCCGTCGCAGCGGCGACCGCACCGTCTGCTCGCCTCGCTGCCTGACGTCCAGGACCTCGGGCCGGCCGCGGGTGGTGAACGGCTGCGCATCCTCGTCGATCCGCCTCCGGCGTCCAAGTTCCCGCCGGGCAAGGTCCCCGCGCACGCGAACGAGATCATCGTCGTCGTCGACAAGAGCATCGCGATGCTGCGGAGCTGGACGGATTCCCAGGGTACCGAGACGGTCCTCGACTACGGCTGGACGAACGCGATGCCACGGATCATCGATGGCGGCTGACGCCGTATGGACGGCGGGCGGGACGCGAGTCGCGCTCGCCGTCGGTGGCTTCCTGCTGCCCTGGTGCGTGCTGCTCGCCCGCGCGGACCGGCGGGCGAGCCTGGCGGCCGTGGCCACGGGAACGCTGCTGGCCGCCGGCGCCTGGTTCGACGTGTGCACCGCGTCACCCGGTCTCGGGCAGGTGCTGGCCCTCGCCGAGGCGGTCTTCGCCGAGGTGCCGCTGGCCGCCGGCGCGATCTGGCTCGCCGTCACGCTGACCCGGGGGGCGTCGTGAAGCGCGCGCTCCGCCGCGCGGCCCTCGCCGGGGCCGCCGCGATCGCCGCGAGCGTGCTCACCGACCGGGCACCCTACCCGTACGCGCAAAAATGGCTGCTCGACGTCCCCTTGCCGCTTCTCACCCCGCACCGGCTGACCGAGTTGCTGCGGCCGGGGGACGGGGAACGGATGCTGGAGATCGGCCCCGGGACAGGGCTGCAGGCGCTGCACGTGGCGCCGCGCCTGGGACCAGACGGCGAACTGGCGGTCGTCGACGTCCAGCGGCAGATGCTTGACCACGTGACGGCCCGTGCGGCGGAGCGGTCCATCGGCAACATCACGCCGTACCGGGCCGACGCCCGGGAGCTGCCGTTCGCCGACGGGCAGTTCGATGCCGCCTACCTGGTGACCGTGCTCGGTGAGATCCCGGATGCGCCGGCCGCGCTGCGGGAACTGCGCCGCGTGCTCAAACCGGACGGGAGGCTCGCCGTCGGTGAGTTCGCCGACCGCCACTATGTACCGCTGACGACGCTGGCGAGACTCGCCAACGACGCCGGTCTGCACCTGCGGCGCCGCACTGGCATACCGTTCGCCTACTACGCTCTTCTGGCCCCGTGCGCCGGCTCGGCTTCAGCACGCGGCGCGTCACGTCCGTCCGCGCCGGGCTCCAGCGGCCGCCGGGAGACGGATGCCCCGCCCGGGCAGGGGTGAATGTGCCCGTTGGGCCGGCCAGAGCCGGGCTCGCGGCCGCATTCACGCGCCGGCGCCGGGGCCGGCGTCCGGGCCACCCTGACGGGCGCCGCGGGCGCCGTGGGCGGGACCGGAGATGCCACCTTCCGTTCTGAATAAAAGATCTTTTATGCCGAACGAACGGTGGTTTCCCTGAAAGGGCCGGCGGGGAACGGCCCATCGGGCTCAGCGGCCGCCGGCCCGCAGGCTGATGCGGCCGGCGCCGCCGCGCTCTCGCGCCCGCTTGCGCACGGGCGAGGTCGGGCAAGGCGGCCTGCTCGTGGAGACCGGCCTGCATAACACGACGATGGCCCGCGGTCAAGGTTTGTTCCGCGGCGGCTTCTCGCCGGAAAGAGTCCTGTCGCCGCGTGGCGGACAGGGCGCAGTGTGGGCCGCAAGGACTCCTGCCCGGTGCGGGTGGCTGGTGCAGGTGGGTCCGGGCGCTGCCGCCCGCGGCACACCGGGCGGTGCGCCATGCCGACTTGAGGAGCCATCGTGGCGGGTCGTTTGAGGCGGGTAGCCGTAGTTCTGCTGGCGGCTGGCGCGATGCTGGGGACGGCGGTTTCGGGCACCCTGGCGGCCGCGCGTGCGCCGGCGGGCGGACGCGGAGCGAGCTTCGCGCGGGCGCATGCTTACGGAGCTCACCCGCGGTCCGGCACGAGGCTTCCGCAGGGCGGGCACGGTCTGCCTGGCCCGCGGCCGGTGCCGCCCGGCGATGAGCTCGTCACCGGCACCGGCGATGCCGCGGGCTGGCACCTGTACGCGGCAAGCTCGGAGGACGGATGGCGGTGGCATGCGCTGGCGACCCTGCTGCCGGGCGGTGGCGGCGAGGAGAGCTGGACCGGGCAGCAGTGCCAGACCGGCGATGGCCGGTATGTGATCGCCGTGGTGGCGCCGTGGCACGCCAGCAACTCCGAGGCGGGCATGGACGCGGGTGGTGTCGCCTACGCGGTCGGCGCGCATGACGGCAAGGTACGCCCGCTGGCGGCCGGGGTCTCGCTGGCCTACTTCAGTCCCGGATGCGGGACCGGCAGCCAGGTCGCGTTCACCACCTACCTGGGCGCCGGCCAGCGGACCACCCGGGTGAGCGTGCTGGATGCCGCCACCGGCAGGCTCGTCCGCTCGGCCACCGTGCGCGGCGAGATCACCTCGGCGGTCCCGGTTGGCGGCGCGGTCACCGCCGCGGCCGGACGCAGCCTGGTGCAGCTCCGCGGCGCCGGCGTGCACGTCATCGGCCACGCCGGCGGCCAGGCGTTCGACCTGCGGCCCAACGACACCGGCGGGGTGGACCTGCTGACCGCCGCCGGCCCCGTGGCGCGGATCTGGCGGCTGGCGGGGGGCAGGCTGCGGCCCGCGGGCGCCGGCCCGCTGGGCCGGGTTCGGCTGCTGCAAGGGCGGGCCGGGCACACCGTGGTGACCGGCGCCACGGATCTGGCGGCAGGCTCCGGCCTGGTGACGGTCCGGCCGGTGGCCGACCCGGTGCAGGCCGTCGCGTCGCTGGACGGGACGGTGGTGCTGGCGAACGCGGCGACCCGTCCCGGTAAGGGCACCCGGATGCGGGCGCTGGCCACCGCCGCCCCCGCGCTGGCGCTGGAGCCGGGGCGGGCCGGCGCGCCGCGTACCAGCCGTCCGGCCGCATCCGCCGGCCCGGTGACGGCCGCGGTGCCATCGCTGAACCTGGCGTCGCGGGCGGATCCGGGCACGGTGACGGCGGCGAACACCACCAGCCCCACCTGCGCGGTACCCCGCAACGACCTGTGGAACCAGGTGCCGCAGCCGAACTCCGCGCAGATCCGGTGGGCGGTCGGCCAGGCGGTGAACGGCTGGCTGACGCCGGGCAACATCCCAGCCCGGCCGCCGGCCGCGCAGAACTACCGGATCGGCGACGGCCAGGCCCTGCCGCCCTACTACCCGAGCCGGGACTTCCCGCCCGGCACCATCAGCGGCCATCCCGGCGCGATCGTCCCGCCGCAGGTGATGTACGGCATCTTCGCGCAGGAGTCCAACTGGAACCAGGCCAGCTTCCATGCCCTGGCCGGGTACGGCGGCAACCCGCTGATCGCCAACTACTACGGCTCGTCCAACCCCGCCGACCCGTCCGACATCAACTACGACAACGCCGACTGCGGCTACGGTATCGGCCAGCTCACCGACATCATGAAGACCGGCGCCCCCGGGATCAGCCAGGCCACCCAGGTCGCGGTCGCCACCGACTACACCGAGAACACCGCGGCCGCCGCGCAGGCGCTGGTGACCAAGTGGAACCAGCTCGCCAGCCTGGGCATCACCATGAACAACGGCGACCCCGGCAAACTCGAGAACTGGTACGCCGCGATCTGGGCCTACAACAGCGGCGTGCACATGACCGCCAGCGGTGATCCCGCCAGCGGCCTGGGCTGGTTCAACAACCCCGCCAACCCCGTCTGGCTGGTGGGCCGGCACCCGTTCCTGCACACCGTCGACTCCTCCGGCAACCCGGTCGAGACCCCGACCGACGCCAGCACCCCCCAGGACTGGCCGTATCAGGAGAAGGTCTTCGGCTGGATGGAGAGCGCGCAGTTCGACCCCAATTACGACCCGAACAACCCGACCAGCCCGCCCACCGACCCGATCCGGTACCAGGGCACCTACCACTGGGCCGACGGCACCGGCCGGTTCCTCGCGCTGCCGCCCGCGGGCAGCTTCTGCAGCCCCTCGGTCAACAACTGCACGCCCTCGGCCATCGGCAGCGGCGACCCGTGCCCGCCCGAAAGCTCAGCCTGCTGGTGGAATGCGCCGGTGCAGTGGGCCGATTGCACCGCCGGGTGCACTCCCGACCCCTCGGCCGGCAGCCCGCCATCCCCCGGCGCCCCGGAGCCTCCGCCCACCAGCCGGGGCATTCCCTGCGGCGACACCGGCGGGCTCGGCCCGAACACGGTCATCGTCGACGACACCGAGACCACGCAGAACCCGAACGGTCTCGACCCCAACGTCGTCGGCTGCCCGACCACCCCTTCGGGCTGGGCTCCTGGCGGGGCGTTCGCGCTCGACACCAACAACGGCACCCCGGGCCAGACCGGGCACCTGATCGGCGTCTCCGACGCCGCCGGCATCGACCTGCACCAGATCGGCGCCGGGTTCGGCGCCCACGCCTGGTTCACCCACACCCGGCCAGCGTCCGACGCGGGACGCGAAGTGGTCGCCATCTGGGTGCCCAGCCTGAGCGGCGGCGGCATCTACCGGATCAAGGCCTACGTGCCCGCCACCGGCGCCACCACCACCCGCGCCGTCTACCAGGTCCACCTGTCCTCGGGCGGCCCGGTGATCTCCCGGACCGTCAACCAGAACGCCTACGCCAACCAGTGGGTCAGCCTGGGGCTGTTTCCCCTCACCGCCACCGGCTATGTGACGCTCGGCAGCGTCACCCCGCCCTCCGACACCAGCCAGGGCGGCGATATCGCCTTCGACGCGCTGGCATTCACGCCGGTCGCCGGCGGCCATGGCATCACGGTCACCTCCACTCCCGGGACGGACTACTCGTTCAGCGGCTGGGGCACCTCGCTGGCTTGGTGGGCGGAGGCCATGGGCGGCAGCCCGAACACCGGCGGCGCCTGGCCGGGTGACGTTCAGGCGAAGGTGGGCAGCGCGCTGTTCGGCGCGCCGAACCTCAGCGATCCCAGCAAGAACGGCCTCGGCCTGACCGTCGTGCGCTACAACATCGGCGCCAGCCCCGCCACCCTCGCCGGCTACCCATCCTCCTGCTGGCCGCTGCGGCCCGGCGCGCAGGCGCCGGCCCCGCAGCAGTCCAGCGGCGGACCGGTCGACATCACCCTGGACAACGGGCAGCTCAGCGTGCTGAAGGCTGCCATCTCCGACATCCAGGCGGCGGGAAGCTCGCCGGAACTGGAGGCGTTCGCGAACTCGCCGCCGTGGTGGATGACCAGGTCGGGGTGCCCGCACGGGTCCAAGCCGCCGCCGGGCGACTATCCCACCGGCAACAGCCTCAGTTCGAACTTCTACGGCGCCTATCCCGCCTACCTCACCCAGGTGCTCCAGCGGTTCGAGGCGGCCGGCATCCACTTCCAGACGGTGGAGCCGTTCAACGAGCCCTGGTCCTTCCCGTGGCCGAGCGCCACCTGCTTCAACAGCGATCCCGCCAAGGACGGCTGCCAGGAGGGCGCGAACTTCGCCCCGGCGCTCCAGGACTCGCAGATTCAGGCGCTGTGCGGCGACCTCGCGGCCGCCGGGCTCACCACCCAGATCGCCGCGCCGGACGGCAACACCGTGCACGAGACGATCAGCGACTACAACTCCTACGGCTCTGCCAGCCAGAACTGCGTAAGCCAGCTCAACACCCATGGTTACGGCAATCCCTCCACCGGCGACGAGCAGACCCTCAACGGCCTGGCCGGTGCGGGCAAAGGCCTGTGGATGTCGGAGTACGGTACCGGCGGGCAGGCGGCCGACATGGGCTCGGCGCTCACCCTCTCCAAGCAGATCGCCCAGGACCTGACGTTCCTGCGCCCGCAGGCCTGGGTGTACTGGCAGGCCATCGAGAGGACCGGCAGCTGGGGGCTGTTCCAGGACGACTCCTTCCCGGCGAGCGCGCCGTTCAGCATGGGTATCCCGGCCACCGGCCCGGCCGTCAGCCCGACCATGCGCTACTACGCGCTCGGCCAGTACAGCGAGTTCATACGGCCGGGGTTCCGGATCCTGAGCGCCTCCGACCCCGCCAGCAGCAACTGCGGTGTCCCCGGCACCCCCACCGTCGCCGCCTACAACCCCAACGGCGGCCAGATCGTCATCGTCACCACCAACTGCGCCTCCGCCAGCCAGTCAGTGGCCTTCGACCTCAGCCAGCTCGCCGACACCGGCATCCCGGTAGGACCGGCCGCCCACGTCTACCGCACCGACCCGGAAGGCGCCCTGCTCTCCCAGCGCCAGGACATCCCGCTCACCAGCGGTCTCCTGCTGGACACCCAGCCCGCGCAGGACATCACGACCTACGTGATCGACCCGCCCGCCGCGGCGGTGCGGGCGGGGCACACCCGGTTAAGCACCAGCCGTATCGTAATGTCTCGTTCGTGGTCGTGACGAAGCGGAGAGGACAGCTCTCATGCCCGTTCATCCGGCCAGGCCGGGGAAAAGGTTCTTGCTGGTTTACTGCCTCATGGCCGTGATCGTGGTGCCCGGGGCGGCATGCGGCTCAAGTAGCGGCTCTTCGCCATCCGGCTCAGGAACGCTGAAGATCATCACCTGGGTGAACCCGCCTGCCCTTGCCGCGCTCAAGACGATCGACGCAGAGTTCCACAAGAAATACCCGGCAATCAATGTGCAACTGCAGACAGCCGCCAACGTCAACGGCCCGTACGAGACCCTATTGCAGCAGACGGTCGACACGGGCTCCGCTGACATCGTCACGACAGCGGATCCGTTCCAGCCGCTACCGCGGCATCAGACCCGCTCCAGCATGACTCCGCTGCAGTACTGGTCCACCAGCGGGGTGTTCGCGCCGCTCAACGGGCAGAATTTCCTGTCCGCCTACACTCCAGCCGCAATCGCGGCCGAGACATACAAAGGCCGGGTCTACGGCGTGGTCTCCGGGTCCTACCAGGAGGGAGTTTTCTATAATAAAGCGATCTTCGCCAGATACCATCTGGGCGTACCGGCGACCTACACACAGTTCCTCGGCGTGCTGCGGACCCTCAAGTCCCACAGCGTCACCCCGATGTTCCTCGGACTTGGCAACGTAGGCCCGGTCTACCTGCAGTTTCTCTACTACGAGACGATGATCGACTTGTGGTACCCGCATGCACCCGGCGGCAACCTGGCCCAGGACCTGGAAAGCGGCGTCGTCAAATGGACGAGCCCATACTTTACCCAGGCGATGAACGAGGAGAGGACGCTGGCCCAGTATCTCGAGCCTGACTACACCGGCGTGCCATGGGAGGCCATGCCCGGCGACTTCGCCAAGGGCTCTGCCGCGATGCTGCTCGACGGCTCATGGGATCTCGCTACGATCCAGCAGGCGAACCCGTCCCTGCAGGCCGGGTTCTTCCCCCTGCCCGCGAGCAATGTCGTTCAGGACAACCAACCGTGTGTCGGCGACAACCTGACCTTTGAGGTTCTTCGCGGTGCGGCAAATAAAGCGGCTGCGCTAAAATGGCTGCAGTTCTTCTCCACGGCTTCGGTTTACGCCCAGTATGTCAACATCACTGGCATCTCACCCAGTCAGAGCAGGGGTTCCTTCAGCAGTTACTCAGCGAGGGTACTTGGGTCGTGGTTCGGCAAAGGCGTGAACCTGGACGTGTTCTATCCTCTGCTCGCTGGAAGCAACGGCTACTACGACCAGTCAGCCCACTGGCCTGACCTGCAGCTTGACGTCATCCAGGGGGCGAGGACTCCCGCGCAGGCGCAGGCCCTGTACCAGAGCGCCTGGACCGCGCCGTAGCTGCCCGGACGCCGCACCGCGGCGTCCGGGCGGCGACTGGATGGGGGCTGCCCGCCCGTTCTGCGGCGGTTATGCCCCTGCCACGTCCGCGGGGGCATAACCGCTGTTCCAGATAACCGGGGGAAGGGGATGTGAGAACGGCGCCGGGCTTCGGTCAGTGCCAGTGCGTGCACCACTGCTGGACGCCCGATATCGAATAGCATGCTTGCGCAAGATACCGGCCGTCGACCATCGTGGTGAAACTCCACCAGTGCAGGCCGCTCCCGTCTGTCCAGTTCGGGCCGATCCCAATGAGGTTGTCATTGGCCGCAGGACTTTGGCTGTGGATCGCCAGCCAGCCCTCGGTGGCGTAACTGCCCTGCGAGAACTGTGCCCAGTTGGCGTTGCAGTCTCTGGAGTACATCAGCTGCAGCGTCCCCTGCTCGGTGCCTCCTGTGTCCGGGTCTTGCCAGCTGACGGGAACACTCTCCACGACAAAGGAACCCTCGAGGCCGCATTGTGTGTCGTCGGGCGCGACGTAACCGGTAGCGCCGTTCGCCAGTGCCCAATCGCCATGGTAGGGCCCGTGGAGATCGCAGCTCTGCGCGCCGCATTCGGCAGCAAGCGCGCTGCCGGCGGTGATGACTGACCCGGGGACCAGGAGACAGAGGATGAGGCCTGTCAGGATCATCCTGCGACGCATTCCCCGGCCCCGCCGCTTTTCGGATGGAACCATCTCCGTGGCCCTGTCCGCCCGGTTATCTGCCGCGATCCGCGGGCGATGCCGGGCGCGCAGGTGCTTGACGTAATGCATTACTTTCCTTTCGAAGGATTTCTAGGGGATGTCGCTGAGGTAGTTCCTGAGGTCATGAGCTACCTTGGTGTAGCCCCCAGCGGTGGGATGGAACGAGTTATTGAGGGTGTGCTTGTCCGACTGGTCGACTGTAGTGAGATTGTTCAGGTACGGGTCGCTCGTGCACAGCTCGTGGCCCTGGAATGCGTTTTCCTCATTGAGGTAGCTGACGCCGGCGCTGGTGGCCGCGGCCGTGAGCATCTGGTCCAGCTGATGACCTCTGGCCATAAGCCAGGCGACATCAGTTTGCGAAAATGGAGTGCACGTCCAGGAATTGGAGTTGAAGGCGACCGGGTAGAGGATGACCACAATAGTGGTGCCCGCCGGGACCGCGGCCTTTATGTCCTGCAGCGCCCGGGTCACCGGGGCCTGCAGGCCGTTGATCGTTTTCTGGAGCTGATCGGAGCCGTCGGGGTTGGTATAAGCCTGCTGGCAGCTCAGGTGGGTGACGCACGTCGTAAGAACGCTCGCGAAGCCGGAGTCATCGATACCGAGGCTCACCGTCACCAGCTTCGGCGCCGGGATCTGGCGGAGCACGTCGACCTGTGACGCGGGCTCGCCGGCGGCCCCGGTGCCGCCGTTCCAGGAATAGCTGGACCCGGAAGGCGCTGCCGGCGTGGTGTAGGGCGAGCCCGGGTTGAAGTAGATGGTGCCGTCGGGTCCTTTCGCCCAGTGGATGTTGTCGAGGTCCTGCAGTGTGCCTCCCGAGCAGGCGAGGTGAACAACCGCCGTACTGGGGAAGGTCTGCGTGAGCGCCGCGTACTGACGGGGGAAGCCGTTGCTGGACCGGTGGCACATGTTGTCCGCGGGAGCGCCGTCTGACTGGAGGACGTCAGTGCCCTCGTCCCATGGCCCGAAAGTGCCCTCTCCCGATGAGTACGAGTCGCCGAGCGCGACATAGGACTCTTGCGGGACAGGGGTGAAGGCCATGGCGCTGAACGCGATGTCGGCGCCCTGGCTGGCATCGGACGCGGGGGTGATGCTGCTGAGGGTGACTGACTGGCCCGGGACCATGGGGTAGTAGCCGATGCTGACCCACTGGTTGCTGTGGTTGTTCTGGCTGACGGTCCGGCGGTAGGTTCCGTCGACGAGATAGGTGGCGTGGGTGGTGGTCGCGCCCGGGGTGGGGATGAAGACGCGGATCTCGTAGATGCCCGAGCCGGGGAGGCTGGGCGTCCACCGGCCGCCGGCCGCGTGGGCGGCGTCGGAGGCGGGACGGGTATGGGTGAACCAGGTGTGCCCGCCGAAACCGGCACCGAGCTGGTGCAGGTCGATGCTGGGCAGGTCGGACGGGCCGATCTCCAGGCCGCTGGTGCTGATCAGCTCGAACAGGCCGCTGTTGTGCCAGTTACGGGTGGCGCCGTCCGGGCAGCCGACCACGTTGGGGGCCAGGTACTGCGGGTTCTGATCGGCGAGCGCCGTATCGGCAACGATAATCGCGTCAGATGGCAGGTCAGACGGGCTGTTGATCTCGTCGCAGACCACGGAACGGCTGGTGGGCGCGGGCTCGGGCGCGCTCGGCGAGCTGATGGTGAACGTCCCGCTTGTGCAGGCCGCGGAACAGCTGGCCCACTGGACGGGCTGGTTCCACCAGCAGGCTGAGTTCTCGCTCGGGCACGGGTCGCTGTGACCAATCTGGGTGCTGTCGCAGCTGTTGACCGACAAGACGCAGAAAGTACCGATGGGCGGGATGGCCAGGACGTCGCCGAGCGGGGTGAACCGGAAGGAGGAAGGGTTGCTGGGGTCGAACTGGCCGCCCTGGATCCAGCCGAGCACCTTCTCCTGGTAGGGCCAGTCCTGCGGGGTGTCAGCGTCGGTGTAGCTGGTGCAGCTGCTGTCGGCGCACAGGAACGGGTGACGGCTGGCCGGGTAGATCGGGTTGGCCGGGTTGTTCAGCCACCCCAGCCCGTTGGCCGGGTCACCGCTGGAGGTCAGGTGCACGCCGCTGTTGTAGGCCCAGATCGCGGCGTACCAGTTCTCGATCTTGGCCGGGTCGCCGTTGTTCATCAGGTCGCCGAGGCTGGCCAGCTGGTTCCACTTGCCCACCAGGGTGCTGACGCTCGCGGCGATGTTTTCGGCGTAGTCGACCGCGATCGCGGTCTGGGTATCGATGTTCGCTGCACCGGCTTTCATCAGGTCGGTGATCTGGGCTATCCCGTAACCGCAGTCGGCGTTGGCGTAGTTGATGTCAGTCGGGCTGGCCGGGTCAGTGGAGCCGTAGTAGTTGGCGACCAGCGGGTTGCCGCCGTACCCGGCCAGCGCGTGGAAGCTCGCCTGGTTCCAGTTGGACTCCTGGGCGAGGATGCCGTAGACCACCTGCGGCGGCACCACCGCGCCCGGGTGCCCGGCGATCGCCGGGGGCGGGAAGTCGCTGCTGGGATAGAACTGCGGAAGCTGCTGGCTGTCCCCTATCCGGTAGTCCTGCGGGCTCGCGGGCCGCGCGAGGATATTGCCGGGCCCCAGCCACCCGCGCACCGCCTGCTGCACGGCCCACTGGATCTGCGCGGAATTCGGCTGCGGCACCTGCGTCCACAGGTCGTTGCGCGGCACCGCGCACGCGGGCGTCGTGGTGTTCGCCGCGGTTGTCCGCCGCCCGGCTGCCTCTTTCGCGCTGGCAGGTTTCGCGCTGGCAGACGGGCCGGCACCGGCAGCCAGGTTCAGCCGCGGCGTGGCGCTGCTTGACCCGCCGCTCGCCTGGCCGCCGGACGCGGCAGGCTGCCGCAGCGTTGTATGGCCGCCCAGGGACACGGCCAGCGGCGGCGATCCGGCCAGCGGCGGCGATCCGGCCGGTGCCGGGATTCGCCGCAGGCCGCCGGCTACCGGGCCGGTGCCCGTGACCAGGTTGCGGCCGTCCAGGCCGGCGAACAGCCGTACCCGTGCCAGCGGCCCGCTGGCGACCTGCCGGGCGGCTGCGCCTGTCAGGCGCCACACGCCGGCCGCGCGGCCGCGGGCTACCAGGAAGTCAGCGCCGCCGGAGCTGTTGGCCCGCAGGTCGAAGGCCTGCCCGGGTACCCGGGCCAGCACGCTTTCCCGGTTGCCCGTGACCCGCGTCACTGTGCCGCCGCGCGCCCCAATGATCGCATCGCCAGCCGGGACGGCCGAGGTGAGCTCGCCGCGGACCGTGACCGAGCGCAGCAGCGCGCCGGTGCGCGCGTCGAGCACGCTGACCCGCGTGGTGCCCTGGTCCTTGCCCAGATAGCTGGTGAGCGCGACCTGGTGGCCGGTCCCGCAGCCCGGGTTGAAGTAGGCCAGCGACACCCCGGACGCGAGAGGACGGACCGTGCCGCGGTGCGCGTCTACCGCGTAGGCGATCCCGCCACGGTCCATGCCGGCGTCGGAGTTGTTGGCGTGCCAGGGGGCCACCACCGCGATCACCAGCCGGCCGTCACCGGTCAGGCACTGCTCGCCGATCCACGTCTCCTCGCCATAGGCTGCGGGGTGCAGCGTCGCCAGCCGGTGCCACCGCCAGCCGTCTGCCGAACTTGCCGCGTACAGATGCCACCCGGAAAGATCTCCCGCGCCTGTGACCACCTCATCCCCGGCGGGAACGAAGGGTCCCGCCGGGTCCGGCGCCGTGTGCGAAGGCGCCGTGTGCGAAGGCGCCGTCACCATGGTTCTGGTCATGGCAGCGGCCCGGGCGGCGGGCATGTGTGCCGGCCGATTCCCGGCGCTGGCCAGCAATGACGGCTGAAGCAGCGCCAGCGCGAGTACAGGCGCCAGCGCCCGCAGTCCTGTGCGCATCTCACTCCCCTGTTCGCGGTGTTCAGGTCAGGCCGAGAAGGCCGGCGATGACGTGGACACGCACGTCCTCGCGAGGATCGGCACTCTCCGCGGGCCCGGTGTCTTCCGCCAGCCGCTCTGCGGGCCGGGCGTAGCGCAGGTCTCCCCGCCGCAGCGCCACGCCGAGATTCCGCTTGCCGGTCAGCACGGACAGCCACGCCTGACTGTCGCCAATGACGAGCCACCCGGTGCCCTGGCCCGGATCGGGCGATCGGGTGATGGCAGCCTGCTCGAGGTCAACATGCCAGCTGCGCTGATGCCGGTGCCCGTTGGTGCTGTACGCGGTGATCGTTATCCGGCCCGGCTGGGCTGATGGACTGCCCGCCAACCTGGGCCACCCATCCGGCAAGCCCGTCACGAGGCTGGCCTTGATGCGCCCGGTGAGAAGCTCCCCCAGTTCATCCAGCTCCGGGTCGCCATCCTGCGCGCCGGCAGCCACGGGATCGACCGGGACCGGGCGCGGCAGCAGGGGCAGGCCGCTGTCCCGCTCGTTCCACCCCTCATCCACCTGCGCATACCCGAGCTTGCCGAGCAGCTCATTAACGGCGGCGCGCAGCGGGGCGGGGATCACGCCCGCGGGCACCGTGACACCCCGGCCCACCGAATCGGTGCCTATCTTGCCGGTGGCCCAGATCTTGTAGTCTGCCGGGCCCGCCCGGTCATGATCGGCGGTGAAACACCGGCCTGCGATCCCCGCGACAGGCGCGATGCCGAGGAACGAAAAGATCTTCCCGGCGGTTTCCTCGGGATGGATGGCGAGATCCTCGTAGTGCACCCGCAGACAGCTCGCCGGGTAGGCCTCCTCGAACGCCAGCGCGGCAGCGGTGTGGTCGGCCCAGTAGTGCGCCAAAGCGGCAGCGTTGTTACCCGGGCTGTTGCTCACGTACGGATCGAATCCGTACCCGGCCACACCCCAGGGGCACGCCTCGATGCCGGACGCGATGACGTCCATGCAATGCCGGTGCAGGCACAGGAACTTCACCCGCGGGTAGAGCGTCATGAACGCCTCGGCGCATTCGACCGTGCCGAGTGACTTGTCACACCAGCGCTGTTTGCCACGCCGGTGCAGATAGCGGGCCAGCATCGCGTCGAGGGCCTGCCGGATCGCCGCGACCGCCTCGCCGGGAAGCCCGTCTTCAGCCGCGTCGAGCATCCGCCAGGTGGCGGCCAGCTGAACAGCCGTCTTGACCAGGTTGGTCTCTGGCGGGCAAGCAAGCGCGGGGTGGGCGTCCAGCAGGAATCGCAGCAGCGTGGAGCCGGCGCGCGCGGCTGTCAGGATGACGACCGGTTCGTCGAGCAGCAGGCCGGTGTCCTGGGCGTACCGAGTTCCGGGCGGCTGGCCCGGGGCGCGGCTGGGAGGCTTGCGCGGCGCCGAGTTGCTGGGCACGATCATGGAGGCTTCTTCCTGCGTCGCGGCAATGAATGTCGCTCGGCGAAAGCGTCAGGGGCGGGAAAGCAGGATCTGCTCCGCCCGCCGTACAGCGGCGGCCTGGAACCGCGAGAGCGCCCGCAGCCCGGCCGCGTTCGCGGCGATCAGATGGTTCTCGTAGCCCGCCTCGACGGCCAGCCAGATCCCGGGCAGGTCGACCCGGTGTTTGCAGGCAACGTCCGTTCTGGCGGTAGCGATCTCGGCCCGGCCGGGTTGGCTGGGCCAGCGAGCGTTCGCCGCGGCGCCGGGCGTACGGTAGTGGAACCCCTGTTCCGCCATGCACGCGCTCCAGGCGTTTTCGGCGCTGGCAACCCGGGCGTCCCTGGCTGTGTCGTTCATTGCCTTCCAGGCAAGCTCGCCGGCGAGATCCACGGCTATGTGGTGATGGCTGGCCGCGCCGGCGCGCAGGACATACGCACTGGCGGCACGGATGCACCCCGGCGTGATCGTGGCGGGAACGTGCGCGCTTGCGGTGGCGGACGTTGCTGACGGCACGCCTCCGGTCAGGGCGAGCCAGTAGGCGGACGACTGCTGGGGCGCCGGCCACGGCCGGGTGTGCTTGCCGCGCCGCTCCCCCGTGGAGCCGTCCCGCGGATCGCCGGCTGAAGGGCGATCGCCGTATCCGTACCTGGCCGCCTGCGCCGGATCGTTGATGCCGTACGGTTCCGGCCGGACGTCCGCCGAGGTGCTGGCCGCGGCGGCCGCCGTCGCGGGGAATGAGAATCCCCTCGCACGCATGCACCTCGCCGTCAGTACCTCGATCGCCCTGTAGATTGCCGTCCGGCCCTGGTGGCTGATCAGGTACGCGTCCAGCGGCATCCGGATGTTCGCGTACGTGGCGACCGGCGGCGCCGGGGACGGCATGGCGGCGATGACCTGCGGCATGTCTGCCTGGCGCCCCGGTGGATGCCCGCAGCCGGCCAGCAGCCCGGCAGTGCAGCCGGCCAGGACACCGGCGGCGACACCGGCGGCGCGCGCGATCCGGCGGCCCGCGCCGGGCCGTTCAGAATCCGGGTGCCAGGCGGGGAGACCACGTCCACCCCTGGATGCTCGTCGATTCGTCAACGCAATAAGACCAGCGCGGATTTCCATTGAACGCCTGACCATTCGGGGTGTAGGAGTAACAGACCGCCGCCTGACCCGATGTCCCGTATCCGTTGGCACCGCGGCCTGTTCCCGGGCCGCTGCGAATGTTGCCGCCCAGGTAGTGGGCCGAATAGCCGCCGTGGATGGGGCCGCCGGTGTACCGGATTCTCGTATAGTTCCAGCTGTCTGCGTGCGCTGCGGTCGTCCCCGCTGCGACAAGAGCCGAAGCAATCATCGGAACGACCGCCACTTTCCCGAGTCTTCTCATGGATTGTTCTCCTGGCTAGCAATGGATCGCGGCTAGAACCACGCTGGGCTTTGTATGAGATGGTTATGTGGCAGCTGCAAGTCTGAACCTCCGGCGGCGTCACAGGACACTGGCATTCCAGGGGATTTCCGGGACGCAACAGGCCTTGACATGCCTCATTCATGGTGTAGACTCGCGCTCTGCGCAGGGCTGATGCCACATCCGGGTGCGCTCCGCCACGCTCCCCGGTAGCGGCGACCTCATGAGGAGCTTCAGAAAACCTTCATCGCTTGCCTCTACCGTGGAGGCATGTGGCACGGGGGCCCGCACCGGCAGCCGGTCCCGTTCCGGGCCGGCCGGTACGGATGCGAGAAGGCGATCGCCTGGCTGCTGCGAGCCAACCGGGTCTATGGTCACGATCAGCGGTGGGCGACCTTGACCACCTTCGCGGCGGCGTTCCGTGGCGGATGCTGGCCCCGTCCGGTCAGTCCGAGCCAGATCAGCCGGTGGGAGACCGCCGCTGCCCCCGCCGGGTTCGGCGTACTGCGCCGTTACGAGGAGCTCCTCGGCCTGCCGCCTGGCCAGCTGGTCGCCATCGCGGACTGGGCCTACCGCAAAGCCTCCGGGCGCCCCGGGCGCCCCGTACTCGACCGCGGCCTGAACCCGGAAGACCCGCGGGTACAGGATCGCGCCGGGCAGTTGTTCGAGCGTGCGCTGTCGGCGGACCTGATGACCGGCACGGACTGGGACGAGCTGACCAGCCACCTGGCCGTGTTTCCGGTCGCGTTCGTGTACCCGCGCACCGCGTGGGGCGACCTCAGCGAGCGGCTGCTCGCGGAACTGCTGGTCACCGACGGGCGTGCCTGGCTGTCGCGCATCGAGGCGGTCGACCGGCTGCTCGCCCACCCGCACGCTCGTCCCCCGCTGATCGCCGCCTGTGCGGCTCTTGCCGCCGACCCGGCCTGCCAAGTGGTCGTCGAGCCACTGGCGATCCTGGAACAGACCGCAGACGCCGACGCCGGCAGCCACGTGCTGGCGCAGCTCACACACCCATCCAGCGACCGGGCGTTGCGGGGCGCGATGCTCGCCGCCGTCGGGAAGACGCGGCTCGGGCACTTCCGGCCCGTCCAGCTGCGTACCGTTGCCGCTGTCGCCGCCGGCCTGCTTCCAGGCGCCGATCCGCCCAGCGAGGCCGGCGCCCTGGCCGCCGAGCTCCTGCGCCTGGTGTCGGCCATCCCGGGCAGCGCCGCCGAAGATCGGCTCCGCGGCGTCACGGACGCCACCATACGGGCGATTCTCGCCCACGGCCTTACCGCGGTTCCCGACGCGGCCCAGCGGGTCACGGCCCGGATCCTCACAGCCGCCACCGCAAGGATGCGCAGACCGCTGGACGTCGCCGGCACGGACCCGGACCCGATGCTGTCCTGCTTGGTCGGTGACCTGTTGTTCAGCCCGAACCAGAACCAGCGGCTGCTCGCGGGCCAGCTCATCGCCGCCACGCCCTACCGTGACCGCGTCGGCGCGGCCCTGGCCGCGGAACTCGCCATGGCACCAGCCAACCGCGCTGTGTCGTTGACGAGTGCGATGCTCGCCGCCATGCCGTCGGTCGGGCGGCCCGCGGACCGGCACCTGGTCGAGCGGTTCGCCCTCGCCACCGGGCTGCCCGCTCCGATCACGGACGCCGCGGCCTGGGGAATCGGCCATACTCCCGGCGTGAGCGGTGCCGATTTCTGGCCGGCCGCTCTGGCAACACACACCCGCGCCTGGCAGCGGACCCGCAGTCAGGCGAGCATCTCAGCGCTGCGCGGACTGATCTACGGGCTGGGTATCGGCCGTCACCACGATCTGCTGCGCAGCATCCGCGCGGACACGGCCGCGCCCGCGCCCGCGCGCATGGCGGCCGGCTGGTGGCTCAACATCCCGGTCCGGATACTCGCCAGCGCCGCGCGCTAGTGATTCTTGCCTGACGCCGAGCCCAGGGACGCCACGGTATCGCGAACGATACGCCCTACGCGCTCTCGCGCCCCGCGCTCTCGCGCCCCGCGCCGATCATAGCCAGGGCCGCAGGTACCGTTTCGCTCGTAACCCGGCGGATTCCCGGCCCTGACACCACTGCCGTCCGGAATGTGCGTGAAGCAGCGCCGCGGCGCGGGTAGCGAGGTGGTGACCGCTACGGTAAGCGCGCACATCCAGGTCGCTGACGGGCACGCCGGCCAGATACAGGTCGCCCATCAGGTCGACGACTTTGTGGCGAGCGGGCTCGTCGGGAAACCGGGCTGGACCCTCATATCCGGCTGGCCCAAGGATCACGACGGAATGCTCGTCCAGGCCGCGTCCCACCCCGGCCGCCTGCAACCCGGGGATCTCGTCCCGGAAGGCGATGGTGCGAGCCGGCGCGACCTGAGTCGCGAATCCATTCCGCAGGTCAGCGGTGTAAGTTTGCCGCCCCGGCCAGCGGTCACCGGTATCAAAGATGTAGGTCCAGCGGCCGGCGCCCGGGCGGATGCGGATGCTCACGCCTGCCTCGTGGACGTGGATCCGGGACGTTACCGGCGGGGCTGGCCGCCAGCCGCACGGACGGGTCCCGGCCGCCCGGATGGCGGCGACGAACGGCGCCGCGCTGCCGTCCAGGCCGGGGATCTCCGGCCCGGATACCTCGATTTCCGCGTCGGTGATCTGCATCCCGGCCAGAGCACTCAGCAGATGTTCCACGGTGGAGATCGGGCCAAGCCGGGTACACAGCCGGGTACCGGTCACCGCCGAGGGTGTCGCGGGTATGCGGTCGTGCCCGTACCGGAAGGCGATGCCCTGATCGGAGGGGTGGATGCGGATACGGACGCGGGCGCCCGAATGCAACCCGAGGCCGTCGATGCGGATGGTCTCGGCGACGCTGACCCGCTGGCTCATCACGACCGCTTCCGGTGCTCCTCACATCGCGCGTCCAGGCGCTGCACGCGCCTGAGCAGTTCGGGCAGCCAAGGGAAGATCGCGTAGGCGCGCATAATCTCCTCCGCCGGCCTGGCCGGTACGCCGAAGTGGAGGCCAGCGTGCGGCAAGTCGCGCAGAGCGGCCGCGCGGGCCCCGAGCGCGACGCCATCTGCGATGGTGACGTGATCGGCAACCCCGGCCTGGCCGCCCATGAGCACGTTGTCGCCGATGGTCGCGCTTCCGGCGATGCCGACCTGCCCGGAGATCATCGCGCCGGAGCCAATCGTGGCGTTGTGGCCGATCACCGTCTGGGCACCGATCTTGGTGCCCGGGCCCACCCTGGTTGTCCCGAATGCGCCGCGCTCCACGACCGTGCCCGCGCCGAGTTGCACCTCGTCGCCAAGCTCTGCGTCTCCTACCTGGGGAAACTTCTGCCAGGAGCCATCTGCGCCAGGGAAGAACCCCAGGCCCTCCGAGCCGACGATCGAGCCCGCGTGCAGGAGACAGTCACGCCCTACCCGGGTGCGGGGATACAGCACGACATGCGGATGCAGCGTCGTCCGCGCACCGATCACGCTGCCACGACCGATATGGCAGAACGACAGGATCTGGGCGCCGGAGTCAATCCGAACGTCGTCCTCCACCACGACGTAAGCACCGAGGAACGCGGACGGCTCCACTCGCGCCGAGCTGGCCACCTGCGCGGTTGGATGCCGGCCCGCTTCCCTGCCATCTTCCGGCCGGTAGAGGAGGAGGAAACGGCCGAAAGCCCGGTAAGGGTCACCGGTGATCAGCCTGGGCTTGCCCCGTACCGGTAGTTCCGCAGGCGCGATGACCGCCCCGACTCCGGAGTTCTGCGCATGCCGGGCGACCTGCCGGGTCGTGCAGAAGGCGATCCCCTGCGCGTCGTCCGAGTCCGGGGCGGCCGGCCGGGCGACGATGTGGCCGGGCGGCCCGTCCAGGCCCGCGCCCAGCGCGTCCGCCAGTTCCGCCAGGGTCCAGACCATCAGGCCTCCCTCATGGCGCGCTGGTTGCGCGGGTGGGCGAACGGCGCGATACCGCGTTTGGACGGTTCCTTGAGGAAACTCGCGATGAGGTCGACGGCATGGCCGGCACCGGTTACCGGACCGCCGTCGCGCACCGCCCACAGCGCCGCGCGCGCCGCGGCATGCTCGCCTTCGGGTACCCCTGCCCGGCCCAGGCCCGGGGTGTTGATCTTCCGATGCCTGGCGGGATTACCATCGACCATGCTGCACGGCAGCACATCCTGGATGACCTTGGCCATTCCCCCGACCATCGCATAGGCGCCGACCCGCACATGCTGGTGGATCCCGGCCAAACCGCCGATTACCGCCCCGTCTCCGATCTGGACGTGACCCGCGATGCCCGCGCCATGCGAGACAACCACCCCGTTTCCGATCTGGCTGTCGTGCCCCACATGCACCTGACCCATGATCAGGCAGTCCGCGCCAATCCGGGTAGGGGTGGCTGCCGCAGCCCGGTGCACGCTCGCCCCCTCCCGGATGACCGTCCTCGGCCCGACCAGCAGTTCCGTCGCACCTCCGCCGTAGCTCAGGTCCTGCGGATCGCCGCCCACCACCGCCATGGGCCACACTTCGACGTCCGCATCCAGCCGCGTCGGCCCGTACACAACGGCGTGCGCGTGGAGCCGGACACCGGGGCCGATGACCACCGGGCCACCCACCACCACATACGGCCCGATCTGGGCCGAATCATCTACTGAGGCGGCCGGGGATATCACCGCGGTGGTATGAATTCTCGACATACGCGTCCCATGCTGACATCGGCCGCTTTCAGCTCACTGCCGGACCTCTGCCGGACTGGCCGCTCCACCTCCTGTACCTTGCCCGGGCCGGTGACACTGCATGATTGCATAATCGCATCAATAGCTGCATAATGATGCTATGAGCGTGTCCATCACCGTGCGGGACGTCCCGGACGAGACACGCAACGAGCTCGCGGCTCGCGCCGCCCTGGCCGGGCGATCTCTTCAGGAATACCTGCGTGCCAAGCTCATCGAACTCGCCGGGCAACCCGACGCCGAGGCGCTGGTGGCGCGCATACGGGCGCGCAAGACCGCTCACCCCGTCTCGCTGACGGCAGAGCAGATCCTCGCGTACCGCGACGAGGATCGCCGGTGACCCTGGTCATCGACGCATCCACGGTCGTCGCCGCGCTCATCGACAGCGGCACGGACGGCAGGTGGGCGGAACCGCTGCTCACCGGCGACTCTCTGGCAGCCCCCCACCTGCTGACGGCCGAGGCATCGAACATCTTGCGCCGTTCCGCCCTCGCAGGCGCGATCTCGGCAGAACAGGCATCACTGGCCTATTCCGACCTCCTCGACCTGCGTGTGGAACTATTCCCCTACGCGCCCTTCGCGATCAGGATCTGGGACCTGCGCGACAACGTGACCTGCTACGACGCATGGTACGTGGCTCTGGCGGAAGCACTCAACGCGCCGCTTGCCACCCTGGATGTCCGGCTCGCGAAGGCATCGGGTCCTCGCTGCCGGTTCCTGGTCAGCACGCCATCCGACTGAACCAGCGAGGCGACCGTGCAGGGTTCCGAACCTTGTCATTCCGTAGGTACACCTCACGCTGTCGGGAGTTCGGCTGGATTCCAGAGCCCGCGTGCTTGTTCGGTACGATCGGCGAGGCGATGCTGGATGGGGGGCCGGCCTGGGACTCGAACGGGGACGGGTAGGTCATGAGACTCAAGCGGTCATCCTGGTATGCCGTTGTGATCGTTTCGGCGGTCGCCACGTCTGCTTTGCTTACGGGCTCAGCGACGGCGGCCAGGACGCCGGGCTGGCGGATCGACAGCGTGGTCTTCCAGGACGATCCAGTTATCCCGCCGCTCCCCGGTGACCTGATAGCGGACAGCGCCAGCGACGCCTGGGCTATGTGGTACCACTCGCCTTACCCTTACGTCGGGCACTGGACCCGTGGCGCGTGGCACGACGTTACTATGCCGAAGAGTCTTACGCCGGGGCTCTCCGTGGTTGCGTTCGGGGCAAGCTCGCCCCGCAACGTATGGGTGTTCCAGGAATACCCGTCGAACGTGGCCGTGCGCTACAACGGCACTCACTGGCTGGCCCAGTCCATGCCGTCGTGGGTCGTCGATGACGCGCACGCGAGCGACAACTCCGTCGATGCCGTGGCAGCCGGCTCGTCGTCCGTCTGGGTGTTCAACACCTACGATCGGTACATCCCCGGCTCGCCCCAGGATCACTACGCGTCTTGGTACAACGGACGCGGATGGACCAGGACGAACCTGCCCGGCGTCCCGTACTCCGCGGACGCCCTCGCGACGAACGACGTCTGGGTGCTGGGAGCGACCGTGAAGACCGCCGGGACGCGGCAGCCTGTGTGGATCATGATGCACTGGAACGGGAAGTCCTGGTCGTCCGCGGCGATTCCGCTCCCGAAAATTCCGAAGGGCGCGACGCTCACCGACGATTCGCTCGTGGCGGTGACCAGCCGGAACTTCTGGATAGAGCAGCTGGTCACAAACCCGCAGCGCGTGCTGGCGGACTACCTGATGAACTGGAACGGAAAGCGCTGGCAGCGGGTCAGCCCGCCGGTCGAGCTTGGGCCGCTGGCCGAGGATGGTTACGGCGGAATCTGGACGGCGGCAGGCGGTTCAGGAACGCACTACCACTTCTATCACTACAGCGCGGGACACTGGACCAGGTACATGGCCCCTGTCATCTCCTATAACGTCGCGGCGAACCCGCAGGGCCTGGCCTGGATCCCTGGCGGGCGTTCGATGTGGGCCTGGGACTCTGAGACGTTGTCCGGCGAGGAACCCTCGTCTACCGTAGGCGTGATCTTCAGGTACGGTCCTTGATCCCTGCACGACCTGTGGGGTCCCAGATCCCGCGTGGCATCGCCCTGTAAGACCCGGGGGCCGATCCGCCGGTTCGGCTGTGGCACCAGGCGACTCGGGGCATACTGGCGCCATGGGGATGTCCGGCTGGATCAAGGGCCGTCACATGCGCGACTCGGTGCGCGGCACTCTCAGGATCACCTCGGCCAGCTATCCGCCGGCGGCGAACGCGGTGTACAGCAACTACCGGCTCGAGGGCGTGGTGACGGCGCCTGGCCTGCCGCCTACGGCGGTTACGCACAGGGGGATGGCCCGGCTGTCGAAGTGGCCGCGGCCGGGTGAGGAGCTGCCAGTGACGGTGGACCGCGCTGACCCGGCCCGGCTGCGAATCGAGTGGGATGAGGTTCAGGACGCGGCGGACCGGGGCCGAGAGCAAGCCGAGGAGCTGGCGCAGCGGATGCGTGGCGGGCGGATGCCCGCCACGGGATCGCCCGGCGCCGGCGATGGTTACACCGATCCGGGCGGATGGGCGCCCGGCGGAGCTGGCCTCGGCGTCTTCGGCGACCCGGGCCGGCCGGTGCCCGGAAGGCCGGGCGGCGGCACCACGCCGGAACAGGCCCAGGCGCTGGCCGGGCAAGGCGAGCTGGCGAGCGCTGTGGTGATCGCGGCGCACGAGGTGAGCGTCCCGCCTGAGATGTCTCCGCCCGGCGGCCTCGTGGATGTGACGTTCGAAGTCACCTGCCGGGACGGCCGGACGTACACGACCAGGTCGCGGATGGGTTTCTCCAGCGAGGAGCGCCGAGCCATGGTCGCCACCGTCGGCGCGAGGGTCCCGGTTCGCGTCGATCCGGCTGACCAGTCGCGTATCGCCGTGGACACCGTCGCGCTCGGGCTGTAGCCGCCGCACGGGTGGCGGGGAGGGCGGGGCCAAATGCGCCAACGGCCCCGCCCAGTGGGGCCAAATGCGCCAGCGGCCCCGGCGGCCCACACCAGCTTGACCCCTGACCTCACCGGCGATCACCCGCGGTGGCGGGTCACCGATCCCACTCGGCCACGTATCGCTGTGCTGGCTGGTCGAACCTGACCAAACATTGCGGGGGTGGGAACCCGAACTCCTCTGCCGCCCAGCCCGCGATGGCCGGTGCGAGCGCTGCTCCGAGATAGTCGATCGGCACGATGTCCACCGTTCGGACGGCGATGACGACGAACTCGTCTTGATCGGGGCGTTCGATGTGGTGTGCCACGTGGCCGAGTCCGTGGCGGAGCCACGCGATCTCGTCGCCGCTCAGCCTCAGCTGCCTGCCGGTGAAGCCCTCGCTGACCTGGGAGGCGTCCAGCCAGACCCGTTTACTGACCTGCTCGCCGGTCGCCGGCTGCTCGCTGACCCGGGTGGCCTGGGCGGTGATGCCGGCGAGCACCCCGAGGCCGCCTCGTTGCTGCTTGTAGCGGTAATTCCGCATTGTCTCCATGTCTTTCACGCGGGTACCGGGCCACGGCCGGTTCAGCTCGGCTCGTTTCGTTCGCCCTTGCGGCTGGGCCGTCGGCTGATTTCGGCGACGTAGGCGGCTAGGCCGGGACATAACCCTAGCGGGGTTTCGCCCCAGCCCGGCGAGGCGTGCTTGTCCGGGCGATGTGCGTGAAAGGGCTCCGGTCAACCTGGCTGTGGCCGGCCTTGTCCCGGCGGCGCTTGCGGAGGGATTGACGGTTACACCGGTGGATAAAGGGTAGCCGCCGGCCACTGACTACCGGGAAACAGGGTTAGGGAAAGGCAGCGCAGTAATGTCCCAGCACACAGGGTCCTACCCGCCGCAAGGCGGGGGTTCGGCGGCAGCGCCATCCACGGCAGACGTCGCCCGGGACGAGGCGGCGGATGTCGGGCAGCACGCCCGCGATGCGGGCAGCCAGATCGCCCAGACCGCGGCGGACCAGGCAAGGCAGGTGGTTTCCGACACCGGCCGCCAGGCGCGTGATCTGCTCAGCGAGGTACAAGGACAGGCACGTAACCAGGCGTCCGCTCAGCAGCAGAAGGCGGCGCGGCAATTGCGGACCGCCGCTGACGAACTACACGAGATGGTGACGAACAGCGGCCAGTCCGGCCTGACCGCCGAGGTGGCGCGGCAGGCGGCCGACCGCATCCAGGGAGCCGCTTCCTGGCTCGAGCAGCGGGAACCCGGCGACCTGCTGGAAGGGGTCCGGGACTTCGCCCGGCGCCGGCCTGGCGCGTTCCTGATCGGGGCGCTGGTGGCCGGGCTGGCCGCCGGGCGCCTGACCCGGGGCCTGACGGCCGGGTCCAGCCGCCAGAGCGGGCCGCGGCAGAGCACCGCCACCGGGGTACCCGCGGCGGCCACAGTGGACTCCCCGGCCGGCGCCGGATACCCCGCCGGGACGGCCTATCCGGCCGGCCCCGTGGCCGGGTACCCGGCCACACCCGCGTACCCAGCGGACGCCGCCTACCCATCCGAATCGGCGCACCCAGCGGAACCCAGCCCGGCGCCGCGGTACAGCGGGCCAGGGCAGCCATGACGCGGCCGGGTCAGGGAACGCCCGCAGTCCCTGGCGAGAGCGCCCGGGACGTCAGCAACGCCTCATTCGCCGAACTGGTCAGTCAGGTCACGCAGGACTTGTCGACGCTCATGCGCCAGGAGCTCGACCTCGCCAAAGCGGAGATCAAGCAGGAAGTGACGAAGACCGGAAAGGCGGCGGGAATGCTCGGCGGCGCCGGTTTCGCCGGCTACATGGTGCTGCTGTTCGCCTCCATCGCCGCGTGGTGGGGCCTGGCCAACGTCATGAACCAAGGCTGGGCCGCACTGGTAGTGACCGGCATCTGGGCGGTCATCGGCGCCGTGACGTTCGCACTGGGCCGCCGCCAGCTCCGCGAGATCCACCCCAAACCGGAACAGACCGCGGAGACGGTGAAGGAATTGCCCGGCACGCTCAAGGGAGCGGTGAGGAGATAACCATGGCCAGTGACCCCGATCAGATCCGGGCCGACATCGAGCAGACCCAGCGGGAACTGAGCGCCGATGTCGACGCGCTGACAGAGAAGGTCAGCCCGCCGCGGATCATGGAACGGCGGGTGCGGCGGACCCGCACGGCCATCACCAACGTGAAGGACAGGATCATGGGCAGTACGGCCGAACGGACCTCCAGCATGGGCGGGACCGTCAGCTCTGCGGGTTCGTCCGCGAAGGACACCCTCGCCTCGGCGGCCTCGTCGGTGACCGGCACGGCCAGCTCGGCGGTCTCGTCGGTGACCGACACGGCCAGCTCCGCGCCGGACATGGCCCGCCGGCGCACCCAGGGCAATCCGCTCGCGGCCGGCCTGATCGCGTTCGGCGCGGGATGGCTCCTATCCTCCCTTCTGCCCGCCACCGAGCCGGAACAGCAGGTGGCGTCGCAGATCAAGGATCTGGCCACGGAGAAGGGGCGCCCGGTCGCCCAGCAACTCGGCCAGGCGGGGCAGCAGGCCGTCCAGGAACTGCGCGAGTCGGCGCAGCAGCGGGTCCAGTCGGTCAAGGAGACGGCCTCCGGCGCCGCGTCGACGGTCGCCGAGGAGGCCCGGTCCAGGGCGACAGAGGTGACCGGCCATGCCGAGGAGGCCCGGGACCGGGTCACCGACCAGGCGCGCCCATCGGGCGGCTAGCGCGGCCAGGGCATCCGGCGCACCGCTGACGGCGGGGATCGCCGCCCGGCTACGGGACGGTGAGCAGCCTTCCCGGGTTGCCGCGGGTCAGCTCACGTTGACCGCGGTGTCGTCGATGACGAACGAGGTCTGAAGCTCATAGTCCTCGCTCCCGGTGAACTTCAGCGTGATCTTCTGCCCGGCGTAGGCGCTCAGCGAGAAGCTGTGCTGGGCGTACCCGGTGTTGTGGTCGAGGTTGGAGTACGTGTGGAGCGTGGCCAGCACCGCGCCGGAGGAGTTGAGCACCTGCACGGTCAGCTTGTCGTACTGCGTCGTCGTGGTGGTCTCCGCCGTGTCGATGTGCAGCCAGAAACTGAAGTTGTAGCTGGAACACCCAGTGGGCAGCGTGACCGGCTGGGACAGCGTGTCGGTGTGCGTGGTCCCATAGCCATCGAGCCAGGCATCCCACGAGCCGCTGTGTGGCGGTTCTGAGCCGCTGTTGCTGATCACGCCCGAGGCCGCCGACCACGGCGCCGCGGACCCGGTCTCGAAGCCGGGGTTGCCGAGCAGTTGCGCGGGTGTGCAGCCGCTGCCGGTTGGCGTGGCGGTCGCCTCGTTGCTCCGCGCGCCCTCGCCGATGGCGTTCACGGCGGTGACCTTGTAGAAGTAGGCCTGGCCGCCGGTCAGGCCGGTGTCGGTGCATGAGGTCACGGCGCCGAGGCCGCTGCAGCCGCCGCTGGTCAGCAACGTCTCGGTACCGCTGGACGTGCCGCGGTACACGCGGTAAGAGGTGATGTTGACGCCGCCGTTACTGGCGGGCGGCGTCCAGCTCAGGGCGACCTGCCCGTTACCGGCGCTGGCGGTCAGGCCGGTGGGCGCGCCCGGCGGCGTTCCCTGGACGGGCGAGGCCGTGACGGTGACGGTCGACGTGGCGGTATGCGCCGGCGAAGCGCTGTCGGTAACGGTGAGGGTCGCGGTGTAGGTCCCGGCGGCGCTGTAGGTGTGGCTGGGGTTCTGGGCCGTGCTGGTCGACCCGTCACCGAATTTCCAGCTGT
>JAFAZE010000170.1 GCA_019239975.1 Streptosporangiaceae bacterium
GGGGCGAGGACAGCGGCGCCGGGCGGCGAACCTGGAGGAGACCGTAGCCGGAGGTGTCCGGGATATCGTGCGTGCCGAACATGCCGCGGCGCACCACCGGGGCCGACAGCCGCTGCTCGCCGAGCCGGGCCGGCAGGCCGCCGTTGCCCTCGCTTTCCGGCGGCTGGTCCTGCGCGGTCACAGCTCCGTCCCCTCGCCGACGGGGACGTGCAGCGGGAGCATGCGCAGCCTGGCCTGCTCCAGCTCGGTGATCTCCCGCTCCCGGTCCCTGCCCAGCTTCATGTTCATGATCTTGTCGTGCAGCTTGAATATCGCGTCCATCAGCATCTCCGGCCGCGGCGGGCAGCCCGGCAGGTAGATGTCCACCGGGACGATATGGTCCACGCCCTGCACGATCGCGTAGTTGTTGAACATCCCGCCGCTCGACGCGCAGACGCCCATCGAGATGACCCACTTGGGGTCGGGCATCTGGTCGTAGATCTGCCGGAGCACCGGCGCCATCTTCTGGCTCACCCGCCCGGCGACGATCATCAGGTCGGCCTGCCGCGGCGTGGAGCCGGTCTTCTCCATGCCGAACCTGGCCAGGTCGTGCCGCGGGCCGCCGGTCTGCATCAACTCGATCGCGCAGCAGGCGAGGCCGAACGTCGCGGGCCACACCGAGCGGGCACGCGCCCAGCCGGCCAGTTTCTCCACCGAGGTCAGCAGCACGCCGCTCGGCAGCTTTTCCTCAACACCCATGTCTAATCCCAGTCCAGGCCGCCACGGCGCCACACGTAGGCATACGCGATCAGCACCGCGACGACGAATGCGACCATCTCCACCAGCGCGAAGGCCCCGAGCTTGTTGAACGTCACGGCCCACGGGTACAGGAAGACGATCTCGATGTCGAAGACGATGAAGAGCATCGCGGTCAGGTAGTACTTGATCGGGACCTTGCCGCCGCCCAGCGGTGCCGGGGTCGGCTCGATGCCGCATTCATAGCTCTCCAGCTTGGCCTTGTTCCAGCGTTTGGGCCCCGCCAGCGCGCCGAACGTTACGGAGAAGATGGCGAAGCCGGCCGCGAGCACGGCAAGCACGAGAATCGGAACGTAAAGCCTCAACGCTTTCCGCCCCCTCTCTCCTTACACGGGATTTCCATCCTAGGCATGGCGGTCATTTCCACTCACTTCGGGTTGGGCGCGATCTTCGCGAGCCCGTTGATCACCCGGTCCGCGGCGTCGCCGCCGCGTGGGTCGGTGAGGTTGGCGAGCAGCTTGAGCGCGAAACGCATCAGGGCGGGGCGGGACATGCCGTGCCGGGTAGCGAAGGCCATCAGCCTGGGGTGCCCGATGGCCTGGACGAACACCCGGCCGAGCGCATAGTACCCGCCGTAGGCGTCGCGCAGCGCCTGCGGGTATCCGCCAAGCACGCGCTCGCGTTCCGCGGCCGTGGGCCGGGCGAGTGCCTGCGCGATCGTGCGGGCTACGATCTCGCCCGTTTCCATCGCGTACGCGATGCCCTCGCCGTTGAACGGGTTCACCATCCCGCCCGCGTCGCCGGCCAGCAGCAGCCCCCGGTAGTAGTGCGGGGTCCGGTTGAACCCCATCGGCAGCGCGGCGCCGCGAACCGGCGCGGTGCGGTTGTCCTCGGTGAAACCCCATTCCTCCGGCATGCCGTTCAGCCACTGCCGCAGCAGCAGGCGGTAGTCGGTGTTGCCGAACGCCGCGCTGGTGTTCAGCAGGCCCAGGCCCACGTTGGAGGTGCCGTCGCCCATCCCGAAGATCCAGCCGTAGCCGGGCAGCAGCCGGTCACCGTCCCACAGGTCCAGCCAGGACTCCAGGTAGTCGTCGTCATGCCGCGGGGTCCTGTAGTACGTGCGTACCGCCACGCCGAGCGGGCGGTCGTCCCGCTTGCGCAGGCCCATCGACACCGAAAGGCGTGATGAGTTCCCGTCAGCGGCGACTATCACACGGGCACCAAACCCTCGTTCGGTACCTCCTTCGGCGGAAGCGGTCACGCCGGTGATCCGGCCCGTGCGGTCATCAACCACGGGGCCCGTCACGGTGACGCCCTCGAGCAGCCGGGCCCCGGCGGACTGCGCCCGCCGGGCCAGCGTCTCGTCCAGGTCCTCGCGGGTACGCACCAGCCCGTAGCCGGGATAGCTGGACAGCTCCGGCCAGGGCACCTCCAGCCGCAGGCCGGCGCCGATGACCCGCAGCCCCTTGTTCCGCAGCCAGCCGCCGTTCGCGCTGACCGGGATGCCCATCGACACGAGCGCCTTGACCCCGCGCGGGGTCAGCCCGTCACCGCAGACCTTCTCCCGCGGGAAGGTGGCCTTCTCCAGCACGAGCACGTCAAGGCCTGACTGCGCGAGGTAGTAGGCCGTGGTCGCGCCCGCGGGGCCGGCGCCGACGACGATGACGTCCGCGTCGTCCGCGGTGCGTCCGCCGGGGTGCCCGTCCGCGCGGGTCGCGAGGGGTACGTGCTCGGTCACGTGTGAGATCCTGGGTGTCTTGTGAACCGCTTCACAAATTCTTTGCCTTCAGTTTAATCCCCGCGGCGCGCGGAACTGCGCAGGGGCCCGGCGCCGGCCCGGGCGCCGTCCCGCCCGCTCAGGCCCTGTCTTCGGGACGCCGCGCCACGTGAACGGCCACCACGCCCAGGCTCAGGTCGCGCCACCGTACCGCCGACCAGCCAGCCGCCCTGATCAGCCCCGCCAGCTCCCGCTGACCGGGCCAGTCCGCGATCGACTCGGACAGGTACTCGTACGCCTCGGGGTTGCGCGCCGCGCGCCGCGCGACGGCCGGCAGGACGCTGGTCAGGTAACGCCGGTAAAGCATATCCAGCGGCGCCACCGCGATCGTGCTGAACTCGCACACCACCAGGCGCCCCCCGGGGCGGGTCACGCGCAGCATCTCGGCGAGCGCGTCGCGCGCCCCGGCCACGTTGCGCAGCCCGAACGAGATTGTCACGGCGTCGAACGCCCGGTCGCGGAACGGCAGCCGCAGCGCGTCGCCGCCGACGAAGCTCACCCTTCCCGCGGTGGCGCCCGCCTTGCTTACCTGGGCTTTCCCGACCTGAAGCATCCCGAGCGAGAAATCGCAGGCCACACAGTTGGCCCCGGACGCGGCGAAGGCCAGGGTCGAGGTCCCGGTGCCGGCCGCGAGGTCGAGCACGCGCTCGCCCGCGCGCGCCCCGGCGATCCGCGCGACCGCACGCCGCCACAGCCGCACCTGGCCCATCGAGAGGATGTCATTGAGCAGGTCATACCGCACGGCCAGTGCGTCGAACATCGCCGCGACCTCGCCGGGCCGCTTGTCCAGATCAGCGCGCGTCATGCCCCCCAGCCTGCCAGCCCCCAGCCGCCCCCAGCCACCGGCCCCGCCGCTTAGCCCCCGCTCACCCGGGGCAGGCGGCGCGGCGCGCCACCACGGCCGCTGCCTTTCATGATCATGGGCCAAAGGGCACCGGCAGAGGTGCAATTCGACCCACGATCATGGGGAGCACGCTAACGCAGTCGCGAGTTATCCACAGGTTTGGGTACGGCTGGCCGGGTTATCCACAGGTTGGAAGTTGCTCTGCCGCGGCGCATATAAGGCGGGCAGGGTTGACCCATGCAGGAGGCGGCGAGCAATCCATGGCGTGGTCATCCACCGCCGCACGCACATCCGGGCCGACCCGCAGCCTGACTGGAGGTTGCCGCGGACCAGGGTCGAGGACACGGTCCTCGACCTGATCTCAGCCGCGAAGACCTTCGACGACGCCTCGCTAAACTCCTGCGCCGCCGCGGCTGGCCGGGCACTACCCTGCGCCCATGCCGCCCGGGCTGCCCGGTCTCTTCCGGTGCCGCCTGAACTCAGCTGGCTTCGGTGATCATGACGGTGCCGACGGTGGCGTTCGCCGCCTCGTCGATCAGGATGAGGCCGCCGGTGGCGCGGTTGCGCGCATAGGGGTCGGCGAACACAGGCTGGGTGAGCCGCAGCCGGATCCGGCCGATCTCGTTCAGCCCCAGCTGCGTGGCGCTCTCGTCGCGGTGCAGGGTGTTGACGTCGATCCGGTAGTGCAGGTCGGTGACGATCGCCTTCACAGTGCGGGTGGTGTGCTTGACGACGAGCCGGGTCCGCGGGGTGAGCGCGCGATCGGCGGACATCCAGCACACCATGCCCTCGATGTCCTGAGCCGCCGCGGGCCGGTTGTTCGGCCGGCAGATCATGTCGCCGCGCGAGATGTCGACGTCGTCGTCCAGCAGCAGCGTCACCGACATGGGCGCGAAGGCCTCGGCGACCGGTACGCCGGCGGTCTCGATGGACCGGATCGCCGTCGTGAAACCCGAGGGCAGGTGCAGCACCTCGTCACCCGGCTTGAGCACGCCGCCGGCCACCTGCCCGGCATAGCCGCGATAGTCGTGCAACTCGGGATCGCTCGACGCGTGCGGCCTGATCACGTACTGAACCGGGAACCGCACGTCGATGAGGTTCCGGTCGGACGCGATGTGCACGTGCTCCAGGTGGTGCAGCAGGGATGGCCCGTCGTACCACGGCATGCTCGCCGACCGCTCGACGACGTTGTCGCCGTGCAGCGCGGAGATCGGGATGAACGTCAGGTCCCCGATCTCGAGCCGTGTCGCGAACGCCGAGAACTCCTCGCAGATCCGCTCGAAGACCGCGGCGTCGTAGCCCACCAGGTCCATCTTGTTCACCGCGAGCACCAGGTGCGGGACCCGGAGCAGGGTGGTGAGGAAGGCGTGCCGCCGGGACTGCTCGGTCAGCCCGTTGCGCGCGTCCACGAGCACGACGGCGAGGTCAGCCGTCGACGCCCCGGTCACCATGTTGCGGGTGTACTGGGTGTGACCGGGGGTGTCGGCGATGATGAACTTCCGCCGGGGGGTCGCGAAGTAGCGGTAGGCGACGTCGATCGTGATGCCCTGCTCGCGCTCGGCCCGCAGCCCGTCGGTCAGCAGCGCGAGGTTGGTCCCCTCCTCGCCCCGGTCCCGGCTGGTTCGCTCCACGGCCGCGAGCTGGTCCTCGAAGATCGCCTTCGAGTCGAACAGCAGCCGGCCGATCAGCGTGGATTTCCCGTCGTCCACCGACCCGGCGGTGGCGAACCGCAGGATGTCCATCAGAAGTAACCCTCCCGCTTCCGGTCCTCCATCGCGGCCTCGCTGGTGCGGTCGTCCGCACGGGTCTGCCCGCGCTCGGTGATCCTGGTCGCGGCCACCTCGGCGATCACCTCCGCCACCGTCACCGCTGACGACTCCACCGCGCCCGTGCATGTCATGTCGCCGACCGTCCGGTACCGCACGGTCGCCGCAAACACCGGCTCGTCCTCGCCCCGCGAAACGAACCGGTTGTCGGCGAGCAGGATGCCGTCGCGCTCGAACACGTCCCTGGTGTGCGCGTAGTAGATGGAGGGAATCTCCAGCTCCTCGCGCTCGATGTAGGCCCACACGTCGAGCTCGGTCCAGTTGGACAGCGGGAACACACGGATGTGCTCACCACGGCGGATCCTGGTGTTGTACAGGTTCCACAGCTCCGGCCGCTGGTTCTTCGGGTCCCACTGGCCGAACTCGTCACGGAACGAGAACACCCGCTCCTTGGCCCGCGCCTTCTCCTCGTCCCGCCTCGCGCCGCCGAACAGGGCGTCGAAACGGTGCTCTTCGATGGCGTCCAGCAGGGTCATCGTCTGCAGCCGGTTCCGGCTCGCCCAGCGGCCGGTCTCCTCCGTCACCCGGCCCGCGTCGATCGATTCCTGCACCGAGGCGACGATCAGCCGGACGCCGAGCTCCGCCACCCGCCGGTCGCGGAAGCCGAGCACTTCGGGAAAGTTGTGCCCGGTGTCGACGTGCATGACCGGGAACGGTATCCGGGCCGGCCGGAACGCCTTCTCGGCGAGCGCCAGCATGACGATCGAGTCCTTGCCGCCGGAGAACAGCAGCACCGGGCGCTCGAACTCCGCGGCCACCTCGCGCATGATGTGGATCGACTCGGCTTCGAGCACATCAAGCTGGGACAACAGGTAATCAGGTCGCATGGGTGACTTCCCGTATCGCTTCCAGTAGCGCCCCCGCGAGCGCGGGAGGACACACCAGGATATCTGGCATCAGCGGATCCGCCCGGTTGTACGCGAGGGGCGTCCCGTCGATGCGGGAGGCGTGAAACCCGCCTGCCCGCGCCACCGCGACCGGCGCGGCCGTGTCCCACTCGTAGAATCCGCCCGCGTGCACGTAGGCGTCCGCCTCGCCGCGGAGCACCGCCGCCACCTTGGCGCCGGCGGACCCCAGCTCGATCAGCTCCGCAGGAAGATCTTCAGATATTTTCTGAACGAACCGTGGTGCCCGGGTACGGCTGACCACGATCCGCAGCGGTGGCGAGGCGGCCGCGGACGGAGCCCGCGGCGCGCCGAGAGTCGACAGCACCTGCCCCTGCGCCGGCAGCGCCACGGCACCGGCCGTGAGGGTACCGCTCTCGCCGGGTCCGGCTCGTTCCCAGAGCGCGACGTGCACCGCCCAGTCCGTCCGGCCGGCGTCGCCGAACTCCCGCGTGCCGTCGAGCGGATCCACGATCCACACCCGGCCCGCGGCCAGCCGCGCCCTGTCGTCGATGCCCTCTTCGGACAGCACCGCGTCACCGGGGCGCCGGGCCGCGAGCTCCGCCGTCAGGAACTCGTGCGACAGGCGGTCACCCGCCTTGCGCAGCACGCCGGGATCGCCGCCCGCGGCCCGCAGTTCCAGCAGGCGGCCGCCCGCCTCTTCGGCCAGCTCATGGGCGAGCGCATGATCGTCGGCTGTCATCAAGCGGTCTCCTTCCGCGGCCGGCGCGGCGCGCGTACGTTCCCCGTGAGAGTACACAGCGCGCCCGGGGGCGCCTAGATTCCGTGTGCGGGAGGCACTCGAACAACGACCGCCCGGCTCGGGTGCTCCTGTTACTCCGGCTCGGGTGCTCCTGTTACTCCGTGTGGTAGATGTTCTGTGCGGTGGCAAGGCCCTTGCTGATCAGGGTCTCGGCGGCGTCCGCGCAGCGGTCCACGGCCAGCGGCAGCTCGGCCCGCTCGGGCGCGCTGAAGTCGCGCAGCACGTAGGCCGCGGGGTCCATCCGGCCCGGCGGCCGGCCGATGCCGAAGCGGACCCGGTAGTAGTCGCGGGTTCCGAGCGCCTGGGTTATCGAGCGCAGGCCGTTGTGCCCGTTGTCGCCGCCGCCGAACTTCAGCCTGACCACCCCGAACGGGATGTCGAGCTCATCGTGGATCACCACGATCCGTTCGGGAGAAATCTTGTAAAAATGCGCAAGCGAGGCGACCGGGCGGCCGGAAAGATTCATGTAGGAACGCGGCCTCGCGAGCGTGACCGGCTGGCCCGCCAGCCGGCCCTCGGCGATGTCGCTGGACGTGCGGTGCGCCTTGAAGCGCGCGCCCATGCGCTCCGCGAGCAGGGCGGCGACCATGTACCCGGCGTTGTGCCGGGTACCCGCGTATTCCGGGCCCGGGTTCCCGAGCCCGGCGATGATCCACCGTTCGTCCGCCATGATGGGCCCGGCAGCCTGGCTTCGGTGCCGCGGCGGCGCGCCGCGGCACCGGGGGCCGGGCTACTCCCCTTCGGCCGGGCCCGGGGCGGGGGTCTCGGCGGCGGCGGGCGGCGCGGGCGGAGCCTCCGGGGCGGCCTCCGCCTCCGGGGCGGCCTCGCCGAGCTCGGCCTCGATCTGCTCCGCGGTCGGCTGGGCGGTAACGTGCAGGACGAGCGACTCGGGGTCGCCCTGCAGGGTCGTGCCCTCGGGCAGGGCCAGATCCCTGGCGAGCACCTGGGTCCCGATCTCCATGCCCTCGACGTCCACGTCCACGCCGTCCGGGAGATGCGTCGCCTCCGCCTCGACGGAGATCTGCACGAGCTGCTGGTCGAGCAGGCCGCCGGGAAACACCTCGCCGTGTACGCGCACCGGGATGTCGACTGTCACCTTCTCGCCGCGCCTGACCTCGATCAGGTCCACGTGCTCGAGGAAGCCCTTGATCGGGTCGCGCTGCACCGCCTTCGGCAGCGCCAGGCCGGCCCGCCCGGGCAGGCCCTCGAGCCGGATCAGCACGTTCGGCGTCTTCAGGGCCAGCATCAGGTCGTGGGAGGGCAGCGTCAGGTGACGCGTCTGCGCGCCGTGGCCGTAGATGACGGCGGGCACGCGGCCCGCGCGGCGGGTGCGGCGGGCTGCCCCCTTGCCGAACTCGGTGCGGGGCTCGGCCTGGATACGGACCTCGGGCACGATCAGTCACTCCTCATGCGGTATCTGCTTGGGCGACGCGCCCCACTTCAGATACGCGACGCGCCCACGAAGTGTAGCCGACAATCGCGCCGGGCGCGGATTTGGGCGTTGCCCAGCCGCGTGAGCGGCCGTCGCCGTCACGCCCGCGTGGCGGATCGCCGTGTACCCGCGAACCGAAAGAAGGCCGTGCGGATGCCGAGGTTCGCATCCGCACGGCCTGTCGCTGGCGAGCTAGGAGAACACCTCAGCCCGTCGGCTTGACATCCGGCTGGTCGCCGCCGCCCGCGAGCCCCGTCGGCTTGACGTCGGGCGTATTGCCCGCATCGTCCTCGAGCCCGGTCGGCTTCACGTCCGGGCCGTCGAGCCCGGTCGGCTTCACGTCCGGGTCCTCTAGCCCCGTCGGCTTCACGTCCGGGCCGTCAAGGCCTGTCGGCTTCACGTCCGGGTCCTCTAGCCCCGTCGGCTTCACGTCCGGGTCCTCGAGCCCCGTCGGCTTCACGTCCGGGCTCTCCCCCCCTCCGGCGAGTCCCGTTGGCTTGACATCCGGGCTGTCGGAATTCTTTTCGTTCTCCGCTCCTGACATGTTTGAGCCCCCATTCGCTGTATCCGTATGCCGATCCGCCCCGCGGATCGTATAGTTGCCGATCGACAGCAGGATACCGGGCGCAACGCGCACGATATAAGTAATAAACGCAAATTTGCTACTATGTGGCGGCGGGGTAAGCCACCTATGTCCGCCCTACCGCCTCGCCGAGGGCGGCGAGCTCACGCCTGGCCTCCGCCGCCTGCGCCCGATCCTCTAGTTCCTCAAATACCTCTAGCGCCCCGGCAAGCAACTCCCGTGCCCGCTCTGGTTTTCCTGCCAGCTTTTGAGCGAGGCCGAGACGGGCGAGCGTCTCGGCCTGACCGTGCCGGTCGCCGATGGCCTGGCGGATGCCGAGCGACTGCTGAAGGCAATCAATGGCGTCGTTGAGCCTCTTGAGGCCAAGATATGCATCGCCAATATCGTTGAGTGCGTCCGCCTCGGAATCTCTATCGCCGAGTTCACGGTAGATAACCAGAGCTTGCTGATGATGCTTGATTGCGTCGTCATAGCGCCCGAGTTCGCAATAAGAGCCGCCCAGAATGCCCAGAACACGTCCCTCGCCGTAGCGGAATTGCGCCTCACGTTGTATGACAAGTGACCGGTTCGCCGCGTCGAGCGCTTCCTCGAACCGGCCTAGCTGGAAATAGCTGAATGCGATGTTATTCGCGGCGCGCGCCTCGCCGAGCGGGTCGCCGAGCAGCCGGTAGGCCGCCCGCGCCTGCTCGAAACAATCGACGGCCTGTTCCATACGCTGCAGGCTGAATGCCATGCCCAGGTTGTTCAGCATCCGTGCCTCGCCCAGCCGGTCGCCGAGCTTGCGGGCGCTGTCGAGCCCCGTCTCCGTTATCGCAACCCAGTCCGCCCAGTGACTGCGCCGGTATAGATAACTCATGGCGGCGGCGGCCAGCTTCCAGGCGATTTCATGCCGTCCGCTTTCGGCGCCCTGGCCGACGGCGACCCGCAAGCCGAAGCGCTCGCTGTCTCCCCACTCGAGCGCCTCGTCCAGGGTCTCGAGCGGCAGCACGCGCGGCGGCTGCTGGAGTGACTCCAGCGGAACCCGGGCGTGCTGCGGAGATATGACCCGGGCCGCCGCCTCCGCGGTGTGCAGGTACCAGGTGAGGATCCGGTTGACCGCGTCCTCCCTGTCCTGCTTGGGTTCCTCTGCCTGCGCCCGCTCCTCCGCGTACACGCGCAGCAGGTCGTGAAAGCGGTACCGGTCGGGAGCCGAGCACTCCAGCAGGTGCGAGTCGACGAGCCCCTCGAGGACATCCGCCGCCTGGTCTTCCGTTTCGCCGATCAGGGCCGCGGCGGCGGGCAGGCTGATCGTCGGCCCGTGCCACAGGCCCAGGAGCCGGAACGCGCGCGCCGGGTGGACGCCGGAATCCGGCGCCTGCAGGCTCGCGTAGCTCACCTGGAAGCTGGCGCGCACCTCCAGGTCGCCGGTCCTCAGCTCGTCGAGACGGCGCCGCTCGTTGCGCAGCCTGCTCGCCATCGTGGCGATCCGCCAGTGCGGCCGGGCGGCCAGCCGCGCGGCGCAGATCCTGATCGCCAGCGGCAGCCCCGCGCACGCGAGCAGCACCTCCGCCGTGGCGTCGGGCTCGGCCTCCGGGCGCTCGTCGTCGACGATCCGGGTGAACAGCGCCAGCGCCTCGACGTCGTCCAGCACGTTGAGGTCGACGTGCCTGCTGGTGGCGAGGCCGGGCATCCGGCCGCGCGTCGTGATCAGCACCGCGCACGACGCGCTTCCCGGCAGCAGCGGCCTGACCTGTGCGGTGTCCCGCGCGTTGTCGAGCACTATGAGCATCCTGCGGCCGGTGAGCCGGGTGCGGTAGAGAGCGGCGCGCTCCTCGTCGCTGGCCGGGATCCGCACGCCCTCCACGCCGAGATCCCGCAGGAACCTCGCCAGCACGTCGCCGGGTGCCATCGGCTGCGCGGTCGCGCCGAGCAGGTCGACGTACAGCTGCCCGTCGGGGAACTGGCCGCGGATCTGGTGTGCCGCGTGCACGGCGAGCGTCGTCTTGCCGAGGCCGCCCGCGCCGGCCACGAGCGCGATCGGGACCGCGCCCGGGCTGCTCGCGGCGCTGTCACGGGTCAGTATCTCGCGCAGCCGCAGGACATGATCACCACGGCCGGTGAAGTCCCCGATGTCCGCGGGCAGCTGCGCCGGGCGCGGCTGCGCGGGGCCGGCTCCCTGCTCGGCGGCCAGCGGAGCGGCGATCTCCGCCTCCGCGGCCGGGGCCTGGGCGCCGGGCGCCGGCGGGCTCACCGCGACAGCGCCCACCGAGATCGTCCCCGGCACGCTGCCGAAGGCGGCATCCGCGGCCGGTTCCTCCGCCGGCTCCGGCGGGGTGGCGGCGCGCCCGGCGTCCGCGCCCGGCGTTCCCCCGGCGGCGCCCGCCGCCGGGGCGGCGCGGGCCGGGATGTCAGGTACGTCCGCGGCCAGGATCTTCTGGTAAAGCTGCTGCAGCTCGGCGCCCGGGTCCACGCCGAGCTGATCCGCGATCGCCTCGCGGGCCTGGGCGTACGTGTCGAGTGCCTCCGCATGCCGGCCGGCGCCGTCGAGGGCGCGCATCAGCAGCAGCCACAGTCCCTCGCGGATCTGGTTTTCCGCCACCAGCCCGCGAAGCTCGGGGATCACCTGGGCGGACCTGCCACACGCCAGGTCGGCCTCCATCCGCAGCTCCAGGGCGGTGAGCCGGAGTTCTCCCAATCGTTCGGCTTCCGCCTCGATAAGCGCGGACGGCGGGACATCGGCCAGTACCGACCCCCGCCACAGCCCCAGCGCCTCGGTGAGCAGCCCGGCGGCGCGCTCGGGATCGGCGGCGGCCAGCGCGCGGCGGCCGTCGGCCACCAGCGCCTCGAACCGCCGGGCATCCAGGTCGCCGGGCCCGGTGATGAGCCGGTAGCCGGGCGCGTGCGTGACCAGCACGCGGCCCTCGGCGTCGCCCATGAGCCCGCGCAGCCGCAGAACATAGATGCTGATGAGGTTCCTGGCCTTGGCCGGCGGCTGGTCACCCCACAGTTCGAAGATCAAACTGTCGGTCGGCACTATCTGGCCCGCGTTCAGCAGCAGCGCGGCGAGCACCGACTTCCACTTGCGCGCCCGGATGCCCTGCCAGTCGTCTCCGGTCGAGACCTCCAGCGGGCCCAGCATGCGGAACCGCATCAGGCCAGCCCGTCCGGGTGCACGATCTCCGCCTCCCAAGCTGTAGAAAAGCGGGATGGCCGGGCACCGTTGAGAGCTGCCCCGCCCCGGCTCCGGCGAGGACGCGGCCTCCGTTCCCGGGCCGGTCAGTAGGTCTACTTAATCATGACTCAATCCAACCGTAAATCCACAGGTGCAACCCTGTGCGTACCTGCTGCTCGCGCCCACTGGCCAGGGCATGGCGCACAGCGCCGGGCAGGCGGGGATGGCGGCACAGCGCCGGCCGGCGGGACGGCCGCCGGAATTAAGCGCGCGGCGTCCGGCCGCCGGGCGCCGCTCAACCGAGACGTAACCAGGGTCTGACACGCTCATTCCAGTTCGGGAGAACGAGGACCCCTGGGGGGCAAGGGTCCCGTGCCGTGCCGGAGGGCTTAGCGGGGGCGCCGTCGGGCAAGGCACGGGACCCGGCCGGCAGGCTAGCGGCGCGCGCCGGGCGGCGGAACGCCGGTGAGCGTCCGGGACACCCGCCCGCCGAACCGGGGAAATGGCGGGTCGGGACGCGGTCCTGGTCCAGGGCAGGGACCGGCTCTGGGTCCAGGGCCGCCCGGGCAAGACGCGGGGGTGGGGGTATATCGCCGGCGTCCCCGGCCTCTGGCGGGGGCGGGGGCGCCGGTCTCCACCGGACCGGTCCTGCGGAGTTCCGCCCACCCGAGCCCTGGCCGCCTGAGCCCTGCCCGCCTGAGCTCTAGCTCTGCCCGTCGAACAGGCTGGTCACCGAGCCGTCGCTGAACACCTCGCTGATCGCCCGCGCGAGCAGGGGCGCGATCGACAGCACGGTCAGCTTGTCGATCCGCTTCTCGTGGGGCACCGGCAGCGTGTTGGTGATGACGACCTCGCTGATCCGCGAGTTCTTCAGGGTGTCGATCGCCGGCCCGGACAGCACGCCGTGTGTGGCGGCGACTATCACCCGGTCGGCGCCCTGGTCGAACAGCGCGTCCGCGGCCTTCGCGATCGTCGAGCCCGTGTCGATCATGTCGTCCACGAGGATGCAGGTCCTGCCGGACACCTGCCCGACCACCTCGAAGACCTTGACCTGGTTGGCGACGTCCGGGTCGCGCCGCTTGTGGATGATGGCCAGCGGGCAGCCCAGCCGGTCGGTCCACCGTTCGCACACCCGCACCCGGCCCGCGTCCGGCGCCACGACGGTCACGTCCGGCACGTTCAGCCTGTTCTCCAGGTAGCCGGCGAGGATCGGCAGCGCGAACAGGTGGTCGACCGGCCCGTCGAAGAACCCCTGGATCTGCGCGGTGTGCAGGTCGACCGCCATCAGCCGGTCGGCTCCCGCGGTCGCGAATAGGTCCGCCATCAGGCGGGCCGAGATCGGTTCCCGCCCGCGGCTCTTCTTGTCCTGGCGCGCGTAGCCGAAGAACGGCGCGACCACCGTGATCCGCTTGGCCGACGCCCGTTTCAGCGCGTCGACCATGATCAGGTGTTCCATGATCCACTCGTTGATCGGGGCGGTGTGGCTCTGCAGCACGAACGCGTCGCAGCCGCGGACCGACTCGAGGAAACGGACCATGATCTCGCCGTTGGCGAAGTCGTAGAGCCGCGCCGGGGCGCGCTCGATGGCCAGGCAGTCGGCCACCTCGTCCGCCAGCTGCGGATAAGCCCGCCCGGCGAAGAGCATGAGCTTCTTCTGGCTGGGCGCCGTCATGTGGCTGGGCGCCGTCATGCCGCTCACCCGGGCTCTCCCTTTTTTTCTGCCGAACGAGCGCGGGCAGCCGCCTCGGCGGAACCGGTTCCCGCGCGGTTGCGCTCGGCCCACTCCTGCGAATTGTGCTGGCGCCCGCGGGCGATTCCCAGCGCTCCTGGCGGCACGTCCTCGGTGATGGCCGACCCGGCGGCGGTGTACGCGCCATCCCCGACGGCCAGGGGGGCCACCAGCACGGTGTCGCTGCCGATGAAGACGTGATCGCCGATCGTGGTGCGGTGCTTGGCCACGCCGTCGTAGTTCGCGAAGATCGTGCCCGCGCCGACGTTGACATGCTCGCCTATGTCCGCGTCGCCGACATAGGACAGGTGGGGCACCTTCGAGCCCCGGCCGACGCTCGAGTTCTTCAGCTCCACGTAGGTCCCGATGTGCGCGTTCCCGGCGATCCGGGTCCCCGGCCGCAGGTACGCGTACGGGCCCACGCTCGCCCCCGGGCCGATGTCCGCCTGCCGGCAGACCGCGCAGGTGACCGTGGCGTTCTCGCCGACGCTGGTGTCGGTGAGCACGCACCCGGGCCCGATCCGTGCCCCGGCGCCGATGACGGTGCGGCCCTCCAGATGCGTGCCGGGGCCGATCTCGGCGTCCTGCCCCATGGACACCTCCGCGTCGACCCAGGTGGTGGCCGGGTCGACGATCGTGACGCCCTCGCGCATCCAGTGCTCGAGCAGCCGCTGGTTGTAGATCCGGCGGGCCTCGGCGAGCTGCACGCGGTCGTTGATGCCCTGGATCTCGCCGGGGTCAGCGGCCGGCACGGCGGCGACAGCGTACCGGTCGCCGCGCAGGATCGTCACCACGTCGGTGAGATACTCGTGGCCCTGCGCGTTGTCGGTCGTCACCTGCTTGATCGCGTCCGAGAGCAGCGGGCCGCCGAAGGCGTAGCAGCCGGAGTTGATCTCATCGATCGCGCGCTCGGCCGGGGTCGCGTCCCGCTCCTCCACGATCCGGGTGAAGGCACCGGAGGTATCCCGCACGATCCGCCCGTAGCCCGACGGGTCGCTCACCCGCGCGGACAGCACGGTGACCGCGTTTCCCGCGGCGTGGTGCGCCTGGACCAGCTGGCGAAGCGTCTCGCCGCGCAGCAGCGGCATGTCGCCGTAGGTCACCACCACGGTGCCGGGAATGACGCCGACCGCCTCGGTGACCATCCGGACGGCGTGCCCGGTGCCGCGCTGCTCCTCCTGGATGACGACGAGCGCCCCGGGTGCCAGCCTCGCCACCTCGGCGCCGACCTGGTCGCGGCCGTGGCCGGCCACCACGATGAGCCGTTCGGGCTGAAGATGAGCGGCGGCCGCCAGCGCGTGCCCGAGCATGCTGCGCCCGCACAGCCGATGCAGCATTTTCGGGGTCCGCGACTTCATGCGCGTGCCCTCGCCCGCGGCGAGGACGATGACAGCAGCCGGGCGACTCTCGCTCACGCGCCAAGGTCTCCTCGGGTATCGCGCCGACATGTTCCTGGGCTCCGGTGTTACCGGTGTTTACCCGCCCCTCACCGGCAGGATACCGTCCGGTCGCCATAACCGTCCGGCAGGACAGCATCGCGTGCGGCAGGCATGAGGCAGGCGGCGGCGCCGGTCAGCGCCACAAGAAAGGGTACGGCACCTGCCCGGCAGCGCCGGGCCGCGCCGCAGTCCCCGCCGGGTCAGGCCGGCCGGTTACTCCGCCCGGCCGGCCCGGGCCCGCGTTCCCTGCGCCCCGGGCCCGGCTCCGCGACCATGTCCGGGCTGACCAGCTCGCCCGGCTCGAAGCCGCCTTCCGCCGCGCCGGCGGCCATCTCGGAGCCCAGCGACTCGTGCACGGCGAGCGCACGCTTGCGGCGGCCGGTCAGCAGCGACGCGATCGCGGCGATCACGTTCGCCGCGATCGCGAACGCGAAGGCCACGCCGAGGCCGTCGTGGAACGGCGCGGTGATCAGGTGCGGGAAGAACTCCCGCCCGGCCACGTACGCGGCGTGCGCATACGGCAGGTGCGACAGCAGCGGGCCGAGCAGCTGCTGCATCGGGTTGTAGCCGAGGAACGCCGCGAACAGCACGCCGATCGGCGGCAGGTGGGAGAGGGCATGCGCGGCCGGTGCCGGGATGCCCTGCGCCGTCAGGCCGCCGAACATGGCGGACGGCAGCGACCGCGACAGCCCGGCGACCATCAGCGAGAAGAAGATGCCGATCGACAGCACGAACGCGGTGTTCATGAACGTCGCGATCATGCCGCCGGCCGCGCCGCGCTGGTTCGCCGGCACGGCGTTCATCATCTCGGCTCGGTTGGGCGAGGTGAAAAGGCCCGACCCGAAGCCGTTGAGCGCGACGATCAGCGCGAACACCCAGTAGGAGAAGTCCACCGGGAGGAACAGCAGGAGGACGAAGCTCAGCGCCGTCAGCAGCGCGCCGCCGACCGTGAACGCCTTCGCCCCGAACCGGTCGGACAGCACGCCGGACGTCGGCGCGGAGACGAGGAAGCCGATGGTCAGCGGGACCAGGTAGATGCCGGCCCACAGCGGGGTCTGGCTGAAGCTGTACCCGTGCAGCGGCAGCCAGATGCCCTGCAGCCAGATGATCAGCATGAACTGCATGCCGCCGCGGCCCAGTGCCAGCATCAGGTTCGCGAGGTTGCCCATGGCGAAGGCCCGGATGCGGAACAGCGACAGCCGGAACAGCGGCTCGGCGACCCTCGTCTCGACGAAGCCGAACAGGATCAGCGCCGCCACGCCGCCGAAGATGCCGGCGAGCACCCACGGGTTGGTCCAGCCCATCGGGTGGCCACCATAGGGCAGCAGGCCGTAGGTGATGCCGGCGAGGATCGCGATCAGGCCGGCCGCGAAGAGGAAGTTGCCCCACCAGTCCATCCGCGCGTGCTTCCTGGTGCCGATGTCGCGCAGCATGAAATACGCCCAGACGGTGCCGAACGCGCCGATCGGAGCCGACACGAGGAACACGTAGTGCCAGTTGACCGGGCCGAGCACGCCGCCGAGCAGCAGGCCGATGAACGAGCCCGCGATGGCCGCGATCGAGTTGATGCCGAGCGCGGTGCCGCGCTGGTTGGACGGGAACGCGTCGGTCAGGATCGCCGTGGAGTTGGCGAACAGGAACGCGCCCCCGATGCCCTGCACGACGCGCCAGACGATGAGCCACATCGCGCCGGCCGTGCCGTGCATCCAGGTGAGGGTCAGAAAGATCGAGGCCACGCTGAAGACCGCGAACCCCATGTTGTACATCCGGACCCGGCCGAACATGTCGCCCAGCCGGCCGAACGACACGACCAGCACGGCCGACACCACGAGGAAGCCCATGAACATCCACAGCAGGTAGCTCGTGTTGCCCGGGCTCAGCGGGTTGAGCCCGATGCCGCGGAAGATGTCCGGCAGCGCGATCAGCACGATCGACTGGTTGATCGTGGCCATCAGCACGCCCAGCGTGGTGTTGGACAGCGCGATCCACTTGTAGTGCGGCCCTGTCTGCCCGGCGGCCCGGCCTGCCGCCACCTCGGAATTCGCCGCCATGTGCTCCTGCAGCCCCCAACGCCCCTCTGCTACTGGATAACTCGTGCCACCAGATAAGCCTCTGTGCCACCAGATAACTTGCTTGGCATCAACTAACTATAGACCACGCTTCCTTGATTCCGCCGGCCCGCCCCGGACCGCGCGGCCGATGCGGCCCAGCGGGGGGCAAAACGGACGGCACTCATGATCACGGAAACACCGGGCCGCATGTGACACCCTAATTTCCGCCACGGCGTTCGGTCCCGGCTGATCACGGAAACGGGGGGCCGCCACGGGGGCCGGCGCACGTCCGGGACGGGTGAACGGTGGCCGCGGCACGCGATCGCTCCCGCGCGAGGATTCGAACCTCGGTTCAGTGCTCCAAAGGCACTTGTCCTGCCACTAGACGACGCGGGATTGTCTTCGCGAGACAACTGTACCGGGGGCCGGCGGCCGCGAGCCTGCGCCGGAAGGCCACCGGCACGCGCGGCCGGCACGCGCGGCCGGACGGGCGCTCGCACCCAACCGGCGCGCATGGTGCGGCCGCCAGCGGGTAGGCGATTGCGCGAGCGCTGGCGCATCTCAGATACCGAGACGGAGGGCGGCTCGGGAATCCGGGATTCACGCGGCGATTTGCAGGAATTCACCTCGACGCCCTTGCGCAACCTACGGTCTCGTAGGCTACGGTTACGTAAGCGTAAAAGCGCTCCCCAGGCAGCGCCCTTACCCCCGAGGAGCAGGATGACCGCGATTCAGGACACAGTGAACGCCGAGGCCACGAGCCCTTCCCGCGCCGTCAGGGCGGACGTGGAGGACGACCAGATGACGGTGCTCCAGCGGGTGCTGGTCGGGCTGTTCGTCGCGGTCCCGCTGGCGGCGCTGGTGGCCGCCGTCCCGCTGCTGTGGGGGTGGGGCCTGGGCTGGCACGACGTCATCCTCGCCCTGATCTTCTACTGGGTCTCCGGGCTCGGCGTGACGGTCGGCTACCACAGGTACTTCACGCACGGCTCGTTCAAGGCGAAGACCGGCCTGCGGACGGCGCTGGCGATCGCGGGGAGCCTGGCCATCGAGGGTCCCGTCATCACGTGGGTGTCCGATCACCGCCGGCACCACAAGTACAGTGACCGGGAAGGCGACCCGCACTCGCCGTGGCGGTACGGAGACGACTGGAAGGCGCTGTCGAAGGGGCTGCTGTACGCGCACATCGGATGGCTCTTCGACCCGAACCAGACCTCGCAGCAGAAGTTCTCCCCCGACCTGCTCGCGGATTCGAGGATCCGCAGGGTGGACAGCTGGTTCGGCGGCCTCGTGGCCGTCTCGCTGCTGCTGCCCGCCCTTGCCGGCGGCCTGTGGGGCATGTCCTGGCACGGCGCGATCACCGCGTTCTTCTGGGCGAGCCTGGTACGCGTCGCGCTGCTGCACCACGTCACCTGGTCCATCAACTCCATCTGCCACACGTTCGGCAGCGAGGAATTCGAGGTGCGCGACAAGTCGCGGAACGTCGCATGGCTGGCGATCGGCTCGTTCGGCGAGTCCTGGCACAACCTGCACCACGCGGACCCCACCTGCGCCCGGCACGGCGTGCTGAAGGGCCAGGTGGACCCGAGCGCCCGGGTGATATGGGCGCTGGAGAGGCTCGGCTGGGCGTACGACGTGCGCTGGCCGGACGAGGCCCGGCTGCAGGCCAAGCGCCCGGCGACGGCCAAGCGCAGGCTCGGCTCCATGACCCGGCGGGTGACCCGTCCCGGCCGCGTGCGTGACGAGGCGGCGGCTTAGCGGCATGATGAACCGGTGACCGAACAGACCAGAGCAAACCGCAAAAGGATGACCGGGAAGGAGCGCCGCGAGCAGCTTCTGGACATCGGGCGCCGGCTGTTCGCGGAGCGGGGCTTCGAGGGCACCTCGATCGAGGAGATCGCCGCGAAAGCCGGTGTCTCCAAGCCCGTCGTGTACGAGCATTTCGGCGGCAAGGAGGGCCTGTACGCCGTCGTGGTCGACCGCGAGGTGGACCGGCTGCTGACCATGGCCACCGCGCTGCTCGACGGCGGACACTCCCGGGCGAAGTTCGAGGCGGGCGCCGTCACGCTGCTGCGGTACATCGACGACAACGCCGACGGTTTCCGCATCCTGGTCAGGGACTCGAATCCGGCGTCAGGCACGTTCGGGACGCTGCTCAGCGACATCGCCGGCCAGGTGGAGTACATCCTCGCCGATTTCCTGCGCCTCCGGGGGCGGGACCCGAAGCTGGCGCCGATGTACGCGCAGATGCTCGTCGGCATGGTCGCGTTCACCGGGCAGTGGTGGCTGGACGCGCGCAAGCCGAAGCTGGAGGATGTGGCCTCGAACCTGATCGACCTCGCCTGGAACGGCCTGTCCCAGCTCGACGCGCAGGCCGGAGGCTAGGCAGGCTGGGCAGCCTGGGCGCCGGCTACGCCGGGGCGGCCGGCGCGGCGCCGGGCGCGAGTTCGGCGGTCCGCTCCGTGGCCGGCGCCCAGGGCAGCCCCGCCGCGGTCCAGGCGCGGAACCCGCCGATCACGTCGGTGGCGCCGCTCAGCCCCAGGTCCTGCAGGGCCGCCGCGGCCAGGCTGGAGGTGTAGCCGTCCATGCAGAACACGATGATCCGGTGCTCGTACCCGGTCACCCAGGGCAGGCGCGCGCCGCATTCCGGGTCGAGCCGCCATTCCAGGTGGTTGCGCTCCACGACGACCGAGCCGGGGATCTCGCCGCCGGCGGCCCGCTGCGCGGCCGGCCTGATGTCGACGAGCCGGCCGCCGCGGGAAAGCTCGGCGAACGCCTCGCGGGGCGTCACGCGCAGCAGCCGGGCCCGCGCGGCCTCGAGGATCTCCTCGATGGACCGCGCACCCTCCGGCCTGGCGGTAACCAGATCTCCGCTCCTTCCGTGCCGGATGCCACGAGGCCGCCGGGTGTGAGGTCGTAGCGCGTCATGCTGGCCAGCGGCGGCGAGTACGCGTGCACGCTCACCGCCACCGTCGCGGCGGACGAGTTGCGGACGTCGTGCACGTACCGCGGGCCGAACGCGCGCGCCGCGGACGGTGTCCCCGCTTCGGCCCTGGTGACCACCGGGCCGCCGGCCGACCCCGCCACGCACTCGTCCAGCGAGCCCCAGACTACCGCGAACGCCCCGGCCGACCCGCCGTGATCGTGGAAGCCGGTTGCCTGCCCGGGCAGCCAGCTGATCAGCCACGCCTCCCAGCTGTCGTCGAGGTGGATCCGCTCGTACCAGCGCCCGTCCGGATTCAGCCGGACCCGGGACAGCCAGTCCGCGGGGCGGGCCGCCAGCCGCCGCACCTCGGCGGCAAGCTGCTGCGGGCCCCGTGCCGCCCCCCGGGCGTGAAGTGGTCTCCGCTGAGTATCAAGGGTGCGCTCCTGGGTGAGCAGCGCACGCTGCTGGGTGAGGATGCCGCTCTGCACGCAGTGATCATGGCAGCTAATCTCGATCAAATCAATCGGAATTGAAGACTTAACCGATCCGATGCACGACCGTGAACACGCGGCGGAACGGGAAGAGGGTACCGAACGGGCGCGGCGGATACGCCGCGCGTACCCGCTCACCGTAGTCGGCGAGGAAGGCGGCGGCCCGTTCGTCGTCCAGCACCGCGAGTACCGGCCGCAACGCGGTCCCCTTGACCCACTCCACCACCGGGTCGGCGCCGTGCAGGACGTGCACGTATGTCGTCTCCCAGGCGTCGACCTCGAAGCCCGGGCGCCCGAGCAGTTCCGCGTACCCCTCCGGGCTATCCGACTGGCGGTTCAGCTCCGCCTCGCGCAGCAGCGGCCGCCACCGCGGCGCGGCCGCGAGCTCGCGCAGGATCGCCTGCGACGGCTGGCCGAAGTTGCCCGGGAGCTGGAAGGCCAGCCAGCCGCCCGCGGCGAGCTGGCCGGCCCAGCGGACCACGAGGTCGCGATGCCCGGGCACCCATTGCAGCACCGCGTTGCTGACGAGCACGTCCGGCGGGCGCGCGGGCCGCCAGTCGCGCACGTCGCCAAGCGCGAACGACACCCCCGCGGACGGCTGCGCGCTCAGCGCCGCCTCGATCATCTGCGGCGAGCTGTCCACGCCAACGACCTCCGCACCGGGCCAGCGCTCCGCGAGCCGCACGGTGAGGTTGCCGGGCCCGCAGCCCAGGTCCGCGACGTAACCGGGTTTCTCCGCGCCGACCCGCGCGAGCAGCTCGAAGAACGGCCGCGACCGCTCGTCACCGTACCTGCCGTACTGAACTGCGTCCCACATAACGGACTCCTTTTCTCTCATTCTGAGACCATTTGTCACCCATTCCTACTCCGTCAAGCATCTTGACGTCAAGAGATATTCTGAGGCGATGGAGCAGAATGCCGGGACGCCGCTCCGCGACGAGGTGGACGGGCTCGTGGCAGCGTGGCAGGCGCAGCGGCCCGACCTCGACGTCACGCCGCTGCACGTACTGAGCCGGGTCTCCCGGCTCGCCAAGCATCTGGACATCGCCCGGCGCAGCGCGTTCGCCGCCCACGGGCTTCAGGCGTGGGAGTTCGATGTGCTGTCCGCGCTGCGCCGGCACGGGCCGCCCTTCCAGCTGACCCCCGGTGCGCTGCTCCGCGCGACGCTCGTGACCTCGGGAACCATGACCAACCGGATCGACCGGCTGGCGGAGGCGGGCCTGGTACGCAGGGAACCGGACCCGAGGGACCGGCGCGGCGTCCTGGTGACGCTGACCGGCAAGGGCCGCGCCAGCGTGGACGCGGCCCTGTCCGACCTGCTCCGCAGCGAGCACGCGCTGCTCGCGGGCCTTGACGCCGGGCAACGTCAGCGGCTCGCGGACCTCCTGCGCGCCCTGCTGGCCCCCTTCGACGCCGCGGCCCCCGCCACGGCCCCCGCCGCGGCGGGTAGCGCGGAGTGAGCCGCCATCGCGGCTCACTTTCCGCGATCGCACGTCCGCGAAGGGCCTCCGGCCCTTCCGGTCGTGCGATGTTACGGCGAGCACCGCAGCGGGCCGGGGGGTCCGGGAGGGTCGCCCTCTGGGCGACCCCCCCGGGGTTAACAGCGTTCCGGCGACCGTTAGCCAGCGCTCTTCCAGGTCCGACTTCTCCGCCTGGACGGCCCGCAGCTCCGCGCCCAGGGCGGTGAGCTTCTCGTAGTCGGTGGCGTTCGCGGCCAGCTCGGCGGTCAGCTCGTCCTCGCGGGACGACACCCGGTCGAGCTGGCGCTCCAGGCGCTGAAGCTCCTTGCGGGCGGCCCGCTCCCTGGCCGCCGCCGATGCGGGCTCGCCCTGGGCCGGGCCGTTTCCCGCCGCGGGCGCGCGTGCGGCGCGCAGGGCGCGCACCCGCTCCAGGTACTCGTCCACGCCGCCGCCGAGAAACGCCAGGCTGCCGTCGCCGGGCAGCGCAACGACGTGATCGGTGGCCCGTTCGAGGAAGTACCTGTCGTGGCTGACCACCACCAGCGTGCCGGGCCAGCCGTCGAGCAGGTCCTCGAACTCGGTCAGCGTCTCGATATCGAGATCGTTGGTCGGCTCGTCCAGCAACAGCACGTTCGGCTCGTCCATCAAAAGCCGCAGCATCGCCAGCCGCCGCCGCTCGCCGCCGGACAGCTCGCCGACCGGCGTCCACTGCCGCTCCCCACGGAAGCCGAGGCGCTCGAGCAGCTGCCCGGCCGACAGCTCGCGCTTGCCGACCTGGATCTGCATCCGGACCTCCTCGGCGGCCTCGCGGACCCGCAGGCCCGGGTCGAGCTCGGCGAGGTCCTGGGACAGGTGGCCGACCCGGACGGTCTTACCGCGCAGGATCCGGCCCTCGGCGTGCATGCCGGGAACGGGCTCGCCGGCCAGCAGCCGCAGCAGCGACGTCTTGCCCGCGCCGTTGACCCCGGCCAGGCCCACCCGTTCGCCGGGGCCGAGCCGCCACGTCACGTGATCGAGCAGCACCCGCCCGCCTTCGGGGGCGCCTTCGGGGGCGCCTTCGGGCCCCACTCGCAGCGTGACATCCTCGAGCTCGATGACGGTCTTGCCGAGCCGCGCGGTGGCCATCCTGGTCAGCTCCACGCCGTCGCGGGCCGGCGGCTCGGCCGCGATCAGGGCGTTCGCCGCCTGCACGCGGAACCGGGGCTTGCTGGACCTCGCCTGCGGGCCGCGGCGCAGCCAGGCGAGCTCCTTGCGTGCCAGGTTCAGCCGTCGCTGCTCCGCGGCGTCGGCGCTGCGCCGCCGCTCCGCTTCGGCCAGCACATACGCCGAGTAGCCGCCGTCGGCCGCGTGCACCCGGCCCGCGGCCACCTCCCAGGTCCGCTCGCAGACCGTGTCCAGCAGCCAGCGGTCGTGGCTCACCACCACGACGGCGCAGCCGCGGCCGCGCAGATGCCGGCCGAGCCAGTCGATCGCCTCGATGTCGAGGTGGTTGGTGGGCTCGTCGAGCAGCAGCAGGTCGCGCCCGGCGGTCAGCAGCGCGGCCAGCGCGACCCGGCGTCGCTCCCCGCCGGACAGCTCCTCCGCCCGCGTGCCGAGGCCGATGCCGGGAAGCAGCTCGCCGGCCACCGCGCGCGCCAGCGGATCGGCCTCCCACGGCCCGGCACCCGCTTCGCGTTCGCGGCCGAACACGATCTGGCCGACCGTCCCGGTGAGGTCGTCACCCTGCGGCAGGTAGCCGGCCCGCAGCCCCGACATCCGGGCGATCCGGCCGGTGTCCGGCTCCGTCGTGCCGGCCAGCAGCGCCAGCAGCGTCGACTTCCCGGCCCCGTTGCGGCCGACCACGCCGATTCGGTCCCCCGCGGATATGCCCAGCGACACGTCGCTGAGCAGGACCCTCGGCCCGTACGCCTTGCTGGCCCAGGAAACACTGATCAGGTTCACGGCATCCCGCCGGGCACGCTGACGACGGTGGCGCCCGGCGCCGGGCCCGTCGCCCGCGCCACCGACCTGCACACGCCCGCGCCGGACAGGGACGCGGCGAGGTCGAGCGCCCGGCTGGCGCTCGCGGCGAGGAAGAAGCACGTGGGGCCCGAGCCCGCGACCAGGGCGCCGAGCGCGCCGAACTCGCGGCCCGCCGCCAGCGTCTTTCGCAGCGGCGGGAACAGGGAGACGGCGGCGGCCTGCAGGTCGTTGGCGAGCGCCCGGCCCAGGGCGGCGGGATCGCCGGCCCGCAGCGCGGTCATCAGCTCGAGGCTGAGCTCCGGTGCGGCCGGCCCGCCGGTGTCCCCGCGCGCCGTGAGGCGGTCGAACGCCGCGTACACCTCCGGCGTGGACAGCTGCCCGTCGGCGAAGGCAAGCACCCAGTGGTACTGCGCCGCGGGCACGAGCGCCGCGGTCAGCCGCTCCCCCCTGCCCCGGCCGACCGCCGTCCCGCCGAGCACCGCGAAGGCGGCGTCGCTGCCAACGCCGGCCGCCACCTCGCACAGTTCCCGCTGGGAAAAGCCGCTGCCCCACAGCTCGTTGCAGGCGACCAGGGCCGCCGCCGCGTCGGCGCTGCCGCCGGCCAGCCCGGCGGCCACCGGTATGCGCTTCCTGATCGTCACGCGCACCCCGCCCGGGCGCCCCCGCTGCTCCGGGGCACCGCCGCCCTCCCCGGCCCCGCCGCCGTACCCCGTCCCGCCACGGAGCGCCGCGGCGCGCAGCGCCACCACGGCGCGCAGCGCGAGGTTGTCGCGCCCGGCCGGAACCTGGCCCGCGCCCTCACCGGTGACGGTCACCAGATCCCCGGCCCCCGGCTCGACGGTGACCTCGTCGGACAGCGAGATCGCGTGGAACACGGTGACCAGGTCGTGATAGCCGTCCGGCCGCCGCGGCCCCACCGCGAGCTGGAGGTTGAGCTTTGCGGGAACCCGCACGGTCACAGCTGTCACGATCTAGAAATCGTACGCGGTCCCGTACCGTCGTTCATGTCGTCGCGGGCCGCCGCGGCGATACGGGCGAACTCCGCGATCCCGAGGGACTCGCCCCGCGCGCCCGGGTCGACGCCGGCCGCCCGCAGCAGCCGTTCCGCCTCCCGCGGCGACCCGGCCCAGCCGGCCAGCGCCCCGCGCAGCGTCTTGCGCCGCTGACCGAACGCCGCGTCGACGACCGCGAACACCTGCTGCCGGCTCGCGGGCGTCTCCGGCGGGTCCCGCCGGGTGAGCACCACCAGGCGTGAGTCCACGTTCGGTACCGGCCAGAACACGCTGCGCGGCACGTGGCCGGCCGGGCGCGCCGCCGCGAACCACGCCAGCTTCGCCGACGGCGCCCCGTACACCCTGCTGCCCGGGGGCGCGCACATCCGCCCGGCCACCTCGGCCTGGACCATGATCACGCCGCGCCCGAGCGACGGGAACGCGGCCAGCAGGTGCAGCACCACGGGGACCGCCACGTTGTACGGCAGGTTGGCGGCCAGCACCGCCGGCGGCTCGCCGGGCAGGACCGTGGCGGGCTTACCGGGCGCGGCGCCGGAAGGCTCCCCCGCCGCCGGCCGCACGCCAAGCGCGTCCGCGGCCACCACCGTCACGCGGGATGCGCGCGCCGGCGCGCGGGCGGCGAGAGTCCGGGGCAGCTCTTCGGCGAGCACCGGGTCGACCTCGACCGCCGTGATCCGCGCACCGCTCTCGAGCAGAGCGAGCGTCAGCGAGCCGAGGCCCGGTCCGACCTCGAGCACCACGTCACCAGGACCGGGGGCCGCGAGCGCGGCGATCTGCCGCACGGTTCCGTGCTCGACCACGAAGTTCTGGCCAAGACGCTTCGACGGCCGCAGGCCAAGCCTCCTGGCCAGCTCCCTGACGTCCGCCGGGCTGAGAAGCCGTACCTCACTCAGCACCGCGTCACCAGGGGCCGAAGACCCGGGCGCCGGTCGCGGTGATCCGCCCGCACATCCCGGCGACGTCCATGCCCTGGAGCGAGGCGAGGAACCGCACGGTGTAGGCCGTCATCGCCGGCGAGTTCGGCTTGCCGCGGTGCGGGACCGGGGTGAGGAACGGCGCGTCGGTCTCCGCGAGCAGCAGGTCCGGCGGCGCCGCGGCCGCCGCCTCCCGCAGCGGCCGCGCGCTGGTGAACGTCACGTTGCCGGCGAAGCTCATCACGTAGCCCGCCTCGGCGCACCGCCTGGCCATGGCGGCGTCGCCGGAGAAGCAGTGGAACACCACCTTCTCCGGCGGCCCTTCCTCCTCGAGGATGCGAAGCACGTCGGCGTGCGCGTCCCGGTCATGGATCATCAGCGCCTTGCCGGTGCGCTTGGCGATCCCGATGTGCGCGCGGAACCACTCACGCTGCACCCCCGGGTCGGAGTGGTCGCGGTAGTAGTCCAGGCCGGTCTCGCCGACGGCGCGCACCCGCGGCAGCGATGCCAGCTCCTCGATCGAGGCGAGCACCGCGTCCCGGTCCGCGTCGGCCGCGCCGGCGCCGTTCGGGTGGACGGCGACCGCCGCGTACACGTCCTCGTTCTCGGCCGCGCACCGGGCCGACCAGCGGGAGGACTCCAGGTCCACGCCGACCGTGATCACCCGCCCGATCCCGGCGGCCCGCGCGGCGGACAGCACGCCGGGCACCGGCAAGCCCATGATGTCGAGGTGGGTGTGGCTGTCGAATGCGCCCGGAGCCGGAAGCGCGTCGCCCGCCGGGATCACCACTGCTCGTTCGGACGTGACATGACGGGCTCCTCCCCGCGGCCGGCCGCCTCCTCACCAAGGCCAGCCGACGCGGCCCCGCCCGCCCCCATGGCGGTGTGCCGGGTCTGCCGGATGCCGAGGATGCTGAGGAAGAACGTGCCGAGGATCACCTGGCAGCTGACGATCAGCGCGGTCACCGACGGGATCATGATCCGCAGCGAGTGCTCGTAGTTGAGCGGCCCGAACCGCTGCCCGCTCCAGTAGACGAGGGAGAAGACGAGGCCCGCCAGGCCGGCCAGCCCGATCATGGCCCCGGCCAGCAGGCCGCGCTCGAGGCTGAGCCTCCCGAGCAGCCGCTGTACCTTCGGCTCCTCGGGCAGGAATCCCTCCGAGCCGGCGTAGACCTGGGTGAACAGCCAGAACAGCACGGACTGGAACCCGATCACCACCATCGCCGAGGCCGCGACGAGCGTGTCCACGTCGAACTTCACCGAGCCGACGCTGAACGGGTGCGGCAGCACCGCCGCGCCGATCACCAGGCCGAGGACGAGCAGCACCAGGCCGGGAGCGAAGAACAGCCAGCGGGGGCTGAACAGCAGCAGGAACCGCAGGTGCCGCCAGCCGTCCCGCCAGCTCCGCAGGTGCGGCGGGCGGCTCCGGCCGTCCCTGGACAGCGTGGTGGGCACCTCCTCGACCCGCTGCCCGGCGAGCGTCGCCTTCACCACCATCTCGCTGGCGAACTCCATGCCGGTCGCCTGCAGGCCCAGTCTGAGCACGCTGTCCCTGCTGAATCCCCGGAGGCCGCAGTGGAAATCGCCGACCGGGCTGCGGAAGAACAGCCTTCCGGCGAAGCTCAGCACCGGATTGCCGAGGTACCTGTGCAGCGGCGGCATGGCGCCGGGAGCGATCCCGCCCTTGAAGCGGTTGCCCATGACCAGGTCCGCGCCGTCCCGCAGCCGTTCGACGAAAGGCATGAGGCTGGAGAAGTCGTAGCTGTCGTCGGCGTCGCCCATGATGATGTACCGGCCGCGGGCGGCGACGATGCCGCCCATCAGCGCGTTCCCGTAGCCGCGGTCCTCGGCCGGGACGACGCGCGCGCCGGCCTCGGCGGCCAGCCGCTGGCTGCCGTCGGTGCTGCCGTTGTCGGCGACGACCACCTCGCCGGCGATGCCGTTCGCGGCGAGGAACGCCATCGCCTTCCTGACGCACGTCGCCACCGTCTCCGCCTCGTTGAGGCAGGGCATGACCACGGTCAGCTCCACGTCGTCTCCTTCACCGTCTGCCGCCACGACCGCACCGCGTTACCCGTTACGGTTGCAAAGGCGGATACCGGCCCGCGCACAAGGGAGGGTATGGGGTTGAGGGTAATGCCTGCGGTCACCCGGCACGCACCGGTCGCGCGCAGGTGGCGGAGCGGGCCGGCGCCCCGCCTCGCGGCACTCGCGGCGGGAAACCGGCTCTTCGTCGCCGTCTTCGTCCCGGCCGCCCTGCTCCGCGCCGACGCGGAACTCGGGTACCGCTGGCAATCCTGGTTCAACGACTCGTTCGCCTACGTGGCGAGCGCGATCACGCTCGTCACCGACCCCATCCGGGTCTCGGGCTATTCGGTGTTCTTGTGGCTGCTCGAGCCGTTCCATAGTTACGCGCTGGTCACGATCACGCAACACCTGATGGGGCTGGCCATGGGGGTCATGGTGTACGCGCTGGCCCGGCACCGGTTCGCGGCGCCCGGATGGATCGCCGCGCTCGCGGCCGTCCCGGTTCTCTACGACGGGTTCCAGATCCAGCTCGAGCATCTCATCATGCCGGATGTCCTGTTCGAGTTCCTGGTCATGCTCGCGGTCACGCTGCTGCTGTGGGACAGGCAGCCATCATGGCGGCGGTGCGCGCTGGCCGGGCTGCTGATCGGCCTGTCGGCGCTGATGCGCTCGGTCGGCCTTCCGCTGCTGGCGGTCTTCGCGGCGTACCTCGTCGTCCGGCGCGTGCGCTGGCGCGCGGTCGCCGCCTGCGTCGCCGCCTGCGCGCTGCCGGTCCTCGGCTACGCGGGCTGGTACGACCTCGAGCACGGCCAGTTCGGCATGACGGCCTCCGCCGGCGTCTTCCTGTACTCGCGGGTTATGACGTTCGCCGAGTGCCCCGCCATGAACCCGCCGCCGGATCTGCTCGAACTGTGCACCACCGTGCCGCCGGCCAGGCGGCCGATCGCCCAGGCATACATCTGGGGCGCGGCGAGCCCGCTGAACCGCTTCCCCGCGCCGGAGTTCTCCCCGCTGCCCAACAGGCTGGCGAAGGAGTTCGCGATCCGGGCCATCGAGGCGCAGCCGCTGGCATACGCGCGGGCGGTCGCCGACGACACCTGGCGGGCGTTCGAATGGAACCGCACGGTCTTCCCGAACGCGGCGACCTACGACGAGTACCTGTTCGGCACCCAGGTCGCGGTGCCCCCCTCGGACGCCCGCAGGGCCGGCGGCTATTCCTCCTACGCCGCCGCCTACGGTCACGGGAACCCGCAGACCCGTGCCGCCAGCCCGTTCGCGGCCGCGATCCGCGGCTACCAGCGGTACGCCTGGCTGCCGGGCACCGTCTACGGGCTGATCCTGCTGACCGGGCTCGGCGGCCTCGTGCTGGCCTGGCGGCGAGCCGGCGGGGCGGCCCTGCTGCCGTGGGCCGTGTCGCTGGCCCTCATCGTCATCCCGGCCGCCACCGCCGAGTTCGGCTACCGGTACGTGCTTCCGGCCGTGCCGCTAGCGGCCCTCGCGCTCGCCATGGCCTTCGGGCGCGACACGGCGCACCCGGCCGACGCCCGCGACGACCAGGGTGATCTCGCCGCGGATGGCGCCTGAGTCCGGGTTTGCCCAGGCCGTCAGGTCGGCGAGGGTGCCGCGGCGGATTTCCTCGTGCGTCTTCGTGAGCTCACGGCAGACCACCGCGGAGCGATCCGCGCCGTGCGATTTCGCGAGCTCGGCGAGCGTGGCGGCCAGCCGGCGCGGCGACTCGAAGTAGACCTGGGTGCGGGGATCGGCGGCGAGCTCCGCGAACCGGCGCGCCCGCTCGCCCGGCCGCCGTGGCGGGAAGCCCTCGAAACAGAACCTGTCGCTGGGCAGCCCGGAGACGGCGAGCGCGGTGGTCACCGCCGACGGGCCGGGGATCGCGGTGACCGTGATTCCCGCGGCGGCAGCGGCGGCGACGAGCCGGTAGCCCGGGTCGCTGATGCCCGGCATCCCGGCGTCGGTGACCAGCAGCACGTCGAGGCCTGCCTCCAGCTCGGTGAGCAGGCTGGCGGCGCGGCGCGCTTCGACCGCGTCGTAGTAGGACACGATGCGCCCGGTGATCTTTACATCCAGGCTGGCCGCCAGCCAGCGCACCCGGCGGGTGTCCTCGGCCGCGACGACCGGCGTCCGGGCGAGCTCCGCCGCCAGCCGGGACGGGGCGTCACCCGGGTTGCCGATCGGCACCGCGGCCACCGTCAGCGTGCCCCGGTCACTGGCATCGCCGCCGCCCCGCCCCGGCCCGCCGCCGCCTCTGCTCCCCACCGGGGCTTCCCTCCAATAACATGTCGTTCGATGACCGCGATCGAGGCCGGCGCACCGGCCACAGACGCCGCTGGCCGGGTCGCTGCCCTGCGCGAGCGACTCGTGTCCGCGATGCCCGCCGACCGCCTGCTTGGCTGGATCGGGCCTGTGCTGGTCACCGCCTTCGGGGCGTTCCTCCGGTTCAACAGGCTATCGGTGCCCAACGCGCTGATATTCGACGAGACCTATTACGTCAAGGACGCGTGGAGCATCCTCCACCACGGGGTCGAGTGGAACCTGGTAAGCAACGCCAACACGCTGATCCTGGCCGGGAACACGCACATCTTCGCGGCCTGCAGCGGCGCGTCATGCGGCGAGTATGTGGTCCAGCCGCCGGTCGGGAAGCTGCTCATCCTCGTGGGAGAGTGGCTGTTCGGGCTCACCTCGTTCGGCTGGCGGTTCGCCAGCGCGGTGTTCGGCTCGGCGGCCATCCTGCTGATGTGCCGGATAACCCGCCGGATCACCCGCTCCACCCTGCTCGGCTGCGTCGCCGGGCTGCTGCTGTCCCTCGACGGCCTGGAGTTCGCGCTGTCCAGGACCGGCATCCTGGACGTCTTCCTGATGTTCTTCGTGCTCGCCGCGTTCGGCTGCATGGTGATCGACCGGGACGTCTCCCGCGCCCGGCTCGCCGGGGCCGTCGTGCGGCGGCGGCGCGACGAGGCCGGGCCGCAGCTCGGCATCAGGAGGTGGCGGGTGGCGGCCGGTGTGCTCATCGGCCTCGCCTGCGCGGTGAAATGGGACGCGATCTGGTACATCATCGTGTTCGCCGCGCTGGCGATCGCGTGGGACATCGGCGCCCGCAGGGCCGCGGGGCTCAGGGACTTCGCGCGCGGCGCGCTCAGCAGGGACGCACGGTGGCTGCCGCTCACACTCGGCGTGATCCCGCTGGTCACCTACGTCCTCAGCTGGCTCGGCTGGCTCATCACCGGCACCGGCTACGACAGGACCTACGCTCAGGCGCACGGCGTGAACATCCCGGTGATCGGGCCGCTGTACTCGCTGTTCGAGTACCACAGGCAGATGCTGCAGTTCAGCCTGACGCTGGCGAAGACCCACCCCTACATGTCCCAGCCGTGGGACTGGATCGTGATCAGCCGGCCGGTCGCGTTCTACTACTCCTGTTACACCGGGCCGACGGGTGCCCATGCCTGCCCGTCCGGCTACGCGGGCCAGGAGTGGTCGCAGGAGGTCCTCGCCATAGGCAACCCGGCGATCTGGTGGGCCGCGATCCCGGCGGTGCTGTTCTGCCTTGGCTGGTGGCTGACGCGCCGGGACTGGCGGGCCGGCGCCGCCCTGCTCGGCGTCGCCGCGGGCTGGCTGCCCTGGTTCCCGCTGGTCTCGCGGACAAAGTTCTACTACTATGCGCTGGAGTTCGAGCCGTTCCTCATCCTGTGCATCGTGCTGTGCCTCGGCCTGATCATCGGGCCCGCGACGGCGAGTGCCGTGCGCCGGTCGGTTGGCGCCGCGGTCGCGGGGGCGTACGTACTGGCCGTGCTGGTGCTGTTCGCGTACTTCTACCCGATCCTGGCCGGAAAGATCATTCCGTACTCATCCTGGCTGTCCCACATGTGGTATCACGGCTGGATCTAAGGCCGGGAAGCGGCCGGGAACGGCCGGGAACGGCCGGGAACGCAGTCACGACATATCTTGACGTGATTTAGGTCACAGAGTGGACTGCCGGCGGGGTTCCGTGCGTCTATATGAGTAGAGATGACGAACCCCCCGGAGCGACCATGAGCCGGAACCACGAGCAGGATGACGCCGCCGACAGCGGCGTCAGGCCGGAGGCGGCGGACAGCCGTGCCCGGTTCGAGCGCGATGTCGTGCCTCAACTGAGCCAGCTGTACCCCGCCGCGCTCCGGATGACGCGTAACCCCACCGATGCCGAGGATCTCGTCCAGGAGACGTCCGCCAAGGCATATGCGGCATTTCACCAGTTCCGGCCCGGCACCAACCTGCGGGCCTGGCTGAACCGCATTCTCACCACGACGTTCATCAACGTCTACCGGAAGCGCCGTCGCGAGCCCCAGCAGGCACTCGGCAGCGACCTGCAGGAATGGCAGATGTCGGCGGACCGGCTCGCGCCCCCGGTGCCCTCGGCCGAGGCGGAGGCGCTCGACCGCACCACGGACTCCGACCTGCTGCGAGCCCTCCGCGGGCTGCCGAACGAGTTCAGGACCGCGGTCTATCTGGCCGACATCGAGGGCTACCCGTACCGGGAGATCGCGGAGATCATGGGAACCCCGGTGGGCACCGTGATGTCCCGGCTGCATCGCGGCCGGCGGAAGATCCGTGAGCAGCTGCTCGCGGGCGGCACCCTGCCGCCCGCCCCAGCCGAGCTCCCCGGCGGCTGACGGCGAGCACCTACCAGCGGAGCTTGACGGGGTCGTAGGCCCGCTCGACGTATATCTGGTGCCACAGCGAGAAGACCATCAGCACCCATATCTGGCGCCAGGTCACGCTCGGATCGCCTGCCTGGTACCGCCGGAACGTGTCGAGCACGGCCCGCCTGTCGAGCCACTCCTCCGTCCTGGCGTCTCGGAGCAGCTGCTCCGCGTACCCGGCGAGCTCCCCTCTGAGCCAGTGCCCCAGCGGGACGGGGAAGCCGAGCTTCGCCCGCTCCGCGGCGACCTGCGGAAGCAGGGTACCCATCGCCTCCCGGAGCGCGAACTTCGTGGTACCTGCCGCGGTCTTCTCGGCCCGGGCGAGCCGCGCCGCGACAGCCATCACCTCCCGGTCGAGGAAGGGCGCCCGTAGCTCGAGGCCGTGCGCCATCGTGACCCGGTCGGCCTTGACCAGGATGTCGCCCGGCAGCCACGTGTTGATGTCGATCAGCTGCATGGTGGCCACGTCATCCAGCCCGGCCGCGGCCGCCTGGTCGTAAAGGGGGCCGGTCACCTCGTAAGGGCCGCCCTCGCCGTACCGGGCGAGCAGGTTCACCTGGTCGCCCCGGTAGACGTTGGCGTTGCCTATGTAACGCTGGCGCAGCGGCGTGGACATCCGCTCGAGGAGACCCTTTCCCCGGACGCCCGGTGGCAGCCGGCCGGCCATCTCCCGCAGCGACGCGCGTCCCCAGCCGGGCAGCCCGCCCCCGGCCCGGACGACGCCCGGCTGATAGTAGATGCCATAGCCGCCGAACAGCTCGTCGGCTCCCTCGCCGGACAGCACCACCTTGACGTGCCTGCGCGCCTCCCGGGCGATGAACCACAGCGGGACCGCAGCGGCGTCCGCCATCGGGTCATCCAGCTGCCAGATGATCTGCGGCAGCCGGGCGGCGAACTCGGCGAGGGTGATCACATAGGGGACCGACTTGACCCCCAGCGCGAGCGCGGTCTCCTGCGCGAAGTCGATCTCGCTGTATCCCTCGCGCTCGAACCCGGCGGTGAAGGTGAGCAGCCCGGGCCGCGACTCGGCCGCCACCGCGCAGATCGCCGCCGAATCCACCCCGCCGGAGAGGAACGCGCCGACCGGCACGTCGCCGCGCAGGTGAACCCCTACGGAGTCACGCAGCGCGGCGAGAATCTTCTCCGGTGTGTCCGGCGACGGGTATCTGGCCGGGCGCAGCAGCGGGCGCCAGTACCGGAACACGTCGACGGGGCCGCCCGGCCGGGCGACCAGGAAGTGACCGGGCGGCAGCGACCGGGCCGGCGGTGTCATCGTGGCCGGAGGCGGCACGTACTGGAAGGACAGGTACCTGCGCAGGGCGTCAGGGTCGATCGACGTCACCTCGCCGGGCCCCGCCAGGGCCTTGCGCTCGGAGGCGAACCTGAGCTGCCGCCCTCCCGCGGCGTCGCCCGTCAGCATGTAGAAAAGCGGCTTGAGGCCGAACGGGTCGCGGGCGCAGAACAGCTCCCTGCTCCGCGTGTCCCAGATGGCGAACGCGAACATGCCGCGCAGGCGGCGCAGCACGTTCTTGCCCTCGGCCGCGTAAGCCTCGAGGAGTATCTCGGAGTCCGAACCGCCGCGCGGCTGGATTCCGCGTGCCATGAGGTCCCGGGCGAGCTCGGCGGCGTTGTAGATCTCGCCGTTGTAGACCATCCAGTAGCGCCCGTCCGCCGAGCGCAGCGGCTGGTGACCCGCGGCCGACAGGTCGACGATCGCCAGCCGCCTCGCGCCGAGCGCCACGTCCCCGTCCGAGTGGGTGCCTTCGTCATCGGGCCCGCGGTGCGCCATCCGCCGCGTCGCCCTGTTCACCCAGTCGGCGTCGGGCGCGGCGCCTTCCGCCAGTGCCAGGCAGCCAGCGATCCCGGACATGCTAGGGACGTCCCTGGTTCATGTACAGATGCCGGAAGCTCACTTTGGCTGGAATCGGATCCCGCCGTCGAAGCGGATCACCTCGGCGTTCATGTAGTCGTTCTCGACGAGCGTCCGCACCAGGTGACCGAACTCGGCTGGCCGTCCCATCCGCTTCGGGAAGACCACCGGCGCCGTCAGCCTGGCCTTGAACTCCTCAGCGTCCCCGCCGGCACCCGCGATTCCGGTGTAGATGGGGGTGTCGATGATGCCGGGGCAGATGGTGTTGACGCGGATTCCGGTCACCGACAGGTCCCGCGCCGCCGGCACCGTCATGCCGATGATGCCACCCTTGGACGCGGAGTAGGCGACCTGGCCGGTCTGGCCCTCGATGCCCGCCACCGAGGACGTGTTGATGATCACGCCCCGCTGGCCGTCCGAGTCGGCCGGCCCGGTCTCCGCGATCGCGGCCGCCGCCAGGCGCATCAGGTTGAAGGTCCCGGTCAGGTTGACCGCGATGACCTTCTGGAAGCTCGCCAGGTCATGCGGTGTACCGTCCCGTCCCACCGTGCGCGCCGCCCAGCCGATCCCGGCACAGCTCACGGCGACGCGAAGCGGCGGGCCGCCGGCAGCGGCCTGCACGGCCGCCCGCACGGAGGATTCGTCCGCCACATCGGTCTGGGCGAACCGCCCCCCGATCGCGTCAGCGATCTCCTTGCCCCGCTCGGCGTTCAGGTCCGCGATGACGACCGTGGCACCCGCCTGCGCAAGGACGCGGGCGGTTGCCTCGCCAAGTCCGCTCGCACCACCAGAGACGATTGCGGATGTCCCGTTCAGCTCCATGGCCGGAGCATACTGTGCTTGTCCGGGGGACCACAGCCCCCAGAGCCCCCGCCCGCTGCGCTTCCCGCCGTAACATCGCGTGACCGAAAGGGCCCGAGGTTGCCGCAGGTAACGGACCACCGGGCGCCGGCGGCTTATCCGCACATCTACCGCTGCGCGCCGTTGATGAATATTTGAATGTACCAGGAACTGTCACTGGCTCATGGTGATGGATAATTCTCCGGCCGCACAATCTGTTTTGGGTAACGGCCTTTGCGTGTTTCGGTATAAGCTCGGCCTCTGGTCGCGGAAATGCCTGGTTCGCGATTTTCGTCATCATTGGCGTAGAGCGCACGAAGGCCGCGCAACGTTGCGGGGACGGCCCCGGCCAGGACCCGAAGTGGTCTGGACCAGGCACGCGGCCCGCCCTGTCGCGGCGGCGGCCCTGAGCAGACGATAATGACAGCACCACTCACCATGTCCGGCCGCGAATAGAGACCCGGGGACGATGACTAAGCGCCGCCACGCCATGGCCGCGCCGGCGGTGACGCCCTGAGCGCGCCGGGCGGCGGCAGCGCGTCGCCGGAAACGCCGCAGAGCCGCCATCCCGTGATCGCGGTGGACGCCATGGGCGGGGATTACGCACCGCAGGAGATCGTGGCGGGGGCGCTCGCCGCGCAGCGCGAGCACGGGATCGCCGTCACGCTGAGCGGGCCCCCGGCGCGGCTGCGGCCGGTCCTGCTCGCCCTCGGCGCCCAGGGCGAGCTGCGCGTCGTTCCCGCCGAAGACATCGTCGGCATGGATGAGGGGGCCCTCGCCAGCTGGCGGCGCCCCCGGTCGAGCATCGCGGTGGCATGCCAGCTCGTCCGCCGGGGCCAGGCCGCGGCCGTGGTATCGGCCGGATCGACCGGAGGCATCGTGGCCACCGCCCGGCTGCGGCTCAGATCGCTGCCCGGCGTTCCCAGGCCGGGCCTTGCCGTGGTGCTCCCGACGTACCCGAAACCGACCGTGCTCATCGACGCCGGCGCCACCGCGGACCCGAAGCCGGAGATGCTCGTGCAGTTCGGCCAGCTAGGTGTCGCCTACGCGCAGATCGCGCTCGGCGCGGCCGCGCCGCGGGTGGGACTGCTGACGATCGGCGCCGAGCCGGGCAAGGGAAACATGCTGACCCGGCGCGCGCATGAACTGCTCGCCGCTGAGCCGCAACACGGCGCGCTGCCCCTGAGCTTCGCCGGCAACCTGGAGGGCGGCGACCTGATGACCGGCGCCGTCGACGTGATCGTGACCGATGGCTTCACCGGGAACGTGGCGCTGAAGACCCTGGAAGGCTCGATGAGGTTCGCGGCGGGCGAGCTGCGCTCCGCGCTGACCGGAACGCGGACCGCCCGCGTCGGTACGATGCTGCAGCGCCGTGGCCTGCGTGCGCTCAACCAGCGGCTGGATGCCGAGACGTACGGCGGAGCGGCGCTGCTCGGCCTCGGCGGGACGGTGGTGATAGCACACGGGGCCTCCACGGCCCGTGCCGTGAGCTCCGCGTGCGTGCTCGCGGCGAACCTCGCCCGCGGGGAGATCACCGACAAGATCAGGGAGCGGCTGGGCACCGCCGGGGAGCGCCCCGCGCGGCACTTCCTGCGGCGCGATCGCTAACGATCGCGGCGTGTTAGTTAGCGGGCGAAGCCCCACAGCAACATCAGCCGCGACAGCAACACCAGCCCCGCAAGCGCGGGCGCGCGCCAGCACCATCCGCCACATCCGCACCACGCTCCATGATCCCGGAATCGTAGGTGCCGTATGGGCGCGTCTGTTTTTAACTTGGCGGTTGTTTCGAGTGTTGGGCTGTACGTGTCGGTGCATGGCTTACCGGCGGGTATGCCGGTGAGGGTGATGTGGTGGGCGGTTGCGTGCGCGCGCAGCTGATCG
>JAFAZE010000122.1 GCA_019239975.1 Streptosporangiaceae bacterium
GTGATGCTCGACAGCAGGCCGCGCGCCGGCCGCCGCTGATCCTGCCGGGGCGTGACCGCGGCCGGCGCGCGGAAGATAGTTACGGCGGCGGTGAAGAACGTCGCCGCGTCGACCGCCAGGACCGCGGCGGGCGACAACGCGGCCAGCACGGCTCCGCCCAGCAGCGGCCCGGCGACCATCGCGGCCTGTTCCCCGGCGGCGACCACGGCGTTGACCGCCGGCAAGTCGCCGGGATCCGCCAAGAGCGGCAGGAGGCTGCCGCTGGCCGGCCAGAAGAACGCATCCGCCAGCCCGAACGCCGCGGCCATCGCGTAGAGCTGCCAAAGGCGCACCGATCCGGTCAGCGTGGCTGCGCTCAGGCCCGAGACCAGCAGCCCCCGGGCCAGGTGCGAGCAGAACATCACCCACCGGGGGGACCACCGGTCGGTGACTGCGCCGCCAGCCAGGATCAGCAGCCCATTGGGCACCACGTTGCAGATCATGACGGCCGCCAGGGTCACCACCGAACCGGTGGCCGACAGCACGAGCCAGGCGAACGCCACCTGATAGGCGTAATCGCCTAGTAAGCCGGTCGTGAGATTCGTGCGCAGTAGCGGCAGATGGAGTCGATGATCTGGTCGGGGGTCTTGGTCCATTTGAAGGGCCGGGCGGAGTCGTTCCAGAGCTTGATCCATTCCTGCAGCGCGGTGGTGAGGTCTTCGAGTGAGCAGAAGACGCCGCGGTCGAGGCAGCGGCGCTGGATCTCGGCGAACCAGCGCTCCACCTGGTTGATCCAGGAGGAGTAGGTGGGGGTGAAGTGCAGCACGAAGCGGGGGTGGGCCAGCAGCCACCTGCGCACTGCCGGGGCCTTGTGCGTGGAGAGGTTGTCGCAGATCACGTGGACTTCCAGGCCGGGCTCTACCGCCTGGTCGATCTGGTCGAGGAAGTCGCGGAAGTCGGTGGCCGTGTGCTGTGCGGACAGTTTGCTGATGACCTTGCCGGTGGCGATGTTCAGGGCGGCGAGCAGGTCGGTGGTGCCGTGCCGCTGGTAGTCGAAGCTGCGCCGCTCGGGCACTCCGGGCAGCATCGGCAGCACCGGCGCGGTGCGTTCCAGGGCCTGGATCTGCGGCTTTTCGTCCGCGCTGAAGACCACCGCGTTCCGCGGCGGATTCAGGTACAGGCCGACGACGTCGCGGATCTTCGGGACGGGGAGCGGATCCGGGGAGACCTTGAACGTCTCGGTGCGCCACGGCTGCAGGCCGAAGGCGCGCCAGATCTGCTGCACGCTGGTCGCCGAGATGCCCACTTTGCGGGCCAGCTCCCGCTTGGACCAGTGCGTGGATCCCCCGGGCACTTCTTCCAGGGTCCGGACCACGATGTCCTCGACCTGCGCGTCGGTGATCGAGCGGGGGACGCCGGGCCGCGGATCGTCTGTCAGCCCGTCGAGCCGCAACTCCAGGAAACGGCCCCGCCAGCGGGCGACCGTCCGGCGGTCGATGCGCAACCGGGCCGCGACCGCGACGTTGCTCCCGCCGTCGGCGCAGGCCAGCACGATCCGCGCCCGCTGTGCCAGTCCCTGCGCCGTGCTCCGCCGCCTCACCCAGTTCTCCAGCGTGCGCCGCTCGTCATCCGACAGCACCACCGGCTCCAGCCTCGTATCAGCCATGCGCCCAGCAGAACCCATTCGGAAGCCAGCGAAAAGCCCGCTAAGCCAGGTAGTGACGCAAAACGACTCACGTGGTGATCCGAAAACTCACGACCGGCTTACTAGCACGGACAGGACCTCGCCGCCGGCTACCGTCCGGAACCTCCGGTCACGCAGCACGCGGCCATTGGCCAGTGCACCAGCTCCTCCTCGGCTTTGGGGCGTCGCGCTTGGCTAGATCCCGCTGGGATGTTTCCTCGGGGCACGTGCGGCGAGTCAGTCCCGGCGACCCGCGTCGCCTTAAGGTGATCGCGGCCCGCAGCTCGCTGCTGAACGTGGCGGCGCCGCTGGGCACGGCGCTCGGCGGGCCGCTGGCGACCGGCCTGGACGCCCGCGGCACCCTGCTGGCCTCCGGCCAGGCCACGGTGGCGCTCGGCCTGCTCACCGCCGCGGTTCTGGCCGCCCGCCGGAACAAGGCCGCCGGCTGACGGCACCGAACGTGACGATGGTGGCGACGGGCCGGGCCAGCCAGGCGTCCATCTGTTCCCACGCGGCCTCCCAGCGGCGCAGGTCAGCCGCCGAGGCAAGGCCCGCCGCCACTAGTTGCTCTCGGGCGGCCCAGGCCGGGCCCCGCATCCCCGGCGGCAGTTCGACGGCGGCGGACAGGTCGCGGACGGCCACCGTCACCAGCCCGGCGGCTTCGGCGAGTTCGCCCAGCCGGCGCCCGACCGCCAGGTCGTTGCCCCGCCCGGCATGCCAGCGCTGGTAGGTCCGGATCAGCTCGTCCACCTCGGGCCGCGCGGGACTGATGGAAGAGGCCGTTGCGTCCACGTCGACCAGCAGCGCGTGCCCGCCCGGGCGCAGCAGCCCGGCCAGGTGAGCGAGGATGCGGGCCTCGGCGCCGCCGTTGTGGGCTAGCACGTGGCGCAGCAGAATCACGTCGAACGAGCCGGTCGGCAGGCCGGTGGCATCGGCGCGTCCCTGACGGACCTGCGCGTTCGGCACGCCGGCCAGCACTTCGGCCGCCGCCGCTACCGCCTGCGCGTCGCTGTCCACGCCGACCGCGTGCCCGCCGGGAGTGACGGCCTCGGCCACGATGGCCAGCATGGCGCCGGGCCCGCAGCCGATGTCGGCGACCATCGCGCCGGGCCCCAGCCCGGCCCGCCGCCACAGATCGCCTTCCCGCTCCCGGGCCTGGGCCGCCATCATCCGGTAGCGGGCGAGCTCATCCGGGCTCAGTTTCAGCGCGTACGCCCCGCTGCCGCCTCCCCGGCCGCCGCCCATCACGGCCTCCCGGTCACGAGCTGAAGCAGCTGCCGCCGGTCCGGGCCGGGGAACGGCGGCGGGGTCTTGTCCCCGATCCGGTCCAGGACGTCGGTGATGTCCGGCCGACCTAGCAGGTCGCGTGGCAGCGCCAGGCAGAAGATGGTGGCCAGCAAGGCGCGGAACGCGCCGGGGTCCCAGGCCGCGGCGCTGGCCAGCCGGGTCATCGGGGTCTCCGGCGGCGTCCAGGGGCGGCCCTGGTGCAGGGCGGCCATCTCGGCCAGCCGGGCGTGGTCGGCGGCGATCTGGCCCCGGTAGTACGGGGTCACCTGCCGTTCGGTGCCCTCATCCCACGCCCGGGCGAAGCCGGCCGGGTCGCCCAGATGGCGGCGGACGGTGCGGCGGAGCAGCTGGGTGTGGATGATCCCGATGGTCAGCCCGCGCCCGCCGGAGGGGTTGGTGCAGGCCCAGGCGTCGCCGACGGCGGCGAACCCGGTCGCCACCGGGACCCCGTCGACGACGAACCGGTGGTAGCGGTCGGTGATGCCGGCCATCGGCAGCACGCCGGTGACCGGCTGGCCGCCCAGCCAGTGCGCCTGCAGCGGGCACGCGCCGACCACCCGGGCGAAGGTCCCGGCATCCCGCAGCGCCTTGACCGGCGCGTCGCGGCTGGAGGTGTAGACGGTCACCGACCAGGTGCCGTTGTCACCGTACAAGGTCAGCAGCGAGATCGTGCCCAGCGGCATCAGCACCGGCCCGGCCATGTCCGGCTGGGCCGGCCCGGTGAAGTACCGGGTGTAGTAGGCGAACCCGCTGGTCTCGGCCTCGGTGTACGGCGGGCGCGCGCCCAGCGCGGCCAGCAGCCCGGCGCCCGGGGACGCCGGCCCATCGCGTCGACCACCAGGTCGGCGCGCAGCTCCTGGCCATCCGAGGTGCGCACCCCGGCCACGTGCGGGACGCGGGGGATCGCGTGCGGCCCGCCGGTCAGCCCGGCGACGCGCACCCCGCGGCGGATGACCACCCCCGGCTGCTCGGCGGCCACCGCGGCGACCACCGACTCCACCGCCGGGCGGCGGCCAGTGACGTACCGGAACGCCTCATCCCCGGGCCGCGGCTCGTGGTCGGACAGGCTGGGCGGGAGCATCCCGCCGCGCTCGGGCGCGCCGAGAGGATCCACCCACCGGCACCCCGCGTCGGCCAGCATCCCGGGCATCCCGGGCAGCTCGGCGTCGCAGACCTGCCGGAACCGCGGGAACACGTTGTGCGGCTGGCGGAACTGGGCCACGCCCTGGCGCGGCCAGTCCTCCCACGCCGCGGCCGGTGTCGGCGGCCTTGCGGAGTCCGCTTCCAGCACCGTCACCTGGTGCCCGTCCCGGGCCAGCATGACCGCCGCGGACAGGCCGATCACGCCGCCCCCGCACATGATTATGGATGTCATGGTCTTACCCCTTTCTGTTGGTACGCGAGGCAGCCTGCGCTGATACAGGCGGACCGCCATACGCAGCTCCGCGTATGGCCATGCCGCCGTGCTGCCTGCGGGGATGGTCACCGTTCCCGCCGTCGGGCTGAGCGCCGTCTCGGGTACGGGCGTTCACCGCGCCTGGCAGAAGTGCGGGCGGATCTTCACTGGCGGCTGAGGCGTCGCTTGGCGCGGGCCATCCGCATTAGGTAGGCGGGGGTTGGCGGGATCCATCCCAGCTGCCGGGCCATGCCGAGGTCATCACGGTTGGCCCAGTGCTCCACGATCATGCTGCCGGAGATCCGGAACCAGTGGGACTGGGTCGCACTGAAGGTGCGGCCGGTGGGCGGGAACACCGAATCGAGCTTTCCGTCGTCGTCATACACCGCCCACGGCGCGACATGGCGTCCGCTCATCGTGGAGTTGACCGCGACCATGTCCCCCGTCGCGGACCGCATGGTGGATGTCATAGCGCAGGCCGGTGAACGCGGCCCGCAGCCGCCGTGCCGTCGCCCAGACGCCGTCCGGGCCTGGCACCCGGGATGATGGCGGCTGCATCTGCTGCTCGTGGTCGGCCGCGTGCGGTTGGTAGAGCGCCTGGAAGTCGCCGGGGTCGCCGTCTGCCATGGCGTGCAGCGCGCGGACCGCCAGCCCGCACACCCCGGCGCCGGGCGTGATGATCTTCGGCATTGGCGGGTTCCTTCTGTGTGTTTCGTTTGTCTGGCGCGGCCAGGTCAGGCCGGCGACGCTGCGGTCGCGCCTGCCGTTGGGGCTGGCCGCGGGATGCTGCCGGTGAAGGCGGTGATGAGCCGGGCCAGGGCGGCTGGCTGCTGCAGCGGCATCAGGTGGGTGCAGCCCTGCAGGGTCTGGGTGCGGACGTGGGGGAGCATCGCCGCCAGGCGCTGCACAGTCTCCGCCATCAGTGGGGTGAGCCGGGCGCTGTCGGCGCCCAGGACGACCAGCGCGGGCTGGGTGACCCGGGCCGCCTGGGCCGGGCCGAACACCCATTCCCGGACCGCGGGCAGCTCGTCGGCGAAGAAGAACGCCGATTCTGCCTGGGCGGCCTCCCGGCCGTCGGCTCCGAGCTGGTCGGCCAGCACGGCCGGGTAGCCGGGGCCGCCGACCCCGCGCATGAACCGGTCGAACGCGCCGCTGGCATCGCCTGCGGCGAACGCCTGCATCGCCGGGCGGACGGTGGCCGCGACGAACTGCTCGTCCGCCGGACCGTGCAGGTCGCCGCCGGGAGCAGGTTCCAGCAGGTTCAAGCTGGCCACCAGGTCGGGCCGGTCCTGGGCCAGCTGCAGCCCGATCAGGCAGCTGGAGGAATGCCCGACCCAGTGCGCCGCGCCGACGCCGAGCTCATCCAGCAGCACGGCGGCGTGCCGGGCGTGATCAGCCAAGGTCAGGTGCCCGGCCGGGCGCGTGGTGTCCCGGTAGCCGGCCCGGCGTAGCCGGACTACCCGGAACCGGTCCCGCGGCAGCTGCAGGCTCAGCGGGGCGAACCAGTCGCTGAACACCCCCGCGTGCGCCAGCACGATGGCCGGGCCGTGCCCGCTGTCGTGGTAGCCGATCTCGCTGCCGTCACCGGCCGGCAGCCGCCGGTATTCGCCTTCGCCGTTGGTCATCGGTCCTCCGTCTGCTAACCTGGCATCATCATGACACCGTTGATAACTTCATTACACTGATGGTTACCTGAAATGGCTGAGCCTGTCAAGAAGCCCTATCACTCCGCGCTGCGCACCGCGCAAGCCCACGCCACCCGGCAGGCGATCGTGAACGCCGCCGCCCGCCTGTTCATCCAGTACGGCTACGGCGCCACGACCGTCGACGCGATCGCCGAAGCCGCCGGGGTGAGCCGCAAGACCGTCTTCACCTCGGTCGGCGGCAAGGTCGAGGCGCTCAAGCTGGCCCTGGACTGGGCCATCGTCGGCGACGACGAGCCCGTGCCCATGCTGGAGCGTCCGCACATCAAGGCCCTTCAGCAAGAACCCGACGCGCGGCGGATCCTCGCCCGCTACGCCGCGCACGTCCGCCAGACCAGCGCGCGAACCGCCCCGCTCCATGAGGTCGTCCGGGCCGCCGCCGGGCTCGACGCCGAGATCCGCGCGCTTGCGGAGGAGATGCGCGCCCAGCGAATCCGCGGCATGCAGGTGCTGGCCCAGCACCTCGCCGCCCGCGGCGCGCTCCAGCCAGGCCTGACCCCCGCCGAGGCCGCCGACGTGCTCTGGCTGCTCAACGACCCCGGCGTCTACCACCGGCTGGTCACCGAGCAGGGTTGGCCGCCCGGCCGCTACCAGGACTGGCTCGCCGGCGCCCTCATCAGCCTGCTCATCGCGCCTGACTACCGCCCGCCGGAGGGTCCATGATCGCGGCGGTGGCTGGCTACATGATCAGGGGCGGCAAGCCGGACGACGACCGGCTTGCGCTGCTGGCCCGGGAACGCTGCCCCATACCCGAGCCCTGCTGGAGCTGGCCGGAATATCACCGGCATGCGTGCATCGACATCGGATGCGGCGGAGCAGTCACGGTGGAGGTTGCCCCGCTGGCTGCGCCGGGTGGCACACTCGTCGGCACCGGCACCGATCAGGGTAAGATTCAGCGTGGCTCGGCAGGCGGCCGAGCAAGGCGCCGACAACGTCGAGTTCCGGGTTCGTGAAGTTACAGTCCCGACGTTTTAATCCAGGTCCGGAGGTGCGCCCGGCTCAGGCTCATCTCTGATGCTGTCCAAGGCCATGCGGAGGCGCGCGGTGAATGCGGGCAGCTGCTCGGCCGCGGTGGTGTGGAGGACTTCCAGGTCGATGGACCAGTAGCCGTGCACGATCCGGTTCCGCAGCCGCATCGGCTGCTGCCAGGGAATGTCCGGGAACCGGTCTTTGAGCTCCGCGGAGAGCTGTCCTGCGGCCTCACCGAGCACGGTGAAATTCCACAGAAGGGCGTCGCGGCGCTGACGGTCGGATTCCAGTTCGCTGGCCGTGACGTTCGCGGTCAGCTGCTGAGCCTGCTCGGCGGCGTCGATCATCTCGGTGAGCAGGAGGATGTCACGCTGCATAGACGGGCCGGGCCTCGGCCAGCACGGATGACTGCAACAGCGGGTGCAGCGAGCGCAGCGAGACCAGGTCGACCCGGCGACCGAACAACGCGGTGAGCTCGTCGCTCAGCTGCTCGATCTCCCAGCCCAGCCGGCGCCCGGGCCGCAGCGTGTACAGGACGTCGATGTCGCTGCCCGGCCCGGCAGTCCCGCGAGCCTGCGAGCCGAAGACCCGGAGCTCGGCGATGCCGTACCGGTCGCAGATGTCGGCCACGCGCCTTTCGTCGACCTCGACGCCCGGGATGATCAGCATGGTCTTAGGTTAGCTGCAGCAAGGCCTCCGATGCGGGCGCGCCACCGCGCGAAAAATACGCCGGGTGAGCTGTAGTAGCGGATGTAGTAGAGACGCCATAGACAGAGGGCGCGTCCCGAGACGCGATGAGACGCTGCGACGTCGCTGGCAGCGCGAATGCTGGACTACCGAGACGCGGTGAGGCTGCGTGGACGGCGACCGGTTTGCTCATAACCCAGAGGTCGCGGGTTCAAATCCCGCCCCCGCTACCATTTACGCAGGTCAGGGCCCTTTCCTCTCGAGGGGAGGGCCTTTTGCGTGCCGTCGTCTTCCCGCTGTCCTCGTCGTCCGCGTAGCAGAGGGCGCGGCGCGGATCAGGACCGGGAGCTGGATTGTCCGGCCAGGCCGAATGATGCCTGAGCGGGAATCCTCCTTTTTCTGCGGCCGGGGCCGTGTAAGTCTGGCATCACGGGCGGGTACCAGCCACCTAAGGAGACTGATCCACGATGGCCAGCGACCAGAACCTCACCGGGGCCGATGTCGTGACCAAGGACAGCCATCAGCCGGTGCACGATACGGTGTCCAAGCTCACCGCCATGGTGGCCGCGAAAGGGATGCGGCTGTTCGCCGTCATCGACCAAGCGGCCGAGGCCCGCCAGGCCGGGCTCACGCTGCGGGAGACCACGCTGGTCATCTTCGGCAGCCCCGAGGCGGGCACGCCGGTGATGGCCGCCTCGCCCCTGGCCGCGCTCGACCTCCCGCTCAAGGTGCTGATCTGGGCCGACGGGGACCAGACCAAAGTGTCCTACTACGCGCCGGCCGCGCTGGCCGCCCGCCACCACCTCACCGTCGGCCTGGCCGCCAGCCTGGTCGGCATCGACGCCCTCACGGACGCGCTCGTGGCTTTCTAGCACCACATTCCCGGTGCCGTGACCGCCCGGGCCTGACCGCAGGCGCCCCGATCCTCACCAAGGAGAACGTGATGAGCGCCGTCAGCACCAGCGAAACCGGCGTCAGGCCGGTGGGCGTGATCCCGGCCGCGGTTCCCCTTCTGCCGGCCGTGCCAGGTCATGACCGGCGGCACGAACGGTAACGGCGCGGTGTCCGGAGACCTGCGGGGCACCGGGTCGCCTGTGCCCCGGATCATTCCAGGCGAGATGGTTGGCCGGGGCGCTGATTGCCGGGCGCTGGATGATCTGGTGCAGGCGGTCCGCGGGGGGCTGAGCCGGTCGCTGGTGATCACCGGCGAGCCCGGCATCGGGAAGACTCGCCTGCTGGAGTACACGGCGCAGGCCGCCGAGGGCGTGCGGACGGTCAGCATGGCCGGGGTGGAGTCGGAGCTGCGGCTCGGTTTCGCCGCGTTGCACCGCATGCTGGTGCCATTTCTCGACCGGGTGGGCGTGCTGCCCGCTCCGCAGCGTGGTGCGCTGGGTTCGGCGTTCGGCCTGGCGGCCGGGTCGCCGGCGGACCGGTTCCTGGTCGGCCTGGGCGTGCTGACGTTGCTCGCGGACGTGGCCGCCGAGCAGCCGGTGATCTGGCTGGTCGATGACGCGCAGTGGCTGGATCGCGAATCCCTCGAAGTGCTCGGTTTCGTCGGGCGGCGCCTGTATGCGGACGGCATCGGCCTGCTGTTCGGTGCCCGGGACGCCTCGCCGGGACTGACGGCGCTCGACGGTCTGCCCACGCGTCACCTCAGCGGCCTTGAACCGGCGGCCGCCCGCGCCCTGCTGGCCACGACCGTGGCCGGGGCTCTCAGCGCCTCGGTGGCGGCGCGGATCATCACCGAGACCGGCGGTAACCCGCTCGCATTGCGGGAGATCGCCGGGCAGCTCACGCCGGACCAGCTGGCTGGCCGCTCGCCGCAGCCGCACCGGTTGCCGGTCGGCCGTCGCCTGCAGGGGCACTTCCTGCGCCAGGTGAAGCAGCTGCCGGCCGCCACCGGCACCTTGCTGCTGCTTGCCTCGGCGGCCTCCAGTGATGATCCCGCGGCGCTGTGGCGGGCCGCCGCCCTGCTTGACCTGGGACCCGGTGACGCTGATCCCGCGCTAGCCCAGGGCGTCATCTCGGTTCATCCGCGGGTGACGTTCCGGCACCCGCTGATCCGCTCCGCGGTCTATGAGGGGGCCCGGTCGGGCGACCGGGGCCGTGTCCACGACGTGCTGGCGCGTATCGCCCGGCAGGACGGGGACCAGGATCAGGAGGCGTGGCACCGAGCCGCGGCCGCCGTCATCCCGGACCAGGACGTAGCGGCCAGCCTGGAGCGCTCCGCCGCGCGAGCCGAACAGCGCGGCGGCTACGCCGCGCAGGCCATGTTCCTGGCCTAGGCGGCGGAGCTGACCCCAGATCCGCAGGAGCGTGCCGTGCGGCTGTTCGCCGCCGCCCAGGCGCATCTGGCCGCCGGGGACGGGGCTCTTGCCGAGGCCTCTTTGGACCGTGCTGCACCTCGGCTCGCCGCGGCGGGTCTGCACGTCGCGGCGCGGCGCCTGCGGGCTTCCATCGCCGTGTTCTTCTCGCGGCACAAGGACGCGCCCGCCCTGCTGCTGGACACTGTCGCGGCCGTCGACCCGCCGGATGTCCCGCTGATCCGGGAGCTGCTCTTTGAGGCCATGCAGGCAGCGCTGGTCGCCCGCCAGTACACCACGGGCACCACGCCCGCCGATGTGGCCCGCGCGACGCTGGAGGCAGCGCCGGACCCGGCCCGGCCGGTGACGGCCACCGGCTTGCTGCTGGACGGTTTCGCCACCCGGCTCGCCGTCGGCTACCCTCCAGCGGTGCCTGTGCTGCGCGCCGCGGTCGCGGCTGCGTGCGCCGCCGGCCAGCCCGCACCGGTCAGCATCTCGAAGCGGCGGAGATTTCCAGTTCGACCGGGGTGCCGGCGCCCGCGAGCACCGGGGTGCTGCTGGAACTGCGAGCCTGGCAGGGCCGCGAGCAGGAGAGCCGGGCCCTCGCTGAAATGACCCCCCGCTGGGGCCGGCAGCGCGGAGCCGCCATCCTGGAAATCTTCGCCTGGATGGGGCTGACCGTGCTGGAGCTGGGGCTGGGCCGCTACGCCGAAGCGCTCAGCTGGGGAAGGCGCATCTACGACGACGACCCGCCCGGCTTCGGGAACCGCATCCTGCCCGAGATCGTCGAGGCCGGCGCGCGCGGCGGCGACCACCGCGCCGCACACGCGGCACTCGATCGCCTGGCCGACCGCGCGACGGCCAGCGGCACATCCTGGGCCCTGGGCATGCTGGCAAGGTCCCGTGCGCTGCTGGCCGGGGATGCGGACGCTGAGAGTTTCTACCGTGCAGCCATCGCGCACCTGACCAGTACCTCGGTCCGTACCGAACTGGCCCGCGCCCATCTGCTGTATGGCGAATGGCTGCGCCGGCACAAGCGCCGCGCTGACGCCCGGTCGCAACTGCGTACCGCGTGTGACATGTTCGACGCCATGGGCGCGGTGGCGTTCGCCCGCCGCACCCGGGCGGAGCTGCTCGCCGCGGGTGACCGCCCCCGTCAGCCGGCGCAGCGGCCGGACCCGGACCTGACACCGCAAGAGGCGCAGGTGGCCCGCCTCGCCGTCGCGGCGCGACCAACGCCGAGATCGCAACCCACCTGTTCGTGACCACCTCCACGGTGGAATACCACCTCAGCAAGGTGTTCCGGAAGCTCGGCGTCACTTCCCGCCGCCAGCTCGGGACCGCCCTGACGCACTGACCGTGCCGCCGCGGTAGCCGGCCCGCCTGGCCTGCCGGCCGGGGCCGGGCCGGCAAACCCCAGTGCGATCCGTGCGGGAGCGGCCGGCTCACTGGGGTCTTTCCCTGATTCGCGGGCCACCCGGCCCGTGCTGTGCTGATCAGGTCAATCCGGCGGCGGCCGGATCGCGGGACCCACCGTCGTCGCCGCCATCACCGCACGCGGGAAGGAGCCCAGGCGATGACCACGATCATCACCCCCGACGGCACCGAGATCTACTACAAAGACTGGGGCAGCGGTCCTGTCGTGACGTTCTCGCACGCTGGCCGCTGAGCGCCGACGCGTGGGACGCCCAGCTGCACTTCCTGGCGAACAACGGGTTCCGCGTGGTCGCGCACGACCGGCGCGGCCACGGCCGGTCCAGCCAGCCTGCATCGGGGAACGACATGGATGGCTACGCTGACGATCTCGCGGCCGTGATCGAGGCGCTGGATCTCAGGGACGCCACGCTGGTTGGTCATTCCACCGGCGGCGGGGAGGTCGCCCGCTACATCGGCCGCCACGGGACAGGCCGGGTGGCCAAGGCGGTCCTGGTCTCCGCGGTGCGCCGATCATGGTGCAGTCAGATGCCAATCCGGACGGGCTGCCGATCGAGGTCTTCGACGGCCTGCGCGATGGCCTGGTCAAGGACCGCTCGCAGTTCTACAAGGATCTGGCCGCGCCGTTTTACGGCGCCAACCGGCCGGGCGCCCAGGTGTCGCAGGGCGTGCTGGATCAGTTCTGGCTGTGGAGCATGCAGTCCGGCCTCATGAACGCCTACATGAGCATCAAGGCATTTTCCGAGACCGATTTCACCGAGGATCTCAAGAAGTTCGACGTCCCCACCCTGGTCCTGCACGGCGAAGACGACCAGATCGTTCCCGTCAAGGACTCCGCGCATAAATCGGCCCGGCTCATCAAGGGCGCGACGGAAATCTACTATCCGGGCGCGCCGCACGGCCTGATGGACACCCATCAAGACCAGCTCAACGCCGACCTGCTGGACTTCCTGCGAAGCTAGCCTCCTGCAGGCCCCGGCGACCGTTTCAGGCCCGGGAACCCGACCGGCCCCGTTACCCCCGCCAGCCCGGGAGACGACCATGAGCCCGCATCACCAGCCTGCCTCAGCGACCAGGGCCCTGGCCCGGCTGGAACCAGTGCGCCGGGTGCGCGCCGGCGAACTGGAAGTCGGGTACTACCAAGCCGGCCCGGACGACGGCGAGGCCGTGCTCTTGCTGCACGGCTTCCCGTATGACATCCACAGTTACGTCGAGGTGATCCCGCGGCTGGCGGCGGCGGGCCGCCGGGTCATCGTCCCGTACCTGCGCGGGCACGGGCCGACGCGGTTCCTCGACGCCGCCGCTGCGCGATCGGGCCAGCAAGCCGCCATCGGCGCTCACGTAATCGCCTTGCTGGACGCGCTCGGCATCCCGCGCGCCGTGTTCGCCGGATACGACTGGGGTGGCCGCGCCGCCTGCGTCGCGGCGGCGCTGTGGCCGCAGCGCTGCACCGGGGTGGTCTCCGTCAACGGCTACCTGATCCAGGACATCGGCGCTGCCATGACTCCCATCGCGCCGGATCGCGAGGCCGGCCTGTGGTATTTCTTCTACTTCCTCACCGACCGGGGCCGGGCCGGCCTGACCGCGAACCGGCGGGAGATCGCCAAAGTGATCTGGACGCGGAACTCCCCGGCGTGGACGTTCGACGACGCAACACTGGAGCGTACGGCGGCGGCCTTCGACAATCCCGACTACGTCGATGTGGTGCTGCACTCCTACCGGCACCGCCTCGGATACGCCCCGGGTCACCCACCATACGAAGAGCTTGAGCACAGGCTGGCCGCGCTGCCGCCGATCACCGTCTCGGCCGTCACCCTGGACGGCATGGCGGACGGCAACTTCCCCGCGACTGACGGCGCCGCCTCCGCGCATCACTTCACCGCGGCGCGCCGCCACCACCAGGTGCCGGACGCCGGCCACAACCTGCCCCAGGAGGCGCCGGACGCGTTCGCCGCGGCGGTCTTGGAGCTGGCCACCCTTTGACCACCAGCCACCGCCGCCGCAATCAAGGAGAACTCATGCCTTATCCGGCTACCAGCCCGGAGCCACCGCGCGACGCGCTTGCCGGCACGCTCAAACGCACCGAGATCCAGCACAGCCCGTCTTCCATCCCCGGACGGGAGATCGTACAGGTACTCACCGAAATCCCGGCCGGCGTGGAATCGGGCTGGCACACCCACCCCGGCGAAGAAGTCGGGTACATCGTCGCCGGGACGGTCCAGATGGCCGTCCACGGGCGGGCCACCCTCACCCTGCAGGCCGGCGACGGCTTCCTCATCCCGCCCCGCACACCCCACAACGCCCGCGACATCGGTCCCGGCACGGGACACATGCTGTCCACCTACATCGTCGAGGCCGGGCAGCCACTGGCCTCGTTCACCGGACAGCCGGACGACCGGTGAAACACCCTGCCCCGCTACCCAGCCCAGCAGCCCCGGACCTCGCCCCGCCCGCCCACCTCCGCACCGAAACAGCCCACGCCAGCCTGCGGCTGGATTCCCAGCCAGCAAAGAGCAGCGTCCCGATCACTCCGTCGTCGCTAGCCAGGAGGAATTCTGATATCCGACGCCACTGCCGCCGCCAGTCCCCGCCTCACCGTCGCCCTCGTCCACGGCGCGTTCGCCGACAGCTCAGGCTGGAACGACGTGGTCGAACAGCTGCAGGCCGCCGGGATCGCGGTGCAGGCCATCTCGAACCCGCTGCGCGGCATCGCCGCCGACGCCGCCTACGTCGCCAGCGCCATCCGGCAGATCCCCGGGCCGGTGCTCGCTGTCGGTCACTCCTACGGCGGCGCGATCATCACCAACGCCGCACCCCACACCGGCAACGTCGTCGGCCTGGTCTACATCGCCGCCTTCGCCCCAGATGAAGGCTAGATCCTCTCCGACATCGAAGGCGACTCCAAGGACAGCGTCCTTAACACCGCCCTGCTCCAGCTGCAGTACCCGGCCGGGCCGGGCACCGAGACCGCGGTGGAATTCGCCATCGACCCCGCCAGATTCCATGACGCCTTCGCAGCCGACCTGCCCGAAAAGCAAGCCGCCGTCATGGCCGCCACCCAGCGCCCCGTCGCCGCCGCCGCGTTCAGCGAACCCAACGGGACACCGGCCTGGAAGAACCTGCCATCATGGGCCGTCGTAGCCACCGGCGACAAGGCCGCCGGCAGCGACGTCGTCCGTTCCATGGCGCAGCGCGCCGGAGCGGCCATCACCGAGGTCGAGGGATCCCACGTGATCATGATGTCCAAGCCGGAAGCCGTCACCGACGTGATCCGGCAGGCGATCGACGGCGTCACCCGCTAACGGTCTTCGCCCCCCCCCGCGGGGAGCGCCGGCCTGGCGCTCGCCGAATTCAGCGCCACGACGGTACCGGCGACTTGCCGTCTGCAGCCGCCCTGCGGTTGCGTGTTTCGTCCAGCGCGCGTCGCCGCGCAATGGGTTTTCTGCCGTAGCCGGCGGGATGTGCTATCTGCCGAGGAACCGTGTCACATCGGCGGCGTCGGCCTCCAGCGCGGCTTGGGTCCCGGCATCCAGCGGGGCGAACGGTGCGAGGGCGACCTGGCCGCCCGCGATGTTCCAAGTCGCCACGGCCCGGCCACCGGCCAGCGCGAACGGCCGGAACAGCCCGTTGACCGTGACGATCCGCCGGTGCGGGCCGACGATGGGTTCCCGGGAGGCCCAGCCGAGCAGCAGCGGGTCGAACGCGCCCAGCAGCAGTGGCGGCGGCAGTGCGGCCGCCGCGCGGCGCGGCCTGGCCAGCAGCTCGGCCAGGCCGTCGGCTCGCTGCACCGCGCCGCACCGGGCCAGGCCGAGCCGGGCATCCCGCAGCCCGATGCCCGCCCACTGGGCGAGGTCACGGTCGGCTGCCGGGGCATGCCCGGCGAGATAACGCCGGGCCAGCTCACCGAGCGCCGCCTCGCGGCTCATCGCCGGCGGCGGTGCGCCCAGCCAGTCCCGGGCCAGCACGAACGCCTGGTCCCGTCCGGCCACCGGACCGCGCACGATCAGTCCCCGGATGCTGGCCAGCGCCAGGATGTGCACCATCGCCTGGCCTTCGGTCCGAATCCCGGCCGCGGCGACCCGCTCGCGGAGCTGCGACCGGGTCAGCGGGCCGCCGGCCAGCGCGGCCCGCACGGCGGCCACCGCCCGCTCCGCGTCTTCCGGCGGCACGCCCTCCTGCGCCAGTCGGCGGGAGTTCCCGGTGCGCAGCTGCGGGTTAGTCAGCGGATGCAGCCACCAGTAGTCCTCGGCGCGGACCAGGTGCAAGGTGCCGCGGTTCAGCCAGGTGACGATCAGCGTCCGCCGCTGGGTGAGGGCGGAGTCGACGTCCAAGGCGGACAACCCCGCTGAACGCGCCCGGATCGCAAGCCGCGCGCCACGCGCGTCTTGCGCCTGGACGGCCAGCAGCCGCCCAGCGACCTCCTCGGCACTGCCCGCCGGGTCACCACGGAGCAGTTGTGCCGCGCATCGCTCCGCAGTCACCGCCAGATCATCGGGCTTCGCGGCCGCCCGGGATTCTGAATATCTCACGGTCCAATGGTCCCGCGCGTTTCCCAAGCCCGGGGTGGGGAAGGCCGGACGCGAATCCAAGGACCCTGGATAGGGCAGCGTGCCGATGCCTGGACGAGCCGCCGGCCGTACGGTCGTGCACGGAAACGGTCGCGGTCATCGGGCGGCCGATGAGTTCCGCCTCCTGGGATCGTTCTATCGCTAAGCGCGCGGGCGCGCGTTCCCTGTAGCTGGACCGGTTACCCGCCGGGCCGGATCGCCAAGCCAAGTACGCGGACAGGCAGTTAGGAGGCACATCAGATGAGCAAGGTAATCGCCGGGTTTTCGATGTCACTGGACGGCTTCGTCGCTGATCCGGATGACGGTGTTGAACAGGTCTTCAGGTGGTATTCGGCGGGCGGCACGGACGCCGAGGTCATGGCCGGCGACCACGCGACCGGGATGACGCCTGAAGCCGCCGAGTCGATCGAGGAAGCCGGGCGGGGTGCCGGCGTGCTGGTGACCGCGCGGCGGACCTTCGACATCGCGCACGCGTGGGGCGGCAAGCACCCCATGGACGTGCCGATGGTCGTGGTGACCCACCGGGTCCCCGAAGAATGGGTGAGCCGCGAAGGATCGCCCTTCACGTTCGTCACGGAGGGAGTGCCGAAGGCCATCGACGTGGCCCGGGAGATCGCAGGCGACAAGGACGTCGTGGTCGGTGCTCCGAGCGTCACCCAGCAGTGCCTGCAACTGGGGCTTCTCGATGCCATTCACATCGACCTCGTGCCCGTGGTGCTGGGACACGGGATCCGGCTCTTCGATCATCTGACCAAGCCGGTCGAGCTCCTCGTCACCGAGGCTTCCGGGAACCCGCACGTCACGCACATCACGTACCGGATCATCAAGTAGCTCGAGTCACCCGGCTCACGGATCGAGGGGGAGGCCGAGTCCCCGATCCCGATACGCACTACCCGGCAGCGCTCGAGCGGGGCGGTCACGTCCTCAACGAGCCACACTCTCACCCGAATGGCGCGCAGCGCGGATACAGTGCCCGGGCTCGGGAGGGCAACATGTGGACCTTCGGATCCCGCGCGTTCGGCAGCCAGCTTCGGGGTCCGGATGTGTGAACAGCCAGCGCTTCTTCATGAGGCACGCGGTTGGATGGCGTGCACGTCCGGCAGGATCGACGCGAGGGCCTCGAGGGTGGCGTCATCCCACGGATGACGCGGGGCGACGAGTACGGTGCCGATGCCCAGGGCGGCGAGTTCGCGCAGGTGCGCCAGCAGGTCGCCGAGGCCCGCCTGCCGGTCTTCCCCCAAGTCGAAGTTGCTGGACACCGTCTTTTCGATCTCCGCGTAGTCACGCCCTGCCGCCGCGCAGTGCTCCCGGAGCACGCGCAGCTTGCCCGCGATGTTGTCCGCGAATTCGGTGCCGGGCAGGTCGAACAGGTTGCAGGCGTCGGCGTACCGCGCGACGAGCCGCAGCGTCTTCCGCTCCCCGCTGCCGCCGATCAGGATGGGCGGATGCGGGCGCTGCACGGAGTTCGGCGAGTTCAGCGGCCGGACCAGCTGGTAGTGCCGGCCCTCGTAAGGCCTTTCGTCTCCCCGCCACATCTGGTGCGCGATCTGCAGCAGTTCCTCGAGCCGCTCGAACCGCTCGGCGAGCGACGGAAACGGGATGCCGAGCCCCTCGGCCTCGAAGGCGGTCCCCGGGCCGGCCGGCGGGACGTTCCAGGGCGCGCCCGCGCCGACGCCGAAGAACACGCGCCCGCCGCTGAGCACGTCCAGCGACGTCACCGACTTGACGAGGACGCCCGGGTGGCGGTAGGCGACGGACGTGACCATCGTCCCCAGCTTGATCCGCCTGGTCTGGCCCGCCAGGAAGCCCAGCGTCGCGTACGCCTCGAACATCGGCGACTCCGGCGGCAGCCCGGTCAGCCGGATCTGGAAGAAGTGGTCCAGGACCCAGAGGCTGTCGAAGCCCGCCTCGTCGGCCGTGACGGCGATCCGGGATATCACGGACCCGATCTCGTCCGTGGTCACGGGCCAAGAGAAGTCGCCTATCCCGATTCCGATCTTCATCGCGTGCGCTCCCAACTCCGTTGCCGGTAACTCGTTAGCCGGGTAATGAATTTACCATAAGCCGGCTAATGAACCCTGGGGTCGTACGCTGAGCGTGCGATGACCGAGAACGATGCCCTGCCTCCCGCCGGCGGCTCCCCCGACGCCGCTCAGGAACCCGCCACCGATTTCCAGGCGGCTTTCTGGTCGGCCAAGCACGCCCTTGCGCTGGCCTCCGCCACAGCCTTCTCCCGGCACGGCGTGCACGAGGGTCAGCAGTTCGTCTTGCGGAGCTTGTGGGCCGAGGATGGCCTGACCCCGGGCGAGGTTGCCAGGAGGCTGGGGCTCGCGACACCGACGGTGACCAGGGCGACCGCCCGGATGGAGGCGGCGGGCCTGCTGCGCCGGGAGCCGCATCCCAGCGACCGCCGCATGGTCAGGCTATGCCTCACCAGCCGGGGACAGGGCCTGGAGAAAGTCATCGGCGAGGAGATCCGCCAGCTCACCGACCGGGCACTCGCCACCTTGAGCACGGCCGAGCGCGAGGCGCTCATCCGCACGCTCCAGCAGATCCGGCGCAATCTCTCCGCCGGGTAGGCGGCAGGCCGGGTCACGCTTCCGCATCACCTTCGACAGCCGCCGCTCTCGTCCCCGCTACCGAGTTCAGCCTTCCTCCTCGAACAAAGTGATGACCTCCTGCGTGTCGCTGGAACGGGCGATCGATCAGCTCACCGCGGAACAGACCCGGTACGCGGCTGACCGCTCCTTTCCCACTCCCACTCCCGCGACCCGTCGACGATGACCTCAACCACACTCACTCCCGGGCTGGCCTGGCCGGGCCCGCACTCGGCGTTGCCGCTCACAGGGTGAAATCCGCCAGGTCCACCGATAGAGCGAGCGCTCGCTGCCTGGCCGACAGGTAGGCCGCGGGGTCACCGGCCCGCTCGGCGCCCAGGAAGTGCCCGTGCTCGTCGTACCGGAGGAGCGCGACGGTCTCGTCGTCGAAAATCCAGAAGTCATCGTTGGCCCATGCCATGTCGGCGCCGTCCAGCCAGCCTCGCTCGACCACCCGGACCTCTTCCCCCGCCATCACGTTCTCGATGTACGCGGCGAACTCAAACCGCGTGTAGTCGGTGACCGGACGGCCAACGACCCGGACGCGCACGACGCCGCGCCCCGCTGCCGTGGCCCCGGCAACCAGCGCCAGCCAGGAGTCATTGCCCGGGGTCCTCGCCGGAACCTGCTGCCCGTTCAGGAAGGCCGCCAGATCCTCCTGCTCGTCCGGGACGCTGTATACGTCCCGCGCTTCCAGGCGAAACGCTGACCGCCTGAACCGCTCGAAGAGAGCGCCGAACTCCTCAGGCGTCACACCGGCTCAACTCCTCTTCGGGTTTGCCGCGCCGGGGTTGGGCGGCAGCGACTTCATGTTCGCCATTATCAGCGGGAGCCGGACCGAGGCCGCTGCCGGGGTCTGGGCGCCCTGGCGAACGGCCGGCAGAGACCGCATCTGGCCAGGGGTGATCATGGCGGCGGCGCAGATTCCGGCCGCGGCGCACGTGCACCAGAGGGCGGCGGGGCTCAGGTTGTACAGAGCCGTGTCGGCCAGCGGGGCGACCAGCGGGGCGGTGCCGTAGCACAGGCTGCGGGCGCCAGCGTAGCGGCCGGTCATGCCGGGCGGGGCGAGGCCGCCAGGGCGGAGCTGTAGCCGCGGTGGACCAGGTAGAGCACCAGGAACGGCATCACGAAGCCGCCCTTGCAGTTGACGAACGAGCCTCCGGCCAGCACCCACACCGGCCGCGGCAGCCCGGCGGTCCGTCCAGGTAGGGCTCACCGCCGGCGGCCGGGCCGTGATCGACCGCGCTGTCGCCGACCTGGTCAGCACCGAAGCCGCGCTGCTCGAAGGTCTCCCCCGGAAAGACCGCGACGTCCTGGCCGGTCTTCTCGGCAGGCTCGCCGCCCACCTCGAACGGCACGGTGAAGGGCCAGGCCGGTAACGGCGGCGGGCCGCCTCGCGCCGGTGAAGCCATGACAACCGGTGAAGCCATGACAATCAGTGGGCGGCGGCTTGCTGGCGGTCGGCCCGGCTGCCGGACCTGGCGAGTATGCCGAGGTAGGCGACGATAACGACGCCCAGGTAGGCCACGTAGATGAGGAGCTGCAGCGGGGTGGGGGCGTCGCTGTAGCCGAAGAAGCTGTGCATCACGTCACCGAACGCGCTGCTCTCTGACAGCACGCGGGAGGAGTGCCACATCGGCGCGTTGAGCACCGGCAGCCAGCCGAGCTGCTGCAGGTTCTCGATGCAGTTGGCCAGCAGGCCGGCGGCGAAGACCATCAGCAGCACGCCGATGACCGTGAAGAACCTGGCCATGTTCAGCCTGTGGCCCAGCCGGTAGATCGCGAACGCGATCCCGAGCGACACGGCCAGCCCGATCGCCGCGCCGCTGAGCGCGCCGGCGGTTGAGGTGGAGAAGATGATGGCCAGCGTGAAGACCATGGTCTCCAGCCCCTCGCGGCCGACCGCCTGGAAGGCGAGGAGCCCGAGCCCCCATCTGGCCCGGCCATCCAGGGCGGCGTCGGTGCGTGCGCGCAGTTCCTTCGACAGCGACCTGGCGTGCCTGCGCATCCAGAACGTCATGTAGGTCAGCACGGAGGCGGCGAGCAGGTACGTGGCGGTCTCGAAGATCGTCTGTACCCGGGAGCCGTCGTAGCTGCGGACCGTCTCGTAGACCACGACCCCGCCGGCGGTGGCGAGAAGCAGTGCGGCGCCGACGCCGAGGAACACGTCACGGAAATGCTCCCTCCGCCCGATGCGGTTGAGGTAAGCGAGCAAGATCGCGACGATCATGCTCGCCTCGACGCCCTCGCGAAGGAAGATGACGAACGTGGCCAGCATCGAGTTGGTCTCCAGACGGTAGGTTGCCCTGCGAACAGTACTACCTTAGGTAAGGCTAACCTAACATCATCGTCGTGTCACCTGAGGGCCATGCACCGCCCAGCCGCAGTTGAACGCCCTCCTGGGCTGGCAGGCCTTCTACCCAGGCATGATCGCGACTAACAGCGTACCCGTGAAACCAGGCGCCTTGTATTGCCGTCGCCGGCCCGGCACTGTGCCGAGTCCCGCCCTGATGCCCGGTTCCACAGGTCGCCGTGAGGAGCGGCCCTCGCTGCCATTCGGGCTGCGAGGGCCGCCGAGACCGCCAGGCGATGGCTAGGAGGCCATCTTGCAGCCGCGCTGCTTGTTGCTCCACAGGCTCTGCATCGCGAACCTTCCGGTGGGCAGGCTAACGAAGCCCTTGGGGACGAATACACCCGGCACTGGCTCGCCCCAGGCGCACTTGTCACCGATCTCTCCCCCGGTGATCCTGACATCGTTCCAGTCGATCCACCCGGAGTCCGGCCTGGGATCGGTGATGCTCTCCGCGAACTCGTGGCCGCCGACCACGCTGAACCCCTGGTAACGGCTGTTTCCCCCGCTGCTGAGCCAGTTCACTCCGCACAGCCTTCCCGCATCCGGCTGGTAAGGGTCGTTGGTGACCAGTACGCCGTTGGTGGCGGCTCCGTGCCAGCCGCAGTACCCGGGGGTGTGCGGATGGCCGCAGCTTCCCGCGAACCCGTCGCTGAAGCAGGTACCCGACTGGGAAAGGATGACGATGTCGGAGTTGGCCCGGTTGACCCTGAAGCGGTTGGCCACACCGGTCGCGAGGATCGCCAGGGTGTCGGGGCTGACCGTGCGCGGCGGCCTGGCGCGGTCCATGTAAATGCGCGCCACGAGCGAGCCGGTGACGCGGGGGTGGCCCCCGCGGTCACCGTACTGCGTCGTGATCTTCAGCCAGTTGTCTCTCGGCGCGCCAAGTCCCCTGTAGAACCGGGTTATGTACTTGTAGTCGGCTCCCGAGGTCCTCCATTTCGGCCCCCAGAACACGAGGTAAATCCGCGGCGCGTGCATCACCGGGCCGCGGTGATAGCCGAGGTTACAGCGTGGTTCCCTGCACCCGTTCACGGCTGGGGCAAAGACGTTGTGCCTCACCTGCGTTCCGAGGGCAGGGACAATGCCTCCGATTGACGCCATGCTCGCGGGCGCCGGGGTGCCTTCCAGCGCCGCGGGCCTGGCGGCCGGTGTGCCCGCCGCCGCGGAGACAGCCGTGGCCGCGACCGGCGCGGCGATGGCTGCCGCCGCGATGCCGGCGGCAAACAGTGCTCGTAGGTTCACATTCCGCTCTTCCGTCTGGGGCTGTGGGAGGCCCGTGTGCAATGACGATGAGGCGGATATGGTAGCGGGTTACTACATAACCGGACATCATGGATACTTGTCCACATGGCGGGATGTGGCTCTTAAGCACACAGAATCGAACGTAAAATATTATTTCCGTTACCGGGATCGTGTCGGGTTATGCGGTCAGACCGTCATCGCGCGGCTACTCGCCGGCTTCACCGTAATTGCGCATGTGCGATTGCGCTGAGTGCGTGCGCGGCAGGCGCCGGTAACCGGGGAACCGTACCCGGGCGGGCTGGCCACCGCCCGTTTCGTATATCTCAATGATCACACGGCCGGATTGGCCGGTCACGGGCCTTCATTGACCGCGTCCGCCACCACCCGCGCCAGCATCTCAGGCTGCTCCAGGTTGGGCAGGTGCGCCACCCCGGGCAGGACCTGGTACCGGCAGCGGGGGAGCCGTTCGGCCAGCGCCCGGTTCTGGGAGATCAGGAACGGAACGTCGAGGTCGCCGCAGGCGACGGTGACGGGAACCCGCACCTCTTCGAGGCAGCTCCACGCATCGACGCCGCTGCCGCCCGCGTCCTCCGGTGCTCCGCCGCGCAGGATGGCCCCGTTCATGTCCAGGGCCAGCGACCGGGCCGGGCCAAAGACGCGGCCCTCGGGCTGCGCCGGGCCGTCGAGCCAGAGCCAGGTCTCCAGGCGGTTGACCTCATCCAGGTCCCCGGCGGCGATCGCCTGGTCAAGCAGCGTGCCGAGTCGCTGGGTACCGGGGTCGAGCTCCGGTTCGGGCGCACCGCTCACCGCGGAACCGATCAGGACCAGGCCCGCGATCCGCTCCGGGGCGACGATCGCGGCGTCCAGCGCCACACCGCCGCCCGCCGACGCGCCCGCCAGCCACACGGGATCATCCGCAACCTGGCCCAGCACCGCGATCAGGTCATCGACATGCGAGAACGGCTCGTGGCCCGGGGCGGACTCGCCGAAGCCCCGCCGGTCGTAGGACACCACCGTGACAGCCGGCGCCAGATGGCTGGCCGTCTCCCGCCAGGCGCGGCGGTCCGCCACCCCCTGATGCAGCAGTACGACCACCGGGCTGCCGCCGGGCCAGCGCTCGCCGGCGAGCTCACCGCCGTCCCGGCTGACAACGAACCGCTCGCTCATGATCCCCATTACCTCACATCTCCTGACCGGCCCGTTACCGGTTTCCGGCCGCGGCATGCACGGCCCGCGCGATGCGCAGCGCGGCATCGCGCAGCTGACCGGGCGGGTGCGCCGCGTAGCCGAGAACCAGCCCGGGCGGCCCTGCGCGCTGGCGGTGCATGGACAGCGGGTGCACGAGCACGCCTGCCGTCCGCAGCCGGCTCGCGAGGGCAGCGTCGTCGATGTCGCCGGCCGTGCCAGGGAACGTGACCAGCAGGTGAAGCCCGGCGGCGACACCCTGCACGCGGGCGGCGGGCAGGTGCTCGCGCAGCGCGGCGAGCAGGGCATCCCGCCGGCTGCGCTGGCGCGCGCGGGCCAGCCGGATGTGACGCTCGAGCTCTCCGCTGGCGATCAGGCTGGCGAGAACGAGCTGCGGCAGGGCGGGACTGCCGAGGTCGCTGGCGTGCTTGGCGGTGACAAGGTCCGCGTGCAGCCGGCGGGGCGGAACCAGCCAGCCCAGCCGCATGCCGGGCGCCAGCGTCTTGGATGTGCTGCCCGTGTAGGCGACCCGGTTCGGCGCGGACGCCTGCAGCGCGGGCACCGGCGCCCGGTCGTAGCGGTATTCGGCGTCGTAGTCGTCCTCGACGAGCAGGCCGTCGCCCGCGGCCCATTCCAGCAGCTCGTGGCGGCGCGCCGGGGCCAGCACGACACCGCTGGGGAACTGGTGCGCCGGGGTGAGCAGCGCGGTCCGCATCCCGCTGCGCGCCAGGCTCGCGACGTCCAGCCCAAGGTCGTCGACCGGAACCGGGACCGGGTCCAGCCCCCACTGGGCGAGCTGGTTACGGGCACCGAACGAGCCGGGGTCCTCCACCGCGACCCCGGTTTCGCCCCGGGCGCGAAGTACCTGGGCGAGCAGCGCGAGCGCCTGCGCGACCCCCGCGACGATGAGGATGTCGTCCGGGTCGGCGCGAAGGCCGCGGGTCCGCGCGAGCCAGCCCGACAGTTCCCTTCGCAGCCGCTCGCTGCCGCGCGGGTCGCCGTAGCCCAGGTCGGCCGCGCTCGCCCGCGCCAGCACCGCCCGCGCGGCGCGGAGCCACGCGGCGCGCGGAAACCCCGACAGGTCAGGCACGCCGGGCGACAGGTCGATCTCGGCGCCGGCCCGCCAGGGCAGCGGGAGCAGAGCGGGAGCCGGCCGGGGTCCCGCCGGCCGCGCGGCGCGGTCCGGCCGCCGGGCCTGACTCGCCGGTCCGGCCCCGGGCCGCGGCAGCACCGTCGTTCCCGTCCTCCGCTGCGCGCCGACCAGGCCCTCCTCTCTCAGCCGCTGGTAGGCCTCGACGATCACGCCGCGCGAGATGCCGAGATCGCCGGCGAGCACGCGGGTGGCCGGCAGGGACATTCCGGGCCGGAGGCGGCCGTCGATGATGGCGTCCCGCAGGGCATCCGCCAGCCAGGTCGTCAGCCCCCTCGCCGGCGCGGCGGCGGGATTCAGCTGCAGGAAGTCCGCCCCGCCCGGCTGCGCGAAGTCCGCGCCGCCGGACGGCGGGAAGTCCGCCTCGCGAGGCAGCGCGCCGCTCACCATTGGTCCATCATAAATTCTCAGGTATGGCCCTGTTAGCTGGACCACAGGGCCCATAGCCTGGCCGTCGTGCCCGCGGCCCGGACTCCTGCCCTTCAGACACCTTCGCTGCGGACGCCCGCCGTGCGGACACTCGCCGGCCGGGCGTCCCCGGCGGCGGGTCGTGGCCGTGCGGGCGCGGGAGCCGCGGCCGGCGCCGGTGCCATGGTCTGCGTGGGCGGAAGCGTCGCGGTGTCGGCTGTGCTCGCGGGGGCGCCGATGCTGACGGCCGAGGCCGTGCGCTACACCATGGCCTGCGTTCTTCTTGTCGTCTTCGCCCGGCTGACCGGCCAGCGCCTGCACATGCCGCGCGGCCCGGAATGGTTCTGGCTTTCCGGCATCGGGGCGACCGGCCTGGTGGTGTTCAATATCGCGCTCGTCCAGGGCTCCAGGCACGCGGAGCCCGCCGTTTTCGGTGTGGCGGTGGCGTGCGTGCCGTCGCTGCTCGCGGTGGCCGGCCCGCTCCTCGAGGGATCGCGCCCGCGCGCGGTCGTGGTGGCGGCCGCGTTCGTGGTCACCTGCGGCGCCGCCCTGGTGCAGGGGGTGGGCCGCAGCGACGCCACCGGGCTCGCCTGGGCCGCCGTGGTCTTCGGCTGCGAGGCGGCGTTCACGCTGCTCGCCGTGCCGGTACTCGGCCGTCACGGGCCGTGGGGAGTGTCGGTGCACTCCACCTGGCTGGCCGCGGTGGCCTTCGCCGGAATGGGCCTCGCGCGGGAAGGACCCGGCGCCGCGTCGCGGCTGGGCGGAGCCGGCTGGCTGGCGATCGTCTATCTCGCCGTTGCCGTCACCGCGGTGGCCTTCGTCTTGTGGTACTCCAGTGTCGGGCGCCTGGGCGCCAGCCGGGCCGGCCTTCTCACCGGCGTGGCGCCGGTCGCCGCCGCGGCCTGCGGTGTCCTGCTCGGCGGCCCGGCTCCCAGGCCACCGGTCTGGGCGGGCATGGCGGTGGTCGGCGGCGGGCTGGCCCTCGGCCTGCGGGGCGGCGCGGGTCAGCCGGCGCGGGCCAAGTGGCGCGGGTCAGCCGGCGCGGGCCAAGCGGTGAATGAGCCAGCCGGCGAATGAGGAGAAGGAGGCGGTCTGGTGCACTTTCAGCATTCGGCTGAGATCTGGCGCGACTTCCCCGCGCTCGTTCCCGGGGTCCTCCACGCCGGCGGAATCACCCCGGACGTCCAGGTCGGCGAGCGCGCCGAAAAATACCTCGCCATCGCGAGGTCCCGGCTGGCGCAGGCGCCCGAAGGGGAGATGCCCGAGATCCAGGCGTGGCGGCGCGCGTTCTCCCAGATGGGGCTCAAGCCGACCCAGTACCGGTGCGCCGCCGAGTCACTGCTGCGGCGGTTCCGGAAGGAGGGGGCGATCCCGCGGCTGCACCCGCTCGTCGACCTGTGCAACGCCGTCTCGCTCGCGTTCGCCATCCCGGTGGCCGTTCTGGACGTCGCGAAGATCACCGGCGACCTCGAGGTCCGGTACGCGGCGGGTGACGAGGATTACCTGACGTTCTCCGGTGATGTCGAGCATCCCGCGCCCGGCGAGGTCATCTTCGCCGACGCCGCCGGCCAGGCGCACGCCCGCCGGTGGACCAGCCGGCAGAGCGGCCTGTCGGCCGTCCGCGACCGCACAACGGCCACCCTGATCGTCGCGGAGGCACTGCACGGGCCGGCGGCCGCCGGCATCGCGGAGCTGACGGCGGCCATCGCCGGGGAACTGGCCGAGGTCTGGTCGGCCGACCCGGCTGTCGCGGTTCTGACCAGCCAGGCGCCGCGCTTCACGTTCGCCCGCGAAGGTAAGGGCTAACGACACCGGCGCTGATCTATCTGGCGCTGGGCCGCCGCGAGGACACGGCCGACGTCGCGGCCGAACCGCACGTCGCAGGGATGCGTGAGCCGGCCGGACCGGGCATTGGACGCGAGCTCGGTGAGCGCCGTCCGCAGCCGTGTCACGGGATCGCCCGCGGCTATGGGCGCGGCGGACAATCCGGGTTCGCCCCACAGGCTGACGTTCGCGTGAGCGGCGTCCTCCGGCGCGCTCAGCGTCACCGTCGCCGTGGAGGTCGCGCCGCCCTCGTGATGCAGGACCAGGTGGGTGACGTCCGCGGGGCCCGCGTCCGCGGTCACCGAGGTCACCGGGCCGAGGCTGGCCCACAGCAGCGAGATCACGTGCGGGCCGACGTCCCACAGCGCACCCTTCTGGCGCCGCCAGGGCGTGTTGAACGGGCTGCCGGGCCGCAGCGCCGAGCCGAGCCAGACCGCTGTCCCGCCGGCCCAGCCGCCGCGGGAAGTGACGTCGGCCAGCCAGGCCCGCACGTCGTCCTGAAACCGCGCGCTGAAGAAGACGACCGACGCGACCTGTGCCCGCTCGACGGCGTCGGCGAGTGCGCCGGCGTCCGCCTCGGACGTCGAGACCGGCTTTTCCAGCAGCAGGTGCTTGCCCGCTTCGGCCGCACGGACGGCCATCTGGCTCTGCACGTCCGGCGGGACCGCGAACGCGACGGCGTCGACGCCGGCCAGGAACGCGCCGACGTCGTCGTGAGCCTCGGCACCGTAAGCGTCCGCCAGATCGCTCGCGGCCCGCCGGTTACGGCCCCACACCGCGGTGAACTCGATGTCGTCGGCCGAGGCGAGCGCGGGCGCGTGGGCGACGCGGGCCCAGTAGCCGGTCCCGGCCAGCCCGAACCTCACCGCCGCTCCCGCGACGGGAACCTGATCAGCCCCATGTCATGGGAACGTAGCAGCGGGGCCGCCCGGCGACCAGCGGAATCCCGTCGTGGCATGCTGGTCGTGTGACACCGGACGATCTGGTCCTGCTGCGCCGGGCCCGTGACGCGATGGACCGCGACTACGCGAAGCCGCTGGACGTTCCGGCGCTGGCGCGGGTGGCTCTCATGTCACCGGGCCACTTCTCCCGCAGCTTCCGCGCCGCCTTCGGCGAGACGCCGTACAGCTACCTGATGACACGGCGGATGGAGCGGGCGAAGGCGCTGCTGCGCCGGGGGGACCTGACGGTGACCGAGGTCTGCTTCGAGGTCGGCTGTTCGTCGCTGGGCTCGTTCAGCTCGCGGTTCACCGAGCTGGTGGGGGAGAGCCCGAGCGCGTACCGGGCGCGAAGCCATGACGAGGGCGCGGCCATCCCGGCGTGCTTCGCCAAGATCTTCACCCGGCCGGTCAGGAATGGAGAAGCCGGCCCGTCGCCGGCCCCGTAGCGTGACCCTCATGGATCTACGGCTCTCGCACTGCACCGTCGCCGTGCATGACGTTGACGCGGCGCTTGCCTTCTACCGTGACGTGCTCGGCTTCGATGTCCGCAACGACGTCAAGTTCGAGGGAATGCGCTGGGTGACCGTCAGCCCGCCCGCGCAGCCGGACGTGGGGATCGTCCTCGAACCGCCGGCGGCTGACCCGAACGCCTCACCCGCCGACAGGCAGGCGGTCGCGGACCTGATGGCGAAGGGCCTGCTCGGCCGCTTCATCTTCGCGACCGATGACTGCGACGCGACCTTCGAGCACATCCGTGCCTCCGGCGCCGAGGTGATGCAGGAGCCCATAGACATGCCGTACGGCGTCCGCGACTGCGCCTTCCGTGATCCGTCGGGCAACATGATCCGCTTCGCGCAGGCGCGGAAGAAGTAACTCATCCAGCTCAACCGCGCGGCCGCGCTCACAGGCGCGGGAAGCTGCGGTCGGCGTTGCGTTCCAAAAGCTGCGACGGCGGCCCGATGATATTATGGTCGCATTTCCCGACGATTTCCGGGTCCTTGCCGGCGTAATCGAACTTCAGCAGTATGTGCCGCATCGCCTCCAGCCGGGCCCGCTTTTTGTCATTGCTCTTCACCACCGTCCATGGCGCGTCGGCCGTGTCGGTGTAGCAGAACATCCCCTCCTTCGCCTCCGTGTAAGCCTCCCACTTGTCGAGCGACTCGATGTCCATCGGGCTCAGCTTCCACTGGCGCAGCGGGTCGATCTGGCGGACGATGAACCGCGTCCGCTGCTCGGACTGCGACACGGAGAACCAGAACTTCGTCAGGTTGATCCCCGAATTGACCAGCATGCGCTCGAATTCTGGCGCCTCGCGCATGAACTCCAGGTATTCTCCGGGCGTGGCGAATCCCATCACCCGCTCGACACCGGCGCGGTTATACCAGGAACGGTCGAACATGACGATCTCCCCGGCGCCGGGCAGGTGCGTCACGTAACGCTGGAAATACCACTGCGTTCTTTCCCGTTCCGTGGGCTTTTCCAGCGCGACCACGGTGGCCCCGCGCGGGTTGAGATGGTCGGTGAAGCGCTTGATCGTGCCGCCCTTGCCGGCTGCGTCCCGGCCCTCGAACACGATCACAAGGCGCTGGCCGGTTTCCTTGACCCAGTTCTGCAGCTTGACGAGCTCGATCTGCAGCAGGCGCTTCCCGGCCTCGTACTCCGGCCGCCGCAGCCGCTCGCTGTACGGGTAGTCCTCACGCCAGGTGTCCACGACCGTGCCGTCGGGCCACAGCAGGACCGGATCATCATGCTCATCGTCGTCCACGACCGTCATGCCCGCGAGCACGGCGAGATCCTCGGGATCGGTCGACCCCGGAGGCGGCGGCATGCGCGGCGTGTACGCAGGTTCGCTTACCACCCCACTAGCAGAACATACCGGGTGCCGCGCGGTCACCGACGGGCCGGCGCGGGGCTGCCCCTTTCACTCCGGGTCTGCATTTGTTCATACGGAACGAGCGGTGGCCGCTCTCCCGGGCAACGTCACGCCAAGGCGCGGGCCAGGAGCCCCGGGCGAGGGCGTACTCTTTCCGCCATGACCGACGTCGTGATCTACACCGACGGGGCCTGCAGCGGCAACCCGGGACCCGGTGGCTGGGGGGCCGTGCTGCGCTGGGGGAACACCGGGAAGGAACTGCACGGCGGCGACCCGTCCACGACGAACAACCGGATGGAGCTGATGGCCGCGATCCAGGCGCTCGAGGCGCTGAACCGGCCGTCCAGCGTGCGGCTCTACACCGACAGCAGGTATCTTCTCGACGGGATCACCAAGTGGATCGCGAGCTGGGAGCGGCGGGGCTGGGTGACCACCGCGAAGCAGCCGGTCAAGAACGTCGACCTGTGGCAGCGGCTGGTCGCCGCGATGAGCCGCCACGAGGTCAGGTGGACCTGGGTCAAGGGGCACAACGGCGACCCCGGTAACGAACGGGCGGACGAGCTCGCCCGGCTCGGTATCGCCGAGGCGGCCGGCGCCGCCCCCGTGGGCAAGGTGTAAGCCCGCATCCTCTAGCTGGCCCTTTTCAGGAAGACGACGCGGTCGTCGCCGATGCTGCCTGGTGTGTCCAGGAAGGCGAGCAAGCCGCTGGTAACCGCGGCGACATAGCCGCGGTTCTGCGGGAACGTCTTCGCGGAGATCAGGATCATGCCGCCGTGCGTGCGCCCGGATGCCCGGTACCGGGCATCAAGCGGCACGAAGTCCTCGATGTTGGCCGTGACCAGTGCGCGGCCGGCCGCCGAGGCGTGCTCGAGGATCTGCTCGTCCGGCAGCGACACGAGCTCAGGTTCAGCCACCACAGCCCGGACATCGTGACCCTTGGCGGAGAGTTGCTTCGCGATGGCGCCGGAGAGCATCTCGTCCAGGAGCAGCGAGCAGCTCACCGCATCACCCCGGGAGGAGTTCGCGTTCCCGCCGCCACGCCTGAAGGGCCGCCTCCTCGGCCGCCTCCGCCGCTGCGATCTTCGCATCGACCTCGTCCGGGTACGCCGCCCAGTAGCCGATCGCGACCCGGAGCAGGCGCACCGGAACGCCGGTGTTGCCCGCGACCATTTCGAGCAGTTCCCGCTCGCCCATCTCCGGCTCGGCCGCCCGGGCGGACTTGACCGCGCGGACCACCTCCCACACATCCGGGCCGCTGGCCAGCCCGGCGCGCCGCCCAGTGGGGCCGGCCCGGAACACGATGCCGGGGTGGTCGTTCATCCGGAGCGCCTCGTCGACGAGCCGGTTCGCCGCTGACGACAGCGACATTCCCGGGTTCATGGTGACGAAGACCGCCAGCCGGTCGGCGACCATGACGTCGAACCGCACCGGCGTTGGAGACTTCCTGCTCATGACTACAATGTAATCACCGAGAGTCGCTCGTGCAAGCTACGGCGCCCGGCGCGGGCGGCCGCGGCCGAGCCCGATCTCCGGGTGTCGCGGGAATCAGCGGGCCGCGGCGAGCAGGTCGCGCCGGTGCCGCTGGCACCAGCGCCGCGCCCGGGCCGCCGTCCCGGCGACCGTGCGCCAGTGGTCGGCGAAACCCTGGTGGCCCGCCGCGGCCGCCTCGGTGACGATCGCGTAGGTCCAGTCGTGGTTGGCGACGATCGCCTCGGCCACCTCGCGGCGGCCTGCGCGAGGCAGCCCGCTGGCCTCGAGGAAGATCCGGAACCTCTCCAGGGCGCGGCCCTGGCGGCTGTCGGCGATGTCCCGGTCGTCCTGCAGCGGCGCGAAGGAGCGCGCGGCCGCCGCGAAGTCCCAGGCGGCGCAGCCGGGCCCCGCCAGGTCGAAATCGATCAGCGCGATCGCCCGTCCGTCGCGGAACACCAGGTTGGCCGGGTGCACGTCGTTGTGGCTGACGAAGCGGGCACGGAACGGGGCGGGGACCGGGCGCGGCCACCGGTATCCCGCCGGGTCGAACGAGGCCACCGCGAGGTGGTAGCGGCGCAGCAGGTCGGCGATGCTCACCAGGGCGGCGTCGGTGAGCGTGTCCTCGGCCAGCGGCGGAACCGCGGCATGGCCGTCTATGTAGGTCAGCGTCTCGATGGACGGCCCGGCTCCCAGAACGCGCGGCGCGCCGTCGAAGCCGGCGGCCGAAAGGTGGGCGAGCAGGGCGTGGGTGGCGGGCCAGCACGGGGCGATCGGCCTGAGCACGGTGTCGCCGGCGCGGACGACCAGGCCGCGGTTGGCGGTGCCCCCGGGAAGCGGACCGTCTGCCCGGCTAATGCCCTGGCCGGCTAGCAGCGAGCAGGGCTCGGGCGAGACTCGCGTGGGTGACCAGGCCATGGACAAAGCCTCCTCGGATCGCCGCGCATACCGCGGGACTCTTGGCGACGCCATAGGCGACGGCCAGGATGAAGGGAATCCGCTCGAGCGCCGGGCCGGGCGTGACGATCATCCGCCTGTCCAGCGGCGTCGCCACCGGCCTGCCGTCCTCGCCGATGAACACCCCGGCCAGCTCGGCGCGCACCCCCAGCGCGGCGAGCTCCTCGCGTTCGGCGGGCGTGACGGCGTCGTAGATCGTCGAAAGCCCGGGCGCCCAGGCGCCGATGGCGACCACGGCTATCGTCACCGACGGCACGAGGGCGAAGGCCTCCGCGATGTCGCCCTGCCTGCGCACCGCCCCGGCCGTCTGCGCGTCGTCGAGCAGCATCGGCGCGTAGAAGACGTGGGCCGGGCCGCCGCCCACGCGGGCCACGCTGCGAACCAGGTCGAGCAGGTCGCGGCCGTCGGGGGGCGGCACCGCCCCGGTCAGCTGGACGATCGGGCACGGCGGGATCTGGGTCAGCGAGGCCGCGAGCCCGCTCAGCGACCGGGACCAGGACATGCCGAGGACGTCGCCCGGCGTGATGAGGTCCATCAGCGCCTGCCCCGCCCCCTCGCCCACGCGGCGCCGCAGGGCCGCCTGGTCGTCGTCGGGGAAGTTGAAGACGAAGGCGTGCTGGAGCCCGAAGGCCGAGCACAGCTCCGCCGACAGGCCCGCGTCCAGGCTTCCGCCGGGCAGCCCTATCTCGATGCGCACCATGCCCGCCTCCCGGGCGGAGTCGAGCAGCCGGGCCACCCGGAACCGGCTGATGCCCAGCCGCCCGGCGATGTCGACCTTGGACACGCCCTCGAGGTAGAACTCCCGCGCCACCCGTGCGGCCAGGACAACTTCGGACGGCCGATCCGCCGACAAGCCGGCCATGTACCCCTCCACTCCCCGATCTGGCCGCTCATTTGAGCGGCCAGATCTCATATTCGCAGCTTTTCTTGACTTTGACCAGGAAGAAGATCACTGTGAGGGCATGGTTCAGATGAGCATTCCCCGCTCAGATGAGCATATGCAAGGCGTGCCCCGCCAGACCGTCCTCATCGTTGCGGAGGTTCATTCATGAGATCGTCCCTGTTCAGGCTCCGCACGCTCGGGGCCGCCGGCTGCGTGGCCGCCCTGGCAGCGGTGGCGGCCTGTTCGAGTGGCGGCACAAGCACAGGCAGCAGCGGCAGCAGTAGCAATTCAGGCACCGTGACCGTGGCCGTGGTGTCCAACCCCCTGATCACCAGCCAGATGATCCCGCTGACCAGCTCCAGCTTCCAGAAGCAGTACCCGGGCATCCAGGTCAAGTTCGCCACCTACACCGAAGGTGACCTGCGGGCCGCGATCCAGAAGGACGTCAGCACGCACAGCAATACGTTCAACGTCATCATGATCGGCCCGTACGAGGCGCCGCTGTTCGCCAAGAACGGCTGGCTGACCGACCTGTCCGCGCAGTACATCGCGAAAGACCCCAGCTACGGCGCCGGGGACCTGCTGCCGTCCATCGCGAAGGCCCTGTCCTACAAGGGCGACCTGTACGCGGTGCCGTTCTACGGCGAGTCGTCGATGCTGTTCTACCGCAAGGACCTGTTCAGGCAGGCGGGGCTGACCATGCCGGCGCACCCGACCTGGGCGCAGGTGCAGAACTTCGCGGCCAGGCTCAACCAGCCCGGCAAGACATCGGGGATCTGCCTGCGCGGCCTGGCGGGCTGGGGCGACAACATGGCGGCGCTGGACACGGTCGTCAACACCTTCGGCGGCCAGTGGTTCGACATGAACTGGAAGCCACAGCTCACCTCGCCGGCGTTCGAGAACGCGACCAGCTTCTACGTCAACCTGGTCCGCAAGTACGGCGAGCCCGGCGCTTCCAACGACAGCTTCAACCAGCTGCTGACCCTGTACGGGCAGGGCAAGTGCGCGATGTGGTACGACGCGACGGTGGCGGCGACCTCGATCGCCACCACATACCCGTCGGTGTACGCCCAGACCGGGTACGCGTTCGCGCCGGTGAACCTCACGAAGTCCTCCGGGTGGCTGTGGACCTGGGCGCTCGGCATCCCGCAGGGCACATCCAACTCGGGCGCCGCCTGGAAGTTCGTCTCCTGGGCCACCTCGAAGCAGTACGACCAGCTGGTCGCCGCCAAGTACGGCTGGTCCGCGGTACCGCCCGGCACCAGGACCTCGCTGTACGACACGCCGCAGTACCAGCAGGCGGCCAAGGCGTTCGCGCCCATCACGATCGCCTCGATCGACTCGACCGACCCGAACCACCCGACCGTGAACCCGGTGCCGTATGTAGGCATCCAGTACGTCGACATCCCGCAGTTCGAGAGCCTCGGCTTGACGGTCGCCCAGCAGATCGCGGGCGCGATCGCCGGCACCGAAAGCGTGAGCCAGGCGCTGCAGGCGGGCCAGTCCGCCGCCTCTCAGTACACCCCGGCACAACTGTCCGGCGGCTGACGCGCACGTGACGGGGCCCCGGGGTGCCCTGGCCGGTCCGCCCGGCTCCCCGGGGCCCGCCATCCGTCAGCCGTGCCACGTCTCGAGAAGGGCGTTCCCGTGACGGTAATCGAAGACCTGGCGCCGCCCCCGAAGGTCGAGGTGCGGCCGCGTGGCGTGAGCCGCCGTGAGCGGTGGCAGCGCCGGCTCCCGCTGCTGCCCGCGCTGATCTACACGATCGTCGTGACCCAGATCCCGTTCCTGGTGACGCTGTACTACAGCTTCCAGAGCTACTTCTGGAACACCACGGCGCCCGCCCACTTCAACGGGGTGAGCAACTACAAGACGGTCTTCACCACCCCCGCCTTCCGCAGCGCGCTCTGGCGCTCGGTGGTCATGACCGCCGCCGCCGTGATCATCGCCATGATCCTCGGGGTGGCGCTCGCGGTTCTGCTGGACCGCAAGTTCTTCGGCCGCGGCGTGGTCCGCACGCTGCTCATCACCCCGTTCCTCATCATGCCCGCCGCGGCGGCGCTGGTGTGGGCCGGCCCGATGCTCGACCCGAACTTCGGGCTGCTGAACTACCTGCTCGCACCGTTCGGCGTCCATCACGTGGCGTGGCTCAGCACGCACGCGCTGGGCTCGGTGATCGTGGTCATGATCTGGCAGTGGACGCCGTTCATGACGCTGATCGTGCTGGCGGGCCTGCAGAGCCAGCCACCCGACGTCCTGGAGGCGGCGAAGGTCGACGGCGCCGGCGCGTTCGCCACGTTCCGCGAGCTGACGCTCCCGCACCTGCGGCCCTACATCGAGCTCGGGATCCTGCTCGGCTCCATCTACCTGGTCAACGTGTTCGATCAGGTCCGGCTGATGACGAACGGCGGCCCGGGGACCGCCACCACGAACCTTCCCTTCTATCTGTACCAGCAGGTGAACTACGCGTTCGACATCGGCGGGGCGGCCGCGACCGGTGTGGTCACCGTCATCCTGACGATCATCGTCGCCACCTTCGCGCTGCGCATGTTCGCCAGGGTCTTCCGGTTCGAGGAGGCAGTATGAGCGAGTTGAAGGTGGCGCCCCGGAAACGAGCGGGAGACACAACATGACCGCCGTGCCGCTGCGGGCCCTCCGGGCCCGCGAGCCCGGGTCGCGCAGGCTCCGCGAGGTCTCCGGCAAGGTGGGCTGGACCGTCCTCGCGTGGGTGGTGGCGATCGCGTTCTTCCTCCCGGTGCTGTGGATGGTGCTCACGGCGTTCAAGCCGGAGTCCGCCGCCGAGACCTGGCCCCCCAGGTTCACCTTCAGCCCGACGCTCGCGGAGTTCCGCCTGGTCTTCTCCGGCTGGGGTCCGTACGTGACGCACTCGGTCATCGCGACGATCGGCTCCACGATCCTGGTGCTGCTGCTCGGCGTCCCCGCCGCCTACGCGCTGTCCGTGCACCCGGTCGGGCGCTGGCGCGACGGGCTGTTCTTCTTCATCTCCACGAAGATGCTGCCGATCGTGGCGGCGATCGGCCCGCTGTACGTCATCGCGCTCAAGACGCACCTGCTCGACAGCATCTGGGTGCTGATCATCCTCTACACCGCGATGAACCTGCCGCTGGCGATCTGGATGATCCGCTCGTTCATGCTCGAGGTGCCGTCCGAGCTGCTCGAGGCGGCGGAGCTGGACGGCGCGGGGCGCATCCGCGAGATCACCGGCGTGATCCTTCCCGTCATCTCGCCGGGACTGGTGTCGACGGCGCTGATCTGCGTGATCTTCGCGTGGAACGAGCTTTTCCTCGCGCTCAACCTGACGGTCACCAACGCCGCGACGATGCCGATGTACCTGATCAGCTCCGTCCCGCAGGAGGGGCTGTACATCGCGCACCTGTCCGCGGCGGCGACGGTCGCCTCGGTTCCCGTGATCATCGTGGGCTGGATAGCGCAGCGCTCGCTGGTCCGCGGCCTCGCGATGGGAGCCATCAAGTGACTCAAACGACTGAAGTGAACGGCCGCGCGCTGTGCGCAGTACCGGGCGGAGGTACCCGATGGCTCAGGTGAGGTACGTGTCGGCAAGCCGCGTGTACGGCAAGAACGCGCCGCCCGCTGTCGACGCCCTCGATCTGGAGATCAGGGACGGCGAGTTCATGGTCCTTGTCGGGCCGTCGGGATCGGGGAAGACCACGGCGCTGCGCATGCTCGCCGGGCTGGAGCCTCTCGACGCCGGGCGTGTCGAGATCGGCGAGCGGGACGTCACCTTCGTTCCGCCCAAAGACCGGGACATCGCGATGGTGTTCCAGAACTACGCCCTCTACCCGCAGAAGACGGTCGCGCAGAACATGGGCTTCGCGCTGAAGATGCAGGGCGTGCCCAAGGACGAGCGGGACCGGCGGGTCCGCGAGGCCGCCCGCCTGCTCGACCTCGACGATCAGATGCTGGACCGCAAGCCGCGGCAGCTGTCCGGCGGGCAGCGGCAGCGGGTGGCGATGGGCCGGGCCATCGTCCGCGAGCCGAGAGTGTTCCTGATGGACGAGCCGCTGTCCAACCTGGACGCCAAGCTGCGGGTGCAGACCCGCAGCCAGATAGCGGAGCTGCAGCGCCGCCTGGGCATCACCACGGTCTACGTGACCCACGACCAGGTGGAGGCGATGACCATGGGGCACCGGGTGGCGGTGCTGGCCCGTGGGAAGCTCCAGCAGTGCGCCACCCCGCGGGAGCTGTACGACAACCCGGTGAACCAGTTCGTCGCCGGGTTCATCGGTTCGCCCGCGATGAACCTGCAGACCGTGCCGCTCACCGACGGCGGCGCGCGGCTGGCGGGGACGGTGCTCCCGCTGCCTGCCGCGGTCCGCACCGCGGCCAGTCAGGCCGGCCTCGGTGAGCTGGTCGCCGGCATCCGGCCGGAGCACCTGCACCTGGCGAACGGCTCGGGCGAGCTGGCCGGGGAAGTGCTGCTGGTGGAGGACCTCGGCGCCGACGCCCTGCTGCACGTGCGGCTGGCCGGCGACGCGGATCCGGTGGTGGCGCGCACCGAGGGGCGCACGCCCCCGGCGCCGGGACAGCAGGTCACGTTCCACGTCCAGCCGGACGACATCTTCGCGTTCCACCCGGTGACGGGGGCGCGCCTTGCAGGCTAAACCGCAGCCACTCAACACCAGGACGCTGAAGTCCTGGGGCGACCGGCTGGCGGTGCCGGCCTACGACCGCGGGCTCGTCACGCCGGGCGTGGTCCATTTCGGCGTCGGCGGTTTCCACCGCGCGCACCAGGCGATGTACCACGACCGCCTCATGAACGACGGCGCCCCGCTCGACTGGGGCATCTGCGGCGTCGGGGTCCTCGCGGCGGACCGGCCGATGAGGGACGCTCTGGACGCGCAGGACGGCCTGTACACGCTTGTCCTCAAGCACAGCGACGGGACCTGGGAACCGCGTGTGATCGGGTCCATCGTGGAGTACCTGTTCGCGCCGGACGACCCGGAGGCGGTCATCGAGAAGATGGCGGCGGCGCCGACCCGCATCGTGTCCCTGACCATCACCGAGGGCGGGTACAACATCAGCGACGTCACCGGGGAGTTCGACGCGGCGAACCCGGACGTGGTCCGCGACCTGGAACCCGGCGCGGTTCCGCGGACCACCTTCGGCCTGGTCACCGAGGCGCTGCGGCGCCGCCGGCGCCGCGGCCTGGCGCCGTTCACCGTCATGTCCTGCGACAACCTGCAGGACAACGGCCGGCGGAGCCGGCGCGTGTTCACCACCTTCGCCCGGATGCGGGACCCGGACCTCGGCGACTGGGTCGAGCGCGAGGTGCGCTTCCCGAACTCCATGGTCGACCGCATCACCCCGGTGACCACCGACGCCGACCGGGCCGAGGTCCGCGAGCGGTTCGGGATCGAGGACCGGTGGCCGGTCGTCTGCGAGCCCTACACGCAGTGGGTGCTCGAGGACGCCTTCACCGCGGGGCGGCCGGCGTACGAGCGGGCCGGGGTGCAGGTCGTCGACCAGGTCGAGCCCTACGAGCTGATGAAGCTGCGGCTGCTCAACGGCAGCCATCAGGCCATGTGCTACTTCGCCTACCTGTCCGGCTACCGGCTGGTGCACGAGGCCGCTCAGGACCCCCTGTTCCGCGCCTTCCTGCTCGGCTACATGGACGAGGAGGCCACTCCCACCCTCGCCCCGGTGCCCGGGGTGGATCTCGGCGGGTACAAGCACACGCTCATCGAGCGCTTCTGCAACCCGCAGGTCCGCGACACCGTCGCCCGGCTGTGCGCGGAAAGCTCCGACCGGATCCCCAAGTGGGTGTTGCCGGTGGTTCGCCAGCAGCTCGCCGACGGCGGCCAGATCAGGCGCTCGGCCGCCGTGGTGGCGAGCTGGGCGCGCTACGCGGAGGGTGTCGACGAGGCGGGCGACCCGATCGAGGTGGTCGACCGGCTCCGGGACAGCCTCACGCAGCGGGCGCGGCGGCAGCGCGCTGACCCCGACGCGTTCATCGCCAACCGGGAGGTGTTCGGCGACCTGGCCGGCGACGAGCGCTTCGTCACCGCCTACCGGGCCGCGCTGGCCTCGCTGCACCGGCGCGGCGCGCGGGCGACGCTCGAGTCGCTGGCCTTACCCCGGCGGGGAAAGGGGAGCGCGAATCAGGATGGCCACCGCCCGTTCAGTATGATCCGGTCCTCTGTGACCACGGCGGAGACGAGTGCGGCGGGCGTGATGTCGAACGCGTAGTTCACCGCCCTGGTGCCCGCGGGGGCGGCGGGGACCGTGATCTCCTCCTCCCGGCGCCGCTCCAGCGGGATCGCCTGCCCGCTCGCGGTCGAGGAGTCGATCGTCGACTCGGGCACCGCGACGACGAACGGGATCCCGGCACGGTGCGCGGCCAGTGCCAGCGAGTAGGTGCCGATCTTGTTCGCGACGTCGCCGTTGGCGGCCACCCGGTCGGCGCCCACCACCACGGCGTCGGCCATGCCCTGGCTGATCATGAACGGTCCCGCGCCGTCGCAGACCAGGTAGTGCTCGATGCCGAGCTGGCGCAGCTCCCAGCAGGTCAGCCGGGCACCCTGCAGCAGCGGGCGGGTCTCGTCGACCAGCACGTGGCTGAGCACGCCCGCGTTGTGCAGGGCGCGGACCACGCCGAGGGCGGTGCCCCAGCCGAGGCACGCCAGGGCGCCCGTGTTGCAGTGCGTGTGCACCCGCAGCGGGCCGGGCGCCGCGTCGCACGCCTCGCGCAGGTACGCGGCGCCGCGCTCGCTCACGCGGATGCTCGCGGTGGCCGCCTCCTCCAGCTTCCGCACCGCCAGATCCTCGACGGCCGCGGCGCCGAGCGGGATCGCGGCGGCCGCCGCGCCGACCTCGCGCCGCAGGTTCACCGCCGTCGGCCGGGCCTCGGCGATGCGCTTGATCTCGGCGGCGAGCCGCGCGCCGTCCCAGCCGTCGCGCTCGCCCTGCCTGACCGCGAGCGCGACGCCCAGCGCGCCCGCCGCGCCGAGCACCGGCGCGCCGCGGATGGCCAGCCGGCCGATCGCCTCCACCATCTCGTCCACGGTGGTGATCCGCAGCACGCGGACCTCGTGCGGCAGCGCCGCCTGGTCAAGGGCGGTGACGTGTCCGTCCTGCCACGCGATGGTGGGCTCCATGACGCGAACCTACCTCGCCCACACGGGTGCGGCGCTGCCGGGTCAGCACTGTCCTTGATAGGCGCCGGTGTTGTAGGTGACCCACGGCGACCAGTCGCTGCCGTTGTTCGAGAGGCTCACCGCGGCGCGGGCGTTGCCATAGGCGTCGAAGGTGGACAGCGATCCGTTGGAGGGGTTGATCTGCCAGTAGCCGCGGTCGCCGGCCGGCGAGAGGGCGTACTGCTGGCCGCCGGACTCCGCCATCGCGATCTCCGCCGCCATGAACGCGCTGCCCGGGTTACCGCCCGCGGACTCCCACAGCTGCTCGAGACCGCTGCAGCTGAGCGTGCCGCTGAGCGTGGTGGTGCCGCCGCCGGAGGGAGTGCTGCTCGAGCCGCCGCCGGAAGAGCTGGACGGGTCGGCCGGCTGCGACGAGCCGTCCGAATCGCCCTCTTCATCGCCGCTGTTCTGCGCGGTGCTCGTGACCGCCGATGTCGTCTTGGCGTGGCGTGGCTGGTAACCGCTGAGGGCGTAGTGCGAGGGCGGGTCGTAGGGCACGTTGAGCTTCTCGCCCGGGTAGATCAGGTTGGGGTCGGAGACCGTCGAGGTGTTCTCGTGGTAGAGCCACTGCCAGTCGCCAGGCTTCTGGTAGAACCGCTGCGCGATCCCGGACAGGGTGTCGCCCGACTGGACGTCGTAGCTGCGCCGCGCGCTGCTCCGGCCAGCGTGCGAGGCGGTCTTCGCGGTGTGGGGTGCGGCCGCGAGTGCGTGCGCGGTCGCCGAGTCCAGCGTCGCGGTGGTGGCCGTGTGGCCCGGCTTCACGTCGGCGGTCGCCACGACAGCCGACCTGCCGGCGCCTGCCAGCCCCGCCGCGTGCTGGGCCTGCGGTGCCGTGACGAGCACGCCGGCGATGGCCATGGCGGGAGCCGCCTTGCCGGCCTTCTCCGCCACCTTTTCCACCTGCGAGGGGGTCGTGTGCCGACCCGATCGCCTGACCTTCACCGGCCGGCGGTGATTGCGCGCAGCACTCACTAGTCTCCCCAAGGTCGTGTCCGCACCCGCCTACACGGCTCGTGTGGCCTTTCGGCAGGGCCTAAGCGTTCATGGTCCGCTTTGTGATGCTTCATCCGTCTTTGTGACGGGTAAGTCATCGGTGGAAGCATGGCAGGACTCGATCGCCGGTCGCAGGCAAATCGAGTTTTTTCTGTGATGTTTCTGTAATCTCGCCACTTATCGTCACATTGCTGTGACGGACCGTTGATGAAATGTGACTGATGATGCTCAAGGTTCCACCGGTCAGCCAGTAACCCGGTCCCGGCTGCCGAACGAGGCTGCTGGGATACTACGGACGTGAGCGATCTTCCCGAGCCCCCGGTGCGCTACTTCGAGGATTACGAGCCCGGGCTGGCGGTCGACTGTGGCAGCGTCGGCGTCGACGAGGCGGGCGTCATCGCCTTCGCCAAGGAGTTTGACCCACAGCCGTTCCACATCGACCCGTCGGCGGCCGGCCCGTTCGGCGGCCTGATAGCGAGCGGCTGGCACACGACCGGCCTCATGATGCGGCTGCTCGTGGAGCACTTCCTCTCCGCGGAGACCAGCCTCGGCGCGGCCGGCGTCGACGAGATCCGCTGGCCTCGCCCCGTCCGTCCCGGCGACACGCTGCACGTCCGGGCCACGGTCCTGGAGAGCAGGAGATCGCGCAGCAAGCCCGACCGCGGCATCATCCGTTCTCTCGCCGAGGTCACCAACCAGAACGGCGAGACCGTCATGCGGATGATCGCCATCAACCTGGTGCTGGCCCGCGACCCCGGGCCCTGACGCCTTGCGCGGGCTTCGCCCCCTGGCCGCTAACCGGCACGATGGAGTATCGAGCCGGTTATAGGCGGCTCAGATTTCCATCGAGCCGGGTCTCGGGATGACGCCGCGGCCGGGAGCGCCCGTTCCGGCATCGCCGCCATCTCCTGGCGGACACCGCCTCCCCGCGTACTTCGGGGCGGTCTGGACTTCGGCGCGCGCCCGCGGAGATAGTTAAGAAATGTCAGCCAAACGATAGGTGGTCGTATGCTCAGGGCCTTCGCTTACGAGCAGGTGGGTGTCGTCGTCGGCGACCTGTACTTCCTGGACCCGGAACCGCGGAAAGGCCAGGAGGGCGCCGAGCACGGCGTCCGCCTCGAGCTCCGGGCATTCGGCCGCGGTGAGCTCATGGGGTCGGTCTACTCCGCGCAGCCCATCGAGGTCGGCCAGCCGATCTGGCGCGTCGACCTGCTCGAGTCCGTCGACGGCAGGCCGGGCAGCTTCGACCGGACCCACCACCACCCGGAGTTCACCGGCTGGGATCCCGGTCGGCGCGTGTTCGAGCGCGAACTGTCGGCGGACCCGTTCGGCTGGCTCGCCGCCCAGCTGTCCGACCTGCCCGCGGTGCTCGAGCGCGCGGGCCTGGCCGTCGGCACCGCCACCCCCGCCGACGAGGCGGGCCTGCGCGACAGCGCACCCGAGATCGTGGCCGCCTCCCGCCGCATGCTCGAAAGGGTGCGGGCAGGCGAGCTTGGCCGCGCCCCGCAGGGCGGCGCCGGCAGCATCCGCTCCGGCTGGCTCTGACGCCCGCCCCTCGCCCCCTCGGCGCCCCTCGCCCGCGCGCTTCCCTCGCGCGCCCGGGCGCTTCCCTCGCCCGCTCAGGCGCCCCTCGCCCGCTCAGGCGCCCCTCGCCCGCCCCGGCGCCCCCTCGCCCGCCCGGGCTACAGGCCGAGGACGCGCTCGGCGTTTTCGTGGAAGACCATGCGCATGACGGGTTCGTCGAAGCCGAGCTCGTCCCATTCGCGAAGAATCCGGCCGTAGCCGAGGCTCGGGTGGTCGCTGCCGAACATGATCTTTTCCCGCAGCCGCCCGCGGATGTCGGTGCACAGGGCGGGCGGGAAGTACTTCGGCGCCCAGCCGGACAGCTCCCAGAAGACGTTGCCCTTGTGCAGCGCGACAGCGGTCATCTCGTCGGTCCACGGCCAGCCGGGGTGCGCCGCGACGATGGTGAGACCGGGGAACCTGGCGGCGAGGTTGTCCACGCACAGCGGCCGCGCGTGCTCCAGGCGCGCGCCCATCCCACCGGGCATCCCGGCGCCCATGCCGGTGGTGCCCACGTCGATCATCACCGGGACGCCCAGCCCGGCGATCGTCTCGAACAGCGGGTTCAGCGCGGGGTCGTCGACCGCGAAATGACCCATGATCGGGTGGAAGTGGAAGCCGAGCACGTTGTGGTCGCGCACCGCCTTGAGCGCCTCGGTGACCGCGTCCTCGCCCTTGAGCGGGTCGACCGCCCCCCACGCCTGGACGAACGCGGCCGGGTGGCGGTCGCGCAGCCCGGCGACGTACGCGCTGTCGCAGGGCGGGGCGCCGGTGACGGACTCGATGTCGAAGGCGACGAGCACCGCCTCGACGCCGGCCGCGGTGACATCGGCGACCACCTCGTCCTCGGACTTCGCCGCCCACGTCTTGCCCCAGTATCTGCCCAGCGCCCCGGCGTATGGTCCCTGCGACGCGATCCACACGTCGGTGCCCGGGTAGCAGTGCAGGTCAACGCGCCTCATCTGGCCGCCTCACGGTTATCGGCACCTTGCAACCCACTACAGTAGGTGCTATGGGAACAACCCAGCCTGCCGCCTCCGTGGAGCGGCTTCTCGATCTCGGCTTCTCCCGGTACGAGGCCCAGGCCTACCTCGGGCTGCTCGGGCAGGAGCCGATGACCGGGTACGCGCTGGCCAACCTGACCGGGATTCCGCAGCCCAAGGTGTACGAGACGCTGCGCCGCCTGACCCGCAAGGGCGCGGCGATCCAGGTGAGCGGCGACCCGGCGCTGTTCGTGGCGCTGCCGCCGGAGCGGCTGCTGGCGCAGCTCGACAGCGAGTTCAGGCAGCGGCTCGCCGACGCCAAAGAGGAGCTCAGCCGCCCGGCCGCCGGGGCGGGCGGCGACTTCCGCGTGCTGCGGGTGATGACCGACTGGCCCGCGATCGCCAAGTGCGCGGCCGGCCTGCTGGAGGCGGCCCGGCGGCACTACTACGTGTCGCTCAGCAGCGACCAGCCGGACGCCGTGGTGGCGGCGATCCAGCGCGCCGACGCCCGGGGGGTGCCCGGCGACATCCTGCACTTCGGCCCCTCCGAGGTGAGCATCGCCAACGGCCAGGTCATCCGGCACCTGTCCACCGACGGCGTGGTGTACCGGCACCATCAGGCGCGGCATCTCGCGGTGGTCGCCGATGGCACGCGCGTGCTGTGGGCGCTGGCCGCGGACGGCACGAACTGGGACGCGGCCACCGCCGATGACGCGCTGATCGCCGCGGCGGTCAAGGGGTACGTCAGGCACGACATGTACGTGCAGCGGATCGCCGGTGATTTCGGGCCCGTGCTGGCCGAGCGCTACGGCCCCGGCCTGGCCGGCCTGGTCCGCCCGCCCGCCGCGGCCGAGCCCGCCGCGGCCGAGCCCGTGGTGCCGGGTGAGGCTGGTGCGAGGGAGCCGCGCACCGCGTGAGCTGGGCACCGGCGCGCCGCGTGAGCTACGCACCGGCGGTCCCGCCCGCGAGCCTGGCCGCCAGGTCCCTCTTCGACACCTTGCCGAAGCCGGACAGCGGCAGCGAGCCGAGAATCTCCAGCCGTTCCGGCAGCTTGAACGCGGCGATCCCGAAGCCGGAGAGGAACTCCACGAGCTCCCCGAACGTCAGCGACGCCCCCGGGCGGAGCACCACGCACGCGCACATGCGCTCGCCGAGGACCGGATCCGGGTACGGAACGCAACTGACGTTCTGCACGGCCGGGTGGGCGAGGATGAGATTCTCCACCTCCTCGGCGCTGATCTTCTCCCCGCCCCGGTTGATGAGGTCCTTGACCCGGCCCTCGACGACGTAGTTGCCGGACGGCGTCCGCCGCAGCAGGTCGCCGGAGCGGTAGAACCCGTCCGGGGTGAAGGCCCGCGCGTTGTGCTCGGGGGCACGGAAGTAGCCGCGCAGCGTGTAGGGACCGCGGACGATCAGCTCACCCGGCTCGCCGTCCGGCACCACGTTCCCTTCCTCGTCGACCAGGAGGACCTCGTCGTCGGGCGAGGCGGGCCGGCCGCAGGTCACCCGGCGCACCTCGTCGGGGTCGTCCGGCCGGACGAACATGATCAGGCCCTCGGCCATGCCGAAGTTCTCCTGGATGAAGCAGCCGGGCAGGGCCCGCTCGGCGCGGGCCCGCACCTCGGGCTGCAGGCGCTGCCCGCCGGACTGGATCACGCGCAGCGAGGACAGGTCGTACCCGGCGATGGCCGGGTCGTCGATCCACCGGATCAGCAGCGCGGGCACCAGGTGGATGTGCGTCACCCGGTGCCGCTGGATCAGCTCGAAGACGTCCCGCGGCCGGGTGGAGGAGCCCAGCACCACCGTGCCGCCGGACAGCAGGAAGCCCTGCATGCCCGGTCAGCCGAGCGGCAGGTTGTGCTCGATCGGCAGCACGTCGAGCAGCACGTCGCCGCCGCCGATCCCGCACACCGACGCGGCCGCCAGGGAGTTGTACAGGTAGTCGTTGTGGCTGCGCGGGATGAGCTTCGGGATCCCGGTGGTGCCGCCGGACAGCAGGAACAGCGCCGGGTCCGCCGGGTCGATGCGGACCCGGTCCAGCGCGTCCGCCCCGGCCCGCGGCTCGGCGTCGAGCAGGTCCTCGATGCGGACGAACCGGCGCTGTTCACGTCCGGCGCACGGGCCGCCCGGGCCCGGGCCTCCCTGGACCAGGCACAGCTCGACGGCCGGCTGGGCGGCCATGATCTCGCGGGCCATGGCGGTGTAGTCGAAGCCGCGGGCGGCGCCGGGCACGGCCAGCGCCCTGGCCCCGGATATCTCCGCGAACTGGGTGATCTCGCGCTTGCGGTGGACCGGCAGGGCCAGCACCGGGATCGCCCCGATCCGCTGCAGCGCGAAGTAGAGGTAGGCGAAGACGGCGGTGTTCGGCAGCTGGACGATGACCCGGTCCAGCGGGCGCAAGCCGAGGTCGAGCAGCGTCCGGGCCAGCCGGGCGGAACGCTCGTCGAGCTGGCGGTAGGTCACGGGCCCG